>DEBC01000050.1:44340-53853 GCA_002348365.1 Alphaproteobacteria bacterium UBA2966 | reverse complement strand
GAGGTTCCGGGTCACAGGATGCATCCGAATGCCAGACTTCACCCCCGGCCCGAGGCGTATCCTGATCCGCGTAGATCGGGATCACCTCCCGATAGACGGCATCTCCGTCCTTGTACGGCGGGGCCGCGAGGTTGACATGCAGGTCGCCGAAGTGGCGGCCAAAGGCGATGTGCTGATCGACCGTGATGTCTTGATCGCGGAAGAACAAGACCTGGCGGTCGAGAAACGCCGCGTGCAGATCCGCGATCGTCTTATCAGACAGATCCTGCGACAGATCGATGCCGGACACTTCTCCGCCGATGGTCGGTGTGATCGGGCGGACTTCGAACGCGGATGACATGCGGTCAATGCTCCTCCAACGCCTCAAGGCGGCGGAGATCGGGCCAGAGATAGCAGATCTCCTCAAGACGGCGGCCGCCGACGCCAATGTCACGGCTCGACAACTCGATCCCGCCGAAGCGCTCATAGAAATCCCGCGCGGGATTGCCGGCCAGCACCCAGACACACATCGAGCTGAACCCGGCGGCAACCATGTCGTCGGCACTGGCGGCCAACAGGCGGCGCCCCAAGCCGCAGCGCTGATAGGCATCGAGCAGGTAGAGCGTGTAAATCTCCCCGCGGCCGGAATACCCGTCCTCGCGCGCCGACCCAAACGCCGAAAACCCCACGACCTGCGACGCGCCCTCGGCAACTACAGCGCCACCTCCGCGGGTGGTGTCGCACAGAGCATTCCACCAATATCCGGTCTGCTTCAGCTCGTTGAGGGCGGCCAGGACCTGACCTGGAATCAGGCCTTTGTACGTCGAGCGCCAGGAATTGACATAGACGTGGGCGATCGCCGAGGCGTCTGCCGGCGAGGCACGCCGCAAATCGAAGGTGGCGCTGCCTGTCACACCGCCTCCATTTCCTCTTCGGGCTCGGCGCCCATCTCCCGAATCATCGACTTGATCTCCTCGACCGCAGCGTCAATGCGTTCGGAGTCGGTCGAGCGGACAACCAGCGTCGTTCCGAACCGTCCCGACCGGTAGAACGGATAACTACCGATATCGGTGTCGGGGAAACGTTCCTGAATAGCGGTCAGCGAAGCGGCCACTGCCCCTTCCGAAACGTGCGCCACAATACCCCGCGAGCTCACGGGCGTGCCGCCAGTCAATCGCGAGCCCAGTGCATCGACCATGGCATGGGCCACAGAAGGCACGCCTGCCATGACGAATACGTTCTCCATCTGAAAGCCCGGCGCGGCCGAGATGGCATTCTTGATCAAGGTCCCACCGACAGGGATGCGGGCCATGCGGAGCCTGGCCGCATTCCGCTTGGCATCACCGGAGCGCGCGCCCATGGCCTCGGCGGCCTCTTCATTGATCTCGAGCGCCACGCCAAAGGCCTTGGCGACACACTCGGCCGTGATGTCGTCGTGTGTCGGCCCGATACCACCGGTTGTGAGCACGTAGTCGAAGGCCTGCCGGCACTCATTGATGGTGTCGATGATCGCGTCCTCGCGATCGGGGATGACGCGGGCTTCGCGCAGCCGCACACCGTAGTCGTTCAGGCGCTCGGCGATGTAGGTCAAATTCCGGTCCTGCACGCGACCCGAGAGGATCTCGTTGCCGATGATCAGAACGCAGGCGGTCTTTTCAGAGTCGGGTCCGGCCAAAACTCGTTTCCATTGAGTGCGCCACGGGAGGGCAATCCTTAACCCTTGGCGGCTCGTGTGCAAGGGGGAGACCCGAGTCAATTGAAGTCCCGTGCCCGCGACACTACCTTTGGTCCATGAAATTCCCCAATCCCCTCATCAAGGGCACCCTGATCAAGCGCTACAAGCGGTTCCTGACGGATGTCGAACTCGAATCCGGTGACGTCGTCACGGCGCATTGCGCCAATCCCGGCTCCATGCTGGGCCTCACCGAACCCGGGTTCGACGTCTGGCTGTCGCCGGCCACAAATCCCGAGCGAAAGCTTCGCTATACCTGGGAGCTGGTCCATGACGGCCGGGCTCTGGTCGGCATCAACACGGCACACCCGAATGGCCTGGTGGCCGACGCCATCGAAGCCGGGACCATTGCGGAGCTACAGGGCTATAAATCGCAACGCCGCGAGGTCAAGTATGGTAAGAACTCGCGGATCGATATCCTACTCGAAGGCGATGGACCGCCCTGCTACGTCGAAGTCAAGAACGTACACCTCAGCCGCGAGGCGGGAGCGGCGGAGTTCCCCGACTCGGTGACTGCACGGGGCGCCAAGCATCTCGTGGAGATGGCAGACATGGTCGCCGAAGGCCACCGCGCGGTGATGGTCTATCTCATCCAGCGCGACGACTGCGACCACCTCTCGATTGCGGCGGATATCGACCCGAATTACGACGAAGGTCTCACGGCGGCAATGGCGAGCGGCGTTGAGGCCATCGCCTATTCCTGTAAACTCACGCCCAAGGCCATCAACGTCACGCGCGCCGTGCCGATCGTCCGGCCCTAAGGCGACAATTTTTGATGAACATGACCGACCAGACGACCCGGATCGAAGCTCCCCCTCGCCGTACGGCAGACATAAAGCTACACGGACCGGAAGGATTTGCCGGCATGCGTGACGCTGGGCGATTGGCGGCGGAAACCTTGGACTACATCACGCCTTTCGTGGTGCCGGGGGTGACAACGGAAAAGCTCGACACGCTGTGTAGCGAATTCGTCCTGGACCATGGAGCCGTCTCCGCACCCCTCCATTACCGCGGATTTCCGAAATCCATCTGCACGTCGCTCAACCACGTCGTCTGTCACGGGATTCCCGGCGATCGGACGCTGAAAGACGGCGACATCATGAACCTCGACGTGACCGTCATCGTCAACGGTTGGCACGGCGATTCAAGCCGCATGTTTACGATCGGCAATGTCGGCCGAAAAGCGCAACGGCTTTGCGATGTCACTTACGAGTCGATGATGCATGGGATCGCCGCCGTTCGTCCTGGCGCGACGACAGGCGATATCGGCCATGCAATCCAGAGCTATGCGGAATCACACCGCTGTTCTGTGGTGCGGGATTTCTGCGGGCACGGCATCGGCCAGGTCTTCCATGATTCACCCAACGTCCTCCATTTTGGCGATCCGCGGACAGGGGTCGAACTCAAGCCGGGCATGTTCTTCACCGTTGAGCCCATGATCAACCTGGGCAAATGGCAGGTGAAGCTGCTCTCTGACGGGTGGACGGCAGTGACCAAGGACCGCTCGTTGTCTGCCCAATTCGAGCACACCATCGGCGTGACCGAGACGGGATGCCAGATCTTCACGCAGTCGCCGAAGGGCTTCCATCACCCGCCTTATGACACCGGTGTCGGATAAGCCGCACTTCCACGATCTCCGACAGCGCCTGCGCGCGCGATTCATGGACGCGGGCGCTGACGCCCTCCCCGACTATGAGCTGTTGGACCTTGTGCTGTTCCTCGCGATCCCGAGGCGCGACGTCAAACCCGTGGCCAAGGAGTTGATCGACAGGTTTGGCAGTTTCGCGTCCTCTATCTTGACCGCAAGAACGGATTAATCGCCGACGAGGTACAGGGTCGGGGTACCGTCGACCACACACCCGTCTATGCCCGAGAGGTGGTGAAACGCGCGTTGGAAGTCGCAGCGTCGGCGGTGATTCTGTTGCACAACCACCCCAGCGGTGACCCGACCCCCTCTCAGGCTGATATAGAGATTACCCACCAGGTGGCCGATGCCGCAGGTAAACTGGGCATCACCATCCATGATCACGTCGTCATCGCGAAGACGGGACACGCCAGCTTCCGTGAATTGGGGCTGCTATAGGAACTTTGACCAGAAAGATTACCGAGATCACCCAGGGCCTGTGCTGGCGCTACGCATCTTCATTTTCGTCATGCCCCGGTGCGAGCCCCGGGGCATCCAGGATTTTGTTGTACTGGATCGCCCCGGCAAAGCCGGGCGATGACGGTGTGATTGTGAGAACGGCAGCATCTCTCTGTGCCTCTGTGGTTTACTAGGTGTCGGATACCAGGGAGGGAGATCACCGTGCTGAACGACAAAGTGGTCCTGATCAGCAATGTCGAGCATTTCGTCGGCGATCCCGTGGCCGCGGAACTCGCGGCCCAAGGCGCGACCGTGGTCTGTCACGACGCGAGCTTTGAAGATGCCTCGGTTGCAGAATCCTATGCAGCTGCCCACCCCGACCTCAACGTCACCCGGGCGCAACGCCCGCAGGAAATCGTCGAAGACGTGACCGGCACTCAGGGTCGCATCGACGTGGTGATCTGCAATGACGCCGGAGCCGCCGTGCGGGCGCCCATTGAATCCGCAGCGACAACTGACTTGCGATCGGCACTGGAGGAGATGGTGGTCTTCCCGTTTGAAATGGCCGGCGCCGTGGTGCCGCAGATGAAGGAACGCAGGAGCGGCAAGATCCTGTTTGTGACTTCGGCGACGCCTCTGCGCGGTCTGCCCAATTATTCGATGTATGTCACCGCGAGAGGCGCCACCAATGCGCTGGCGGTATCGCTTGCCCAGGAACTGGGCCGCGACAATATCCAGGTCAATGCCATTGCGCCGAACTACGTCGAGAGCCCGACCTACTTTCCGCCAGAACTGGTCAGTGATCCCGAGGCGTTGGCCAAGATGACCCACAACATCCCATTGAAACGCCTGGGAAAACCCGAAGAGGTCGCCGCCCTGATCGCGTTCTACGCGTCGGATCAGAGTGACTTCATTACCGGACACGTCATGCCCTTTGCTGGTGGTTGGGCATGAGCGTCAGCCCTCACCCAGACTTGACAGTATTCGGCTGCTGACCTACTGCGAAGGGGCGCCTCACATGATCAAACCAGACACATATCTGTCATGACCAACGATTCACCCACCTTTACTCCCCTGATGCCGACGATCGGCATGGAGATTCACGGCATCGACCTTTCGAAGCCGGTTCCGGATGATGCGATCCAGCAGATCAACGACATGCTCTGCAACAACGGGATTTTGCTGTTTCGTGACCAGCACATCACGCCCGAGCAACACATCGCCTTCAGCCAGCAGTTCGGACGGCTGGAGCCGCACGTCGCCGACCAGTTCAACCTGCCAGGGCATCCGGAGATCTTCATCGTCTCCAACATCGTCGAGAACGGGCGCAACATCGGCGCCAGCGGCGGAGCACGTCACTGGCACTTTGACTACTCATACCGGGAATTTCCGTCACTCGGATCGCTGTTCTACTGCCTGGAGTGTCCAGCGGAAGGTGGCCAGACCCAGTTTGCCGGGATGTATGCCGCTTACGACGCGCTTCCCGAGGAGAAGAAGGCCTGGCTCGAGGACAAGAAGGCGGTGCATGACTACGTCTATTACTGGGAGAACTTCGTGCCGCATCGCGGTCCACTGACGGCCGAGCAGAAGGCCGAGCTGCAGCCGGTGGCCCAGCCGATCGTCCACATTCATCCCGAAACCGGGCGTCGCACCCTCTATCTGGCACACAACATCGCAACCCACATCGAGGGGATGGAGGCCGAGGAAAGCCATGACATCATCGAGGATCTCGTTGCCTTCGCCACTCGGCCCGAATTCGTCTACACACACGAGTGGCAGGCCAACGACCTGATATTCTGGGACAACCGAGCGACCATGCACCGCGTCCTGCCCTTCGATGAGGAACACGACCGGCGCCGCATGCACCGCACGACGCTCGTCAACGAAGGACAAGCGGCCGAGCAAAGCGAACTGGCCGAGGCCAGCTGACGCAAGGTTCCGCGACAGCGACAGGGACTGACGAGGACGGCGTGGCGGACCAGAGACTGACAGTCATCACGGGGGCTGCCCGCGGCATCGGCGAGACGACCGCACGGCGTTTCTCCGCCGGCGGAGACAAAATCATCATCGGCGACGTCCTGGATGACGTCGGAGCCGAAACGGTGGCCGCCCTTGAAGCCGGGGGCGGCAGTGCGGCGTACCACAACCTGGACGTGACCAGCGAGGACTCGGTAAACAGATTCGTAGACCAGGTCGAGAAGGATCATGGTCCGATTGACGTGTTCATCAACAACGCCGGAATCATGCAGGATGGATCCACCATCGAGGAGTTTCCGATGGAGGACCATGACCGGGTATGGGATGTGGATTACCGGGGCGTCTACATGTGCTGCCGCGCGGTTGTACCGCGCATGAAGGAACGAAAGCGTGGTGTGATCGGGAACGTCGCCTCGATGTTCGGCATTCAACCCTATCCTGTGGGCGCTTATTCGCCCGCCAAGACTGCCGTTATCGCACTGACCGAGATCCTGGCGGCCGAATGCGGACCCTACAACGTGCGGGTCAACTCCGTCTCGCCGGGTTACGTTCACACGCCGATGATGCAGGAACGCTTTGATCAAGGCATTCGCAGCAAAGACGTCATGGTGCGCGACTCCGCGTTAGGTTGCATGACGGAGATGCAGGACGTCGCAGAAGGAATCTTCTTCCTGTGTTCGGATCGGGCCAAGGCCATAACCGGCACCAACCTCCCCGTGGATGCCGGCGTTCTGGTGGCCACGCCCTACAACGCCTACCCAAAATAGCAACCAGTTTGGGTGATCCTCGCATCACGGTCGTGACGGGCGGTGCCAGTGGCATCGGACGCGGTGCGGCCATGCGCCAGGCCCGGGGCGGCGATGCGGTCATCATTGCCGATATCAATGAAGAAGGCGCGGCCAGCGTGGTCAGCGAGATCATGGAGAACGGAGGTAAGGCGAGCTTCGTCCCCTGCGACGTGGCGGAAGAAGCCCAGATCGCCGCATTGTTTGACACGGTTGAGACCGAACATGGTCCCATCGACGTGTTGATCAACTCCGCCGGAATCCTGCAGAACCCAGAGGCCATCGAGGACACCTCGATGGCGGACTACGACCGGGTGCACGCCATCAACGTGCGGGGACTCTATGTCTGCTGCCGGGAGATCGCGCCGCGCATGCAGGCCCGCCAGCGTGGTGTCATCCTCAATATCGCGTCAAACACGAGCCTTCGCGCCTTTCCCCTGCCTGCCTATGGGCCCGCGAAGTCCGCCGTGATGGCCCTGACAGAGATCCTCGCAGCTGAGCTCGGCCCCTATCGGATCCGGGTGAATGCCGTGGCACCGACGGCCTGTCTGACGCCGCCACTGCAGGCCCGCATCGACGCCGGCGAGCGCGACTACGACATGATCGTGGGAAACAATGCGATTCCCAGGATGCTGGTTCCTGAGGACGTCGCAGAAGGAATCTTCTTCCTGTGTTCGGATCGGGCCAAGGCAGTCACCGGCGCAACCCTGCCGGTGGATTATGGCTGGCAGGTCTGGCTGAGCTACCGGGCATACCCGAAGTAAGTGCCCTCACCCTCGTTCGCTACGCTCCCTCTGCCCTCTCCCTGAGGGAGTGGGCGGCGAGAGGTGAAGCCTCAAGCGGGTGAGGGTGTGTGGCGATCGAGGAATTCGCGGAGCGCGCGGTTGGTCTCCTCCGGCTTTTCAATGCCGAACAGATGCCGCGCTCCCTCGATGATCACTTTTTCGGCCCGGGGGATCGACTCATGGATCATCGCGGTTTCCGAGAGCGGCACCCCGGGATCCTCGCCACCCCCCATGACCAAGGTTGGTGCCTTGATGTCCTTGAGAATGGATGTCTGGTCCATGTCCCGGATCGCCGAGCCGCAACCGATGTAGCCGTCAACCGCGGTGGCCGTCACGTTGGCAACGACATCCGCGACAAAGTCTGCATGAGACTGTCTAAACTCCGGGGTGAACCAGCGTTCCATCATGGTCGGCATGAGGGCTGCGAGTCCGTCGGATTGTGCTGCCGTGAAGCGGTCGTTCCACATGTCCACCGGTCCCATGACGGACAGCGTTCCGAGAAATGCGAGGCTCTTCAGTCGTTCCGGATGCCTTACGGCGAAGAGCTGACCGACCATGCCGCCGAGCGAGGCCCCCACGAAGTGCACCTGATCAATTCCCAAGGCGTCCAGAAGACCACAGGCGTCCGCTGCCAGGGTTTCCATGGAATAGGGCGGTGGTGTCAGTTCAGTCCCACCGTGGCCACGGTTGTCAAAGCGCAGGACGCGATATCGATCGATCAGGGCAGGGATTTGTTGGTCCCACATTGAGAAGTTCGACATGATGCCGTTGCAGAGCATCACGCACGGTGTGGCGGCAGCCGTCTCTGACGGGCCATCGAAACGATAAGCGATGTCGATGCCGTTGGCGGAGATGCGATCCATGTCAGGGAGCCCTTGGGTCAACGTTCCTCAGTCAGGCTTCATCATAGCAACAAGTGCAGAGGCACGCTCATGACACAGGCAGACAACGTAGACTTTCGCGCAGGCCAGAACATCGCGATGAAAGTCCCGGCGCATGAGTTCGATGAAACGGTACGTTTTTATCGGGATGTTGTAGGGCTGGAGCAGCTTCAGTCCACGGAATCCAGCATTGCCTTTCATTTCGGCCGTATCAGCCTGTGGATCGACCGCTGTCCTCAACTCAGCCGCGCCGAGGTCTGGTTGCAGATGGTGGTGGAAAGTCCCGGGCCGGCAGAAGACTACCTGAAGAGTCACGACGTGGTGCGCTGCGACGACATCGGGCCCCTGCCCGACGGGTTCGATGGCTATTGGATCATGAATCCAGCGGGAATCGTGCACCTCGTCACGGGGCCCAAGGACGCAGAACCCATGACTGCGTAGATCCCCAGGTCGGCTCCCTTTTCCAGTCCCGGAGCTTCATCTATGTTGACTTGAGGCCGCGCCCGACCGGGCGATGTTCGTAGCGGCAAAGCAACGACGTTCAAGGGGGACGTATCACCATGTCCAATGGCAGGATCACGATCGTCACCGGCGGGGCCAGCGGAATCGGCCAGGCAACCGCCAAGAGGTTCGCTCAGGGCGGTGATTTCATCGTTATCGCCGATCTCCAGCAGGACGCCGGCGATGCAACGGTCAAGGAAATCGAATCCGCGGGCGGGCGGGCCGCATTCCAGCAACTCGACGTCACGAGTGAGGATTCGGTCATCGCTATGGCCGATGCCGTTGAACGGGATCATGGCCCCATCGGAGCGCTGATCAATTCGGCCGGCATTCTGCACAACCCCGAAACGATTACCGAATTTTCGATGGAACAGTTCGATGCCGTGCATTCGGTCAACTATCGGGGCACATTCCTGTGCTGCCGCGAGGTCGGCCGGCGCATGCAGGAACAGGGTGGAGGCGCCATCGGCAACATCGCATCGATTGTCAGCTTCGTTCCCTACCAGGTAACTGCCTACACGGCGGGAAAGGCGGCCGTAAAATCGCTCACCGAGATCCTTTCGGCCGAAATGGGGGAGAACAACGTGCGTGTGAATGCGGTGGCACCGGGCTACGTTCTCACGCCCGCTATGCAGGCACGCATCGAAACGGGGCATCGCAATCCCGACGTCATGATCCGACAGAATGCACTGGCCAAGCTCGTAACGCCCGAAGACGTCGGAAACGGTCTCTGGTTCCTCTGTTCGGAAGAAGCGAGTGCCATCACTGGCGTCACGCTGCCCATCGACTG
>DEBC01000050.1:0-43948 GCA_002348365.1 Alphaproteobacteria bacterium UBA2966 | reverse complement strand
CCCGGGTCACTCTGATCACCGGCGGTGCCGCAGGCATCGGGCTCGCTTCGGCCGTGCGCTTTGCCGAAGCCGGTGACCATGTCGTGATCGCCGACGTACTCGGGAATGCGGCGCGGGAAGCGGTGGAATCCATTTCCCGCTCGGGAGGACAGGCATCCTACTACCAACTAGACGTTGCCGATGATGGCCAGGTTTCGAATGTGGTGCAGGCGATCGAAGAAAACGAGGGACCGATCGATGCCCTGGTGACCTGTGCCGGCATTCTGCAGAACCCCGGCGGCATCGAAGACATGCCGCTTGAGGAACACGACCGCATGTGGCGAATCAATTACCGCGGCGTGTACATGACATGCCGCGAGGTCGGCCCACGCATGACAGCACGTGGGCGTGGCGCAATCGTCAACATGCACTCGACGACGTCGACCCGACCTTACCCGCTGGTCGCGTACGGAACCGGAAAGACCTCTCTCAAGATGCTCACCGAGGTGCTGGCTGCGGAGTTCGGCCCTAGTGGTGTCCGGGTGAACGGCGTGGCACCGGGAGTCACGATGACCGAGAACATGAAACGACGTGTCGCGGCGGGCGAGCGGGACCCGGAAAAGATCATCGCTTGGAACGCCATACCCGAGATCGTCGTCCCCGAGGACGTTGCGGAATCCATATTCTTCCTCTGCTCCGAAGAGGCACGTGCTATTTCCGGAGTCACGCTCCCCATCGACTACGGTTGGCAGGTGGCCGTCAACTACAACGCCTACCCGAGATAGTGGAGTCCTCCGGAGACAATGAGCCGATGAAATCGAACCTGAAAATCGAGGAGAGTGTCCATGGCTGACGGACGGATCGTTGTAGTGACGGGCGGCGCGCGCGGCATTGGCCTCGCGGCCGCCAAGCGCTTCGCTCAGGACGGCGACTTCGTGGTCCTGGCCGATGTCAGAGGTGAGCTCGCGCAGCAATCCGCGCAAGAGATCAACGACTCTGGCGGCGGCGGCGCGGCCTATGAGTTTGACGTGTCCCAGGAGGACGCCGTTGAGGAGCTTGTCGAATCGGTTGAGACCGAGCACGGTCCCATCGAAGTCTGGGTCAACAATGCCGGAATCCTGGAGAATCCGGGCAGGTCGGCAGACAAGGACATGGACGAGCACGACCGGGTCTGGGACGTGAATTATCGCGGTCTCTATCTCTGCTGCCGGGCGGTGGCACCTCGTATGGCCGAACGTGGCCACGGCTGCATTCTCAACCTCGCTTCCAGCACCAGCTTCAAGTCCATGCCATTGGTCGCATACGGGCCCAGCAAGGTTGCCGTGAAATCCCTGACGGAGGTCCTCGCTGCGGAATTTGGACCGCAGGGCGTTCGGGTCAATGCCGTCGCGCCACACGCCACGCTCTCGGACGAGATGAAAGTGCGAATCGATGCGGGAGAGCGGGATCCGGAGAAGCTCAAGGCGGACAATGCGATCCCCAAGATGATCATGCCCGAAGACGTTGCGGAGGGTATATTCTTCCTCTGCTCGGAGGCCGCACATGCCATTACCGGCGTTACCCTGCCCATCGACTACGGCTGGCTCGTCGGCGTGACCCACAAGGCCTATCCGAAGTAGGTCCATTCCCGTTCAAGAAGGAGAAACGCACCCACATGATCCCGCGCTATTCCCGCCAGGAGATGACGTCTATCTGGGAACCGGAGTCACGGTTCCAGATCTGGCTCGACATAGAGGTTCTGGCCTGTGAGGCCCAAGCAGATCTCGGCGTGATTCCAGAAGAAGCTGCCCAGGCAGTTCGCGAACGGGGTGCCTTCGAGATCGAGCGAATCGACGAGATTGAAAGAGAGACCCGTCACGATGTGATCGCCTTTCTCACGAACGTCGCGGAGTACGTGGGTGAGCCGGCGCGATTCGTGCACCAGGGCATGACGTCGTCCGACGTCCTGGACACCTGCCTTTCGGTGCAGCTCACACGCGCGGCAGATGTACTGATCGCTGACATCGATGGGCTCCTGGATGCCCTCAAGCGACGCGCATACGAGCACAAGGACACGGTGTGCATCGGTCGCAGCCACGGAATTCACGCCGAGCCCACGACATTCGGTCTCAAGCTGGCAGGCGCCTACGCCGAGTTTTCCCGCAACCGTGAGCGTCTCGTAACGGCGCGGCATGAAGTCGCCACCTGCAAGATATCCGGTGCCGTCGGCACCTTCGCAAACATCGACCCCAAGGTGGAGAGTTACGTCGCCGAGAAGCTGGGACTTCATCCGGAACCTGTCTCAACGCAAGTGATACCGCGCGACAGGCATGCCGCGTTCTTCGCCGCCCTTGGAATCGTGGCGAGTTCCATCGAACGACTGGCGACGGAAATTCGTCACCTTCAAAGGACCGAGGTGCGTGAAGCACAGGAGTATTTCTCGGAGGGCCAGAAAGGGTCTTCCGCGATGCCTCACAAGAAAAACCCCATCCTGACCGAGAATCTGACAGGTCTGGCGCGAGTGGTCCGTGCAGCGGTCACGCCAGCTCTGGAGAACGTTGCACTCTGGCACGAACGCGATATTTCGCACTCATCCGTCGAAAGAATGTTTGGCCCCGATGCGACGGTGACTCTCGACTTCGCGCTGGTTCGCCTGACCTCGGTGATCGACCGGCTGGTCGTCTATCCCGAAAACATGCAGCGAAATCTCGACGCGCTGGGCGGTGTCATACATTCGCAGCGCGTCCTGCTCGCGCTGACCCAGGCCGGCGTTAGCCGCGAAGATGCCTACGCCGCAGTGCAGGATAATGCCATGCAGGCAGTTGATGGCGATGCCAGCTTTCTTGACCTCCTGAGGAAGGATAAGCGTGTCACACAGGCGCTAGATGAATCAGAGCTCGAAGCGCTCTTTGATCTTGGTCATCACACGAAATACGTGGACACGATCTTCGCCCGGGTATTCGAGGAATAGATACGGGAAATTGTTCGGGGATAGACCGCAAAAATTTTCCCTCCCTCTGACAGGGGGAGAGTCGGGTGGCGTGATCCCGAACTTGTTGCCCGCTATTGCGATTCCTCAACGATCTGACGGTGTGCCTCTTGGAGGAGGTCGGTCATATGCCGGCGAACTCGATGCTCGGAGAGGTCGATGTTCTTGGCTTGTAGATCTCCCCAGACCTTCTCGAACACGTCCTCGTCACCGGGCCGGTCGAAGTCGGATTTGACCACTTCGCGGGCGTAGGCTTCGGCCTCGTCCCCGGCGATGTTCAAATGCTCCGCCACCCAAAGGCCCAGCAACTTGTTGCGCCGCGCCATGACCTTGAACTCGGTCTCTTGGTCGTGACTGAACTTGGCCTCCGCTGCCTTCTCGCGGTCATTGAATGTCGTCATGGTCTTCCAATCTTGTGCACTGGAGATTCAGCTATGACATAGCGACCAGAAACGGGCAAATCAACCTACTCACCATTGGTAATTTACAATTTTGGAATGGACGAGCCGCGTCTCCCTCGATCACGAACGGGGCAAATCCTTCGATGGCAAAAAAGTAGGCTGATATGCCGATTTGTTGGCTCCGTCTCGTTGTGATCAACGCGTAATTCGTTTATATCATCCGTACCTTTCTGAAGCCTTGCGCAGGCATCCCCAGGCCATCTTCGATTGGTGACCTATTCGGGATCCGCGCTTCCAAATGAGATCCAAGGATGGGCCGTCGCAGACAAATTTACGAAGGCAAGGCAAAGGTCCTTTTTGAAGGCCCCGAGCCTGGCACGATCGTCCAGTATTTCAAGGACGATGCTACCGCATACAACAAGAAGAAGACCGGCACGATCACGGGCAAAGGGGTGCTGAACAACCGCATCTCCGAGTACCTGATGACGGGAATCGCCGACATGGGTATTCCCACCCATTTCGTGCGCCGGTTGAACATGCGCGAACAACTCGTCAAAGAGGTGGAGATTATCCCCATTGAGGTGATCGTCCGGAATGTCGCTGCAGGGTCCATGGCCAAACGGCTAGGGATCACCGAAGGTTCGGCGTTGACCCGGTCGATTGTCGAATGGTGTTACAAGTCCGACGAACTGGACGATCCCATCGTCTCCGAAGAGCACATCACCGCGTTCGGTTGGGCGACACCGCAGGAGCTCGACGAGATGATGTCGATGACCTTGCGGATCAATGACTTCCTCAGCGGATTGTTCCGCGGCATTGGCATCCGCCTGATCGACTTCAAGATCGAGTTTGGACGCTATTACGCGAACGATGAGGAACGGGTCATCCTTGCCGATGAAATCAGCCCGGACAGCTGCCGCCTGTGGGACTTGAAGACGGGTAAGAAGCTCGACAAGGACCGGTTCCGCCGCGATATGGGGGACGTCGCCGAAGCCTATCAGGAAGTTGCCCAGCGCTTGGGTATCCTGCCGGAGAGCGGCCCTCGCGACATGCAGGGTCCCAAGGCGATTCAGTAGCCGCGCGTGAAGGCGCGCGTCCATATCACACTGAAATCGGGTGTCCTCGATCCCCAGGGCAAGGCTGTTCACAACGCATTAACGTCTCTCGGGTTCGACGGTGTGGACGATGTTCGCCAGGGTAAATATCTGGAACTGGACCTCGTCGAGTCGGATGCCGAACAGGCGCGCGCTGCCGTCGAAGCAATGTGCACGCGGCTGCTCGCAAACACGGTAATCGAGGATTACCAGATTGAGTTGGAGGACGGTTGAAGGCAGCAGTCGTCATATTTCCTGGCTCAAATCGTGACGTCGACGTTATCGATGCGCTGACTGCGGTCAGCGGGAAGGAACCGCTGCTGATCTGGCACCGGAACACGGAACTTCCAAAAGCAGACCTGATCGTTCTTCCCGGCGGCTTCTCCTACGGTGACTATCTGCGATCAGGCGCAATGGCGGCGCGCTCACCCATCCTCAAGGAAGTAACAGTACGGGCGCAGGCCGGCGTGGCGGTACTCGGTATCTGCAACGGTTTCCAGATACTGACCGAGGCCGGCTTGCTACCCGGCGTGCTGATGGCCAACCGGGACCTGAAATTCGTCTGCCGCAATATCCATCTCAAAGTCGAACGGACGGACACGGTATTCACGGAACGGTACGCCGAAGGCCAGGTCATTCGCGTTCCGGTGGCCCATCACGACGGGAATTATTTCTCGGACTCGGAAACCCTGACTCGGATCGAAGGTGAGGGTCAGGTCGCGTTCCGCTACTGCACACCAGAGGGTCACCTCGACGATTCCGTCAACCCGAACGGTTCAATCAACGGGATCGCCGGGGTCTACAACGAGAATCGGAACGTGCTGGGTCTGATGCCCCATCCCGAAGACCACATTGACGAGTCCCAGAGTTGCGCGGATGGCCGCCCACTCTTCGAGTCGCTGGTTGAAAGCCTGGCATGAGTGACGCCGAACCCATCATCACCGCCGAACTGATCGCGGAGCACGGGCTGAGCGAATCGGAATACCGTCAGGCGCAGGACATCCTCGGCCGTGATCCAAATCTCACGGAACTGGGAATTTTCTCCGTGATGTGGAGCGAACATTGCTCCTACAAGTCATCCAAGAAATGGCTGAAGACATTGCCAACCGAGGCACCATGGGTCATTTGCGGACCCGGTGAGAATGCCGGCGTGGTCGATATCGGGGACGGACAGGCAGCCATCTTCAAGATGGAAAGCCATAACCATCCATCTTTTATCGAGCCCTACCAAGGTGCGGCAACGGGCGTCGGCGGCATCCTGCGCGACGTGTTCACGATGGGGGCGCGTCCCATTGCCAATCTCAACTGCTTGCGGTTTGGCGAACCGGAAAATTCCAAGACCCGTCACCTGGTGGCAGGTGTCGTAGCCGGAATCGGTGGCTACGGTAACTGCATCGGTGTCCCCACCGTGGGCGGGGAATGCACCTTCCACGAGAGCTATAACGGCAACATCCTGGTCAATGCCATGACAGTGGGGCTCGCAGACGCCGATCGGATTTTCTACTCGACCGCAGCCGGCGCTGGAAATCCGGTTGTCTACGTGGGTTCCAAGACAGGACGCGACGGCATTCACGGCGCAACCATGGCTTCCGCCGAGTTCGACGAGGCCGCAGAGGAAAAGCGCCCGACGGTCCAGGTCGGGGATCCGTTCACTGAGAAACTGCTGCTCGAGGCCTGCCTCGAATTGATGGACACTGACGCCATCGTTGCCATTCAGGACATGGGTGCGGCGGGTCTCACCTCGTCATCCTTCGAGATGGCAGGCAAAGGAGGGATGGGCGTCGAACTGAACCTCGATCACGTACCTCAGCGGGAAACCGGCATGACTCCCTACGAGATCATGCTCTCCGAAAGTCAGGAACGCATGCTGATGGTCCTGAAGCAGGGCCGTGAGGACGAGGCACGCAGAATTTTCGAGAAGTGGGAACTCGACTTCGCTGTGGTCGGTCACCTGACGGAATCGGGCCGCATGGTCGTCACCATGCACGGTGCCGTGGCTGCCGATCTGCCCATCGCGCCGCTGGCCAATGCCTCACCCGAATACGACCGCCCATGGACGGCAGCATCGACCCCCAATGAGATTCATGCGGCCGATATACCGGTACCGAATGGTACCGAACTCCCTGAGGTATCCGTCGCCCTGGAGAAGCTGCTCTCGAGCCCCGATCTTGCCAGCAAACGGTGGGTCTGGGACCAGTACGACCACCTGGTGATGGGAAGAACAGTTCAGCGGCCAGGCGGCGATGCGGCCGTGGTGCGCCTACCGGGGACCGATAAAGCGTTGGCGTTAACCGCCGACTGCACACCGCGATATTGCGCCGCCTTCCCACGATCTGGCGGGGCCCAGGCGGTGGCTGAGACCTGGCGCAATCTGACCGCCGTCGGTGCCCGACCGCTGGGTATCACGGATTGCATGAATTTCGGCAGCCCTGAACGTCCGGAGATCATGGGGCAGTTCGTCGAATGCATCGAGGGCATGCGTGAGGCCTGCCTGGCGCTCGACTATCCGGTCGTATCGGGCAATGTCAGCTTCTACAACGAGACCAATGGTGCGGCGATCCAGCCCACACCTGCCATCGGTGGTGTGGGAGTGATCGATTCCATCGACGCCATGGCCACCATCGCCCTGAAAGCTGATGGTAACGACCTCGTGCTCATCGGCGAATGCAACGGCCACCTCGGCGCCTCACTCTATCTTCGTGAGATTGCGGGCATATCGGAGGGCGCGCCACCGCCTGTCGATCTGGAGATTGAACGTCGCAATGGCGATTTCGTGCGCAAACAGATCATGGAGGGCCGGTTCGTTTCCTGCCATGACGTGTCCGACGGTGGCCTGCTGGTGGCCATCGCCGAAATGGCACTGGCCTCCGCGACACCTCGCGGCACCATGTTGGGCGCACACCTCCATCTTGATACAGATATTCCCCTCCATGCCTTGGCTTTCGGAGAGGATCAGGGCAGGTATATCGTCGAAATCGATCCGGTGGGCACAGAAGATCTCCTGGCAGCGGCAGCCGCAAAAGATATACCCACCCGGCGGCTGGGACGCTGTGGCAGCGAGGCGTTGACAATCAACGGCGAGCAGACCATATCGCTTTCAGTGCTGCGGCGGGCCCACGAGGGGTGGCTTCCCAACTATATGGCGGGCTAGACTCTCTATGCTGTTGCGAGAGTTGGGCTGAGGTGAGAGTCTGGCTAACAAGGAGGGACGACCATGCCGATGCAGGCCGGGGATATCGAACGCCTGATCAAAGAGGCGATGCCCGATGCCGAGGTCATGATCGAGGACCTTCGGGGGGACGGCGATCACTACGCAGCCATGGTTGTCTCGAAGGAGTTCGAGGGAAAAAGCCGTGTTCAGCAACATCAGATGGTGTACAAGGCGCTCCAAGGCCGCATGGGCGACGCCTTACATGCGTTAGCGCTACAAACCGGTGTTCCCGAGGATGGCAACTGAGCCGGCCCGGCAGGAGATGCCTCCGCCTACACGGCAAGCGATACAGGATTGAAAGAGAAGGATGGCGACATGAGTGACAATCCCGTTAACGACCGAATTCAGCAGGAAATTGACGATCAGCCGGTCGTCCTCTTCATGAAGGGCACACCGGTGTTCCCGCAGTGCGGCTTTTCTGCCGCTGTGGTACAGGTCCTGACGCTTTTGGGCGTCCAGTTCAAAGGTGTGGATGTTCTTGCGGACCCGCAGATCCGTGAAGGAATCAAGGCCTTTTCCGATTGGCCGACCATTCCGCAACTCTACGTCAAAGGTGAGTTCGTGGGCGGTTGCGACATCATTCGCGAGATGTACGAGAATGGCGAATTGAAACAGGTGTTCACGGACAAGGGCGTTCAGACCCAAGAACCCGCCACCGCCTGAGGCCGTCCATGGGCGATTCGTCCGCCATCGAGAGTTACCACGCGCACGTCTACTTTGACGCCGATACACGCGAAGAGGCGAAACGCGTGCGCGAGGCTGTCGAGGAACGCTTCGATATCCAGATGGGGCGCTGGCACGAAAAAATGGTCGGGCCCCATCCGTGCTGGAGTTATCAGATTGCGTTCGAACCTCCGGTGTTGGATGAACTCGTGCCCTGGCTGATGGTGAATCGCGAAGGCCTGACGATTTTTCTGCATCCGAATACCGGAGACGCTCTCTCGGACCACACGGATCATGTGGACTGGCTCGGTCCAAGCGTCGACCTGAACATCGATTTCTTCACGAAACGCGCGGGCGCCGAGGGCAATTAGTCCCTTTTCATAACGTCGAGTCCATTGGCGTGTCCCAGTATCCTCCCAAGCGGGATATTTTCGACAAATTGGCAGACTCGCCATATCCGGCATTCGCCTTCCTGGCAGGCGTCAAACTCGACGTATTCACGCCGTTGGTTAACGGCCCCCAAACCCCGGCAGAGCTCGCAACAGTTCTCGATGTCGATGCAGAGAAGCTGACCCCCCTTCTCTATGGGCTGGTTGTGGCCGGCGTGCTGAAGGTGGACGGAACCCGGTTCTCGAACACGCCCGAATCCGACCACTTCCTGGTCAAAGGCCGCGAAGATTACATCGGCAATCTTTGCGAGGCTTTTGAAGAGCGCTGGCGCTGGGTGCTCAACACGGCGAAGACCATCCGAACCGGAAAACCGCAGTCCGAGCACGACTATGCTGCCATGTCGGGGCGGAGCGCGATGCATTCTTTCGCGATCTCCATCCAAATGCGCTGGAGACCGGCCGCACGTTAGTGGAAAGGCTGGGCCTCGCCGACCGACGGCACCTCCTGGACGTCGGTGGCGGTTCGGGCGGACTTGCTATCGCGGCCTGTGAACTGTGCCCTGATCTCATGGCGACCGTCCTCGAATTGCCATCGATCACGTCGATCACCGAGACCATCGTCGGAGAGTCCGGTGTGTCTGATCGGGTCGGTGTCGTGGAGCACAATGTCGTCGAAAGCCCGCCTCCAACGTCCTGCGATGTTGCGGTTTTTCGCGCCGTGCTGCAGGTCCTGCCCCGTGACGATGCCCGGCAGGCCGTCATCAACGTCGGCGAGATGATCGAATCGGGCGGCATCATGTGTATCCTGAGCCGCGTGTTACAGGATTCCCGCCTCGAGCCAGAGCAGACGGTTGCTCAGAACCTGGTGTTCCTGAATATCTATGACGCTGGACAGGCCTACACGGTGGGCGAGCATCGCGAATGGCTGGAAGCAGCCGGCTTCCCGGAGTTCGACATGTTCACGCGCCCGGATGGCCGCAGCATCATTACCGCGACCAAACCCTAGCGGGGGTTGCGCATGCCCGGCATACGGGCAGAATCAGCACCCGAAGGGAGATATGACTCATGACGAACATGGCGTGGTTCAACACCCGCGTGGCAATGGCGCGTGCACCCATACCCATGGCCGGAATGCTTTATGCGGGCAGACGCCTGCACGAGGATGGGCTCGTCCTGGATGCGACCGCACAGCTCGTTTGTGACACTGTCAATTCGCTACGCACGAAGACGATCTGGGAAACCAGTCCCGAACTCGCCCGTGAGCAGTTTGAAAAAGTGATCGACTTGTTCGGCGAGGCTCCACGCACGGTAGCAAACGTGGAGGACAGGACAATAGCCGGACCTGGAGGTGACATGACAGTACGCCTCTACACCCCGACGCGATCGGAGGGCGCGCTGCCCATTTTCGTCTACTACCACGGTGGTGGATTCGTGCAGGGGAGCCTGCGCGCCTACGACAGCACGTGCCGCCATCTGGCCGTGGCGTCAGGTGCCATCGTGGTGGTTCCCGACTACCGGCTGGCGCCGGAGGGCAAGTTTCCCGCCGCTGTGGATGATTGTTTGGCCGCAACCAAATGGGCGGCGGAAAATGCGGAGTCGTTTGGCGGAGACGCAACGCAGATTGCCGTGGGCGGGGATTCGGCCGGTGGGAACCTCACCGCCATTATCACCCAGGAATGCCGCGACGCCGGTGCACCGGACATCGCCTACCAGGTGCTCATCTACCCCATGCTGGATTGGAGCTGCGGAACCAAGTCATTCGAGCTATTCGGCGCGGCAGGACTGTTTCTCACGCGTGAACGTATTGAATGGTACGCCCAGCATCTGTTCACGGATGTATCGGAGTCCGAGATCGTGCGCGCCTCTCCCGGCAAAGCGGAGAATCTTTCAGGACTGCCGCCGGCCCTCGTGATCACGGCGGGGTTCGACCCGTTGCGCGACGAGGGGCGGCAGTATGCCGAACGCCTGAATGAGGCGGGTGTCACCGTGGAATTCGTGGAATACGAGGGTATGGTCCACGGATTTGCATTCATGGCGGGTGCATTCCGGCAGGGCGTGGAACTGCTGGATCGGATCGGACAGGCAAGCCGTTCTGCCTTCGGCCGCTAATGCCCCTCGACATTGAATGGTCGCGGTGAGCCAATCATACTTGGCCAACATGCACTGAGAATCGCGGCAACTGGGAGGAGAGAAATGGCAAAGGTTTCGATGCGTCAGAGTCTGCCGGCATCGGCCAACGATGTCTGGGGAACCGTTGGTACATTCAGCACCATCAACACATGGTTGCCCCCGATCGCTTCATGCCAAGCCGACGGCGACACGGTTGGCAGCATGCGCAGGTTGACCACCGGGGACGGAGCAGTGGTGATGGAGCGACTCGATTCCTCCGATGCGGGTGCGAGAACCTACTCCTATTCGATCACCGACAGCCCACTACCCTTGTCAGGCTATTCAGCGACTATTCGGGTGGCGGAAGGAGGTGACGGAAGCTCAGCAGAGGTGCATTGGACCAGCGAGTTTGAACCGGACGGAGCACCTGAGGCTGACGTCGTGGCCATCATTGAAGGCATCTATCAAGCCGGTTTCGATGCCCTGAAAGAGAAATTCGGCGGGTAGACGTCCGTCACCGCCAACTTCGTTGTAAGCACCCCCCCTCTGCACTCTCTCTGCGAGGGGGCAGGAAGGAATGCTTCTTCTCTTATTGGTCTAGACCGAAACGAGGCGGGGCAGCGCGCTTTCGCGCTCGGGCGGCAGGTTGTCTTTGAGATCAGCGACGAGATCCGATTTCAGGGACTTGTATTTCTTATCGTCCCACAGATTGCGCCACTGGTGTGGGTCCTCATTGACGTCGTAAAGCTCTCCCTCAGTGCCCTCGTAGAAGTTCGTCTTGCCGTAGGCGGAGCAAATGAATCCGTCCCGGTAGATGGTATCGATCTTCAGCTCGGCCCCACCATAATCATCGTCCCATTGCGTGATCACGCGCTCGCGCCGGTCACGTTTTGTCGTGGGCAATGAATCGCCCTGCATCCAATCGGGCACCGGAACGCCGGCAATGTCGCAGAAGGTGGGCGCAAGATCGACGTGTCCGACGGGTGTGTCGAGGTCGTTGGGTCTTACCTTTGCGCTCGGCGCAGGGCGCCAGATCATAGGAACGCGCATCAAGGAGTCGACATGCGCAGGCCCCTTGAATAGCAGACCATAATCTCCCTGAAACTCGCCGTGGTCGGTGGTGAAGATGATATCGGTGTTCTCGTCCCAGCCGCGCTCCTCGATGTAATCGAGAACACGACCCATAGCCTCATCGATCAGCTCGTTCTCAATGTGGTTCATCGCATCGATCTCGCGCACCTGATCGTTGGTCATGTCGGCGGGAATAAACGTCTTGGGCATCTCGAAGTTGAACTGACGCGTGCCTTCGAACCACTCCAGCCAGTGGCGGGGCTTTTGCTTCAAGATCTTGCGATTCTTGGTGACGCTGCCGGCGTGCCCTGACGGCAGTTTCAGGTCGCGCCAGTTGACTCGGTGAAGCTCCGACACTGGCGGGTCCCACGGGTGGTGGGGATCAGGAAAGCTCATCCAGACAAACCAGTTCTCGCGCTTCTTTACTGTATCGAGATACTCGATCGTACGGTCGGCGACCCAATCGGTGTGATAGTGCTCGCGCGGAATCGGATTGAACTTGACGTGAACCGCTCCCGTCGCGCCACCCCGGTACGTCGAGACGGTGCCGGAACGCCGGTTGAATGGGACCAGAAAACCTTGAATCTCATCAGGATGGTTATCCCGAAGCCATTTCGGATAGTGGGACGGCAGGCGGCCAGCATGGCCCGAGTGAAACATGCACTCGACCCGTTCGAAGCCGCGGTAAGGGCCAGTGTTCCCTTTGCTCGCCGCCGTGTTCTCCCAGAACTCCGTCGTCATGACGGGATCGAAGTGCGCCTTGCCCAGAAGGGCTGTGCGGTACTTGGCCATTTTTTTCAGATAATCGGCAACGGTTGGTTCGCCATCCGGATAGCGGCGGCCATTCGTCGTCACGCCATGGGTGCTCTGATACATGCCGGTGAGCATGGTGGTCCGCGCCGGCATACATACCGTGCTCTGATTGTGCGCCCGACGGTAGATGATGCCCTTCCTGGCAAGCGCATCGACAACCGGCGTCCTGGCGACCTTGCCGCCGTTGCACCCTAAAGCATCGTAACGCTGCTGATCCGTCGTGATGAATAGAATATTCCGGCCCATGTACCGCCTCCCGTTTCACGATTGGCCCGAGTATTTCGTATCGTATTGCGCGAAAGCAAATCGATCCTAGTTCGAGTCCCCTAACCGAAACTCCACCTTGACCGCGTTCAGCGGCTGCCCGAAATGATCCTGCGTTTCGGTCTCTGTCTCGATTCCACCGTGACGCTCTTAGAATTTTCGTGCGCGGTAATTCTCGTCCAGGACCCAGAGGTACAGTCCGGATCTACCCAGATCTTCCGAAGTACGAAGACAGTCTGCCATCAACTGGCCGCCAACGCCGCGTGACGTAAGGCCTGGACGAACGTGAAGATTATCGAGAAAGACATTCTCGCCCCGATCGGTATAGAGCGACGCAAAGCCGATCAGTTTTCCATCCTGAAATGCGCCGCGGCAGACCAACGCATCGTCTGATTTAAAGGCCTTCGACCAGTGCCGCCGCAGTTTTTCTTTCAGCTCGTTTTCCACGAAATCGACCGGCAATACGTTGGCGTAGGTCTTGCTCCAGCTCTCAATCTGGAGACGGACCAGATCCTCCTTCTGGTCCTCCGTTACGTCGTCGATCCGGATTTCATTGAGGCTGTTCATGCGCGGCCGTCCACCATCAAAAAAGGAGGCACGTGTGTGCCTCCTCGGTCGTGTCGGTGTGAGTGACAGATCAGCGGCTGTAGTACTCAATCACCAGGTGCGGCTCCATGTGCACCGGATAAGGCACTTCAGCGAAGGCCGGGGTGCGAACAAACGTACCGCGAAGCTTGGCGTGGTCGACCTCGATATAGTCGGGAACGTCCCGCTCTGCCGATTCCATCGACTCGAGCACCAGGGCCATGTTTTTGGACTTCTCGCGCACCTCGACGACGTCGCCTTCCTTGACCCGATAGCTGGGGATGGTCACTCGCTGGCCGTTTACCATCACGTGGCCATGGCTGATGAACTGCCGCGATGAAAACACCGTGGGCACGAACTTCATGCGGTAGACCACGGCATCAAGACGGCGCTCCAACAACCCGATCAGGTTTTCCGTTGTATCGCCCTTTGTCTTCACGGCACTGTCATAGGTGTTGCGGAATTGCTTTTCGGTGATGTTGCCGTAGTAGCCCTTGAGCTTCTGCTTCGCCTTAAGCTGGATGCCGAAGTCGCTCAACTTGCGCCGCCGGGCCTGTCCGTGCTGCCCCGGACCATACGAACGCCTGTTCGAGGGACTCTTGGGACGTCCCCACACGTTCTCGCCCATACGACGGTCGAGCTTATACTTCGCTGATTGACGCTTGCTCATCGGCAATTCCACACATGAAATTGGAAAACCGGCGTCGTGGCGCCGGATTGGCCGCGTACTATACGCAGGGCAGGCCTGATGTCAATTCGAAGACGCATCCGTCCGGTGCCCGCAGTGTTAGGAATCACCGCGGTTTCGGGGTTTCGTGAGGGTGCTGACGATACCCCTCAGGGTGCGGACCTCCTGCTCCATAAGACCGACGCGCGAGAAAATGTTGCGGATGTTGCGGACCATCGTTGGTCGTTTCTCTGGCGGATATAGAAATCCACCGGCATCCAGCTCGCGCTCAAGATGACCGAAAAGTCCCATCAACTCATCGTGGGTTGCCGGACGCGTCGCGCCCTGCGGGAATTCTTCACTCGGTGTTTCGTCTGCGGCAAGAAACCACTCATATCCGAGTATCAAGACGGCCTGGGCAATGTTCAAAGAGGCGAAAGCCGGATTCACCGGGACCGCCACGATGGCTTCGGAAATTGCGATATCGTCGTTATGCAGCCCCGACTTTTCGCGTCCAAACAGGATACCTGTGCTCTCTCCGACTGCAGCATGGCGTCGCGCGGCTTCCATCGCCGCTCGCGGCGTCATCACCGGCTTTAGCATGTCGCGCAGTCGCGCGGTCGTGGCATAAACGTGATTGAGTTCGGCGACCGCGTCGGCCGTTTGGCGAAACACGCGGGCACTGTCGATGACGACGTCGGCTCGTGAAGCCGGTGCGCGGGCCTTTTCGTTGGGCCAGGAATCACGCGGCCGGACCAACCGCATGTCGGTCAGTCCGAAATTCAGCATTGCGCGGGCAGCCGTACCGATGTTTTCACCCATCTGGGGTTCCACCAGGACGACAGATGGACCACCCAGGACGGCATCTTTGGTTTGATCGGTTCCAGCCATGTCAGTTGAGCTTCCGCAACGATCTCACTCGGGATCGAAGTGAGTCAGCCTATCTTGCGCCAATCCGTCGTACCGTCTGGCAGGTCTTCCAGTTCAATCCCTTGGGCTTTCAACTCATCCCGGATTCGGTCGGCCTCGGCAAAATCGCGGCGTTCGCGCGCGGCGACCCGGCCGGCGACGGCGCGTTCGATCGAAGCGACGTCATCATCCGCAGTTCCGCCTTTGAACCAGGTTTCGGCATCGCTTAGGAGAAGCCCCATGAGGTTGGCTGCGGCCCTCAGGCCGGCCGCTGAAACCTTGCCGCCCGCAATAGCCTGGTCTGCGAGAGCGTGCATGGCAGACATGGCGAGCGCCGTGTTCAGATCGTCGTCGAGAGCCTCCACGACCTCGGCAGGAACAGTCTCGGAGGCAGGCGTATCACCCACCGCACGATACCAGCGGTCCAGCACGGACTTGGACTGGCTCACGCCATCGTCCGTCCAATCAAAGGGCTGACGGTAGTGCGTCGACAGCAGAGTCAGCCGAATTGCCTCCCCCGGATGATCCGACAACAGATCCCGCGCCGTTTTGAAGTTTCCAAGGGATTTGGACATCTTCTCGCCTTCGACGGTCACGAATCCGCTGTGTACCCAGGTCTTCACGAATTCGGCCCCATCGTGGGCGCAGGTGCTCTGAGCCAGTTCGTTCTCATGGTGGGGGAACGCCAGATCCAGGCCACCACCATGTATGTCGAAAGGGGTATCCAGGTACTTCTCGCTCATGGCCGAACATTCGATGTGCCACCCCGGTCGCCCTCTCCCCCAGGGGCTGTCCCAACCGGGTTGTTCCGTCGTCGATGGTTTCCACAGTACGAAATCACAAGGATCCTTCTTGTAGGGCGCCACTTCGACCCGTGCGCCCGCGATCATGTCCTCACGATTCCGCCGTGAGAGAGAGCCGTAGTTCTCGTCCGACACCACCGAGAATAAGACGTGTCCATCCGCTTCGTAGGCATGTCCCCTGTCGATCAATGCCTCAATCATCTCGATCATTTCCGGGATGTGATCGGTCGCGCGAGGTTCGACATCGGGCGGCAAAAGACCGAGCGCTTCCATGTCCTCGTGAAAGGCGCGCCCCGTTCGTTCGGTAACCTGTTCGATCGTCTCGCCGGTTTCGTCCGCGGCCGTGATGATCTTGTCTTCAACATCGGTGATATTGCGGACACACGTGACCCGCGAAAACTCACGCCGCAATACGCGATTGAGCAGATCGAAGACGACGAAAGTACGCGCGTTGCCGATATGGGCGTAGTCGTAGACCGTCGGACCGCACACGTACATGCGCACGTGTTCGGGATCGAGGGGCTGAAACTGCTCCTTCTGGCGCGTCGCCGTATTGTACAGCGCGAGTCCCAAAATTCACCTAACGTATTGAAATCACCTAGATAACTACCGTCCGGCCGGGACTCTTCCGGCCACGGGGGCTAAGGGTTACCAGATTCCGCTTTAACGGTCCACGATGCTGGCCCGCTACTCGGCATCACGGTACCGGTTCGTGATGGGGTATCGCCGGTCACGGCCAAAGTTCTTGCGCGTGATCTTCACGCCGGGCGGCGCCTGACGGCGCTTGTATTCGGCGATATAGAGAAGGTTCTCCACGCGGGCGACAACCTCCGGCGCGTGGCCGAGTTTAACAATCTCCTCGAACGCCATCTCCTCTTCCACCAGGCAGCGCAGGATCTCGTCCAACACGTCGTAGGGTGGAAGAGAGTCTTCGTCCTTCTGATCGGGACGCAGCTCCGCTGTCGGCGGTTTGACGATGATGTTCTCAGGAATCACCCGGCCAGAAGGTCCCAGAGCACCCTCGGGAAGGTGTTGATTGCGCCAGTGTGACAGCGCGAAGACAGCCGTCTTGTAGACGTCCTTCAGGACAGAATATCCCCCACACATGTCGCCGTAGAGGGTGGCATATCCCACTGACATCTCGGATTTGTTGCCCGTCGTCAGCACCATGTGGCCGAACTTGTTGGACACCGCCATCAGGAGGACGCCTCGGATTCGCGCCTGGATATTCTCCTCGGTGATGTCAGGATCACGCCCGTCGAAAAGTCCCGAGAGCATCGCGTCATATGCTTCAACTGCGGGAACGATCGGCATATCATCCAGCTGCGCCCCCAAGAGCTCCACACATTCCGCGGCATCGTCCAGGCTCTCTTCCGACGTATAGACCGACGGCATCATCACACAGCGAACGTTCTCGGCACCCAAGGCATCCACGGCAACCGCCGCAGACAGAGCGGAGTCGATGCCGCCGGAGAGCCCCAGTACAACACCGAGAAATCGGTTCTTCTGTACGTAGTCGCGCAGTCCCGTGACCATCGCCTGATACACACCTTCGAGACCGTCAACGACATCCGCCACGTTGCCGGCGGCGCAAGTCCAGGGTTTCGAGGCCGGAGCCTCCCATTCCGAAATAGTCGTCTCCTCGCGCCAGGCTGCCATCCGGGAGACAAGCGCGCCGTCCGCATTGATGACGAAGGATGCACCATCGAATACGACTTCATCCTGGCCGCCGACCTGGTTGGCATAAATCAGTGGCAGACCCGTCTCCGCCACCCGGTCTTGCGCCAGGGTGAGACGTTCATCCGACTTGTCATGCTCATAAGGTGAGCCGTTGATCACGATGAGTTGCGTGGCGCCCGCAGCGGCCAAAGCTTCTGCGGGAATTGGAGTCCACATATCCTCGCAGACCATCACACCCAGCTTATGGCCGCGCCAGTCAATCGGCGTCGGCAGGAGTCCCGCCGCGAAGACCCGCTTCTCATCGAAAACGCCGTAGTTCGGCAGATCGAACTTATAGGCTTCGCCAGCGACTTCCCCATCCGCAAGCAGAAGGGCGGCATTGAAGAGCCTGTCTTCCACGCGCCACGGCACTCCCACGATGATTGCGGGCGCACCATCTGCGGTGTCGGCCGCAAGTTCCCGGACAGCTTTGGCGACGTCCTCCTGAAAAGCCTGCTTGAGGACCAGGTCCTCCGGCGGATACCCGCTCATCACGAGTTCAGTCGTCACAACCAGATCGGCACCGGACTCCTTCGCCTCGGCATGGGCTTGTCGCACCAGCGCCAGATTTCCGGCGAGGTCGCCCATGGTGGGATTGAGCTGGGCGATGGCGATACGCAAACGGTCAGTCATGGTGGATGTTTAGCCTGAGGAACGTCTGCGCACAACACACGTCCACTGCTTGTCCTGACGGGTCCCAGTTGCCATAACCGCTTTGACAAAGTGAAGCCAGAGCAGAGAAGAGCCATGCAGAACATCAACCGGCGTGTCGTGCTTGCCAGCCGCCCGAAAGGATATCCCGAATTGTCGGACTTTGAGCTGGTCGAAGCACCGATCGAAGATCCTGATCCAGGGGAAGCCTTGGTGCAGGCTCGCTACCTGTCCCTCGATCCCTATATGCGTGGTCGGATGAACGATTCGCGATCGTATGTGCCTCCACTCGCCATCGGAGAGGTCATCGTCGGCGCGATCGTGGGCGAAGTGATGCGGACCAACACGGATGCCTTCGCCGTCGGCGACATCGTGGAGGGCCGTCTGGGCTGGCAGGAATACGCCATGGCGCGCCCGGACACTGTCCGCAAGGTGCCCTTTCCCGATATTCCGGAAACGACCGCTCTCGGCATTCTAGGCATGCCGGGATTGACGGCCTATTTCAGTCTTTTGGAGATCGGACGACCGATCGCGGGGGACACGGTCGTTGTCTCCGCGGCATCGGGTGCCGTTGGCGCCGCTGTCGGTCAGATCGCCAAGCTCACCGGCTGTCGGGTTGTCGGAATAGCGGGATCGGACGAGAAAGTTGCCTACATCCGAGATGAGCTGGGTTTTGATGCTGCCATCAACCACCGCACCACCGAAGACATGGGCGCGGCCCTGGACGAGGCTTGTCCCGATCGCGTCGATGTCTATTTCGATAACGTAGGGGGCCCGATTACGGATGCCGTTATTCCGAGACTCGCGCTTCGGGGCCGGGTCGTCATCTGCGGACAGATTTCCCAGTACAACCTCGAGGAACAACCCGTGGCGCCCAGCGTCCTTCGGCATTTGTTGATAAACCAGGCGCGCATGGAAGGGTTTATCGTGACGTCGTTCTCAGCCAAGTTCGAGGAAGGCCGAGCGCGCCTCGCACAATGGATTCGCGATGGTAAATTGAAGTATTGCGAGGACATTACCGATGGCATCGAGAGCGCACCGGAACAATTCATTGAGCTGATGCGCGGTCATAACTTCGGCAAGAAGCTCATCCGGTTGCACGATCCGGCGTGATCCGATGTCCAGACGCGTTGTGACGGTCTCGCTACTCGCATAGATTCAGTGCATGAACCATCGCGGCAACATGAAGGGCGCTCCCCGGTGGCGGCAAGTGGCATTCGTCGCGCTGATGGCCTCCTTGCTCAGCCCTACTGCAGACGCCATGCAGTGCTCCGCGGGAACCATCAAGTTCCATCAGGATGGCGGCATTCAGCGCTGCGTCATTGATGCCCATCACCGGCTGTTCAAGGCAAAGGAACAGCCGATCGACTGCATTGCCGGGCACACGGTCACGCTCTTTGCCAACGGTAAGCTCGAATCCTGCCGAATTCGCGATACACATGTCGTGCTCGGGATGCCGTGTTCGGGACCTGCCCGTATCGAACTGGACGAGATCGGCGCACTGCGCGGTTGTCTGTCAGAATAGTCAGGCCTTGAGGCTCACTCGCACCCGAGAGTACTCGGGTCAGGAATTGTTTGACCGCCCCCGTGCGTTCTTCAGCAGAAATTCACGGCCGACTTTGACCTGTGGCTTGCCGTCATACTCCACGATATCGGCCGTGGCGTAGGTCTCCGGCCAGTTCTCCGGCAGGTAGGAACCGGTTCCGATCATGTCGATAGGCGCTTTCACGCTCGCCATGACCTTGCACTTTGCCGGGCTGAATCCCGAACTTGCGATGATCTTGACCTTGTCATAGCCGGCATTGTCCAGAGTCTGACGCACATGGCAGATGGCCGCTGCAGAGACACCGGTACCCAGCAACCACCTCAATTCGTTCTCGTTGCGGTACTGTTTGACGGCGTAAGCGTCGTGTCGCTGAAGCACTTCGTAGGACCGTTCAGGATCCAGGCCCTCGACGAATCGGCTGCCATGCGTGTCGAGCCGCACCCCGAGTTGGCCCTCCGCGGCGAGCTCAGGAAAATGAGCACAGATCTCCAGGGTATCCGTGATCTCAGAGCCGAAATAGTCGACCAGTACGTAGAGCGGTTCGTCAGGGAAGGTCTCGTGGAACATTTCAGCCGCTCGAAGCGTAGAGCCGGCATATCCGATCAGGGCATGGGGCATTGTTCCCAGTCCGCGCTCACGGCCAAAATACGCGGCCGTGGAGTCTGTCGCGCAGCCGACAAATCCGACGGCGCCAACATCCTGCTGCGCGGCGCGGGAACCCACGCTCGCGGCATACGCCATCATCTCCGCCATTTCGGTACCCGCGCAATGCCGGGCGTCGAAAGCCATGAATGCAACCTTCGGCAGGTCGCAGCACATCACATAGGCGTTGTAAGCCGCGACACAGGGTGCACCGAGTTTCTGAAGGTAGAGTGTTTCGAGGTCCACAAGATCGTGCATGGAGCCCGAGATATAGGCCAGCGGTTCACCGGCGCCGACGCGTTCACCTTCTTCGAACCGCAGATCAATATCGAACACCGTTCCTCTGACAGCGGCAACTTCTTCCAGCCACTCGACCATGAACTTGGGCGTGAAGACCACCGGACGTCGCATGAAAACGGCGTAAGTAACCCGCGCGTCGCCGAATCTGGCGACCGTCCGTCGAGATTTACGGAAGTACCGGTCGGTGTGGCTGCTGATGTCCGCGTCGCTCAGCGGCGGCGGCCGGTCGTTTTGCGCGGCGGATGACACTCAGGAAGCCTCAGCGACGATCCGAGGCTGGCCGTTGGCGCGTTGTTTCTTCAGGGAATCTGCAATCAGGAACGCCAGCTCAAGCGCCTGAGACGCATTGAGCCGCGGGTCACAGTGCGTGTGGTAGCGATCTGCCAGCGACCGCTCTGTGATGTCTTGGGCACCACCCAGGCACTCAGTGACATCCTGACCGGTCATTTCGAAATGAACACCCCCGGCATAGGTTCCTTCGCCGATGTGTACGTCGAAGAATTGCTGCACCTCGGACAGGACCTGATCGAATATTCGTGTCTTGTAGCCGTTCGCAGACTTTACCGTGTTTCCATGCATGGGATCGCAAGACCACACGACCTTGCGTCCTTCCTGCTGGACGGCCCGGACGAGGGGCGGCAGATGCTCACCGACCTTATCCGCACCCATACGGACGATGAGTGTCAGTCGGCCCGCGTCATTCTCGGGATTGAGGAGATCAATCAACTTCAACAGGCCATCCGGCTCGGTGCTGGGGCCGGCCTTGATCCCGATGGGGTTGGAGATTCCACGCATGAATTCAACATGAGCTCCGTCTTCCTGACGCGTTCGATCACCGATCCAAAGCATGTGAGCTGACGTGTCGTACCAGTCGCCTGTTGTCGAATCGACGCGTGTCATCGCCTCTTCAAAACCGAGCAGCAAGGCTTCATGCGATGTATAGAAGTCGACCTCGTGCATGGCAGGCACGGAATCACCTGTTATGCCGCAGGCCTCCATGAAACCCAGTGCCTCGGTGATGCGGTCTGCGAGATCAGCATATCTCTCACCTTGGGATGTTCTGGAGACGAACCCGAGGTTCCAACCGTGAACCCGGTGCAGATCGGCATAACCACCGTGCGCGAAAGCCCGGAGCAGATTGAGCGTCGATGAGGATTGGTGATAGCCCTGCAGAAGACGCGAAGGATCGGCGGCCCGCGCTTCCGGCGTGAATTCCATCCCATTCACGATGTCGCCACGATAGCTCGGAAGCTCTGCACCAACCTGTGATTCCGTCGGTGCACTGCGTGGTTTGGCGAACTGTCCCGCCAGACGTCCGACCTTGACGATCGGGCAGGCCGCCGCAAACGTCATGACGACCGCCATCTGCATGAGCACTCGGAACATGTCCCGAATGTTGTCCGCGCTGAATTCCGCGAAGCTTTCCGCACAATCACCACCCTGAAGCAGGAAAGCCCGTCCTTCGGCCACGTCGGCAAGTTGAGCCCGAAGCTGGCGCGCTTCGCCGGCGAACACGAGTGGCGGCAATCCACGCACTTGTTCGAGCGTAGAAGACAGAGCTTCCGGGTCAGAGTAATCCGGCTGTTGCTGGATCGGCAGGCCGTGCCAGCTATCCGGAGACCACTTCTTAGGCATGATCCCACTCCTCATGCGGAAAGAGGAATAAGCGTATACGCTGGTTCGCGGCGGAAAGCCACAATTTTGGCTGATAAATCCACCATGACGTGAGCGAATCTTCGTTCAAGGAGTCAAAAACGCGCGCGGAGGAATGATGCATCCTATTCAGCCGCCTCGGCCTCGAGCTCGACAAATTTCTCTCGCATCGTCACGAATTCCTCCGCCGCAGAGGGATGGATGCCAATTGTCGCATCGAACTGCGCTTTGGTTGCACCGCAAACCAGTGCGATGCCCATGCCTTGCACGATTTCGGCGGCGTCAGGTCCCACCATGTGGACGCCGACGACCCGATCACTCGCAACATCGACAATAAGCTTCATCAGAGTCCGCTCATCTCGACCGGTCAATGTGTGCTTCATCGGCTTGAATGTGGATTTGTATATGTCGACAGCCTCGTACAGCTGACGCGCCCGCGCCTCGCTCAGACCCGCAACACCCACTGACGGGTTGGAAAACACCGCATGAGGCACATTGGTGTAATCGAGTGACCGGGGCTGCTTCGCGTAGAGTGTTTCGGCGAAGGCCCGACCTTCGTTGATCGCCACAGGCGTCAGATTCATCCGGTTGGTTACATCTCCAATCGCATAGATGTTGGGAACATTGGTCTGGGAGAATTGGTCGACTTTGATGGCACCCTTGTCATCGAGCTCCACACCGACATCCTCGAGTCCGACACCCTTCGTATTTGGATTGCGGCCCGTGGCATACATCACGAGTTCGGCAGCAATCGTCTCCCCGCTGGTCAGTGTCACCTCGAGATGCTGTCCGACCTTGTCGATACGTTCGACCTGACTCTCAACCTTCAGGTTGATGCCCTTCTTGCCGATTTCCTCCGCCAGCATTGCCCGAACGTCATCGTCAAAGCCCCGAAGAATCTGCTCTCCGCGGTAAAGCTGGGTGACCTGAGAGCCTAAGCCATTGAAAATTCCGGCAAATTCCACCGCAATATATCCGCCGCCCACGACGATGGCCCGGTGCGGGAATTCCTCCAGGTGGAAAGCCTCGTTCGAGGTAATGGTGTGTTCGATGCCGGGAATATCCGGCCGGAATGGCGCGGCACCCGTCGCCACCAGAATGGTTTCAGCGGTTATCGTCTTGCCTCCGACCTCGACCGTATGTGGATCGACAAGAACACCTCGGTCTTCAACGAGATCGACCCCGGCGTTGTTGAGCATACGGATATAGATTCCGTTGAGTCGGTCGATCTCGGCATCCTTGTTGGCGATCAGGGTCGGCCAGTCGAACATCGGATGCGCCTGTTGCCAGCCGAATCCAACGGCGTCCTCGAAATCCTCGGCAAAGTGTGCAGCGTAGGTGAAAAGTTTCTTCGGAACGCAACCCCGGATCACACAGGTACCACCCACGCGAAATTCCTCACAGATCATCGCCTTGGCACCGAACGCGACCGCACGACGGCTGGCGGAAACCCCACCGGATCCTGCGCCGATCACGAACAGATCGTAGTCAAACTTTGCCATAAGATTGATTCCCTAACCTCAACGTCGATGGATGTCCCCATCATGGCGGCAACATCCCGAATACAGGTCGGGCGGGCCCGGACATCGCCGCATTGCGGCTCCACCGGCACCCGCCCGGTTCACCCAAGCTATATGGGGTCAGCCTCAGGCAATATCACCCATCAACAGGTATTTGACCTCGACGAACTCGTCGATGCCGTACTTCGATCCCTCGCGGCCGACACCTGATTCCTTCATACCGCCGAAGGGGGCGATCTCCGTCGAGATGATCCCCGCATTGATACCGACGATGCCGTACTCCAGTTCTTCCGCGACTTTCCACACGCGGCCGATATCGCGTGTGTAGAAGTAGGCGGCGAGTCCGAACTCGGTATCGTTGGCCATCTTGATCACATCGGCATCGGATCCGAAGCGGTAGACCGGGGCGAGCGGCCCAAAGGTCTCTTCCTTGCTGACGATCATGTCGGGCGTGACGTCGGCCAGAACGGTCGGCTCGAAGAAGTTGCCGCCGTTCGAATGCCGGCTGCCGCCAACCACCAGGCGGGCACCCTTTTGGAGCGCGTCCTGGATATGACTCTCGACCTTTTCCACCGCATTTATGTCGATCAGGGGTCCCTGGGCAACGCCATCCTCAAGGCCGTCTCCGACCTTCATGGCTTTCGCTGCCTCCGCGAGCTTTCCGGTGAACTCGTCGTAGATGCTCTCCTGCGCAAAAATCCGGTTGGCGCAGACGCACGTCTGACCGGCGTTCCGATATTTTGACTGCATCGCGCCGGTAACAGCCGAATCGATATCGGCATCGTCGAAAACGATGAACGGCGCGTTGCCGCCGAGCTCCATCGAAACCTTTTTGACGGTGCCCGCACACTGCTCCATCAGAAGTTTGCCGATCTCGGTCGAGCCCGTGAAGCTCAGCTTGCGGACGATCGGATTCGACGTCATCTCGGCGCCAATCTCGGAACTCGCGCCACTGACGACGTTCAGTACACCCTTGGGAATGCCTGCCCGCTCGGCGAGTTCGGCCAGGGCAAATGCCGAATAGGGCGTCTGTGTCGCCGGTTTTGCAACGACCGTGCATCCCGCTGCCAGGGCAGGGGCACATTTCCGCGTGATCATGGCATTGGGAAAATTCCAGGGCGTAATGGAGGCCACGACCCCCACCGGCTCCTTGATCACGACGATTCGTTTGTCGTGCTGGTGCTGCGGGATAGTGTCGCCGTAGATGCGCTTCGCCTCTTCGGCAAACCATTCGATGAATGACGCGCCGTAAACGATCTCACCCATTGACTCCGCAAGCGGCTTCCCCTGCTCGGTCGTCATCAGGACCGCAAGATCTTCCTGGTTCTCCATGACAAGGTCGAACCATTTGCGCAGGATGTTCGCCCTTTCCTTGCCGGTCCTTGCCCGCCATTCAGGCAGGGCCTCATTGGCCGCATCGATGGCCCGGCGGGTTTCGTTGGCACCCATCTTCGGGATGGTTCCAACGATGGAATTGTCTACGGGATTATCGACCTCGATCGTTCCGCCATCGTCAGCATCCACCCAGGCGCCGTTGATGTAGCATTGCTGACGAAATAGCGATGAGTCTTTGAGGTTCATTGGAAGTCCTCTCCGTTGAAATTGGAACCTGGCGCCCGCCCGCGCCTTGGCACTCATTATAGAGGCTGTGATGTTGGCCGTTAACCGGCCGACACTCAGATACTCGGCACCGCGCGGACCTGAGCCAACGGTGGCGCGTCATCGTTGCGCTCTTCAATGGGCCAGTGGAGCAGAGCCGCCGTCACACCAAGCCAGACAGACGCCCCCCAGATGATGTTGTAGTCGCCATAAACGTCGAACAGCAGTCCGCCCAACCAGGTTCCCAGAAAGCCACCGACCTGATGACCGAGGAAAACGATTCCAAACAGCATACCTATGTAACGGACCCCGAACATTTGGGCGACGAGCCCACTCGTCAGCGGGACTGTCCCCATCCAGGTTAAGCCGATGATTCCCGCAAATATGCAGGATGACAGGGCCGTAACCGGCAACAGCACGTAGGCGATGATGGCAGCTGACCGCAACAGGTATTGAAAGGCCAGGAGTCCCCTCTTGCTGTATCGGCCACCCAGCCAGCCGAACAGGAAGGATCCAAATATGTTGGTGCCCCCGATCATCGCCAGCGCCAAGGCACCGACTTCCGGCGAAAGCCCGGCATCGCTGATGAAGGCGGGAAGGTGGCTGCCGATAAAGAGTGTCTGAAATCCACAGACGAAAAACGCCGAAGTGAGATAGATGAATCCTGAGTGGCGCCTCGCCTGTATCAGTGCCTGCCGAATGGATTGCTCCTGCTCTCGTGCGCTTTTGCGCTGGCCGGGCGGCCCGGCTAGGCCAATGGAGAGCGGGATGACGAGAGCCATGCACGTCGCCAGCACCAGCAAGGATGTCGCCCCCCCTGCCAGACCGATCATGCCTTGGGCCACGGGAATCATGGCGAACTGGCCTACCGAACCCAGGGCGCCTGTCACGCCAAGCGCTGTACTCCTGCGGCCGGGAGGAACAGCCCGGGCAATGGCGGCGAATATCACCGCGAACCCGCACGCGCTCAATCCGATGCCTGTGAAGAGGCCCAGGCCGATGTGAAGCATCAGCGGTGTTTCCGCGTGGGCCATCAAAACCAGCCCGGCGATATAGGAAACGCCACCGAATACGATGACGCGTGCCGCTCCCAACCTGTCGCTGACGGCACCTGCGATGGGTTGGGCCACGCCCCAGATGATCAGCTGCAAGGCGAGGGCAAGACTGAAAACCTCGCGCCCCCAATTCATATCGACGGACATGGGTTGGAGGAACAACGCAAGCGATTGGCGGGTGCCCGTGCTCAGCCACGCGATGAGACCGCCGCAGACGATCATGAGAGCGGGGGTGCGCCAGGAACTTTTCATGGAACCAGTCTTATGAGTTCCGCAGCCGGACCCGCGGGCGCCTTCCGATAAACCACGGTGCGCAGCCAGCCCCAGCCCTATTCAGCCGCAGCCAGGCGGGGCAATGCCCGCTCATCGATCGGCCAGTGAAGCAAGGCCGCCGTAATACCCATCCAGGCGGAGAACCACCAAACCAGGTCATAGCTTCCCAGCAGATCGAATATGAGTCCCCCCATCCAGGCACCGAAGAAAGATCCCAGCTGGTGAACGCCCCAGGTGATCCCGAACAATGTGGCCACGTACTTGACGCCAAACACCTGAGCCACAATCGCGTTGGTGATGGGGATCGTCGCCAGCCACAGAAGTCCCATTACGGCGCCAAAGATCAACAGCGTTGTCTGTGTCGTTGGAAGCAATACGAGCATGGTCATGATGGCGGCCCGCGCCAGGTACATGATGCTGAGCACCGTTCGCTTCTTCATATGATCGGAGAGCTTGCCGAAGAAAAGCGCGCTCGGAATATTGAACACGCCGATAACGATGAGAATGAGGGCGCCCATATCGACGGAGAATCCCTCGTCGCTGATATAGGCGGGCAGATGCGTGAGAATAAACGCGATATGAAAGCCGCAGACGAAAAAGCCCGCGTTCAGCAACCAGTAACCCTTGTGATCCCTCGCTTCCGCTAACGCTTCTCGAAAGGTCTGTTCACTGGCCTGTTCGGCCTCGTCTTCATCTGCGCGCCCTCTCAAGGCTGCGGCGAGAGGGATGATCAACGAAGCCGTTGCCGCAAGTACAAAGAAGGCGCCGATCCACCCGAATCCGCCGATCGCACCATGGGTGAGTGGAATCATGGCGAGTTGTCCGAGTGCACCGGTGGTCCCCACGATACTGAAGGCGAACCCGCGCCGCGACGGGTGAACAAAGCGTGCAACCCCACCCAGAACCACGGCAAAACCCGTGCCGCTCAGCGCCAGGCCGACAAGAAGCCCGCCGCTCAAGTTGAACATGACCGCCGATTCCGTCGACGCCATGCCGATGAGGCCCAGTATGTATACGGCCGCACCCAGCGCGATGACCCGTCCCGACCCAAATCGATCGGCCAGCGCTCCGACAAAAGGCTGCGACAACCCCCAGACGAGATTTTGCGTCGCGATCGCGAAGCCAAAGGTCTCGCGGCCCCAACCCAGATCGGCTTCCATCGGAGTCAGAAACAGCCCAAATATCTGGCGGGTTCCGATTGAAATGAACAGAATGAGCCCGGCGCAGGCGAGGACGATGAGCGGCAGGCGTGCGGCTTTACGCGGCCGCGGTTCCGGACGTCCCGAAGGCTTCAATTCCGATAGCACGATGGGACGTCGGGTCAGCGCCATTCAGGCATCCGTGGGTTCAGGAGGCCTCACGCCTCACTGTCTTATGTGTTCCAGGCGCTGACGTCGCCGACCACACTCGCAAACCGATCTGACAGCGCCGCGAGCTCGGCCTGATGGAGCGTCGATGCCGTCACCACACCGCCGTGCCCATCCGGCAGGTCGCGAGTCGCACAGGCATTTGCCACGACGGCCAGACCACAGCCGAGGTCGAGGCCTGCACGAACGGTCGAGCTGACACAAATATGCGTCATGAATCCAATCGCGATCATGTTCTTGCGGCCGAAAACTTTCAGCACCTCATCGAGATCAGTACCAGCGAATGCGTTGGGCAGCCCCTTGTAGACGATCTTTTCGTCCGGCGCGGCGGCCACTTCGGAAACCTCCTCCCCGCCGGGTCCCGTCGGATCGAAAAGCCCGCCCGGTCTGGCCGCGATGAATGACATGAACGATCGGGGCCCCTGCGGCGCGCGCCACATTAAGCACCCTTGCCCCTTCTGCCAACGCTTCATTCACACCGGTCAGCGGCAGTTTGCCGTCCGTGTACTCCCGCTGGCAGTCGATCAGCACGAGTGACGATTCTTCAAATGGGGGCGGCTCAGGTGATGCGCCCGCCATTTCGCGCAAGGTTCTCGCTTCCGCCATCATTCCCTCCAGACTCTCTGGCGCCGACGTCCTCCGCTCGCGGCGCAAGCGACGGAGATTACTCCACCGTCACCGACTTGGCGAGGTTCCGGGGTTGATCCACGTCGGTGCCCTTGATCACGGCGACGTGGTAAGCCAGCAGTTGTACCGGAATGGCGTAGAGAATGGGTGCGACCACAGGGTCGACAGATGGAAGCTGAATGCTCGCGGCCGCCATATCCCCGAGGCGGGTGATTCCTTCGTCATCACTCAGGAAGACGACCCGCGCACCACGCGCAATGACCTCTTCCATGTTGGACGCCGTCTTATCGAACACATCGTCCGACGGCGCAATGACGATGACCGGTACGTCTTCGTCAATCAGCGCGATCGGCCCGTGCTTAAGCTCCCCCGCCGCGAACCCTTCGGCGTGAATGTATGAGATCTCCTTGAGTTTCAGGGCACCTTCCAAGGCAATCGGGAAGGCAGCCGCTCTGCCGATGTAAAGGATATCGCGAGCTTCGGCGAGTTCATGGGCGAGCTCCTGCAACATCTCATCGTGGTTCAACACCTCGGCTGCGCGAGCCGGTACCTCGGCGATTGCCGCGGAAAGATGGGCCTCCTCTTCATGGTCTATGGTGCCCCGCACGCGGGCCGTCGCAATGACCAGACAGGCCAGCGTCACGAGCTGGCAGGTGAAAGCCTTGGTGGACGCGACGCCGATCTCGGGACCTGCGTGAGTTTGCAACAGGGCGTCCGCTTCGCGGGCCATGGTGCTTTCGGCCACATTGACGACGGCCAGCGTGTGATTTCCCTGATCGCGCGCATAACGTAGGGCGGCAAGGGTGTCTGCTGTCTCTCCTGACTGCGAAATGAAGATGGCGAGGCCGCCGTCCGGCATCGAAGCGCCTCGATAGCGGAACTCCGAGGCGATATCGATCTCGACGTTGATCCCGGCGACACGTTCGAACCAATAGCGCGCAACCTGCCCAGCAAGAAATGACGTCCCGCAGGCGACGATGGTGACCTTGCTGACAGCTGAAAGGTCGAACGGCAGGTCGGGGAGTTGAATGGTTCGGCTTGCCGGATTGAAGAACGTGTTGAGCGTTTCACCGATAACGGTGGGCTGTTCGTAAATTTCCTTGAGCATGTAGTGGCGGTGGTTGCCCTTTCCGACCAATGCCCCGGTCAACGCCGTGATTTTGATCTCCGGCTCAACGATGTCACCTGCTGCGTTGCGAACACTGGCGTCGCCCTGACTCAGCACCACCCAATCCCCTTCGTCGAGATAGCTGACACGATCCGTGACTGATGCCAGCGCAAGGGCGTCCGAGCCGAGATACATCGCGCCTTCGCCCCAACCCACAACAAGAGGGCTTCCACGGCGAGCGCCGATCATGAGGTCGTGTTCACCGGCGAATATGATGGCCAGCGCAAATGCACCCTCGAGCCGCCCGAGTGCTTGTGCTGTCGCCTCAACCGGCGAATTTCCGTCATCCATGTAGCGGGTGATCAATTGGGCGACGGCTTCCGTATCCGTCTCGGTCTCGAACTCGTATCCCAATGGGATGAGTTCTTCGCGGAGTTCGCGATAATTCTCGATGATCCCGTTGTGGACCAGCGCTACCTTGCCGGTGACGTGGGGATGGGCATTGACTTCATTCGGAACGCCGTGGGTCGCCCAGCGTGTGTGGCCAATTCCAATGTCTCCGGGCAACGGCGCTTGATCGAGCAGAGCCTGAAGATTCAACAGCTTCCCTTCCGCTCGACGCCGGTCGATGCTGCCATTCACCAGCGTGGCAACGCCTGCGGAATCGTAACCTCGGTATTCGAGCCGTTTCAGCCCCTCCATGAGCACAGGGGCGGCCGGTTCCTGCCCGACAACACCAACAATTCCACACATCCTTCAGACTCCGCCCGGCCTCAGTTACGATTTCTCGGAGTTCGACCGCGCCTTCAGACGGCCGAAAAACTTCTTTGCCCATCCGGGCTTTTCAGATTGTTCCGCACGGGTCACGGCAAGGGCTCCAGCCGGAACATCTCGGCTGATTGCACTGCCGGCACCCACGATGGCGCCATCGCCGATCTTCACCGGCGCCACCAAGGAGCTGTTTGAGCCGATAAAGGCACCTGCACCAATGTCCGTGTGATGCTTGGCGACACCGTCGTAATTGCAGGTGATGGTCCCCGCTCCGACGTTCGCGCCCTCACCGACACGCGCGTCGCCGATGTAGGTCAAGTGGTTCACTTTCGCGCCGGTCTCTACCGTCGATGCCTTCACTTCCACGAAGTTTCCGATCCGCGCCGCGGCACCAATGTCGGCGCCGGGCCGTAAACGGGCATAGGGCCCAATGGTGGCTCCGGCTGCGACAGTAGCGCCCTCAAGATGGCTGAATGCCCGAATGTGGACACCGTCACCGATGCGCACCCCCGGACCAAAATAAACCTGAGGCTCGAGCACGACATCGCGGCCAAACGTCGTGTCCGAACTCAAATACACGGAGTCAGGATCAACCATGGTCACACCGCCGGCCATGGCCGTCGCACGCAAACGTTGCTGCATGACGGCCTCAGCAGCGGCCAGATCCGTGCGTGAATTGATGCCATAGGTTTCTTCTTCCGGGCATTCGACGACGACACACTCTCGACCGTCTCTCCGGGCAATCTCGATCAAGTCCGTCAGGTAGTACTCGCCTTTGGCGTTGTCGCTGCCGACCTGCGACAGGTACTTGAACAATACGGCTCCGTCGATCGCCATGACGCCGCCGTTGCAAAGACCGATTTCACGCTGCGTCGCATCGGCATCCCGAAACTCGACGATGGCCTCCAACTGGCCACTGCCATTGGTCACGAGTCGGCCATAGTCGGCAGGATCAAGTGGCCGAAAGCCCAAGACCGCCACGGCAGGATTGACCGCATTCCTTCTGGCATCGACAAGCCGCCGCATCGTTGCGGAGGTAATCAACGGGCTGTCGGCGAACAGCACCAACACGTCACCGTCGAAGTCGTTGAGTTCCGGCTGTGTCTGCAGGACGGCATGCCCCGTCCCGAGTTGGGACTCCTGTGTGACCATTGCGACGCCATTGACCACCTGGGCGACGGCATCCATGCCATGGCCCACCACGACGATCGTTCTTTGGGGCGCGACGGCTGCTGCAGCATCGAGTACGTGCATGAGCATCGGCCGTCCAGCGACGCCGTGGAGTACCTTGGGAATCTCGGATTCCATTCTTGTGCCCTTGCCGGCTGCAAGGACGACGACGGCCACGTCGGAGTTAGTCATGCGTGCGTGGGTTCACGATTTTACTTGGGTCGCATCGGCAAGGCGTCTAAAACGCAATGGAACCGAGTTTCGGTGGCGGACCATGCCATAAGCTGTGTCATAGCCCAAGTCACGAATTCTTACGAGTTTTTTCAATGAGTTCACTGCCACGCGCCGTAGTCTTTGATCTCGACGGGACGCTCGTCGATACAGCGCCGGACCTGACTGCCGCACTCAATCACGTTCTGCCACGCGTCGAACGAGGCCCGGTCACCGTCGAGTCCGTGCGGACGATGGTGGGACAGGGTCTCCGCAAGCTGATCGAGAGATCCTTGGTCGCGACCGGCGGCGTTCCGGACGGCGCGGATATCGACGCAATGTTCGTCAGCGCTTTCGAATTCTATCGAGAACACCTGATCGACCAGAGTGTCCCCTTCCCGGCGGCCCGGGACGTATTGGACCATCTGACAAATGACGGCGTGACTTTGGGAGTCTGTACGAACAAACCGGCCGCGCTGTCCGAAACACTGCTCGGAGAATTGGACCTTATCGATTACTTCGCCGCGATCCTGGGTGGCGACAGCCTGGCGGTGAAAAAGCCTGAGGCGGAGCACCTTCTGACGACGCTGGCCCATATGAACGTGGCTACCCAGGATGCTGTCATGATCGGCGACAGTCAGGCGGACATCGAGGTGGCACGCGCTGCGGAAGTGCCCGTGGTGGCGGTAAGTTACGGGTATACGATGATTCCGGTGAACGAACTCGGTGCCGACGCCATCATTGATCATTTGGCGGATTTGCCTGAGACCCTCCTTCGGTTCACATGACTTCCTGGTGCGTTGAACAGGCCAAATCGTGTGGAAAAGAATTTCAGAGCGCCTTTCTAAGCTCAAAGAGCTGACGCCAAATCATCTTTACGCATCGATCTTTGCTGTAATCGCGGTCGGAACCGCCGGAACGCAAACCGGCATTCTCTGGTTACCCGTATTCAAGGGCCCGCCGCCGCCCTACACGGGGCCATCACCGTCGCCGTCTCTCGAATTTCGCGCCTTCACCTCGGAAGCCCTACTTCACCGGTATGCAGAGCGCGGATACACCCTGGATGGCATACGCAGCGGCCAAGCCGATGTTCCGCGGATGTATCTGACCGAACTCCCTCACGACCTTTCGCAAGTGACGTCCGTCAAGGAACGCAAGGAATTGTTTCTGGCAAGTCTCCTGCCCCTGATTCTAAGTGTCAATGAACGTCTCGTCGCCGATCGCGCACGCCTCCAAGCATTGAGTGAGGCGCGGAATTCGAAGAAAGCGACCTCCCGCTCGGACTCGCAGTGGCTGACGGAAATGCAGGAGATTTACGCGGTTGAGAATGGAAACATTCGATCGCTTATCGCCCGTGTGGATGCAATCCCAGTCTCTCTGGCGCTGGCACAAGCCGCGACCGAAAGCGGCTGGGGTACGTCACGCTTTGCCAAGCTGGGAAACGCACTGTTCGGACAATGGACAGAGAACAGAAATGTGCGCGGTATGGCGCCGACTGGCAGAGACGCGAACAAGAAGCACCGTGTCCGCGCGTTCAAGAGCCTCATGCGGTCGGTATGGAAATATGCCCTCAACCTCAACAACCATCCCGCCTATCAAGCGTTTCGAGAGGCTCGCGCGGCGGCTCGACGGGCTGGTGCGGCTCTGTCAGGAGATTCACTGACGCACACACTGACTGAGTACTCCGAACGTGGCGCCGTTTACACCGAAGAACTGCGCGCAATCATCCGCATAAATCGATTGAACGAACTCGATGATGCGAAGCTCATGGGACCTGTGCCCACGAGCTGAACCGCGGATGAGCGGTTGGAGGACGCGTGCAATTCTTGACAGTCACGGGTCGCGCGCATAAGACCGCTGCCAGACACCTCTGGCGGTGAATTGTCACCGAGGGCGCATAGCTCAGCGGTAGAGCGTCCGTTTCACATGCGGAAGGTCCCTGGTTCAATCCCAGGTGCGCCCACCACCTTCGTCGACACAGAAGTCATATGAGAGGCGCCCCGCAGGCGGCAAATCGGGTCGCTAGGCGCCTTCGTTCAGCAACTCCTTCAGGTTCGTGTCGATCGCAATTCGATCGTCCTCGGTCAGGCAGAGCATGGCAAAGTGGGCCCACAAGGTGTCGATCACCTTAAGCTTTGACCCTTTGATCAATTTGCGGTCCGCTTCCTGATCATCAACGGGAAAGAACATGTCGTTGGCGAACGCGATGACATATGTCTTTGCCTTGATTCGCGCCAATGCCTTCTTCAAATCGCCGTTGGTATGGAGGCTGACATCGCTCCGGTACCATTTCATCATCATGGAGATGAGGTTGTTGGGATCCATCGGCAGGAACCAGTTCTGCCAGAACGCGGCGAGGAAATCCCCGACCGACGAGAACCCAAGCGAACGCCAGGCCTCCGTGACGTAAAGCTCCTGACAGGCCCCCATCAGCGCAAACAGGTCCGCATGACGGCGCAATCCTGCGTGGACCGCATGCGCGTCCTTGTAGAATCCGTTCTCGAAGGCCGGATCCGACGTAATGGCCTCGATCAGGCACTTCAGGAAGATCCGGCAGTGGTCTGACGTCCGGGCCGTGCCAGCAAACGGTGCGGCGCGCTTCACCATGTCCGGATACCGGACTGCCCATTCGTATGTCTGTTGGGCACCCATGGACCAGCCCAGCACAAGCTGAAGCTCCTCGATGCCGAAGGCTTCGGTTACCAGTTTGTGCTGTGCGACGACGTCGTCTCCGATCATCAGGTCCGGAAACGCCGTCTGATTGTAAGGCGGGGGTGTATTGCTGGGGGAAGGGGACAATCCGTTGCCGAACTGACCCGGGAGAATGATGAAGTACTCCTGCGGGTCCAGCGCACGGCCCTCGCCAACGAACATTTCCATGTGCAGCGGCGAACCCGAATACATGTGCGGAAACAGGATCGCGTTGCTCTTGGAGGCATTCAGGCGACCGTGGGTCTTGTACGCCAGTCGGGCGCCCCGCAAGGTTCCTCCGCTAATGAGGGGGAAATCACCGAGATCGAAATACTCGTGCTTCCCGTGCACGTCTTCCGAATAGTATTCGTTGATACTCATCGCCCTTAACCTCTCATGTGACGGTTGTTCTTGAACCACCAGTTGTCCGCGGGAATGAACGGCATTCCGGGAAGACCGGCGGCTTCACTGGGTTGAGACGGGGCCGGCTTGCCCCCATTGGTCGGCTCGCTCGCAGGTTTCCTCGCCGCGACCGGCCGGCTCTCCGAAGTTGGCAAGCCCTGCTCTTCGAGCAACTGGTCGACTTCCTCTTCAACGACGGTGCCCTTGAAGAACTTCGGGTTCATGCCGGCATGCAAAGTCACCGGATTCGTGAATGTGAAGTCGCGGAAATCCTCTTCGGAAGCCAGACCGTCCTCGACCATCTCATACGCCTCTTCGAGGACGTGGTTCATTCTCTGGACATCCCAGTGCCCGATGTCGGAACCGAATGTCGCCTTGACCTTCGCGCCCAATGGGACGCCCCGGCCATGGAGCGCCATCGGTGTCATCACATCGTCAGCCTCGCAGCCAAACCAGATGCGGTCGACGAAACGCTTCCGGATATCTTCATCGCTCTCCACACCTGCGGGGGCATACTCGTCCAGGAGTCGCTTGTCAGCCTCACGCACGACACGGTCGGACCGAAGAATCGAGTAACCAATCCTCTCGTCTTCTCCGAGCCGTTGGGCAAACTGATCTCCCCCATAGCGCGTAAAGAGGTCGCGGAGTTCGTTGTAATTGAGCGAAGACGGGTCGAGGTTCGCGATACCCGGAGCACCACGCTTGTGCCACACCTCGATCAGCGTCGCGAACACTGTGATGGCATAACCGACCCCGCCTTCGAGCACGCCGAAATTGAGCTCGGGAAACCGGTTCGTGACTCCGCCGAAAAAGAGTGCTTTCGAGAAGGCTTCTCCCGCATCGGCGAAATGACCGGTTTGGTTGTAGGCGTAGCAGGAGTGAGACCGACGCCAGCCAGCTCCCTGCATGAACGAATGCGCCGTTGGAGCGACTCCCAGTTCCATACATTTCTGCCAAACCGGGTCGTAGTCGTATTCGGAATCGAGCGCTAGGGGATCGATCCATTCTGCCTGCTCGCCTTCCCACTCTTTTCCCGCCGCCTTGGGAATCACCCGACGTACGAGATTAGAGAGCATGACGGCTTTGAGGCCCAGGCTGTTCACCACGTGCTCCAGCTCCGAGATGGCCTCTTCCGGGGTGTACGAGGGCACCGTCGCCGCTGGCGTAATTCGATCCTTAACCCCCGAAAAAATGTCGGCGACCATATTGTTCTGGGCGCGACAGCTTGCCTGACGAAGTTCATCGTCGGGCTCGTCAAACAGAAAGAAGCCCAACGTCGGGTAGGAGATGCAGAAGTCGAAGCCGAATTCATCCAGTCGCGCTTTCATGAGGTTCGGCAACATCGAAGTGGCTCGATCCATCGTGTTGCGCGCTGCCACGGCCCACCACGGCGGCCGAGCCAGGCGGTATTCGGCGCGCTTCTCCGGCGAGAGCGCATACCACATCGCCTCACGGTTTTCCTTGGACCGAGCGACGAAGCGCTCGACCAATTCGGGTCCACCGACAACCTTCAGGTGATCGAGGAATACTGGCGTGAATTCGAGCATGTGGCCGTCAGCATCAACGACCGGATGATCCAAACTCGCACGAACGTCTGCGGATGACATCGTCACTCCCCCGGAATTAGTATTGAATTGAAACTACACGCGTCTTTGCGGCCTGAACTTGTCCCACCAAAGTATTGAGGGACGCACTAAGTGTTTCCCGTCCAAGGTACACTCAATATTTCGTGGAAAGATTTCTTACCGGCAATTATGCCGAAAAATAGCCACGCCTATTTTTCCGCCTCCATCACTATGAATCTTACGGATGCATCGATCATTCGACAAACGACAATAAATTGAACTATGATTCAGAAATTCTGAAGCATCGCAGCAATGTCACGTCAACAGATTTCTCTAACGGCGTTACGCGCCTTCGAAGCGGCAGCCCGGCACCTCAGCTTTACCAAAGCGGCTGAGGAGCTGGCTGTCACGCCAGCTGCCATCAGCAACCACATCAAGGCGCTGGAGAATCAGTACGGCGTCCAGCTCTTTCGCAGGCTCACCCGAGCCGTCACCCTCACCGAGGCCGGACAATCCGCGCTGCCGCTCTTGCGGCAAGGTTTCGACAAGCTCTCCGAGGCCGCTGACAGGCTGGGAAACCTCAATCCCGGCGGAACCATCACGGTCAGTGTCTTGCCGTTCTTTGCATCGAAGTGGCTTGTGCCTCGATTACACGGGTTTTACCAGACTCATGCCGACATCGATGTTCGGATCGATGCCAACATGCGGGCCGTCGATCTGTTCCGAGACAGCGTCGACGTCTGTGTGCGTCTGGGTCGCGGCAACTACCCCGATCTCGACGTCGTCAAGCTCTTGGATGAACAGGCGTTCCCGGTATGCAGCCCGCGCCTCCTGGAAGAAGTCGGACCCCTGAAGCATCCTGAGGACCTCCGTCACCACACGCTGCTCCATGTTGAATCGGACGAGTTTTACTTCCCCGAATGGAGTGCCTGGCTCAAAGTCGCGGGCGTTGAGGAGATCGATGCGTCAAGGGGCCCTCGCTTCAATCAGCTGGGGCTCCAGGTGCAGGCCGCCGTAGAGGGACATGGCGTCGCACTGGCCAGCAGCGTCCTCGTCACCGATGATCTTTACGCGGGCCGTCTCGTACGCCCCTTTGACCTGGCTGTCGAGGCGGACTTCGCCTACTACTTGCTTTGCCAGAAAGAGGCTGCTTCCCAGCCTCTAATCGTCGCATTTCGCGAGTGGATTCTTACCGAAGCTTCGGCCAGCCAATCGGCGTGATCCCCGAACTCGTCAGCATCTTCGATGCCGATCTTGCCATCGCATCCGTGGCGGCAGTTGTGGCAGGCCTCATCCATGGTTTCGCCGGATTCGGCGTAGGACTGGTCCTGGTACCAAGTCTGGCCATTCTCCTTGGCCCCGTTGAAGCCGTGGCGATCGCGGGCATCGCCTCCATCGCCGGAACGGCACAGCTCATCCCTTCCGCAGTCCGAGTCATGGACTGGAAGCTTGTCTGGCCAATTCTGGCGGCCTCGCCATTCACGGTCATCGCGGGTGCACACGTTCTGGTCGCCATCGATCCTCTTCTCATGCAACGCTCCATGGGTGCACTGGTCTTTTTGTTGGGATTGTTATTGATGGTCGGCGTGCGCTGGCGGTCACAGCGCAGTTTACCGGCGGGACTGGCTGTCGGCGCCGTTGGAGGATTTCTTGGCGGCAGCACCAGCATGGGCGGGCCCTTTTTCACAGCCTACATCTTGTCGTCTCAGGCAAGCGCCCGGGTCATGCGCGGCGGGATCTTGGTGGTCACCACGACGGTATCGGTATTTACCGTCATTGCCCTCGTGGCCAACAACGCAGTCGGGTTCGATACGGTGGCCCGGTCTGTAATAATATTCATCCCCAACGCGGCCGGCATTTGGGCTGGTGCCAAGCTTTTCGGGAAGAGCACGGACGAGATCTACCGACGAGCGGCACTGGGTCTGCTATTGGTTGTTGGTGTCGCTGCCATGATCGCGTAAATAGAAGCGCAGCAGAGATTGCAGGAGGAAACGCGGGTCATGGACAGGCTCACGGAAGCCGAACTCACGCATTATCGTGAGCGCGGTTACGTCGTTCCATCGGTCAGATTGCTTCAAAAGCTGATGAAGCTCATTGAACGTCGTCTAGGTACGTTCTTGAGTAGTAATCCGGAACTCTCACCTAACTACATTGGCGGGCTGCTGGAGCAGGATGTCAGCTGGATCTCCATTGCGCGGCAACCTCAGATCCTGGACACCGTGGAGCAACTGATCGGACCCGACTTTCTGATTTGGGAAGTCGCCTTGATTACCAAGGGACCTCGGGTCAACCAGCCGACGCCGTGGCAACAAAACGGAGAATTTTGGCCCATCCGCCCGTTGTCGGGATGCACCGTGTGGATCGCGCTCGATGGCACCACACCCGATCGCGGGTGCCTACGGATGGTGCCGGCATCACACTTGACGCAGGAACTGTTTGTGAACACGAGCGGAACCTCTGAAGAGCTCGGCGAATACCGCGCGATTCGAGACCAGGACGTCGCTGACAGCAATGGAGAGGATGTCGTCCTCACGCCTTCACAGCTATGCATCCAGAATGTGTATACGGTCCACGGATGGCGTCCTAACCCGTCCGATCAACCGAGCCGATTCGTCGCCATGCGGTTCATGCCCACAACGTCACATTTCGACTGCGACCTGGCGGCGATTCACGCGCAAGGCCCCAATGTCGAGGATCTCACGGGTCAGCAACTCCACCTGATGCGTGGGGAAGATATATGCCGACGGAACAACTTCAGCGTGGGTCGGCAGTCTTCGACCGTAACAACACACGTCGGACGCGTTCACTAGTCCCGATGCTGATGCGTCGATACACCAACCCGTGACCAGATCCTCATCTCCTATCGCCGTCATCGGAGCCGGTGTCGCTGGTCTCTGCGCCGCCAAGTATCTGCTCCAAGAAGGTTTCGAAGTCGTCGTTTACGAGATGGGCAGCCAGATCGGGGGAATGTGGTGCTACATGAACGACAACGGCCGTTCATCCGCATACCGCACGCTGCATATCAACACTGCGAAAAGTCTGACTCGTTTCAGTGATTATCCGTTCAAGGACGAGATCCAGACCTTCCCCGATCACTGGGAGGTACATGCCTACCTGGAAGGATACACGGACCAGTTCGACATCCGTCGGCACATTCGCTTCAACCAACAGGTCACCGCGATAACGCCCCAGTTCGAGGCCGACCGGCCGACTCCCCGTTGGCAGGTTAAAACCAACGCCGGTGACACCCAGGAATTCGAGACGGTGGTTGTGGCCACTGGGCACCTTTACCTGCCCCGCCATGTCGGGGAATTTCGGGACTTCCGGGGACAGTACCTGCACTCTCACGACTACAAGCAGCCCGAGCCCTTCGTGGGTAAACGGATCTGCATTGTGGGGGTCGGGAACAGCGCGGTCGACATCGCCAGCGACGTTTGCGTTACGGCCGATCTTGCGGTTCTCGTCGCCCGTTCCGGCGTTGTCATTGCACCCAAGCAGGTGTTCGGCATGCCTCTGACGAACATCTCGGAAAAGCTCAACCACCGTTGGGTTCCGGCCAGGCTTCGCCAGAAAATTCTGGGCAACCTTATTCGCATGGTTCATGGAAACATGAGTGACTACGGGTTCAAACCGGTGACCAAGCCCGTCCACCCCACGAGCAGTGGGTCGGTGATCCACGATATCGCCTACGACCGGATCACGGTCAAACAGGGCATCGACCGCATCGACGGCCAAACCATTCACTTCGTGGATGGTTCCGAAGAGACCTTCGACGTGCTGATTGGGGCGACAGGTTACGACATCGAGCTGCCGTTCCTCTCGCCGGAGATCGTGCCAGTCGAGGACGGAGCCATCGACCTATACAAACGTATGGTGCCGCCAGATTGGCCAGGCTTGTACTTCGTTGGATTCATCCAGCCCAACACGGGTCTGCCACGTGCGTTCGAGACACAATGCCGCTGGCTCACCGAGCATGTCAGCGGACGAGCCGCACTACCGACCCCGAGCATCATGCGAGATGACATCACGGCGAAGAACGACTGGATCGCGGACACCTTCCACAATTCGCCGCGTCACCGACTCGAAGAAGACTTCCTGCGCTACGCGGACGAGTTGCGCCGAGACGCACGTGAAGGGCGCCGGCGGCGCAAGTCCGCATCGCCGCAATCGGGAAATCTCTCGCAAGATGCCGCACAGTGAAGTTCTGCGCCCGGCCTTATGCTCGGTGAATGTTGATCCGACCGCAGCGCCGACATTCCTCCCGTGCCACGCTGTTGTCCGGACCGAAGCCGAACGTGGCGTCGATCACGTGATAATCGTGAACACCGATAAGACAAAGCAGCCGGCCGATAAGCGCCCGCATAGCCTGTCCCGTTCAGGTTGGTCGTCAACAGCACCGATAGCATAACACGGTCGGAGGCCTCGGGGATTACGTCACTGAATCCTCTGTCGGCAAGGGTTCGATGCGATGCAGCCCCAACCGGCGGGCGAGCCATAGTATCGATTGCACCATCACCCAGCATTCTAGGGCAAAGGGCAGAAAACCCAGAAAGCCGACCGCGGGCATCTCGAAGTACGCGATGTGTTCAAGCGGGCCAAGAAAGGGAAGGTTGTAGGTCCATTTGGCCACGGCCCAGTAGTTCCAGAATTCCCACAACAGGCCGCAAACAGCACCACCGATCATGAGCGATACCGTGCGCCCCCATCGCCCTTGTCTCCAGTCGCCGAGAATGCTCGGGGCACCCATCCGCTCGTTTATCGGATCAAGCAGAAAGAACCAGCCCAGCCATAGTGTGAGGCTACCGATGGGGTCGCGCACCAGAAACGGATAGACCGCCATGGCGCCACCCATCACCACCATCAGCACGCATGTGGCAGGGCTCGGATTGAGGATCGGTCCCCGCAAACTCGCTAGGCCTCTACGCTGCGCAATGTCCGCAATCAAAAACATTCCCGGGCAGATCGCGCCAAAAGCGAGAAAGTAACCCGCGTGCCGGATAAAGAAGTTCTCCGGAAGGCCGTGATAGCGCCACGCGTCAATGTACCAGAAATTTACCCAGTCAAAGACGAACCAGACTGGAATGCTGAGAAGGTAGATGGCGGCAAACCGCCATGCCGTCGAACGGATTGGCGACCCCCCACCTCTCACATCCCGGTGGAGCAAACCATCCAGCAGAAAAAGCAACCCAGTCCAGCACAGCGGTGTCAGGAATTGTGCGACGGCCCGAGCGATCGTCGGCAGGACTCCATCCGGGGATGCGATGGGCTCGAACGGCACGATCCCGCCCCCTCGATACATGACGTCGAGTGCGAGAAATCCCTCCGAGGCTGCAATGATCGCGATGCCGACGACGGCCGTTACGGGCACGCCCCGGCTCTCGCCATTCAAATTTGCCGCTGGCGCTGCCATAGCTGGTCCTTCATTCGATTCCTTCACGCCTGCAGAGCATCAATTCCGAGGATCAGTTGCTTCGCTACCGCCAGCGCGGCGTGATGCTACACTTTGGGAATGGTGGCGACAAAGCACGAGGACACCATGACCAACTCAGATTTGATAGCCGAATTTGAACGCCTCTTCGAACAAGTGGACACAACGGGCAGACCTGAACTGGCACTGATGGCCAGGTGGTTTTGTTTTACGCTGCGCCCAAAGCACAACGAGCGGGTCGAAGCGGGCGCAACCATGCTAGCGGCCATCCGGATGTTGGCCTCGGCATCAGAGAAACCCGGCCTGCTGCCCAACGAGGCCAAATTTTCCCAAGATGCGATGAAACGGGTATCATCAAGGATCAAGCTTCTTGCGGAGGACCTGATGTATCAGCATCGCGAGTCGGACTTTCCCTGGATGCCCGACCTCGGTGGAGAAGGAGGATAGGCCACTTGTGGACGCAGGCGGACGCGGGCCACGCTGCTCCGAACGAATCAGTAACGCGGAACGGTACCTATCATCTTGTTGATCCCGTTCTCGGGGAGGAAGAACTCCGCGGCATCATCGACCTTTGCGAGCGGGTCGGAACCTATCGCATGGCAAGTGCCGAGATGTCGTCAACGGAGATTGGCGCCGGGCTGCCTGAACGATTCGAGTGTTTCTACGACCTGGCCCGGCAACGGGGTCACGAAAACGACCAACCTTACGATCCGACGCATGAGGACTGGCTCGACTTTGATCGCGCTTTCACATGTCAGTTCCGAGAGACCTACGCCGACCTGGGTTTCGTCGAGCCTGAGGAGTCCAAGTATCCCGAAGCGGACCCGCTTCTATATCACGAGGCGTTCATTTCCGGCGCTCGCGAACTGCTCGATCGACCCGTGGTCGTTCCGGTCGCGGCCCTCGCAAATCTTTATGTTGCCGGACAATGGCTCGGCCCGCACACCGACATCACCGAATACCGAGGCATTAGCCGCAGCACCACGCCGCAATGGCTACTGATCTGCATGCACCATTCCCGCCTTTTTGACGAGTGGCGCCTGCGAATCGCCACCGCCGTTAACTTTTTCAACGTTTGCGAGGGCGGGGAATTCCGGTGTTATCCGGACGGCGCGACAGAGGCATCCGTGGCCGCGCCAAAGCGTGCCAACACCGCCCTGCTCATGGATACGGACAGCTTCTTTCATGAGGTCAGACCGGTGTACAGGCCGGACGGGCGGCCGGCGCCGCTCGTGCGCGGTCAGGTTCTTCAGTTCGGCGAAGATCGCATGTGGCGCGTGATCAATCCCGACGGCGCCGTCGTCGAAACATACGCCTGGGAAGACGTGCGCTTCAGTGTTTCCTGGAAAGGCTACTGCTTCCGAGATGACGCCGAGCGGAAGGCGTGGGTCGAACACTCCGATGATCTGAGCATGGAGTTCATCCTTGAGCGACTGACAGACGACCTCCTCGAGCGCGGACTCCTCAGGAACCGAAATCCTGACAATGTAACAATGGCACGGGCCATCGTGGACGCCTACTACCACGCACCACCCGTCGAATATCACTAACACTATCCGGGCTTCCTGGCATGACTGTTACCCATGAAGGCGTGTCGCACCACAAAACACGCGTAAATGGTGTCGAACTCCACTGGGTCGAAAAAGGCCAGGGCCCCCTCGTCCTCCTCATGCACGGATTTCCGGAATTCTGGTGGTCATGGCGGAAGCAGATCGATCCGCTTTC
>DEBC01000099.1:8995-13202 GCA_002348365.1 Alphaproteobacteria bacterium UBA2966 | reverse complement strand
GCCATATTTGGGTTAACCGGTGTTAGTGCATGGACACTTCATATGATGGTTAGTGGGATCAAATGATGTGATTGATGCCCCGGGGAAGGACCACGGCGACGAATAACCCGAACACACGCCTCGGCACCACAGAACTCGAGCAGTCTGGTGCGACGGGTGAGGTCACACTCGACATCGATGGTGCCACACAGTTGACGATCCCAGGTGGGTCCATGCTGTTGACCGCCGAGCTATCCCGTGTGGGACCAGACCTTCGCATTGAGGGAACCGACGGTGAGACCGTCCTGGTTCGCGACTACTTCACGCTGGAAGAGTCCCCAACGCTCTTAACCGAAGGTGGCGCGGTCTTGCGAACCGATTTAATCGCGCGCCTAGTAGGACCGGCAGCGCCCAGTCAGTACGCCGCAGCTGGCGACGTTACCGGCGCACAACCCACTGGAACAATCGAGACGCTCCAAGGCCACGTCACGGCGATTCGCTCTTCCAAGGTGACGTCATCCAGACCCATGGCGATGGTGCAATCGGCATGATGTTTGCCGACGGCACCAGCTTCTCCCTCGGTAAACATGGCCGGATGATCCTCGATGAACTGATTTACGACCCTGATGCCGAAGAAGGCACGTAAGCCTTCTCGGTGGTTCAAGGCGTGTTCTCCTTTGTCAGCGGCGCCATCGCCAAATCAGATTCGGATGCGATGACGGTGCGTACACCCGTGGCCACGATCGGTGTGCGCGGAACGATGGTCGCCGTAAGGGCCGGTGCCGAAGGCAAAAAAAATGTCATCACCCTTCTAGAAGAGGCAGGCGGAATTAACGGCGAGATCGTAATTACCAATGCCGCCGGGAGCCAAGTCCCGAACGTTGCAAATCAGACGATCACCGGTGGCTCAGGCGACGACGTCATTTGGTCCAGTTCCGGGGATGACACCCTCAAGGGTGGGAGTGGACACGACTGGCTCTCCGGAGGCTCAGGAGACGACGTGTTGTTGGGCGGCGAGAGTCAGGATCGACTTGTTGGCGGCGGCGGTGGCGATGTCCTGCATGGCGGAGCGGGCGACGATACGCTGTCAGGCGGCGGCGGTGCAGATGTTCTGCTGGGCGGAACCGGTGAAGACCTCCTCTACGGCGGTGGCGGTGGTGACGCCTTCCGGTACAGAACTATCTCCGAACTGGGAGATACCATCAAAGATTTCAAGAGTGGCAAGGACGTACTCGAATTCGAGAGCGATACATTTGCTGTATCCCACGACCCAGCAACAGGTGCCCTCGATGCATCAGAATTCACCGTTGTTGATGGTTTTGATCCCGGCAGCACTGACACGACTGCGAGTTTCGTTTTCGATACGTGGTCAGACGCCCTCTATTTCGATCAGGGTGCAACCACCGAGGGCTATACGCTGGTCGTCAACCTGAATGACGCGGTTATCGACATTGATGACATCAAGATCATCTAATTGCCACCTTTTTCAGGCGCTGTAAGCTTCACGGGCCTGGGTCTCGGTGATCAATCCCTGCTCAACATCGTTCTGCAATGCCGAAGCGTCACGTGACGTGGGCTCGCCGAACCCACCGCCGCCAGGATAGCGCAGCGTCAAGCGATCACCGGGCGCCAATGAAACTTCCTGGTGGCCCGTAAAGGGAGGCTCGTCATTGACCCGGACGTGACCGGGCGCTCCGGCCTCACCTCCCAGCAGGCCATGTGCACCGGCATTGTACCGGCCGCCGATGATCGTACCCGCGATCGGGTGCACGCCGCCGTTACGCAGAACAACTTCCTGCCCCAGTCCACCCCGATGCTCACCTGCCCCGCCTGAATCAGGAACCAGAAACTTCTCTTCACAGATCAACGGCGACTCGATCTCCAGTAGCTCGATGGGCGTATTCGACAAGTTGGCAGGGTAAACAGTCGTCGTGTTGCCATCTCGATCGTGACCGGCGCCCTGCCCTCCGGCGGCGTTGAAATGTTGCACAAATGGCGTTCCGTCATCCATTTGCCCCGCGAAGATCGACAGCCACAACGGGTAGGTTCCACAGGGCGCCATAACTTTCTCGGGCAACTTTTGAGAGAGCGCCACGAAAATGGCTTCGGCAATGTGGTAGACGATGTCAGTGCGCCACATGCAGGGCGCCGGATAGACAGCGTTCAGGATCGAACCCTCTGGCGCCGTCACCGTGAATGGCCGATAGCCCCCGATGTTGTTGGGGATGTATGGGTGCAACGCACACTTCACGCCAAATACGACGTAGGCATAGGTGACGTTGTAGACCGCATTCACTGGCAGATCGACCTGAGGCGATGATCCGGTGAAATCGGCGTGAATCCGGTCGCCGGTCACCTCAAGCTTCAAGCAAATTCGAAGAGGATTGCCTTTGCGATCGGTGATCCCTAGATCGACGTCATGGGAGTAAACGCCGTCGGGAACCTCAGAAATCACGGAACGCCAGCTGGCTTCGCTGTGCGCCAAGATCTGGGATGACAAGTCCGACAGCGACTCCAAGCCCCGTTCTTCCATCATCTCGCACATGCGGCGGCCACCGACGTGGTTCGAAGCCGCCTGGGCACGGAGGTCGCCGACCACCTTGTCCGGCATGCGCACATTGCGCTGCACGATGTTGAACAAGTCCCGATTCGGTTCACCCGCGATGTAGAGCTTGGAAATCGGGATGATCAGGCCTTCTTCGTACACTTCTCGTGTGTCTGGTGACGCCAAACGGCCACCAATGTCCACGTGATGCGCTGAGTTGGCCGCAAATCCTATGAGGCGATCGCCCAGGAAAGCGGGAGTGGCAATGTAGATGTCCGGCGTGTGCCCGGATCCGAACCACGGGTCGTTGGTAATCAAGACATCACCCGGAGACAGGGTGTCTGCCGAGTAGACGTCGAGCAGCTGATGTACAACTCGGGTCATGGCGCCAATTTGCCCCGGCGTGCAGTGCGTGGCCTCAGCCATCATCTCCCCATCCGCGTCGTAGACAGCGCAGGCGTAGTCGTGATTGTCGCGTACGACGTGGGAAAAGGCCGTCTTTTCAAGAGCCACCGCCATTTCATCGGCAATGGCGATGAGGCGCGACCACAGCACCTGGAACGTGACCGGGTCAAAATTGGGAATTGAGTGTTCGGAAGTCATTCGTTCATCCTATGGTCACAAGCAGCCAGCCCCGCGCATCGGTTACAACTGTCGTCCCGGGGCCCAGCACCAACGTGGAGTCCGCGGCTTCAACGATGGCCGGCCCGGAAAATTCAGCGTCATCACCCATGCGGTCCAGCCGATACACGTCGTGCTCGATTAAGGAGCCTTGAATTGCCGCGTAAGCCGGCCGAGTACCGGTATGTGCACCGGTTACGTCGCCCCGTTTTCCTGAGAATTTCAGATCAAGGTTTGGCTGGTCCGTCTTTGCACTGACGATGACCCGGAGGGTTCGCACCTGCGGTTCGAGGTCATCGTACGCATAGCCGTACCGTGCGCGATATTCATCCGCAAAGCGCTGGTCGATCGAGTGGAAAGGAATATCGCTCCCCTGCCCGTCGGTGATGTCGAAGCGGATGTTGGATCCCTGTCCGCGGTAGCACATATCCAGAGCTCGCGTGCAGACGAGCCCGGCGCCCTGCTGCGCGGCGCTGATGATGGCTCTGCCTTCAGCTTCCAATTCGCGGTACATGCCTTCAAATTCTTCTTCGGCAATGCCATCCAGCGGAGCCACGTGAGTTCGTGAGACTTCGTAGGAAATCGGCGCGACCACGAATCCCAGCGCCGAAAAGACACCAGCGCCTACAGGCACGAGCACCTTGCCGATGCCCAGTTTTCGCGCAACTTCGACGGCATGCAGGGGACCCGCGCCGCCGAACGCGATCATGGTCGCGGCACTTGCATCACCGCCTTGTTCAGCGATGTGATACCGGGCAGCGCCCGCCATATTCTCGTTGACGACCTCATGTATCCCCCACGCGGCCTGTTCGACCGTCAGGCTCAACGGTTCGGCTACCGCACGGCGAATTCCTTCCTCTGCTTCCTGGAGACGCAACCCCATTTCACCACCGAGGAAAAAAGCAGGATTAAGATACCCAAGGACCAGATCCGCGTCAGTCACGGTGGGCCGTTCCCCTCCCAGTCCGTAGCAAATGGGTCCCGGATCCGCACCAGCGCTCTGCGGACCCACCTGAATGAGCCCCAGGTCACTGACCTGCGCGATGCTGCCGCCGCCGGCGC
>DEBC01000099.1:0-8574 GCA_002348365.1 Alphaproteobacteria bacterium UBA2966 | reverse complement strand
ATGGGGAGTCGGCCGTCGCGTATATGACAGGCCTTGGCCGTGGTGCCGCCCATGTCAAACGACAGCAATTCCGGGAGACCAACGACGTTGCCGATATGTGCCGCCGCCAGCGCGCCACCTACCGGACCTGATTCAACCAAGCGCACCGGAAACCGTCGTGCCGTGTCTGCCCCCACCACACCGCCACCCGACAGCATCAGATAGAGCCCACGGTCGAATTCGCGTGCTCTTAGCCGTTCATCCAGCCGGCCCAGGTATTGACCGATCAGGGGTTTCACGAAGGCGTTGACGACCGTGGTGCTCGTGCGGGGATATTCCATGATCTCCGGCAACACTTCCGACGAGAGCGACAGCGTCACACCGGGACAATGATCCTCGGCGACTTGTGCGAAGGCTCGTTCGTTTGCGTCATTCGCATAGGAGTGCAGGAAGCACACCGCTATGGACTCGATGCCTTGCTCGGTAAGTGCATCAAGAACGCGCCGCGATTCTTCGATATCAAGCGTCTCTTCGATTCGGCCATCGGCAAACACCCGCTCGGGCACTTCGAAGCAGAGATCACGGGGCACAAGCGGTAGAGGATAACGGGCCGTGATGTCATAGGTGTCGTAACGGGCCTCTCGGCGCATTCCGAGAACATCACGAAACCCCTTGGTCGTCACCAAACCTGTCTTCGCGCCCGAACGTTGTATGAGCGCGTTGATGACAAGTGTAGTGCCATGGATGACATGCTCCGTCGCGCCTAGAAAACCTGGACGGCGACCTTCAATAACGGCGATGCCCTGGTCCACGGCCTCTGAAGGATCGGCGGGTGTGGTCAGGACTTTGGAAAACTCCAGATCGCCAGTCTCACCGTCGAACAGCACAAAGTCCGTGAACGTGCCGCCTATATCACATCCCAGTCGAAACACCGTTCCGCTCTGCCTTTTCCCAATTAAAAGGGCGCTACACTTTCACCCACGGGCGCGGGTCGGTTCAACCCACCCTGTGCTAAGCTCTTTGGGTGCCGCCATGGCACCAGTTGCATCATGCGCCGCAAGACAGGGAGGCAGCGTCATGAGCGGAAGCGAATATATAGAGCCGCCGGAAGGCAATTTTGAAGGGTACGAGAAGTCGACACGCCCACCGGAGGACGCCTTTCTAACCCGTGTGGGGCCGGGAACACCGTGCGGAGAGTATTGGCGCCGATTCTGGTTTCCGGTCGCCATGACCCAGGAAGTCACAGATCTACCGTTGCGCATCCGCATTTTGGGTGAAGATCTGGTGCTTTTCCGAGATGGATCGAGCCGTTATGGCCTCCTGCAGCTACACTGCAGTCACCGCAACACATCCCTCGAATTCGGGCTCATTGAGGAACGCGGCATCAGTTGCTGCTACCACGGCTGGCACTACGACATTGACGGAACGATCCTGGCGACACCGGGTGATGCTGACAGCAATGTCAAGGATCGTGCTCGTCACGGCGCCTATCCCGTCATCGAATACAAAGGCCTGGTTTTCGCCTACATGGGCCCACCGGATGAAATGCCCGTGTTCCCAGTATTCGATTCGTTCGAGCTACCTGATGTGGAAATGGTGCCCTACTCGATCACCATGCCCTGCAATTGGCTTCAGGTAGCCGAGAACACAATGGATCCGATGCATGCTGCCTTCTTGCACTCTCGTGAGCGGGATATGCACTTTGCCTCAACCTGGGGCGAGTTGCCGTTCATCGAGTGGTACGACCACGATTGGAAGATGAACCTGACGATGACTCGTCGTCTGGGCGACACGATTTGGGTCACCGTTCAAGAGACGGTTTATCCCGCCAACAGCACCGTTGGATATCTCTGGGAAGAAGGCACTGAGGAGAAATATTTCACTCGCGTCGGCTTCAACAAATGGACCGTGCCGCACGACGATACGCATTGCATGGTCATCGCCTGGAGGCATTTCGGAGACATCGACGTAAAACACATGGGAAAACCGGAACAGGTCGGGAAGCAATCCGTGGATTTTCCAGGCCAGACGGGCACCGAGCCCTACGACGAGCGCCAGCGCAACCCCAACGATTTCGAGGCGCAGGTTGGCCAAGGTCCGATCTCAGTGCACGCCTCAGAGAATCTGGTCGCTCACGATCAGGGCGTCGCACTACTGCGAAAACATATCCGGGAAGGCATCGAGGCCGTGCAACGGGGTGAGAGGGTCCCAAGCCCCCCGCAAGACGGCTCCATGCTCTCCTGCTATGCACAGAACACGGTTTTACCCATTCCAATTCAGCCCAACACGGACGACGATCAATTACTTCGAAACGTTGCAAAGGCCGTGTTCAAAACGGTCGCCTCGGGTGACGGGTATGCCGAACCGGAGCGCACAGCTCACATCCGCGACGAACTCAGGAAGCTGCCTAACGAGTCCCGGTTTCTCTCATCACTCGCGTCAGCCGGTTGAAGGATCGAAAGCATGAGCGATACGCAATCAATCCAGCCACCGACAGGTAGCTTCGACGGGTACGAGACTTCGGCACGTCCTGGTGAAGACCCTGAACTTACGCATGTCGGGCCGGGAAACCCATGCGGCGAGTACTGGCGGCGTTTCTGGTTTCCTGTGGCGATGACACAGGAGGTGACGGATCTTCCTCTGCGCATCCGTATCTTGGGTGAAGATCTCGTTCTATTCCGAGACGGGTCGGACCGCTACGGGTTGCTCCACATGCATTGCAGCCACCGTAACACGTCCCTGGAATTTGGATTGATCGAAGAACGCGGTATCAGCTGCTGTTATCACGGCTGGCACTACGACATCGACGGTACCATTCTGGCGACGCCCGGCGACCCCGAGAGCGGCGTCAAAGAACGTGTCCGTCACGGCGCCTATCCAGTCATTGAGTACAACGGTCTCGTCTTCGCCTATATGGGACCCTCCTCGGAAATGCCCCGGTTCCCCGTCTCGGAGGCATACAACCTCCCCGGCCTGGAACCGGTTTCGTATTCCATCGACATGCCCTGCAACTGGTTACAAGTGGCCGAGAATACGATGGACCCCATGCATGTCGCTTTCCTGCATTCGCGCGACCGGGACATTCATTTCGGCTCCACATGGGGCACGCTCCCGGAAATCGAATTTCATGACGGGGACTGGAGGATGAGCCGAACGCAAACGCGCCGGCTCGGCGACAAGATCTGGGTTTCCATGGCAGAGACCGTGTATCCCAGCAACAGCACGATCGGCTATCTGTGGGAAGAAGGTACTGAGGAGAAGTACTTCATTCGGGCCGGTCTCACGAAATGGACCGTCCCGCACGACGACACGAATTGCATGGTCATCGGCTGGCGATATCTCGGCGACATCGACGTTCATGGCAAGGGTCGGCGTGAACTTCTGGGCAAACAGACTGTCGACTTCCTGGGACAAACTGGCGTCGCACCCTATGCCGAACGACAACGCGATCCCAATGACTTCGAGGCCCAGGTCGGCCAGGGCTCAATATCTGTCCACGCTGCCGAAAATCTAGTGGCCCATGACCAAGGAATAGCCATCCTGCGCAAGAACCTGCGGGAAGGAATTCGCGCGGTACAAAGCGGTGGGCGTGTGCCCCAGCCGCCGCAGGATGGCTCGGAACTGACCTGCTATGCCGGAAGCACTGTCCTCCCGATTCCCAGACAAGAGGGCCGAGACGACGACCAGCTGGTACGCGATGTCGCACGAGCGGTGTTTGACACCATTGTTTCCGGCGACGACCACCCCGAACCTGAGCGCACGACGTTCATCAGAACGGAACTCAAGAAGTTGTCCAGTGACCCCCGCTTCAGTGGGCCGAAAGTAGCAGCGGAGTGAGCCGTCCGCGAGGACACCGGAATGAATCAGTCACCTCAGCCACGCCCGCCACGAGGCGTATTCCGCGGGCATGAGAATCCGATACGGCCGCCTGAGGATTCGGAACTCACGCACGTAGGGCTGGGGACACCCTGCGGGGAATATTGGCGACGGTTCTGGTTTCCGGTGGCGATGACGCAGGAGGTGACAGACCTTCCTCTGCGAATTCGCATCTTGGGAGAAGACCTGGTGCTGTTTCGCGACGGGTCGGGCCGGTACGGCCTCCTCCACATGCACTGCAGCCACCGTAACACGTCCCTGGAATTTGGATTGATCGAAGAACGCGGTATCAGCTGCTGTTATCACGGCTGGCACTACGACATCGATGGAACCATTCTGGCGACCCCGGGCGACCCCGAAAGTGGTGTTAGAGAGCATGTCCGCCACGGCACCTACCCGGTCATCGAGTACGAAGGTCTCGTCTTCGCCTACATGGGACCCTCGGCTGAAATGCCGCAATTTCCCGTGTTCGACACCTTCGAACTGCCTGGCGGCGACCTCGTTCCCTACTCGATCTCTATGCCCTGCAATTGGCTGCAGGTTGCCGAGAATACGACGGACCCGATACACGTCGCCTTCCTCCACTCGCGCAAACGCGACATTCATTTTGCCGACACCTGGGGCGATGTCCGGCTTATTCAATGGTTCGAAGGCGAATGGAAGATGAACGTCGCTGCGTCACTACGCCTTGGCGACATGGTCTGGGTGGCTATTCAGGAAATCGTTTACCCAGCGAACGGCAGTGTCACGTACCTATGGGAGGACGGCACAGAGGAGAAATACTTCACGCGGTTGGGCCTGTCGAAATGGAGTGTTCCGATCGACGACACTCACTGCATGGTCATCGGCTGGCGACATTTCGGCGATATCGACGTTAGGCGAATGGGACGCCGTGAGATGATCGGAAAGCAGTCGCTGGATTTTCCGGGACAGACCGGGACCGAGCCATACAGTGAACGGCAACGCGACCCCAATGACTTCGAAGCCACCGTGGGTCAAGGGCCGATATCGTCTCACGCGGCAGAGAACCTCGTCGTGCACGACACCGGAGTCGCCATGCTGCGCAGACGTCTGCGGGAAGGCATTCGCGCGGTGCAAAGCGGCGAGCATGTCTCAATGCCAGGACAAGATGGTTCGACACCGTACTGCTATGCGCAGTCTACGGTTCTTCCCATATCCCCAAAGCCCGGTAGAGATGACGATCAAATGCTGTTGGAAATAGGCAAAGCGGTATATGACACCGTCGCCTCCGGCGATGCGTACTCTGAACCCGAGCGCACGGAGAAAATTCGCGACGCCTTGAGAGAGCTTCCCCAAGACCTTCGATTCAGCGGCTCGGGGACCCGGGCTCATTAGTGTGACGTTCGAGAGGGATCCCGCATGACCGCCTATCTGGTTGCCTTCGGACGTGTGCACAAACCAGAAATGATGCCCGAGCACGAGCAGCACACACCTGCGGTCGTGGCGGAGTATGGCGGTCGCTACCTCGTGAGAGGTGGCACAGTCGTAACGCTGGAAGGACCTGCCGAGGACCGTCGCGTCGTCGTTGTCGAGTTTCCTGACATGGCAAGCGCTCAGGCCTTTTATGAGTCATCAGGTTATCGTCGCGTGAGGGATCACTTGGGAGATGCCGTCACGGCAGACATGTTCTTGTTGGAAGGTTCCCGCGATGAAGGGCAAACGAAGGGGAAATCATGACTCGACGATCATTCATCTATCGCCACACTCAGGATAATCGCCATGTCAGATAGCACGTTCAGAGTGGCCGTAATGGGCGCCGGCGCGGTCGGAGGATACTACGGTGCACGCCTCGCCGCGGCGGGAACCGACGTTACTTTCATCGCGCGCGGTCTGCACCTCGATGCTATTCGCAAGCAAGGTCTTCGCGTACTGAGCCCCTTTGGCGATATGACGATCGATCCGGCAAAGTCGACCGACGATCCGGGTGAGGTCGGCCCCGTCGACATTGTCTTGCTGATGGTGAAGCTCTACGACGTGGCTTCGGCGGCAGAGCAGATCAGTCCGATGTTAAAGGCCGGTACCGGCGTGGTCGCGCTGCAAAATGGGGTCGAAGCACCCAATATCCTGGCGGACGTCATCGGCCGGGAGCATGTCATGGGCGGATCGATCTACATCCCCGCAAAGATTGGCGAGCCAGGCGTGATCATCCATGGCGGCAGCTTCGCCCAGGCCATATTCGGGGAACTTGACGGTAGTAGAAGCGACCGTGCCCAGGCCCTGCTCAATGCATTTCAGAATGCAGGCGTCGATGCTGAAATCACCGAAGATGTGGAGTCAACACTGTGGACGAAGTTCGTCGTGCTTTCCGCGGTCAGTGCCACGACAGCGGTCACGCGTGGCCCTATTGGACCGGTGATGAAGGATCCAGACATGAGGGCAATGTTCATCGCCGCTATGCGTGAGACCGAAGCCGTGGGGCGGGTGAAGGGAGTTCGCCTTGATGAGGATATCTTTGACACCCAGCTCGCCCAGGCCGAAGACTTCCCGCCCGAGGTGAAATCATCACTACTTCAGGACCTGGAGGCGGGAAAACGACTGGAAGTCGAATTCTTGAGTGGCACCGTGTCCCGTCTGGGCGCGGAACTCGGAGTTCCGACACCGGTTCACTCGACAATCTATGCAGCGTTGAAGCCATTCGTTGACGGGTGACCTACCTTCGCTGTCTGGATCGCTCTCCAAACATTCGATGGAGTTGCCGGCATATCGACATGACGGATCCCAAGTCCTGCCAGTGCATCAACAACAGCGTTGATCAGCGCCGGAGCGGACCCGATCGTCCCAGCTTCGCCGGCACCCTTGATCCCCAGCGGATTTGTCGCGCAGGGAATTTCGTTGTAGGCAAGATCGAAGGACGGGATATCGTCGGCACGAGGCATTGTGTAGTCCATGAACGTCCCGGTGAGGAGCTGGCCGCTCTCGGTATCGTAGGCACAATTCTCCAGCATTGCCTGGCCGACACCCTGAACGATTCCACCGTGCACCTGTCCGTCTACGAGCATTGGATTAATCAGTTTGCCGAGATCATCGACAACGGTGTACCGAATGATTTCCACCACACCGGTGCTCGGATCTACCTCCACCTCACAAACATGACAGCCGTTGGGGAACGTGAGACCGGGCGGCATGTATTCATGGCGTTCTGCGATCCCAAAGCCGAATTCCTCGGGAAGTCCACCTTGCGTGTAAGCTTGAGCTGCGATCTCCTCGAACGACACCGAGCGATCCGTGCCCCGCACGACAGCACGTCCATCGACGACTTCGACATCCGCCACCGCAGCCTCGAGCATGTGCGCAGCAATGGCTCGACAACGATCTGCTACCCGAACTGCGGCACCATTAACTGACACGCCGCCGACTGTCACCGAGCGCGAAAATCCAGTCCCCGTGCCGTAGGCAACGGCGTCCGTGTCACCTTGAACCAGGCGAATGCGATCGAGTGGAAGCCCAAGATGTTCAGACACAATCTGGGCGTAAGCTGTCGGGTGCCCCTGGCCGTTGTTCTGTGAGCCAATCAGCAATGCAATGCGACCATCCGCGTCGACGCGAATCTCGGCCATCTCATTGGTACCGCCACCGCACGACTCAATGTACGTAGCGAGACCGATACCTCGTAGGTTGCCATGAGCGTCTGACTCTGCCTTTCGCCGTGCAAATCCATTCCAGTCCGCGTTCTTGAGCACGTCTATCAAATTTCGATTGAAATCTCCGCTGTCGTAGACCTCTCCCAAACAGGTCTCGTATGGCATTGAACCCACTGGAATGAAGTTCCGTTTCCTGATCTCTGCGGGCGAAATCTCCAGATCTCTCGCTGCCATGTCGATGATCCGTTCGAGCGCGTAGCACACTTCCGGACGACCGGCCCCCCTGTAAGCGTCCACGGGCACGGTGTTGGTAAAGACACAACGTACGCGGATTTGAGCAACGGGAATCGTATAAATACCGACCAACAGGTTCGACCCTGTCACTGTCGGGATCATCGGCCCGAAGGTAGACAGGTAGGCACCCATATCCGCAACCGTCGAAGCCCGGATGGCAAGAAAATGGCCGTTTGTATCCAGCGCCAGCTCGATATCCGTCACTTGATCCCGCGCATGCGTATCCGAGACAAAGGCATCAGAACGATCACCGCGCCATTTGACCGGACGCCCCAGTTCCTTCGCTGCCCACAACACCAGAACATGCTCGGGATATAGGTTCTTCATCCCGAATCCACCGCCCACATCCGGTGTGATGATGCGCAGGTCGGATTCCGAGATGTGCAAGACACTCTCACAGAGATAACGACGCATTCGATGAGGAATCTGGTTTCCCGCATGAAGGGTATAGCGACCAGCCGCCGAGTCGAATTCTCCTATGGCGGCTCGCGGTTCCATTGAGTTGACAACAATTCGACTATTGACCAGCTGCAGCCGACTTACGTGGTGGGCGTTTGCGAACGCAGCCTCAACGGCGTCGGCATCGCCCTTCGACCAGTCGACGCAAACGTTGCCTTGTGCCTCGGGCCAAACCTGCGGCGCGTTGGACTCGATGGCGGCGGCTGTGTCGGTAACCACGGGCAGCTCGCGATAGGACACCTCAATCGCGTCAATCGCGTCACGGGCAATATCCAATGACTCAGCGACCACAAGAGCGATGGAATCTCCTACATAGCGAACCCGGCCGTCTGCCAAGGCGGGCCGCCGCGGCGTCACGGGTCGC
>DEBC01000108.1:3488-7414 GCA_002348365.1 Alphaproteobacteria bacterium UBA2966 | reverse complement strand
TAAGTCGGGTTTGGCAACAAGTCCATATTTTTGGAACGGCACGACGTACTTTTCCCAAAGCTCGGACGATAATTCCTGACCCTTGGCGATCTGCGCGGACGCCATCATTCCCCTGCGCGGCAGAGATGCTTGTCCACGCGTAGGCTCGCATATCGTCCTCGGGCACGCCTTCGCCATTGACATGCGAGGATGGGATCAACACATGCCCTTTCGGCGGTTGTTCAACAACCGGAACAACTGAATGAATTCGAGGAGGGAGAAAGTCGATGATCAGGGGGTTACACCATAATGCCTACCGCTGCCGTGATTCCGAGGAAACCCGGCAATTCTATGAGGACTTTCTCGGACTGCCGCTTTCCGGTTCGCTGCAAATCGGCGAAACCAAGAGCGGCCGCGAGACGCAGACCCTTCATACATTTTACGGCATGGACGATGGTTCTTATCTGGCCTTCTTCGAGGCGCCTGATATGCCGTTTGAGTTCAAGAACCAGCACGACTACGACCTCCACATCGCCCTCGAAGTCAGCCCCGAGGACCTGATTATGATGTTCGAGAAGGGAAAGGATGCCGGAATCCATACCCGGGGCGTCTCCAATCACGGGTTCGTCGATTCGATCTATTTCCGCGATCCGAATGGCTATGTAATCGAACTGACCGCCAAGCGTGAAGGCCATGACATGGCTATGGATCCGGCCACCAACGGCGCGCGTACGATTCTCGATGGTTGGAGTGCCAATAAGGTTTCGTCAAACAGCTAGTTCGCGGTCGAAGAATACTCACCGACACTGAAATGCCCTCCACAGTTAAAGGGCTTTTAGATCGCCAATGATGAGGTCCCGCACCCACTCAAATATTGGGACTTTCCCTACGGACCCGATTGAAATCGAGTGCGAGGAATGTGGTCGTTATGGCCGCTATTCCAAGGCCGTATTAATCAAACGATACGGCGAGGACCTTGTGCTGCCTGATTTGCTGAAGGCGATTTCGGGTGACTGCGAGAACCGATTGGGCCCGGCTACTCTTGCCTGTGGCGCTATTTATCCAAGACTTGTTCCTCGCCGACGCGAGGGTGGTTAGTCCTTAATATGGTTTTTGGAGGGCGTATTTCCTCTTTGAACCACGCCCTGTGGTAGACTCCTGAAATTACGTCCTGGACGTGGCGAAATTGCAGCGGACGCATGAGAGTGTCAGCAGTCGACAGCAGATCTCTGGAAGAGCTCACGCAGGTCGCGCAGCGGCGCGAGTTCCTGGCCCCTGAAGTCGTGCATCCGCTGCGGCAACGCACCGACATACACGGCCTGTTGTACGCGGCAGGGCACTATGGCGCCCTGGCCGGGACGGGATATCTGGTCTTCCTGTCAAACGGCACGTGGTGGCTGCTTCCGGCCATGCTGATTCATGGAATTGTGCTGAACCATCTATTCGCGCCCGTGCACGAGTGTGCGCACGGGACCGCATTCAAAACGCGCTGGCTCAATGAAGGTGTGCTCTGGGTCTCGGGCATCCTGACGTTTTGGGCCCCGCTCTACTTCCGCTACGAGCACTGGCCGCACCACAACTTTACGCAAGAGCACGGTAAGGACACGCAGTTCGTGCTCGCGAGCCCGAAGACCAGCTGGGACTACGTCAAGTGGATTTCAGGCTACACCCGCTACAAGGTCAATCTCGGTTGGCTGATTCTGCATTCAATGGGACGCATGCGACCACAGGAGAAAAAGAACATTCCCCCGAAGTTCCTGCCCCAGATCTATTTAGAGGCGCGCGTCATGTTGGTGATTTATGTCGGCGCCGCCCTTTACGCGGTGATCGCGCAGTCATGGCTGCCGGTTGTCTATTGGCTGGGCCCATTGATCCTCACGAGGCCGCTGGCGCATTTTCTTCGGGCGGCAGACCACGTGGGTTGTTACGAGGGACCCGATCTTAGGCGGAACACGCGTACGGTGATGACCGACCCCATCACACGCTTCTTCTCCTGGAACATGTCCTATCACAGCGAGCATCACGTGGCGCCGGCCGTGCCATTCCACGCGTTACCCAAGGTTCACAAGCTGATCGACGGCATGACCTACAATTCACGATGTGGCTACTGGGCGGTGCAATGGGACATCCTGCGCCATCATCTCACAGGCCGATCTCAGACGCCGGAGGATCTGCCCGACGACGGCCGACGGAGACCCACGACGCAAACAAGCCATAAACCCTCAGGGCATCCCGTAGTGATCCGCCAAGGTGCGGAGACCTAACCGCAATATCTCCACATAGCGCCGTGCTGGCTCCCCGTAGACGCAGCAATCGACCAACACTAGGCGGCAAGTTAATCAAACATACTTACCATTATCGTTCTCTGCGGATATTGAGGCATTTTAATAGTATTGGAACGGCATGACGTACATTTCCCAGTACACCGATGATAGACCCTTAGCTTTTGCAATTTGCTCGGACTTCATACGATATTCCAAAATGGTTTTGTTGTGCTTGGCATCATCGTTTCCTTGTTCCGTCGCGATGTCCCACCACGCGTAAGCTTCTACGAAATCTCTCGAAACGCCCAAACCAGTCGCATACATTAGGCCGAGGTTAGATTGCGCCTCAGCATGTCCTCTCTCGGCTGCTCTTCTATACCAGTGCATAGCTTTTCCGTAGTCCTTCTGCACGCCATTGCCCTTAAAGTACATCATTCCTAGATTGAACTGTGCTTCTGCATGTCCCTGCTTAGCTTGTGGCGCTAACAGTCTAAAAGCTCTCTGGTAGTCACCTGCTTTGTATGCAGCAAAAGCATCCTCTAGATCCTTTGCTGTTGAGGGCGCAGAACACAACATAAGTGCGGTCAGGGCGGTGAGGAGGGCGCGCATCCAAAGATGCTAATCCCAAATATCATGGTCGTAAATTGCTACCATGATTCTGCTTACTTGAAATTCATCCCGATAAAACCCATATAAATTATGTCATCGAGAGAGGGCTGACGCGCCCCGCCAACCTGCAGCTCGTGCAAGGTGGTTTTCCCGAAAGGGAGATGCGGCTCAAGAGAGCAATATCGAGCGTCAGCCCTCCACGGTTAGCCGTTGGAGGGTTTTATTATGTCTGCAGAAATTATTGATTTCCCGATTGACCGGGAGGAAAGTGGTTTTCCACCGATCCCAAGGAAGCGTGTGTTTTATCTTGGGCCTCATCACTACGCAGCAGGCCCTGGCTTCTCATGGAGCACTGAGTATTGGGTGAAACGTGTTGAACGCGGAAAAAAATGGGAAATCTACTGCACGCACCCGCAAGAGTCGGGAAGCCAGCGACTGTTCTTTCGGCTCTGTGATCCTGAGGAAGTTCGAGAATATTTCGAGAGTGTAGAATTTGAAATCAGTGATGAAGAATGGTGGGAGATAGGCTGGCGACCGGCGGAGGGCGCCGAGGTCATCGAGTGGGAGTACTATTATCGGGAGGCAAACCCAGAGAAATTCTGCTCAATGTGCGGAGAAATTTTTGTGCGCGGACCCCTGGATATTGAAAAATGCGAGTGCGCTATGACTTGTGCCATTTGTCTGGAGTTGTTGCCCGAAGACCCGTTTGAGACGCACGAATGTGAATGAGCCCGTTCTGGGCGGTGAGCAGCTGAAAGAGCCCTTGGTCACCTAACAATTTGCCAGTGACCAAAGCGCCTGGTCGTTAACGCTTTGATTTAAAATATTAAATGGTCTCTGGCAGTGGCGGTTTTTCGCTCGAAGAGCTTTGGATTTGCTGCCTGGCAAACCACAATTTTTTCCGCAAAGGTGAGGCCACAAATCTGGATCGGCACCATATCGATGATTTATGCCGCTGCACCATCGTGAAAGCCAAGCGAAGGAAGACAAGAGTCATCAAATTAAACGATGCCGCAATCGGCACAGTTACCGGCACAGTGCCTTACAGCGGATCGCGGGTGCTTTTTTGGGAGA
>DEBC01000108.1:0-3095 GCA_002348365.1 Alphaproteobacteria bacterium UBA2966 | reverse complement strand
CAAGCGGCACGCCGACTTCCGGCGCTTCAGATGCCACGATTTGCGCCATTTTTTCGCTGTCGAATATCTGAGAAATAAAACCGGCAGCATCTACGATTTGCAAAAGCACCTCGGCCACTCCAGCATAAAAACGACAGAACTGTATTTGGATTATCTCACGCCAGAGGAACAAAAGGAGATAATGCGGGTCGCGTAGACCGGCACAAATACCGGCATAATCCAACGGTTTACAGCTTATTCCAGCGGTGCAAAAACCAGCTAAGTCATTGAAATGGCGGAGAGAGAGGGATTCGAACCCTCGGTACGGCTTGACACCGTACAACGGTTTAGCAAACCGTCGCCTTCAGCCGCTCGGCCATCTCTCCGGAGGCAGTTTCCCAGTCTACTTAAAAGCGGCCCCTGCCCCTGTCAACGCCAGGCAATCGCCTAGCCGATATAACCAAGAGCTAGAGGCAGTTTTGGCATAGGCACCATGCAAGTCTGGTCCAATGCGGGCCGCCAATAAAGTTGTTACAAACATTTTCACGGCCGATACAACGTTTGACACAACTCAACACGTCCATCGACTAGCCTGTTCTTCGAAAGAATCTTGTCATCGAGGCTGGCAGTGAATGGAGAAAATGCCACGGTTTTGTGACGCTCATCACAGGTTTGTAAGAAAAACGTGACGAAAACTTCACATTTTCGACCCGGGTATTAAATATAAAAATATCTTTGAATCAACACGTTACGTATGATTAACAACGAATGCTTGGTTAACGTTTTGGTCATCACTTGGCTTCATCCTGTAGTCGCTTAGTAATCGATCCAGTAGATCGTGGGTAAATGAGTAGAGCCGGGGGGGGATTGTAGCCGGCGCGAGTGTGGCGCCGGGATTGGAGGTAAGCCATGACGAAATCCCTCGTAGCAGCCGGCGCGCATCCATGTTGCCCTTCATGCCCGCGATGTTCAGCCACTTGTGGGCTGAGATGTAATCCAGCGGCGCATCATGTCCGGTCGAATAAAGAAGACCCAGGCTGTATTGGGCGTCGGGGATTCCGGCCTCTGCCTCGGCCACGAATGTATCGATAGAGCTTTGGTCCATTTGAGCCATTTTTGTCTCCATCCAACACTTGGTTAACGGGCCGCTCCGTCCCTGGAGCACTGTCGTCCCACTTCCCGTTTACCAGTCAGACTCTGGGCTCTAATGGTTAACAAAAGGTACTACGGAATCGAATTCGAACAGGGTTGTAACGTGCGTCACAAATCCTGACCAACGTCATCGTTAACGGCGCCCCCGGACAGGCGCACCAACTCATCGAGAGTGGTGCCAAAAACGCAGTGAGAGTGCCCCGCTGCGGCATATATGGCGTCGAACCGCTGAAGGGCGCCGTCGATCACCGTCGGCAGCGGCGATGGATGGCCAAGTGGCGACACACCCCCGATCGCATACCCGGTTGCTGCCCTTACCGCATCGGCATCGGCACGAGACACCTTGCCCTCCAATCCGGTCAGCTGCGGAAGGATCTTGGAAACACAGCGGCGGTCACCCGAGATCAAGGCCATGACCGGCTGGTCGCCCACAGAAAACACCAGGGATTTGACGATGGCCCCCAACGGACAGCCCAGCGCGGCAGCCGCATCAGCCGCCGTACGGGCCGTCTGCGACAAGGCGATAACACGCGCCGCGCTGCCCGCCGCCGCAAGCGCGGTCTGCACGCGCTGCACCGAGGGACGGTCCAGAAGGCTTTCAGGGACCCCGCTAGAGATGTCGGACTCCAGGCCGCAATGAAGGAGCTTTACCGCTGAGCGAACTGTGCAGCCCCGAACATGTTGCTCTGAATCTCCTTGGGATCGAGTTCCGCGTTCGCTTTCTCGCGATATTCAACGAGGATCTCTTTCCCCTTCGCCACGGCCGGCCGCGCATCGATCGCGTCGTGCCAGCGCTTGATGTTGGGAAATTCGTCGAGTTCAATGTCGAAGCGCTCGTTGAGACGCAGCCAGGGAAAGGTCGCCATATCCGCAATGGTGTACTGACCGGCGGCAAGCCAGTCATTGTCCGCGAGTCGTTTGTCCACGACCCCGTAGAGGCGCCGTGTCTCATTGGAGTAGCGGTCAACGGCGTACTGGACCTCGTGGCCCATGTCTTTGGCATACATCCGGAAATGATTGTTCTGTCCCAGCATGGGGCCCACTCCACCCATCTGGAACATGACCCAGCAGATCGTCTCGTAGCGCAGGCGGTCGTCCGTTGGATAGAACATGCCCGTCTTCTCGCCGAGATAGATGAGCATGGCGCCTGATTCGAACAGCGAGATCGGTTCGCCCCCGGGCCCGTCAGTATCGATCATCGCCGGCATCCTGTTGTTCGGGCTGAACTTCAGAAACTCCGGATCAAACTGGTCGCCCTTTTGGATATTGATGGGATGTACGTTGTACTCGAGTCCCGTCTCTTCGAGCATGATGTGCACCTTCACGCCATTGGGCGTGGGCCACGTGTAGAGTTCGATCATTGCCAGGGTCCTCCTGAAACAGCACCTGCCCTGTTGAAAAGACTACCGGTTTGGCCAATCGCGGCCAAATCGGCTCCAAGCCTTACCGCGCGGTGTATTGGGTGTTGCCGAAGAAGTTCTCGAGCGCGACCTTGGGGTCGAGATCGGCGTTGACCTGCGCCATATGGTCCTCCAGCACGGCACAGCCACGCTGCACACCCGGACGGGCCGACAAGGCATCCGCCCAGCGCTTGACGCTGGGATAGTCCGCCAGGTCGGTGGCGTGACGCTCGTACAGCCGCACCCACGCGAACGTCGCCATGTCGGCGATAGTGTACACGTCGCCAGCAAGCCACTCGCAGGCGGCCAGCCTCTTGTCCATGACACCATAAAGCCGGGCGGTCTCGTTGGCTTAACGCTCCTGCGGATAGGCCAGGTCCTGAGCCAGATGCGGCGCATACCGTCGGAAGTGATGGTTCTGCCCGAACATGGGCCCGACGCCCCCCATCTGAAACATCAGCCAGCACAGGGTCTTGTACCGGTCGCGGGGATCGGCGGGATAGAACTGTCCCATCTTCTCGCCGAGATAGATCAGGATTGCTCCGGTCTCGAACAAAGCGATCA
>DEBC01000107.1:76434-76835 GCA_002348365.1 Alphaproteobacteria bacterium UBA2966 | reverse complement strand
GTTTTCGGCACGGTAGATGTCCTGTTCGGACCGGCGCCGGCTGTCGCTGAGGTAACGACCGACGATCCGACCAAGGTCAACGCGATGCTCACGGAATCTGCGCGATTTACGCGTTTTGCGGACTATTTGGGAACGCCCGCGCTGAGCGTACCGTGCGGTTTTTCCGCGAAAGGATTGCCCATGGCCTTTCAGTTGTCGGGCAAGCCGTTCACGGAAGACATCCTGCTCGCCGTAGGTCATGCCTATCAGTGCGTCACTGACTTCCACAGGAGATCACCCGATATATAAGCTTCTGAGAAGGGAGTGGCGGTGCCGAACCGGCGATTGCCGTCCCGACGCTCCATACGCTTCGGCGCGAACCATCGGCGTTCGCGGTAGGGGCTTTCCAGGACCTGATGCGG
>DEBC01000107.1:0-76025 GCA_002348365.1 Alphaproteobacteria bacterium UBA2966 | reverse complement strand
CCCCGTGATCCTGCAATCATGGCCTTTGGCACGATTGTGGTACCGCGTGTGGGGGTTGAGTCTGACGGGCCAGCCGGAAGACGAAGTCTGGTATTTCGCCTTCGGTGCCAACATGCATGACAGCGCCTTTCTTGAGAGGCGCCGCATGCGGCCGGCGGAGTGGCGCTCGGGTCGCCTCGAGGGATATCGCCTGCGCTTCAACCTCGATGGCCGGCCGCGCGGCCGGTCGGCGCCGGCCAACATCGAACCCTCGGACGACGACGAAGTCTGGGGTGTGCTATACCGGATTACGCGACGCCAGCTCGTCCGCCTCAACGCGACGGAGGGCGTCCCGGGGTGCAATTATCGGCCACATTGGGTCGATGCGCTGGACGCCAGTGACAACCGGCTGCGCGTCGTCACCTACATGGCCGAGGGCAACGAGAGGGACGGAAGCCCTTCGTTGCGGTACATCACACTGCTGCGCGAAGGCGCCAGGGCGCACGGATTGCCCGACCACTGGATCGACCGCCTGGAAAGTGTTGAACACGCCGACTGATCGGGCGGTAGAACCGCCAACCTCTTGTGGGGCGGAGTTTATCGCAGCGGGATCAGCGGTCTGGCCGATTTTGTCCTGACGGGTGCGGGTGATACCGTTCTCTCCGCATTAGATGGGAGGGCGGTTCGATGGCCCAGGCCGAAGCCTACGAAGACATTTCACCATTTGTCCCACCGGAGCCCGTTTGCTTCGTCAATCACGACCGGGCCAAGGCGATCATGGCGGAGGACAACCTCGACGCGCTGTTCGCGAGCGAGGATGCCAACCTCTACTACCTGTCCGGACATGCGCCTGACTCCGTGCTCGCGCATTTCTATGAACCGTGGGCATGCGCGATTTATCCTCGTCACGACGGCATTCCACCGACGCTCATCACCGGCGAGTACGACATGACCTATTGCCTCACCCATCCGACGTGGATGGAGGCGAGGTACTACGGGACGGAATGGACAGCCATTTCCACAATGCTCAAGAAGGTGCACGGAGGTCTCGGCATCGGAACCGAGCTGCACAAGCCGTTGCAGAACCTTTACGAGTCGACCTTACCCAAGCGCCAGGCCACCTATTTTGACGCCGTCGTCGACTTCATCGAAACGGAGATGCCCAAGGGCAATCTGCGCATCGGTTTCGATGATCTGCGGATGGGCGGCGAGGTTCAGGAAAAGATCGGCTCACGCCTCGAGGTCGTGGATGGCAAGCGGGCGTTTCGCCGCATCCGTCTGGTCAAGACCGAGCCCGAAATCGAAATTCTCAAGCAGGGCATGGTCGTCAATGAGAACGCCGTGCGTGCGGCGGGCGCTGCCGTCAAGGAAGGTCATTCCTGCATGGAGATGGTCAATGCCTACCGCGATGCCGTGCAGAGGGGCGGCGGGAAGTGGTTGGGGGAGCGCGGCATGCTGTTCGGTGCGGGACCGGACGGGGCCTTTGTCCTCGATCACGACTACACGGAACGCATGACGTTCGAGCGGGGCCAGGGAGTCATCCTCGACTGCATCTGCCTTTACAAGCTCTATCACGCGGACAGCGCACGCACTGCCTGCGTGGGCGAGCCCAGCAACTACCAGAAAATGATGCACGAGGTGGTCAAGGAGGCCATCGCCGCCGGCGAGAGCAATCTCAAGGCCGGCATGCATTCCTCGGACCTCGAGCGCATGGGCATGGAGGTCTTCGAGAAGAGCGACCTGCCAACCGAAGGTGCGACGGTGATCTACCACCCCATCGGGCTAAACGTGTTCGACTTCGCAACGCCTGAAGATGCGGCCAGCGGCTGGGTTATGGAGACCAACACCATGGTCAACTTCGAGGTCTTCTACCGTCATCCGGAGCACGGCGGCATGCACATGGAAGACACCACGCGTGTGACCGAAACCGGTGTGGAACGCTTCACCACCCTGCCCCACGAGATCATCGTCGCGGGTTAGGCGCTGCGGGGAGGCGCTTAAGAGAAGAGGAAGTCGATATGGATCTCGGTCTCACCGATAAAGTCGTTCTCGTCACTGCCGCAAGCCGGGGGCTCGGGTACGCCATCGCGGCGGGTTTCTTGTCCGAGGGCTCTACGGTCGTTATTTCGGCCCGCAACCAGGAAACGCTGGACGCGGCTGCAGGGCGCCTGGAGGAGGAAACGGGGGCGAGACCCGGTGCCATCGCGGCGGACTGCACCCACCAGGACGATATTGACCGACTCGTTGCCGCCGTCGAGGAGCAGTTTGGCCGCATCGACGTCCTGATCAACAATTCTGCCGGTCCCCCGACCAAGCCCTTTGTCGAGCTGTCCGATGACGATTGGCGCGGCGCATTGGAAATCAAGTTCCTGCCCCAGATCCGGTGTGCCCGCGCGGTTCTCCCCGGAATGATGGAACGGGGTTGGGGACGGATCATCACGATCATCGGTACCCACGGCCGGCAGCCGCATGCCTATGTCTTCACCGGGGGCGTCGTGAACGCAGCATTGCTCAACTTCAATAAGGCGCTGGCCGAGGAGGGGGCGCCGGCCAACGTCCTCGCCAATGCCATCAATCCGGGGCCGATCGACACCGAGCGTATGCAGTACCTGGCGGAAGAAATGGCGCGCGAGAACGGCATCACCTACGACGAGGCCCGCGGAATTCAGACCCAGGAGACCATGCTCAAGCGGTTCGGGCAGCCCGTCGAAGTCGCCGCCGCCGCCGCGTTCTTTGCCTCCGACAAGGCCAATTTCATCACCGGGACGACCCTCGATATCGATGGTGGCCAGACCAAGGGGGTCTGACGGCGAGACAAACCGGAACCGGATATGGCCACTTCCCTTCAGCATCATGAGGAACCGCGAGTTCCGCGACCCGACGTCGCGCTCGCCGCCTCCCTGTTCGATGCCCTGCGCGACGCGACAGAGGACGGCGAAGGCGTCACTCGTGAATCCTACGGTCCGGGAGAGAACGCTGCGCATATGATCGTTCGCGACGCGGCCGCAGCGGCCGGACTGGAAACAGATGTCGATCCTGCGGGCAATCTGTACATGACCCTGGCCGGTCGTGACCGCTCGGCGCCTCGTATTCTCATTGGGTCTCATCTCGATTCCGTGCGTTGCGGGGGCAATTACGACGGTGCCGCCGGCGTGCTCGCGGGCCTGGCCGCAGTTTCGAGTCTGTTTCAGGCCGGCCATGTGCCCGACCAGGACATCACCGTGATGGGGATCCGGGCGGAAGAAAGCATGTGGTTTTCGGCCAACTATATTGGGAGCCGGGCGGCGCTCGGCCTCCTGGCACCCGATGAACTCACGACGGTGCGACGGACGGACAGCGGCCGGACAATTGCCGAACACATGCACGACTGCGGTCTCGACTCGGAGGCTGTGACCGTACAGACACCGTACCTGCGGCCCGATGCCATCGCGGCCTACTACGAAATACACATCGAGCAGGGCCCGGCAATGGAATCCGAGGGTATCCCAGTGGGAATCGTCTCCGGAATTCGCGGGAACTTTCGCTGCCGCGAAGCAAGTTGTGCGGGAGAGTACGGCCACTGCGGCACCGTGCCGCGGGCGTTGCGGCGGGATTCCGTGGCCGCAGTTGCCGAGCTGGTATCGCGAACCGACGACTTGTGGGCCACGCTGGAGGAAGAAGGTCAGGATCTCGCGGTGACGTTTGGGGTGATCTCGACGGATGATGTCCACAGTGCGGCCAGCAAGGTGGCGGGGGATGTGCGTTTTACAATTGACGTGCGCAGCCGCTCGGCGGAAACCCTCGCAGCGGTGCGCGAGCAATTAGACGCGACCATTGCAGAGATCGAAGAGCGTCGCGGGGTTCGAATCGACCTTGGACCCTGCTCGGAAACCGCACCGGCAGATATGGATCTGGGGCTTCGCAAACGTCTTCTTCGCTCAGCATCGGAACTCGATATTCCGGTCCTGGAGATGCCGAGTGGCGCGGGCCACGACGCGTTGGTCTTCGCCGGATGTGGTGTGCCGGCCGCCATGTTGTTCATTCGCAACGCCCACGGAAGCCATAATCCGCGCGAGGCGATGGAGATGGAAGATTTTGCCAAGGCATCGTCGATCCTGACGGCCAGTCTTATGGCGGCGGGATCCTAGAGTTCAACGGCCACAGGAGGGCCACATGAGTTTCCTCAACGTTGGTGGAGAGAGTTGGGAGGACCTGGCACTGGACGAAGGTCTCGTGCATATGGGCCACAACTGCAACCATCTCGAGCTCGACCCGGCCATCCACGAGGCGATGATTCAGGCGATCGAGTCCGATGCCTACCGGAACTACACGCCCCCCTACGGATTCGATGAACTCGCGGCGCTTGTGGCGGCGGACGTCGAGGTTTCCGGCACTGAGGTCATGGTGACTCAAGGTGCGACCGAGGCCATCTACCAGGCGATGGCAGCGATTCTCGGACCCGGTGACCAGACCATCGTTTCCGACCCGGGGTGGCCGCACATTCCCAATTTCGCCCGGACCCTCGGGTCCGAGGTCATCTCGATCTCTGTTTACTCGCCCAACGCCGGCTGGAAACTCGTTCCCGAGATCGTGCGCGATCACGTCACCCCACGTACCAAGCTGATCACGGTCATCGACCCTCTCAATCCGCTCGGGTCATGTTACGACGAGGAAGAGATCAAGGCCCTGTGCGAAATCGCCCAGCTGAATGATGCCTGGTTGCTTCACGACGCGACGTACCGCGACTTTGCCGCGGGCGGAAATTTTCCCGCACCCCGATACTCGGAGCGCGCGGTCATGAACATCAGCTTGTCCAAGATCTGCGGCTTTGCCGGTCTTCGCGTGGGCGCGTCGATTGCCCATCCCGCGCTCATGGCGCGTATTCGCGAGCATCAAGTGGATCGGTTGGGAGGCAACTGGGTGGCCCAACAGGGCGCCATTGCCGCATATCAGACCAAGCCCAACTGGAAGCCTCGCGTGCTCGAGATGAACCGCCGAAACCAGGAAGCGATCAAGGCCTGCGTCGATGAAATCGATTCACTCGACATCATCTCCTGGCCGCCGGCAGCAAACTTCGTGGCCATCGACGTCACCGGGACAGGCCACGACTCAGAAGCCGTCGTCCGTGCCGTGCTCGACGAGGGATTCGTCATTCGATCGGGCAACTACACGTCGGAAATCTACGGACCCAACTTCGTGCGGGTCACGACGACGGTCCCGGACGAGGATGTGCGCCGATTCTGTGACGCCCTGCCGCGGGCGCTCAAGCGCCTGACCTGACAGTTTCCCCTCCTGATGGAAGGGAGGCCTGTAAATCAGCCCTTGCGGTTTTCCGCCCAGATGTCGTTGACAACGTTGTAGAGGTCGCTCCAGTCGTTGTCGCCGTGGCCGCGTTCGAGCGCCGCGTCGTAGGCCTCCAAGGCCGCTTTGGCGGTGTAGCAGGGGAACCCTTCGCGCTCCATGACCGTGCGGGCGATGTTCACGTCCTTGCGTGCATGCTTGACCGCGAATCCGGGATTGAGGTTCCCCGCCAACGCCTTGTTGGGGAAGTGAACCTTCGAGTGGCCGTTGCCCGCGATGGTGCCGTTGATGACCTCCAAGGCCTTGTCGGGACCGACACCACCTGATTCGGCAAGCCGCAACGCCTCGGCCACCATCACCGCGCCCACCGTCGACATGAAATTGTTGACGACCTTACAGGTCATGCCGTGGCCGACATCACCGCAATCGATGATCTCGGTGCCCATGGCCTCCAGCGCCGGCATGACGGTCGCCTTGTCCTCAACCGAGCCGGCAACCATGAACATGGATGTGCCCTCGCGGGCATCGTCAGCGGTCCGGCCTACCGGCGAATCGACATAGCCCCAGCCCGCGGCTCGGGCCTGCTCGGCGAACTTGAGGACGGCACCGGGATCGATGGTGCACATCACCATGACCACCCGTCCCTCTCCCGGGCTCTTCAGCAAGCCGTCGTCGCCGTTCAACACCGCATCCACCTCAGGAACGTCGGGGACCATGACGATGACGAGCTGTGAGCCGTCGCCGGTCTCACCCGGTGTCGGAACGACCTCGCCACCATTGGGCTTGATACCATCGCCGGCGCCGGGAAGAGGGTCGTAGCCTTTCACCTTGAATCCCGCTTTCAGCAGGTTGTTGGACATGGATGTGCCCATCAGGCCAAGGCCGATAAAGCCGACTTGTTCGATCTTGCTCATGTCTCCTCCCTCTCGCGTCTGGGGTGTTTATGTATGCTGACCGGCGTACCGGGACGCGCGAACCTACACGGCGGACGCGGTCACTTCAACGGGCCGGTTCGACAACCAAAATCCCAAGCTACATCAGCTGTTCAGGGGCCTCGTAGTGTGTCTGTGCCTTGTTATCGATCTCCAGTTCGAGAACCCACTTCGCCTTCTCTACGGTCTTCGCCAAGAGATGGCAGAACGAGTGCAGGTGCTAGTTGTTGAGCGAAATCGAGATGTCCTTGCCTTCCTTCGTCGTGAAGGTGATGACATGGAGACCTCTTTTCGAGGTCTTCACTTTAAGTCGCTTGGCGAGCTGGGGATCGTCGCCGGCGGGACGGGCCGTGACCTTCTTCTCAAATGGCTTGGAAAAATCCGTCTTGGCGATGGCGGTCTCTCGCTGGAAAGAGATGATGGACTTCGGCGTGACGGGATTGCTTTGCCGACGAACTTGGGGCTCAAGCTCCATGAGCCGCTGCAGATGAGGCTACATCATCGTCTTGATGAAGCGCTGGGTTAGCCACACGAGGATCTCAGAGTGATCCGTCGTCTTGACCTTGAGGAGAAGCCTGTCCTCCTCCGCGTCATACTCGAACCCGAACTGGTGGAGCTGTGACACGTCAGGTCTGGGGATCGACGTCCAGTCGAACGACCACGCCTTCGAGGTTCGACTTGGGCGCTGGGTAATACTTCATGACGAGAGGGTCGTGCCCGGGAATGACGTGGTCGGTGCTTGCCGCCATGTCATACATTCTTCGGTGACCGTCGAGCATGTCGGCGACGTTGTAGACGATGGGAAATGGCGCGCTGGCTTCCATGTTCTCGTAAAAATGAGCGGCATCCGAGGCGAGAACCAGGGGCCCCCGCTTGGTCATCACGCGGACGTATTGCAGACCCATGGTGTGGCCGCCGACGTGATGCACGGTAATTCCCGGCGCCACCTGTCCGTCGCCGTCGTGGAACGCAACCCGGCCGTCGAACACCTTGCGTACCAGTCCCACGACATGATCACAGGTATACGAGTGGCCGAAGGTTGGCTGACACATGTGCCTGCCGGTGGCGAACGAGACTTCGCTGTCCTGAATGTGGAATCTGGCGGCCGGAAAATCGCTGAGTGTGCCGGCGTGGTCGTAGTGAAGGTGGGTGATGATCACGTCCTCGACCTTGAGCGAGTCGATACCGATCATCTCGAGGCCTTCGCGTGGCAGCCGCTCGATCGCCCGGTTGCGCTGTTCCCCTTCTGCGGCATCGAATCCGGTGTCGACCACGATCGCGCGATCATCATTGACGATGGCCCAGACGAAATAGTCGATGGGCATGCCGCCCTCGTGCGGATCGGGTGGTGTAATGAAGTTTTGCCGCCGTTCGCGCTCTGCGAAAGTCCCGTACCGGATCGCGTATACCTCATAGGTCTCAGTGGGGCTCATGGCATCATCCTTGGCGAACAGTAGTGAAATGGCCGCGGCGCGTTGCCGGGTGCGAGTAACACCCATTATAAGAGCAGCGGACCGATGGAAAAGCGAGCCGGCGCCAGGCTTCGGTCTGCTCAGGGAGGGAATACATGGTCAAGTTGAACGAAGAAGAGCAGGCGATGCTCGCCGGAGAGTTTGGCGAGCCACGGCGGCTCTCTATGGAGCATATCCAGAAAGTCGGTAATTTCTTCGATGCGGAAGACCTGGTGGAGGTCAGTCAGGTCCACCTGATGGCCGACACGGAGTCCACCGGCGAAGCGGGCATCGAATATCTTGAGATGCTCGGCACCTACCCGGAGGAAGAGCGCCGGGTTCGCGTGCCCACGGTGACGGATCCCCTTGGCTGTGACTTCGCCAAGGCCGAGCGCATCAATCATCCTGAGGAATTCATCGCCTTGGAGCGGCGACTCACGAATGCGTTTCTGGACCTGGGAATCCTGATCACCCAGACCTGCATCAATTATCAGACCATTCTGCCACCTGTATTGGGCGAGCACCTGGCCTATGGCGATACAGGTTCGTCGATTTACGCCAACAGCGTGATGGGGGGGCGCACGAATTTCCAAGGTGGTCCTTCGGCGCTGGCGGCAGCCTTGACGGGCCGTGTGCCCCGGTATGGCTTCCATCTCGACGAGCGCCGTCGCGGCACAAACCTCTGGGAGCTGCAGTGCCGGCCGGAATCGTTGTCGGACTGGGGAGCTGCCGGTGCCATCATCGGCCGGGCGCAAGGCTCCTATTGGGAGGTACCTGTCATCACCGGCGTTGACGGTTCACCGAACTCGGATGAGCTCAAGCAGTTTGGCGCGGCAATGGCGAGTTTCGGCTCGACGCCTCTTTTTCATATGGTGGGCGTGACGCCAGAGGCGCCGGACCTGGCATCCGTGTTCGATGGCCCGCCGCCTGCCGCGACTCCGATATCGCAGGCTGATATCGATGACCTTTACAGGAGCTATCAGCCGGACGATGACAAGCTGGATGTGGTCGTCTTCGCTGCGCCGCAGTTGTCGCTGGTCGAGATGCAGCAGGTCGGTCTGCTGCTGCGCGACCGCAACGTTCATGCGGATGTGACCGTGCTTGCCGCCACTTCGCCCGAGATCAAGGCGGCCTGTGATCGTATGGGCATCACGGAGATGATTGAGGCGTCGGGCGCCGTCGTGCTGGAGGGTGTCTGCTTCTATCAGATGCACGCGCGTGAAATCGGCGAGGCCAATGGCTGGCGCCGCCTGATGAGCAATTCGGCCAAGATCGTGAACATCCTGGGCGGATACGGTTATGAACCGGTCCTCGGCACCACGGAGCACTGTATCGATTCGGCTGTTGCCGGGAGGATCGTCTGATGGCTGACCGGATAATCAAGGGACACGTTGGCATTGGCCCCAAGGTCACGGGCGAGGCCCTGGTGGCCAGTGACAACTTCAGCGCCCGCTACGATCTCAATCGGGTGGACGGTGTATTCTCCCGCCCAACTCACAAGCTGGTCGGCCAGAATTACGTGGGCAAGGTGCTGGTTCTCAACATCGCCAAGGGCGGCGTGGCCACAGCCTGGATGCTGCGTGAGATGGCGGCACGCGAAATGGTGCCCCTCGCGCTGCTGCTCAATTTTGCCAATCCGATCATGGCCCAAGGTGCGGCGTTTGGAGACGTTTCTCTGATCGATCGTTTCGACGTGGACATCACTGGCGCGATACAGACCGGCGAACAGGTCACGGTCGATCCCGAGACCGGTACCGTTGCGGTTCACGGCTGAGACGACGCGTTGACCGTCCGAGGCCGCATTTCTAAAGTTCTGACCAACAACGACCATTCGGGGAGGACGGCACCGTGAAAATTGCATCACACTTCGAGAAGATCGAGCGATTCGACGCGCTGCGCAATCGCCTCGACCAGTTCGAGGATTTCGAGATCTGGTTCTGGACCACGATGAACGCCGGCACGAATGCCGTGAACGCGGCCCTTCATGCCACCGGTATCACCGAGGATGGTTCCTGGTATCCCCAGCAGCCCGGTGTCTACATGGTGGAGGGAGATCAACCGGACTCCTTCGTCGCCGCATTCAAGCCGATGGGTGATGTGCTCCACGTCGGTCGGCCGAAGATCGAGAAGCCCATTCCCGAGAAGGTTCAGAAGATTGCCGATTTGATGGACGTCATTGAGGAATGGCGCGATCCCTGTGTTCGCGATGGCGAGCCTGTTACCCAGGAGATCGTCGACAAGGTGGACACGGCCTACCATGAGGTGATCGCGCTGGCGCGCGAGGTGGCGACCGAAGCGGAGGGTGTGTGACATGGACAGCGCAGGGCACAAGGCATTCGCCGAACGCATTATGGGCACGATGGAAAAGCTCGGCCCCGAGGACTACGAGATGACCATCGAGGGCGCCATGCTGGCTACGACGCACTGGGTCAACTACGCGTTGCACGAGTTTGGCGTCACAGAAGGGGCCGATGACGTGCAGCACACCTACTTTCTCAGTGGCAATGAATTGCAGAAGTTCGGCATCGTCGCCGAGGAGCTTCTGCAGGCGTTGGACGAGATCGAGAGAATCAGGCCGATGTACGTGCGCGGCAACGTGGCGGGCGGTGACAAGGCCGCGGATCGGGCGCGTGAACTGCTGAATCGGTCGAAGGAACTGGCCCTCGCTGCGGAGCCGATCCCGGCACCATAGCGGCCGACCCGGTCGAACCACTCAACCTGAATTTCGCTGCCGGGCATTCGTGCGGCCGAGGCAAATTATTGGAGGCAACTATGGAACGAATTGGATTCATCGGTATCGGCGCGATGGGACGGCCCATGGCCTCCAATATCGCGAAAGCCGGCTATCCGCTGACCGTCAACGACGTCGTCGCGGACGCGACCAAGCCCGTGGTCGAACTTGGCGCCACGGCGGCCGGTTCTGTCGCGGAAGTCGCCGAGGCCAGTGACATCATCTTCACCATGCTGCCCAACTCACCGGAGGTCGAGGAAGTCGTTCTCGGTCCGGGCGGGATCGCCGAAAACGGTCGTGAAGGCATGATCGTAGTGGATACGAGCACAATTTATCCCGAGAGTACCGACAAGGTCGCCGCGGGTCTGGCCGAGAAGGGCATGGGATTTGTGGACGCCGGGGTCGGTAGACAGCAGGTCCATGCCGAGCGCGGTGAGTTGATGTTCATGGTCGGCGCCACGGACGAGAGTATGGCCCGTGTCCGTCCACTGCTCGAAATCATGGGCAACGCCATCGTTCACATCGGGCTGCCCGGTCAGGGTATCCGTATGAAGCTGATCAACAACCTGCTGGCCGCATTCACCAGCGAGGCGTCGGCCGAGGCGGTCGCCTTCGCACTCAAGCTCGGGCTGCCCTTCGACAAGGTCTACGAGGTCCTCACCGGGACAGCGGCCCGGACGGGTCACCTGTTGATTACCTGGCCGGACAAGATCCTCAAGGGCGATGATACGCCGGGATTCTCGATCGCCCTGCAAAACAAGGATCTGAATCTGGCGCTGCAGCTTGCAGAGAGCGTGGGGGCGCCACTCGATATCGGCGATGCCATGAAGGACGCCTTCGCGTCCATGATGGAACGCGGATATGGAGACAAGGATTTCTCAGCGACCTTCGCTGCTGCCTGCGAAGCAGCCGGGGTTCCGCTGCCGCCGCCCGGCGCAGAGAAAGGGTAGCGCGACGTCAGTCGCTTTTCGTCGCCGGGATCTCCGTGTCGTTGAGACCCGCGTCCCGTGCCGCCTGACACATCTCGGCCCAACTCGTGGCGTCGATGGGCACACCCGAGGCCATTCTCTTTTTGAGCGAGATCTGTTCGGGATCACCGGGAACAAGCACCGCATCGACGCCGGGCGCAGGCGGGGTCGATTTCAGGTATTCATAGTATGCTTCGATCTCAGCGTCGTAGTAGGCGCGATCTATCATGAGTTCCGGGTCGAAGATCACCGAGAACAGACCGTTGATAGTCGCACCGTCGCTGGCCCGCCCCTCGATCATGACACCGCCGCCCGTCAATGCGCCGGCGAACATCTCCACCGCCACGCCCAGGGCGTAGCCTTTGTGCCCGCCCACCGGCAATAGCGCTCCGGTAGGTTCTGTATAAAGGTCCGAAGGGTCGGTCGTTGGATTGCCCGCATGGTCAATGATCGTCCCTTCAGGTACTTGGACGCCGCGGTTGAGGGCGATCCGCACCTTGTTCATCGCCACCACGCTAGAGGCCATGTCGATCAGGATTGGCGGTGCGTTCCGGCGCGGGAATGCCGCCGTGTAGGGCGCGGTTCCCATGCGGGCTGTGGCACCGCCGAACGGGGCCGTGACCGGGGGCCGGTTGATGCCGTTCGAGAAATGCATCGAGATCAAGCCCGCGTCGGCGCACATTTCCGCCCATTCTCCGATACGTCCCAGGTGGTGAGTGTTACGGATTCCCATCAACACCAGACGGTCCGATTTTGCCTTCTCGATTGCCAGGGTCATGGCCCGCCGGCCGATCATTTGTCCGTATCCACGATTGCCGTCGATGATCAGTGCCGGGCCGTCATTCTTGACCACCGTGATGTCCTGATTCGGTTCGATAAGTCCCTTGAGCACGCGATCCACGTACCGTGGCACGATGCTCACACCGTGCGAATCGTGACCCATGAGAGAGGTTTCCACCAGTGAGGTGGCAATGGCGTTCGCTTCGGATTCATTGGACCCGGTTTGCGCAAAGATCTTGCGGATGAAGTCAGTAAGAACCTTCGGCTCGACAAAGACGTCTGGATCGCTCATGGGAACTCCGGCCGAAATTGAGTGGCGCTAGGCTTACGGTGAGTGCCGGCATGAGGTCAAGAGTGAGGCCCCCCAGACACCAATAAATCATCCCTGATTGGGTGCCGCGCGACTCGCTTGCAACGGCATGCCGTGGTAGCGTCGGCGCCGACGCACAGGCGCGCCAGATCTTCGCAAATACCCAGAACAATCGGGGGACACGATGGCCCAAGTTCTCACCAACACGCTCGAACACCAATGGATCCCGTTCACAGTAAACCGTCAGTTCAAGGAAGAGCCGCGCCTTATGGCGAAGGCGGAGGGGATGTACTACTGGAACCACAGGGGTGACAAAATCATCGATGCTGCCTCTGGAATGTTCTGCTGCGCCGCAGGTCATGGGCGTAAGGAGATTGCCGAAGCGGTCCACACCCAGCTCATGGAGATGGATTACGCGACGAGCTTTAACCTCGGACACCCCATTGCTTTCGAGTTTGCGTCCCGCGTCGCCGCATTGACTCCTGGCGAACTCAATCGCGTGTTCTTCGCGAATTCGGGCTCCGAGGCCGTGGATACCGCGATGAAGATTGCGCTCGCCTATTCATCTGCCAAGGGTGAGGGCCAGCGTGTCAGGTTTGTTTCCCGCGAACGTGCGTATCACGGCGTCAATTTCGGCGGCACCGCGCTTTCGGGTCTCGTGAAGAACCGTGACGTGTATGGCACTGGTCTGCCCGGCGTGGTGCACATGCGGCACACCCACTTGCCCGAGCACAAGTATATAAAGGGTCAGCCTGAGACCGGGGCCGAGATGGCCGAGGATCTTCTCCGCTTCGTGCAACTCTACGGCGGTGACACGATTGCGGCCTGTTTTGTCGAGCCTGTTGCAGGATCAACGGGATGGCTGGTTCCGCCGAAGGGATATCTCAACCGCCTCCGCGAAATCTGCGACGATCACAATATCCTGCTCGTTTTCGATGAGGTGATCTGCGGTTTTGGGCGGACCGGTAAGGCGTTCGCGGCGCAAACCTTCGACGTGACGCCTGACATGATCACCATGGCCAAGGCGTTGACCAACGGGGCCCAGCCCATGTCGGCGATTGCCGTTCGCGATGAAATCTACGAGACCGTCGTCAATGCCGCGCCCGAGAACGCGATCGAGCTCTTTCACGGCTACACCTATTCCGCGCATCCCGCAGCCTGTGCCGCGGGTATCGCTTCCCTCGACATCTACAGGGACGATCAGCTGTTCGAGCGGGGCGAGGAGATGTCGCCCTACTTCATGGATTCGATGATCGACCTGCAGGACATTCCCATCGTCGACAACATCCGTGCCCAGGGGATGATGGCCGGGATCGATCTCGCGCCTGACGTGCGTCCCGGTCTTCGGGGATTTGATGCACAGGTGAAGCTGTTCGACGCCGGCCTTCACCTCAAAGCGACAGGCGACTGCGCGCTCGTCGCTCCTGCCCTCATCGCCGAAAAGGGTCATATCGACGAAATCTCGGGTGTGCTGCGTGAGGTGCTCGAGACCTACTAGGTCGGGACTTTTCAGTTCAGCGATTAAACAGTTGGGGTCGGACTTGTAGTCCGGCCCCATTTCAATTGTTCGAAACCAATGTGTGAGGATTGCTCATGGAGCTTGGGCTGGAAGGAAAAATCGCTGTCATCACGGGTGGCAGCCGCGGCATCGGCAAGGGAATCGCGCAGCGTCTCGCGGAAGAAGGCTGCGACATCCTCCTCGTGTCCGCCACCGAGGCGAACTTGAAGGCAGCGCAAGAGGAAATTGCGTCGACCACCAACCGGCGGGTTGAGATTTGTCCGGCCGACATGTCGGACCCGGCGGGCGCTGATGCGGTGCTAGAGGCGACCGCTGACGCATACGGGCGTGTCGATATCCTGGTGAATTCGGCCGGTGTGGCGGTCGGCGGTGGATTCCTCGACATCACGGACGAGACCTGGCAGCAGGGTTTCGGGCCCAAACTGTTTGGCACATTCCGGGTATGCCAGCGGCTCTGGCCCATGTTGACGGAGTCTCACGGTGCGGTCATCAACGTGGCTGGCGGTCGGGGAAAGGCGCCGGCCCACGACTTCATGGTCAATTCCGCGGTCAATGCAGCGCTGATGAATTTCACCAAGGCGTTGGCCAATCAGGGTCTGATAGACGACGTGAACGTCAACTGCGTCGTGCCGGGCATGACCAAGACCGACCTGCTCAATGACAACCTGAGTCAGGCGGCTCAAATGGCGGGAACGACCCCTGAAGAGATCGAGAAGAAGCGCATCACAGCCTCAGGACTGCGCCGTTTCGGTGAGCCCGAAGATGTTGCCAACCTGGTTGCGTTTCTCGTCTCACCCGTGGCGCGTCACGTACAAGGCATCATGGCGTTCGTCGACGGTGGGGGTGACAAGGCGATCTAGTGGCTTACAGCTTGCCGTCCTTCACGAAGGGATAAATGCGGGTGATGTCCGCGTCCGGATCCGCGTTGTAGAACTCGCGAAATCCCTCGACGATCTCTTTGCTGACCCGGTTCTGGGTACCGGCATCGTCCTGTGCGGCTCGATAGAGATCGATATCCTTCTGCAGCAGCTTGGCCGTGAACCCCCGGTCATAAGTTTTGGGAATGATGCTCGTGGGGAACTTGGTCACCGTTGCGTCGTTTCTGCCTGACGACACATTGAGGACATCGACAATCAGTTGGAGGTCGAGGCCGACGGCCTCACCGAAGGCAATCGCTTCGCTCGTCGCAATCATTGAAGTTGCAGACAGAAAATTGTTGAGGACCTTCATCGCCTGGCCCTGGCCTGGCTCGCTTCCGACCAGAAAGGGCTTGCCGATGGTTTCCAGCACCGGCTTGAGCCGTTTGAACGCCTCCTCCGAGCCGGCAAACATGATGGAGATCGTGCCGGCCACGGCACCGGGGACGCCGCCTGATACGGGTGCATCGTAGAACTCCATCTCCGAGTCGTGACACCGGGCGCTCGCCGCTCTTGCCGCCGCCACACCGCTGGTGGAGATGTCGACGATAGTTGTCGTTCGGCGGTCATTGGTTGCGATGATCTCTTCCGTCACCTCCTGGACGACATTTCCATCCGGGAGGCTCATCATGATGATGTCGGACCGCGTCGCGACATCGCCCGCGTTTCGACCGACCGTGGCGCCTTCGGGAACGCGCTCGGCGGTCCCGGCAATGTCGTAGCCGACGATGTGATAGCCCGCGGCGGCGAGGTTCTTCGAAACTGGGCCGCCCATATTACCGATGCCGATGAACCCGATGTTTTCCTTGGTCATGCCCGCACCTCTAGCTGGATTGCTGATCGTCGAGAACCTGCTTGGCAATTCTGAAACTCTCCACTCCCGTGGGGAAACCGCAGTAGAGAGAGATCTGCAGCAGCACTTCGTTCAGGTCGTCCAGCGAAAGCCCGTTGCGCATTGCGCCTCTGAAGTGGCTCGCAAATTCGGGGCTCTTGCCCATGGCCGCCAGCATGCCGAGATTGAGGATGCTGCGTTCACGTTTCGAGAGCCCGTTCTCGCGCCCCCAGGCACCGCCCCATGCCATCTCTGTAACGTACTCCTGGAACTCTTTCCCGAAATCGCCCCCGTTCTCCATGGCTCGGGTGACGTAGTCGTCGCCCATCACTTCCTTACGCATCGCGAGCCCGCGTTCATAGCGTTGCTTGTCCATCTCGACATCCTTCCTTCGGTGTTTCAGTGAAAGTCCCCGCGGACGACATGCGGAGTTCACCGCCATTATGAGACACCCGTCGCATCGGGCAAACCGGCCGCCGTGCTAGCATGCCGCGAGGGATTCCTTCGGCTGGGTGCGGCAATGTCTGACAATCAGTTTTTCGTGCTCGCGGACGGCACTGTGACCGTCTTAGCGCCGCATCTGTATCGGCGTCAGGACCTATCTGATGACGAGATGTTCTACGCTGTACCGCGGCTGGTTACCCACATCGATGACGGTGCCATCAACGCGCTTTCCGGGTTTTACGCATCCATGCTGGAGCCCGGCACCCGTATTCTTGATCTCATGTCGAGCTGCGTGTCCCACCTGCCAAATGGGGTCGCGTACGAAGAGGTCGTTGGGCTTGGAATGAACCATACCGAGCTAAAGGCGAATCCTCAGCTGTCGCGCTACGTGGTTCATAATCTCAACCGAGATCCCAGGCTGCCGTTCGGCGACCAATCGTTTGACGCCTGTCTGATCGCCGTATCGATACAGTACCTGGTGCGACCTGCGGAGGTCTTTCGCGATGTCGGCCGGGTTCTCAAAGCCGGCGCGCCGATGATCGTCTCCTATTCGAATCGCCTGTTTCCAACTAAAGCGGTTATGATCTGGCAGATGCTGGATAATGAGGACCACGGCCACCTTGTCGCACATTACTTCGAGACTTCTGGGTGTTTCGGAGCTGCGGAGGTCAAGGATCTCAGTCCCGATCCAGGCGTTTCGGATCCGTTGTTCGTGGTCGTGGGGCGGCGGAGTGCCACCCAGCACGGGCTGGAATGATGTGAGATTTAGTTGATGGCAGTTACGGTCACGCCATTGGGCCAGTCATTTGGCGTCGAGATCGGCAACGTCGATCTCACCGTACCGCTCGACGAAGCGACATTTGCACACATCAAGCGGGTCCTCATTGAGAAGCAGGTCGCTGTCATCTCCGATGTTCCGACCGACATCAAAGTCCTGGTGGACTTTGGCCGACGCTTCGGTACCTTTCGCCCCCATATCCTGAGCCAATACCATCATCCCGACGCTCATGAAGTCGCAGTCATTTCAAATGATCCCGCGACGGGTCTTGCCCGAACGACAAGTCGTCCGGCGGGCTCGTTCTGGCACGCAGACCTGACATACGAGCGCAATCCCTGCGATGTTTCGTTCCTCTATTCGGTCGAAGTGCCCGACGAAGGTGGTGATACCCGATTTTCCGACATGATCGGGGCTTACGAGACTCTGCCGACGGCTCTGAAAGAAAAGATTGAGGACCTCACCGCGATACACCGGTACGGAGGACGTGCCCCAGATACGTCGATTGTCGGACTATCGGAGGATCAAAAGGCGGCACATCCGGATGTGGAGCATCCGGTCGTGCGCAGAATTCCGGAAACGGGGTGCAAGAGCCTCTACGTCAGCCCCGCGTACACGGTCCAGATTGTCGGCTATGACGAGCGGGAAAGTGACACCCTGCTCGAGGAATTATTCGGCTACGCTCTCACGCCCGAACTTGAATATCGTCACAAGTGGCGGGATCGCCAGATCGTCTTCTTCGACAATCGGACAACGATGCATAGCGCGACCCCCGATTACCCGCCGGATGCCATGCGGACGCTGTACCGTATGTTCGTCGCCTTCGAAGATGCCGCCTGAGCGGGATTGTCACCCGGTCACTGATTCCATCCCACTTTTTTCAATCCGGCAAAGAACCTCTCCATGTCTTGGAGATCGCCATCGCGGGATTGCGGGTAGATGATCCAGATCGGACCCTTGTCACGGACCCGCATGTATCTGCCATTCATTTTGAAGGCGAGCAGCACATCTCGTTGGGAGAGATCTTCAGCGGGAATCTCAGCCCGGAAGTCATTGAGTGCCAGGGCCACGACGGTCTGGCCTTCGGCGCCAACCGCTGCCGCAAGATCACGGGCCCAAACGCCTTCAAACGTCACCTCGCCGTCGGTCCAGGGTGTTCTTGTGACCAACGAAGCGCCGCCCAATGATTCGAGCATGGCAAGGTCAAAGTGGGCTTCGTCACGGTTGTTGGCTTTGGAGATTTTTCCGGCCACGGTCAAAACTATGCCGTCAGCGGGTTTGGGGAGAGATCCTGCACCCACGGCGAACGTGCCGGACGGCACGAGAAGGGCGAGAACGAGGAGCGACAGTCGAATCGCCGACAAGATTTGATCTTCAGATTCACGCATCAGACGTGGACCTTCCCACTCAAACGGGACCGTCCCCCCCACGATCCCCTGCCCCGACGACGAAGGGGCAGGACTCTATCAGCATACCAAAGTGAGCGGGTTAACGTTATTGGGAGGACCTGGGAACCGAATCGGTGGCGTGGAGACTGCGTCCTCGACCGGTCACGCGTTGCTGGCATGATGGACGCTTGTGTGTGTGTCGGGCCTCAGTCACGATGCGTCCATGGAAAGATTCTATATGGGTCACGGAACATCCGCTGACTGGCGGAGCGCAGTGCGTACCGCGCTGAATTCGGCTGGGATTCCGGAGCGGGGCGCCAACGTGGGATTTCTCTACGTGACGGATCACTTCGCCGGCGCGATGGACGAGATTCAGGCTGAACTTCAGGCGCTGACGGGAATTGAGACGTGGGTAGGCACGACGGGGATCGGGATTTGTGCCACGGGAATCGAGTATTTTGATGAGCCCGCCATCGCGCTCCTCGCGGGGTCGGTTCCGGATGACATGCACAACGTTATCGATACTGGAACGGCTACGCCGGATGAGGCTTGCGCAAAACTGGCCGGCGCCCTTGGTACCCGGGAAGGCCGTTTCGGAATCATTCATGCCGATCCCCACAACACATACCTGGCCGATCTGGTTCCCGCCGTCGTTGAGGCGACGGGAGCCTTTCTGGTCGGCGGCCTGACGTCGTCGCGGGGGGAGCATCCACAGATTGCCGGTGGCATGACGTCGGGCGGCATCTCCGGTGTATTGTTCGAACCAGACGTTGCCGTGGCGACGGGACTGACTCAGGGGTGCTCACCCATAGGGCCTGCCCACGAAGTGACGGACTGCCAGGAGAACATCATTATCGCCCTGGATGAGCGGCCTGCTCTGGAGGTGCTCAAGGAAGACATCGGTGAAGTTTTAGCCCGCGATCTTGGGCGGATTGGTGGGTACATCTATGTGGCGTTTCCCGTCAGTGGTATGGACCGACCCGACTATCTGGTTCGAAATCTGGTCGCTATCGACCCTTCGGCCGAGGTCTTCGCGGTCGGTGCCGAAGTCTCAGAAGGCGATACGGTCATGTTCTGTCGGCGCGACGGTCAGGCCGCTCACGTCGATCTGAAGCGTATGCTCAGCGATCTCGCCAGCCGGGTAGGAGAATCGACGCCCAAAGGAGGTATCTATCATTCGTGTCTGGCACGGGGTCCGAACCTGTTCGGTCCCAATTCGGAAGAACTTCGGACGATTCAGGAAGCCCTCGGTGACGTCCCCGTCGTCGGCATGTTCTGTAACGGTGAGATCAGCCACCAGCGGCTTTACGGTTACACCGGCGTCTTATCCTTGTTCCTCTAAACCGTTCGATCGGTCAGGGTATGAGAACACTCGAACCGGTCGTTTTGCGCGCCTCGAGGTCAGCATGGGCACGGCCGGCTTCTTGTAACGGATACGTTTGATTCACATCGATCTTGACCGCACCGCTGTTGATCACGTCGAACAAGTCTCTTGTGGCGCTTAGAAGGTCTTCCCGTGATTCGATGTAGTGGTGCATCTTTGCCCAGGTAAAAAAGAATGACTCCGCACCGAAAACCTGACTGAGGTGGACCGGTTCGATATAGCCGGAAACGTTGCCAAAGCTCACCAGCATGCCCCGCGGGGCCAAACACCGCATCGATTCATCGAACGTGGCTTTACCGATGGAGTCGTAGACTACGGGAACCCCGTGGCCGTTCGTCAATTCACGTGCCAGTCCCGCAATGTCATCGCGACCGTGAACGAGAATATGGTCCGCGCCATGGGCCCGCGCTATGTCGACCTTGGCTTCGCTGCCGACCGTCCCGATGGTTGTAACGCCCAGGTGCTTGAGCCACTGACACGCGATCAGTCCTACGCCGCCTGCCGCGGCGTGAAACACCACAACCTGGCCCGGCTCTACCCGAAAGGTCTGTCGAATCAGGAATTGAACCGTGATCCCTTTGACCATCGCCGCGGCCGCGATCTTGTCGTCAATCGAGTCAGGCAGCGGGACGAGGCGCTCTGCGGTCAGGATTCGTTCGTCCGAGTAGGCTTCGAGCGGCATGGCCGCGTAAGCCACGCGATCTCCGACGTCGAATTCGGTCACGCCGTCACCGACGGCTTCGACGACCCCTGCGGCATCGAGGCCTAGGCTGCAAGGGACCGGTGTCGGGAGATGATGGTCACCGCGGCGCCGGTGTACATCCGTGAAATTGACGCCGACGGCGGTATGCCGAATGAGGGCTTCGCCTGCATCGGGGGCTCCGAGTTCGCGCGCTTCCCATGACAGCGCGTCCGGTCCCCCGGTTTCGTTGATCACCATCCAATGACTCACGGCGTTTCTCCTTGGTGACGAGAACCCTGTTTCCGCTATGTCAACGGCACGTCAAAGGATTCTCCTACCTTGTCTCCGACTTCATGAAGTTCGGCAATGATTTCCGGCGGAATTGGTATGCCATTGGCAGTACGTTCGCGCTCTGTGGCCGCGGCGCGCTGACCCGGGAGTCGGGCGTCGTCACCCGTCGCGCTGAGATACTGGGACACCCAGCCGTCAATGTGCCGCTCGAATGTATCCCGCCCGACCACGCGTTCCGGATTGGCGACAAAGAAGAAAGCGCCGACATGCATCGTGGCGCTGCCGATCGCGGGCTGTGCACCTTGCATGGTGGGCGCGAAGGTCCCCGAGAGGCTGGCGGCAAGACACTCCACCATCATGGCGAGGCCAATGCCCTTCGGTCCACCCACCGGCAGCATCGCACCCAGTAAAGCCTGTTCGGCGTCGGTCGTCGGTTCGCCGTCGGGGCCAATGGCCCAGCCTTCGGGAATGTCTCTACCCGCCCTGTTTGCCATCAGCACGCGTCCGCGTGAGGTGACGCACGTCGCCATGTCGAAGATCAACGGGTCCCGTCCCGCAATGGGAGTGGCAAATGAGATGGGATTGTTGCCTATGGCTCTTCCCTGTGACCCCGGCAATGACATCACCGGTGAGGTCGCCTGCATGAGAACAGAGACCATTCCCGCCTCGGCGGCGCGCAACGGAAACATGCCGATGGCGCCGAGGTGACCGCCATCCCGGATGAAGCAAGGTACGAATGCCGTATCGTGGGCCAGCTCGATGGCACGGTCCATTGCTTTGGGGCCGACCACCTGGCCCAGACCGTCATCTCCGTCGATCACCAGGACGGCATCGCGCATCTCGAACGTCATGTTCGGGTTGGGATTGATGTCGCCGGACTCGAACTTCTGCACATAAGTCATGACGCGCGTGACACCGTGGGTTTCATAGCCCCGGGCATTGCAGCGTGCCATGACCTCCGCAGCGAGACGTGAATCGTCTTCGGGCATGCCGCAGGCGTCGAAAACCCGTGCCAGCCATGACGTCAACGTCTTGCGATCGACGCGTTGATGGGGGGCGGCTTGATCGTCAGCGGCGGCGGACATGGTTCATCCTTTCTCGCTCAGGGCATCGTGGACGGCATTCGCGATCATCATGCTGGACCGCAGCAGGGCTTCATCCGTGAGACCCGCGCAATGAGGTGTCAGAGTCACGTTCTCAACGCCATCGAAAACGTTGCCGGCCGGAAGTGGTTCGTCTTCGAACACGTCGATAAAGGCGTTGCCGATCGTTCCGTTCTTGAGAGCCTCGGCCAGCGCCGCGTCGTCGACAACACCGCCGCGCGCTGTATTGATGAGCATCGAATCGGGCTTCATCTTGGCGAGCGCATTGCCATCTATCAAATGATGGGTCCCGTCGGTACGGGGAACGCTGAGGGTGACCACGTCCGATTCGGACAGCACGTCGTTGAGCGATGCGGGCGTCACGCCCAACTCTGTCCACAGAGGATCATCTTCCTTGACGTAAGGGTCGTAGGCCAACATACGCATGCCGAAGGCGCCGGCGCGCTTGGCCACCTCGCGGCCAATGATACCGAATCCCACGAGCCCCAGGGTCTGGCATTTTGCCTCGCGTCCGATCACCTTTGTTCTGGGCCAGGTGCCGGTGCGCACCTCCTCGGTAATTCCGTACATGGCTTGGCGCAGCATGACCAACATGGCGCCGATGACATACTCGGAAACTGATTCTTCGAGTGTTCCGCGAGCCGGTTGAACCCTCACGTCGCGAGATGCGCAGGCCTCCATATCGATGTTGTCGAGTCCCACACCGAGGCGCCCGACGATGATCAGGTTGGGCGCGGCATCCAGCAGTGGGGGACGAACCTGTGTCCGGTTCCGCACGATCAAGCCGCGGCAATCCTGGAGCCGTTCGTGCAGTTCGTCGGTCCGATTAACCAGATCCGGATCGTAGAAGACGTCGAAGTCGGCGGACAAAAGGTCTACCGCCTCCTCGTCAAGAAACTCGCTGATGACAACGTCTGCCATTTGGCGTCCGCTCCCCGTAATTAATGAAATAATAGGCCGGCAATCGAACAGGCTCACCGTGGCCGTGATGCCGATTGGCATCGGCCAGAGAATGGAACCCTGAGGTCATATCGTCAATGGATGGCCCGTGGTATGCCTAACAACCAACCCCTATGATCGGCGCATGGCCGGGCACGGGAAACACGATGGCTGCGAATAACTGGTCTCACCGAATTCGTATGGCTGTGGATATCGGTGGGACATTCACTGATTTCCAGGTGTTCAACGAGTCGAACGGCACCCTTCATGAACTGAAGACTCCGACAACACCAGCCGATCCCGCCGTCGGCCTGGTGACGGGACTCAACCTGGCAGCCGATCGATATGGCTTCGATTTGTCGGAGGTGGCGTTGCTGCTCCATGGCACGACGATCGCCACGAACGCCGTTCTGGAGAGGAATTTTCCTGACTGCGCATTGATCACAACCGACGGATTCGAAGACGTTCTGGAAATCGGTCGCCACATGCGCAAGGACGTATACGGGCTGTATGCTGAGGACCGTGTGCTCCTCGTTCCACGGACCTTGCGCTTTGGCCTGAGGGAGAGGGTCGATTCCAGCGGTCGTGTCCTTGTCCCAATTGATCGGGAGCAGGCGAAGTGCCTCGCGACGGAGGTCGAAAACAGCGGCGTCAAGGCGGTTGCCATATGTCTGCTGAACGCTTTCATGAACCCCGTCCATGAAACCGCCATCCGAGAGTTGTTGCTTGAAGCAGCCCCGGATCTGGATGTTTCGGTGTCAACGGACATCAGCCCGGAAATTCGTGAATACGAAAGAACGTCCACGACGGTTCTGAACGCCTTGCTGATGCCGGTGGTTCGAGGATACGTGGAACGCCTGGAAGCGCGCCTCGGCGAAACCGGCACCGAGCCACGCGTGCTGCTCATTCAATCGAACGGCGGTATGAGTACGCCGGGCGTCGCGGCACAACAACCAGCACGTCTCTTGTTGTCCGGGCCATGCGGTGGTGCCATTGCTGCCGAACATCTCTCGCAGGTGTTGAGTTTCGAGAACCTCGTCGCGGTCGATATGGGTGGGACGAGTTTCGATATTTCGCTTGTTCACCAGGGGCGGGCGGCCATGGTGACAGAGGGAGAGATCGATGGTTGTCCGGTTCGCCTGCCCATGGTCGATATCCGCACGATTGGCGCGGGTGGCGGTTCGATCGCGAGGGTCGACGACAGTGGCAGGCTCCGGGTAGGTCCGGAGAGCGCAGGCGCAGATCCGGGACCAGCCTGTTACGGCCATGGTGGCACGCTGGCGACGGTTTCAGATGCGAACCTGACACTCGGCCGGTTGTTACCCGCCGCATTTCTCGGGGGGGCGTTAGCGCTCGATCGAGATGCCGCCCAGCGTGTCATCGCCCGGAGTGTTGGCGACCCTCTACGCCTGAGTGTGGAAGATGCCGCAGAAGGAATGGTCGGCATTGCCAACGCCAACATGGCAAATGCCATGCGCCTCAGCCTATTTGAAAAAGGCTTTGATCCCGCGGACTTCGCCCTGGTTGCCTTCGGCGGCGCGGGGGGACTGCACGCTGTCGCCTTGGCCGAAGAGCTCGGCATGAACAGGATTGTGTTTCCCCGGGCGGCGGGCACGTTATCAGCCTATGGCATGCTGTGGACCGACATTCTCCACCAGGCCGCGCAAAGCCGGATTCTTGAGGCCCTGCCACAGAGCCTGGGGACGCTGCAGGGAATTGCCCAGTCCCTGTTGTCTGAAGGGCGTGCCGCATTGGACGCCGATGGCATCGAGCAGGACCTGTGGGATCTCACGCTCTCGGCGGATATGCGATACGTGGGCCAGGGATACGAGTTGACGGTTCCGTGGGATGGTCTGAGCGTGGATGAAGATGTGCTGAATGTTGCCGTCGCGGATTTTCATGCGGCACACCGAGCCCGGTTTCTGCATGCCGACCCGTCGGAGCCCGTTGAAATCGTGACCCTGCGCGTTGCCGCCCGAGGACGATTGGAGCGCCCGGATATGGTTCAGGATCTGGTGCCCGCATCTAACGCGAAGTCGTTGCGACATGAGATATATGCCAATGGGGCATGGCATGAGGTGGACATGCTTCGCCGGTCTGATTTGCGGCCGGGGTCGCCGCTGAAGGGACCGCTACTGATCACCGAGGAATTCACGACAATTCTGCTATTATCAAACTGGCGGGTGGAGATGCACCCGACCGGGAACCTCATTGCAGAACGGGCTTGAGGAAAATGGGCATGCGAAACGCCGTTGACCCTGTCCAGCTCGAAATCATACGGAACGCACTTGTGGCGGCCGCCGAGGAGATGAGTATTGCGGTCTATCGGGCAGGTCGCTCCAACGCCATTCGGGAAATGCTCGATTTCTCGACCGCCGTATTCGATACAGATGGCCGGAATATTGCGCAGGCGGCGCGCATCCCCATGCACCTGAATACGATGGCGCCGTGTCTTGAAACCATCCTACGGGATTTCATCCCGGCGGATGAGTGGGAAGAAGGCGACGTTGTCGTGACCAACGACCCCTACTGCGGCGGTTCGCACTTGCCCGACATCCTGACCTTTCAGGCGGTATTCGTTGACGGGAAGCGTGTCGGGTTCACCGGCGCAATGTGCCACCATTCGGATATCGGAGGACCTGCGCCCGGCAGTTACAACACCTCCGCTACCGAAATCTATGCGGAAGGGCTGCGCATTCCGCCGTTGAAAATCAAGGCGCGTGGCGAGCTCAATACTGACGTGCTGGCTCTGCTGCTGCAGAACGTCCGGGAACGGACGATGTTCCGCGGCGATCTCATGGCGCAGATCGCGGCTCTGGAGATTGGTGGCGGTCATGTTCTCCGGCTCGGGGACAAGTACGGATTTGCGACCCTGACGCAGGCTTCCTCGCAGATCCTGGACCAATCCGAAACGGCCGTACGCCGCACCATCGAGAGCGTGCCCGACGGCGAATACGCTTTCGAGGATTTCGTCGACGACGACGGCATCAGCGATGATCCGATTCGCATTGCGGTGCAACTTACCGTGTCGGGTGACAGGGTACTCGTCGATTTTGCGGGGACGTCATCCCAGGTTGCCGGACCAGTCAATTGCACTCTGAACGTCGCGAAGTGCGCCGTCTACTATGCGGTGATCGCGGGCCTCGGTGGCGAATTCCAGGCGAACTCAGGTTGTTACGCCCCGATCGAAGTGATCGCGCCCGAAGGCAGTGTCGTCAATGCTCAGGCGCCAGCTCCCGTCGTCAATCGAATTGCCGTTGGCCATCGAGTCGTCAACGTCATTCTGGGTGCACTCTCTCAGGCGCGCCCGGACCACATTCCGTCGGCCTACTATGGTGTGTCGTACCTTTATGCGCTGCAGGCGGCAGAGGGCGATGACAAGGGCCCGGTTTACCTCGATTCGATCGTCGGGGGATGGGGCGCAGAGCCGTCCCGTGATGGCGCAAGCTCTTTCTCCTGCGGGCTCCACAATCTGGCGTCCATTCCCATTGAGATGGTCGAGGACCGACACCCTATCGTGTTCACAAAGTATGCGCTGAGACCCAACTCGGGGGGTGCCGGAAAATTTAGAGGCGGTCTGGGAATGATCCGGGAATGGCGCCTCGAATCCGACTCTGGTGTCTTCGCTGCAAATTTTGATCGTTTTCGTCATCCACCCTTCGGTCTCCATGGAGGCGAGCCCGGGTCCGTTGGGCGATTGACTCTCAGTCGTGACGGCCAGACACAGGCGCTCGGATCAAAGGTCAGTGGCGTGGCTCTTCGGCGAGGCGACGTCATTACCGTGGAAACATCGGGTGGCGGTGGTTTCGGCAACCCGAATGAAAGGCACCCGGAGGCTATCCAGTTGGACCTGGATACAGGGTACGTCACGCGGGCGGCGACGGAACGGGACGAAACACGCTAAACCCTGAGAAGTCTGCAGGAACCAACGGTTCGCTCATTGCCGTATGGGTTCCGGAACCCCGCTTGTGATGCACCCTCCGGCAGTCTTCACGAATTGATGATCACGTTGTGTTGAGCTGGTTCTGGACAAGTCGGTCCAGAATTCCCATATCGCCTGTATCGGACTTGAAACGGATACCTGAAAAATGGCGAGACCACGAGAATTTGATGCCGACGTTGCCCTGGAGCAAGCCATGCAGGTGTTCTGGGACATGGGATACCAATCCGCTTCGCTCAGTTCACTTACACGAGCGATGGGTATCTCGAAATCGAGCTTCTACGAGGCCTTCGGCAGCAAGCACGAACTCTATCTTTCGGCGCTGGAGCACTACAACGCGACCGTCTCGGGCCGCGTGGTGGCCAACTTTCAGGAAAGCGAGTCAACGCGCGTGGCGATTTCCTGGTGGTTCGAATTCGTGATCGATCGCATGGCCGGTCGGGGGAGCCTTCGTGGATGTCTGGTTTCGAACGCGGCCGTGGAGTTGGCTCCCTTCGATCCTGAAACCCAGGGACGCTGCCGTGAGGCGATGAACGAAACTGAGACGGCGCTGGTGGCCTGCATCGATCGAGGTCAGAAGACTGGCGAAATTCGCGCCGATCGCAAAGCTGCCGACCTGGCTCGGTTTCTGATCACCTGCATCAATGGTTTGAGGGTCATGGCCAAAGCCAATCCGGATCGAAAGGCCCTGGAGGGCGTGGCCGAGATCGCTCTTTCAGTTCTCGACTGATTTTTTTGCTAATTCTGGACCGAACAGTCCGTAACCAACCTGTGAACAACCGTGATGAAGCCAAGCAAAGCAGAAAGGTCGAATGACGTGTCACGGATTGTACGACCCGCCGACGGCAAAATTTGGAAATTCGCCCAGCCGGTCACCCATCACTTCAGGGGAGTGGCGGACTTGGAAAGGAGAAGGACCATGACAGCCGAAGAATCGAACACGAAGCCCGGCAGACTGAACAATGTATTTGACGCCGTGGCAGGTATTCGGGGCGCACTCGCCGGCTCGATTCTCGCTGTCGGTGTCATGGCGGCCACGTCGATGGTGAGCCTGCCTGCCCAGGCCCAGCAGCTCTGCTTGCTTCGCGACGCCGCGGTCTCTCAATTGACGAAGCAGCACGGTGAAGAGGTGACCGCACGCGGCCTGTCGGCCAATGGCAAGTTCATGATGGAACTTTTCACCGGTGACAGTGGCACGTGGACGTTGATCACCACGGATGTCAACGGTCGATCCTGCATCGTAGCGAGCGGAGAGGCGTGGTCCCCCGTGCCTGTCGTGCCCGGCGGTCCAGCCAGACGTTTGCGGATTCGCCGATTTCACCAACAGGAAGCAACAGGAGATAAACATGAACAAGAGACTTGTCTCATTGGTGATGCCGATCGCGGGTAGCCTCGCAGCCTTCGTTTCTCTTGCTGCCGTCCTGACGGCATCGGTGTAGGCATGCGGACCGCTATCTTCAGATCAGTTCCGGAACCGTCACCGATCCCGGCGGGTCACAGTCGCAACGCGATGGGGAGCCGGGTCCTCGGTTGCCTTTGGCGCGAACGCACTCTGGCGACCCTGATCGTCCCGTTTCTCGTATCTTGCGATCAATCGGTTTGAGTGAGGCCTGGTTGCTCACTCGCCTCCGGCGCGGCGCGCCGTGACGGCGCCGTATGTGGCAACGCAGTAGGGCACACAGAAGGACAGGAATGCCTTCAAGAGATCGAAGGACCTTTCGCCGAAACCCGGGATGGCGTCGTACTGATTGATCAGGGTCAGGATCGGCCCTACGACCAGCGCCACGTAAAGGGAACGTTTTGGAACCCCTCCGCTGACAGCGAGAGCCCACCAGGACCGGTGATCGTCAGGGTCGGTTGCAAAAGGGCCGGGTGGGGTCATCTTTCTGATGTCATTGCCTTGGGGGCTTGACGGGCGAAGCCGTCGAACATATCGAGGAGCCGGCCAAGCCAGTCCTGAAGCGAGTCATCGGCTTCAATGACGTTTTCGCGGCCCACGTAGCGGGCGAACAGGAACGTACCGAACACCAGATAATCGACGTATGCCGGCGCTTGGCCGCCGAGAAAGGGCTGATCGCCGAGCGTCATGCGCAGCGGGTCCAGATCTCGACGCCATGCGGTCAGCTTTTCCGACTGGTTTTCCTTGTAGTCCTCGATGCGTCCGAACATCTTCTCGCGGTCTTCTCGCCACCAATCCCGGTCCGCCGGATCCACGGCTTGAAAAGCGTCCCAGAGAACGATGTTGATAAGGCCTGGATTCTGAATCCGCTGGGTCCAAGCATTGACGAACTGGGCCTGGGACCGGCCGATGTCGCTGCCGAACAATGCCGGGCCGTCTGGGTAAGCGTCTTCCAGATAGCAGGCGATATTCCATGAGTCGTTGACCCAGTGATCTCCGTCAACAAGAACGGGAATCCGCTCCTGACCACTGAAGGCGATCGGAGATCGATCGCGAAAGGAAACGGGTACCCGCTCGAAGTCATCGATTCCCTTGTGTTTGAGGGCCATGAGGGTTCGCCAGCAATATGGACTGAACCGGACATCGTCGACACCGTCGAGCTCATACACCGTGATCGTCACGCAAACCTCCCACACACTGTTGGTCGCTTCATCCTTGTCACGAGTATAGAGCAGCCTCGCTCATACCTCGTAACCCGGCTCATTCCGTGCCAGCCCATCAAACAGGTCGAGCATACGTTCCCGCCAGTCAAAAATCGGATCATACGGCTCCAGCAGCCGATAGGGGCTAATGGACCGGGCCCACTGGAAATGGCTGAAGGCCATGTAATCCGCATAAGCGGGGGTATCTCCGCAGATGAAACTTTGCTTGTCCAACATCGCTCGGAGAGGTTCGAGATTATCTCGGAAGCGAAACAGGTGCTCGTCGCGCCCCTCCAAGGTCTCTTCCAACGTGCAGCCAAGTCGAGCCTCGCGTGTCGCACGGAAGTATTCGCGGTCATCTGGGTGCGCGTGGTGCCACGCGTCGTAGACCAGCATCGGCACGAGGTACCCGGCCTGCAGCTGATCGCCCCACATGTGGATGAACCGTGCGCAGGACCGGGCTGTGAGGTCCCCGAACAGGGGCGGTGCATTCCCATACTTCTCTTCGAGATAGCCGGCAATGACCCAGGAATCGGGCACCACGACATCGCCGTCGACCAGCACCGGCATGAGCGTCTGACCCGAAAAGGCCAGCTTCTCTTTGTCATTGATGGGGATTCCCACGCGCTCCGCCGAATGGCCCTTATGAGCAAGTGCCATGATGACGCGCCAGGAATAGGGGCGATTACTGTAGGGGCGGCGCTGATCACCTGCGGCTTCGTACAATTTCATAGGTCTCGCTCAGTCGAATGCGGACAAGAGCGTAGCCTGCACGATCAGGATCGGGAACGGGGCGAGGTTGGAAAAAAGGGTCCGGTCGCCTTGGGGAGAGGGACAGCCCGATTGGAGCGGCGACCGGACCCTAGAGAGGCCCAATGGCCGAAAATCTACGAGGTTAATACGACGAGAACTCGACGGAAACGGGGCGAAATTGGGGCAATGCCATCTGCGCAAAGAGTGGAATGCTGGAGGCGCAGAGCCGCATAAAAATTGGTGAGACGCTTGTTTGACGGCGTGCGGCCTTTCTTCCACTCTTAGCCGCCCTCGATGGGGAGAGCGAAATGTCCCGACAGACCCTCGGCCTGGGAGAGCGTCTCCAGGATTATGTAGTTCAGTACGGCGCGCGGGAGCCGGACATTCTGGCCAGGCTGCGCACGGAAACCCTGGAGCTGCCGTTGGGAATCATGCAGATCTCTCCAGACCAGGGCGCGTTTCTGACACTCCTCGTCCAACTCATCGGCGCCCGAACGACCCTCGAGGTCGGCGTGTTTACCGGCTATAGCTCCCTGGCCGTGGCGTTGGCACTGCCGGAAGATGGCCAGGTTGTGGCTTGCGATATCAGCGAGGAATGGACATCGGTTGCGCGGCGGTATTGGCGCGAGGCGGGTGTGGAGGACAAGATTGATCTGCGCCTTGCGCCGGCACTGGAGACCCTTGACGGATTGCTCGCCGAGGGTCGGGCGGACACATTCGATTTTGCGTTCATCGATGCCGACAAACAGGAGTACGAGGATTACTTCGAGCGTGTGTTGAAATTATTGCGGCCTGGCGGATTGGCGGCGATCGACAATGTTCTATGGAGCGGCAAGGTCGCGGATGAGGCGGTCGAGGACGATTCGACGGTGGCGCTCCGAGAGTTCAATCGCCTGCGCCACGAGGACCAGCGGATAAATCTGTGTCTGCTGCCGATCGGAGATGGTGTCACTCTGGCACAAAAACGGGCCTGATTCGGAGTTCGCGTTCGATCATGAGCTTATTCATCGCCAAGCGATTCGCGACCTTCGTTGCTACGCTGTTCGGCGCATCGGTCGTCGTGTTCCTCATACTGGAAATCCTGCCGGGAGATCCGGCATACGCCATTCTCGGTGCCGATGCCGATCCATCCGCATATCAGGCTCTCCGCAAGGAACTGGGCCTGGACGAGCCCGCCCTCGATCGCTACCTGAGCTGGATTTCCGGTGTCCTGACCGGCGATTTCGGCATCAGTTACACCTATTCCGTCCCTGTTTCGGAACTGGTCGTTGAGCGCCTGGCCCTGACGGTGCCGTTGGCCGTAATTGCCATGGCCATGACCGTCATCGTGGCGATCGGGCTGGGGCTTTATGCCGCCGCGCATCACAACAAAGTCGGCGATTGGGGTGTGATGGTGTTCAGCCAGCTCGGCATTGCCGTGCCGAACTTCTGGTTCGGAATTCTGCTGATTTTGCTGTTCTCCGTTTACCTCGGATGGTTCTCGTCCGGTGGATTTCCAGGGTGGGATGCCGGCCTCTGGCCCGCTCTGAAGTCACTGCTCTTGCCCGCCGTAGCGCTGGCCACGGTTCAGGCAGCCATACTCGCTCGCGTGACTCGCTCCAGTGTCCTGGAGACGATCGGTGAGGACTACGTGCGTACCGCGCGGGCGAAAGGACTGACTCGCGCTGCGACCTTGTGGCGCCACGTACTTCGCAACGCCTTGATACCCGTGGTCACGATCATGGGACTCCAGTTCGCGAACCTGCTCGCAGGGACGATTGTGATCGAGAACGTGTTCTTCCTGCCGGGCCTGGGACGTCTGGTATTTCAGGCAATTGCCAACAGGGATCTGGTCGTGGTGAAGGACGTTGTCCTGTTGCTCGCCGCCATGGTCGTCGTCGTCAACTTCGTCGTCGATATCGCCTACGCGATCATCGATCCTCGGCTGCGGGCGCATGACGCATGACCAGCCGGACCCCATCAGATTTGTTTCTGCTTGCGCTGCGGCATCGAAACCTCCTTCTCGGTGGGGCCTTGAGCACTCTGATAATCTTGCTCGCGGTCATATCCCTGCTTTGGACACCTCATTCCGCCTACGAACTGGATGTGGCCAACAAATTGAAGCCGCCGTCATCAACGCACTGGCTGGGCACCGACCATTTTGGTCGCGACGTCGCTTCACTGATCATGGTAGGCGCCCAGAACTCTTTGGTTGTGGGGTTCGTTGCCGTCGGAATTGGAATGGCGGCCGGAGTGCTCCTGGGTTTGTGGGCCTCCGCCCAGCGCGGTTGGATCGAAGAGTTGATCATGCGGCTCTCGGACTTCACCTTCGCGTTTCCGGCAATTCTCTCTGCAATCATGATCACGGCCATTCTCGGTCCGGGAGCCGTCAACTCGATCCTGGCCATCGGCATATTCAACATTCCCGTGTTTGCACGCGTCACGCGGGGATCCGCAAACGCTATCTGGGCTCGTGAATTCGTGCTCGCTGCCAGAGCTGCCGGGAAGGGACGGATTCGGATCACGTTTGAACACGTCCTTCCGAACATTCTCAGTGTCATCATTGTTCAGGCGACAATTTTCTTCGCCATCGCGATTCTCGCGGAAGCGGCTCTCTCGTACCTCGGGCTGGGTACCCAGCCGCCCCAGCCAAGCTGGGGACGGATGCTGAACGAGGCTCAGACGTTCCTCTATCTGTCTCCACACCTCGCCTTGTTCCCCGGGCTGGTCATCGTTGTTTCGGTGCTCGGTTTCAACATGCTCGGAGATGGACTTAGAGACTGGTTGGATCCGCGCCTGTCCCGGGCTCGTTTATCGGGCTACGCACAATGAGTGTACTCGAGGTCGACCGCTTGACCGTTTCACTGCCCATGGTGGGCGGCGCGGCGCGGGCCGTTCGCGGTATCAGTTTCCGGCTCGAGCGTGGCGAGTCGCTTGGCATCGTCGGTGAATCAGGCTGTGGCAAGTCCATGACTGCGCTGGCGTTGATGGGTCTGTTGCCGGACGGCGGGACGCTCGACGGCAGCATTGCCCTGAACGGGCGTAATCTGCGCACCCTGGATGAGGCGGCCATGTGCCATGTGCGCGGCAATGCGATCGCGATGGTGTTTCAAGAACCCATGACCTCACTCAATCCAGTGCACACCATTGGCAAGCAACTGGTGGAACCACTGATGTTGCACCTTGGGCTGGATCGAGATGAGGCCAAGGTGGAGGCATTCTCTCTGCTGGAGCGTGTCGGCTTGGTCGACCCGCAGAGGTACTACTCTGCCTTTCCGCATCAACTTTCGGGTGGCCAGCGGCAGCGCGCCATGATCGCGATGGCTTTGTCCTGCCATCCGGAGGTTCTGATCGCGGACGAGCCCACCACGGCACTCGATGTCACGGTTCAGGGCCAGATCCTTGATCTCATTTACGATGTCGTAAGCGAGCGTCAGATGTCCTTGATCATGATCTCCCACGATCTTGGGGTGATCGCCCAGACCGTCGATCGGGTTGCCGTGATGTACGGCGGGTCGATCGTCGAACAGGGACCGACAGCGGAGGTTTTTGCGCAGCTCGCGCATCCCTACACTCAGGGATTGTTTGCGGCGGTGCCCCAGGTTGGAGATGGACGCCGCCGGCTGCGGACCATTCCGGGCACCGTGCCCGAACTCGCTGATCTGCCGCAGGGGTGCACCTTTGCGGGTCGATGCTCGCTCTCCCGCGAGTCGTGCCACCATCAGGTGCCTGACATGCGATCGGTTGGGCCGAACCACATGGCTGCCTGTCTGCGGCTCGATGCCGCCATGGCAACGTCGACATTTGGGCTTCGGAGATGACCTTCGTGGACACACCCATGGTCGAGGCATCAGGCCTCACCCGGCACTACGCGCTGCCCCGTGAGTCTCTGACGGCCCCGGCCCAACGGATTCACGCCCTGAATCAGGTATCCCTGACGGTGCACGCCGGCCGAAGTCTGGGGATTGTCGGTGAGTCGGGTTGTGGCAAGTCGACATTGGCGCGCTGCATCATGGCGTTAGAGCCGCTCACCGCGGGCACGTTGCGTATCCTCGGCAAGGACCCGCACTCCATGCGGCCATGGACACTTCGCCGACATCGCCGCAATTTTCAAATGGTGTTCCAGGATCCGTTTGGCTCTCTCGATCCACGGCACACAGTGGCCCGGATTGTGGCGGAACCGCTGGAAGTGGCCGAGAAGTGGCTCAAGCCCGAAGATCGACGTCTTCGTGTCAAAGAGGTGCTTGAATCCGTCGGACTCAAGGAAGCGGATATGGCGAAGTTTCCGCACGAATTCTCTGGTGGGCAGCGACAACGCATTGCTATCGCCCGGGCCTTGGTCACTCGTCCGGCGTTGATCGTGGCGGATGAGCCTGTGTCGGCTCTGGATGTGTCCGTACAGGCACAAGTGCTCAATCTTCTGCAGGACCTGCAGGACAACTACGGTGTCACCTATCTGCTGATCAGTCACGATCTCGCCGTCGTTGAGTATGTGTGTGACGAGGTCGCGGTCATGTACCTGGGCCGCATCGTCGAACAGGGACCGACCGTAGAGATCTTTTCCGCGGCCGCCCATCCGTATACACGCGCTCTGCTGGATGCCGTGCCAAAGATGACGCCGGGAGAGCGGCGTAGCCGATCGTCGTTGAAAGGGTCGGTTCCGAATCCCGTGGACATCAATCCGGGCTGCCCGTTTGCGGACCGATGCCCTTTGGTGGAGTCGCACTGCCGGTTTCAAGCCCCGGAATTGCGTGAAGTATCGCCGGGACATCTCGTTGCCTGTCATTTGGCGTGAGATAGCATCGACAATTCAAGGCCTCGCACTCCCTTGTACCGTTGGCGTTCGGCGTGGCATGCTTTGTTTCAATAGAATGACAAATCGGGGAGGCACGTGACATGAGCGAGGTTGTCGCCTTCGAAGGGTTTAGGCCCGTTCGGCCCACGACGAGGGGCCGGGCGGGCAGAGCACCGCTCGTCATATTCAATCGGCACGAACTCGACACCATCCTGCAGACGTACAGCCGCATGGTCATGGCGGGTGAGTGGCGCGATTACTCACTGGCTTTCGAATCCGACTGTGCGACCTTTTCCATCTTCAGACGCGCTTCCGAAGGTGCGCTTTACCGGGTCGTCAAGTCGCCAAAGACTGCGCAGCGTCAGGGCATGTACGCCGTGATCTCGGCGGGTGGCCGCATCCTCAGGCGCGGCCATAACCTCGTCTCGGTCCTCGCCGCGCTGAACACCAAACAGCTTAAGCTCGTTTAGCCCACCTCCGTCCCAGGTCCAGCCTTAGAGTGGATCGAGCGGATAAATCGGCCGGCGGACGTTCCTGTAATGCAGCAGATCGTTATCTGACGTGGTCACGCCACGGCCGTCGCACGTAATCGTGTGCTTGGCCATGTCGGCGAACCCAGCCCGATAATGTATTCGCGACTTCAACAGCAGGAATGTCTTTTGTTCGGGGTCGATTCCAACACTCGTGAAGACACCTGTGTCCCACGGTTCATGGTGCCATGAAACGATGACGATCTCCATGTTTCCAGTATCGAGAACGGCCGTCGGTCCCATGGCGACCTGGACGCCTGTATACATCGGCCCGGCCACGGTCCAATCGCCGTCGGTCAGGGCGCTGACCCGGCCCGTAACCTGAAGGGGCTGGCCCGTGGCACCGATGGACGGCATATCGGTGTTGCCGCCCAAGGCCACCGTAACCGTTGAATCGAGCCCGGCGTCGTGAAGTTCTCGTACGGTCAAAGGGTCCCAAATGGCCGCGACCGCAACATCCTCCAGCCCCTGGCGTAGAACCTCGGCAACCACGGACATGTCGTCCTGGGTGCCGCCCGAGCCGCAATTGTCTGCGTGATCGAGCAGAATCACGGGTCGGTCCGCCCCGCCCGCTGCCGGCTTCCGAGCGAGTTCTGCGGCGTGCGCCACGGAGTCGGGTAGCGGCCTGCCACGGTAGACAAATGCCTCACGCTGCGTCCACGCGGCATCGAGCAGAGCCTGCGTGAATGCCTCGGCCTGTGAAGGGTCGTTGTCTGTCACCACGATCGAAGAGAGTCCGGCCTCGGGCATGTCGGCCATGGGAAAGCCGCCAAATACCGTTGCGGCCAGGGCCCCCGATCGCTCTGCCTCTTGCGCCTGGGCGATCAACGACCGCATCGGTTCGTCGTCGGTTCCCTGCCGCAAGGTCTGACCCAGGATCGGGCGGTTTCCCCAGGCCATGACCGGATCCAATTCACCATGCAGAGATTTCATCAATATCCGGCCAACCTGGAGGCCGACGTCGTACATGTCGGTATGAGGATAGGTCTTGTAGCCGATCAACACCGTGCAGTTGTCGACCATCCGTTGCGTGAGATTGCAGTGCAGGTCACAGGTCACGGCGATTGGCAGGCCGGGAGCGATCCCTCGGATCCGCTCCAGTAGGGTCCCTTCGCCGTCCAATGTCGTTTCGCTGACCATGGCGCCATGCAGATCGAGAAAAGCGGCATCGCAGCCTGCGGCCACGGCATCGCAGATGGCGTCCGTCATGATGCTGTAGGCCTCTTCGGACACCGGTCCGGATGGCATGGCCTCAGCTGCAATGGGCGTAACAATGTCCGCACCTGCTTCTCGTGCGAGTTCGAGATAGGCACCCATGGGCATCCCGGTGTTCTCATATGCCCGCCGGGCATCGTCGCCGATATGCGCGCCCCATTCCCTGAACCGCGCCCAAGGCGTCGCAATCGGCGAGAAGGTGTTCGTCTCGTGTTTCATCATGGCGATGACGAACCGCATGCAAAGTTTCTCCTTATCTCTCGGTTGGGCGCGCTAGTATCAGTTGGGGAACGCCGTTCACTGAAACCATGTAAACGACCGGTGTGCATCGTGGAAGTCGCGTTTTTCTTGTTCATCATGCTGGTTACGACACGGGCCCTTGGAGAAGGGACGGAACGGATCGGTCTGCCGGCTTGGGTGGGCGAGGTCGTCGCGGAAATGTTGTCAAGAAGGGTAACAGGGTCATCCTTCATTCAGCTTCGGGCCTCGACTTTGATGTTCCCGTTTTGAAGGAGCTCAAACTGACCGACGGCTGGAAAGATCAAGCTGCCGAGGTGGCGATGTCCAGCGTGGCCGGTCATATGGACAGCATGGAGTGTTACGCCTTCCATGCGGACTGGGCTCCGCAGTGCTTCGGCTGTCATATCACTGTCGATTACTCCAAGGGCAAGACCGACATCGATTGAATCAAGAACGCGAATGCGCGGGGCGCCGACGGACTAACGCCTGATAACGAACTCGGCACCAATGGTCTGAAGAGCGCGGGGAAAGTCTCGGAGACCCGATCTTACCTTCGCTGGGAGACGCCGACTCTTGGAATCAACGGCGAAGGCCGGGTTAGTCCTATGATGCCTGGCTGTCAGGCCATCACCACCGTGATTGACAAGGATGGCAACACGGTTGCGCAGAATCAGATCTGGATGAAACCGGAGGGTAAGGGCCTCGATACAGCGGCAGTTCAGCCACATACGGCGGGTAGACGGGCTCGTGATTGCGAAAGCTGCCACAACAATCCCAAGGCCATGGGCTGCGGAATTGAGGACGGTCAATTCCTCAAGGGTTACGACAAGGGCTTTGTCGTGGACCTCGAGACCGCCACGGGCGAGATCATTCCTGACAGCGCCGTCGTGCAGTCACCTGCGGTGCCGGCTCTTGATCACGATCTTTCCCAAATTGTGACCCGCGATGATCGTCAACTTGTCAGCGTGGGATCACACTGGCCTCTGACCGGTCCACTCCCGGCTTCAATGCGACGAAAGATGGAGCGCACGGGTTTGTGCATGGGCTGCCACCAGAACATGCCGAACGAGGACGTCTGGGCTGCCGTGAGCACGCCAGGGTGGCTGGATAACGCGCAGCACCAAGCGGTCATGGGTCGAGCACTAAAAGAACTTGCTCGTTGAACAGGATCCGGAGTGGAGCCGATGGAACCTTGGAATCGTCACCGTTGTTGTGTCCCACTCATTTGGATGTGCCGCACCCTGCAGCAATGTTTGGAAGGGATCGGGAGATGAAGAATCTACAAAAACTCCTGGGGGTTGTGGCAGTCACGGCGGGGGTTGGCTGGTTTGTTCAGGCGGGGGCGGTATCGTTGTCCGACTACACAATCGAGCAACTACTTTCGCCATGTTTTGAATCGGACAATGACGCGCGCTGGGGTACCGCCGCTGAGGCCGAGTGCGAGCAATACCTGCGGGGATTTACGGACGCCTATTTATTGACGCGCAACAATCAAGAGATTTGTTTGCCTGAACAGAACCGCGACGATGAGGTGCGCTGGGCATTCATGAAATGGGCCAAACAGAACTTCGGTGAACGTCGTCGGCCGGCCGCCGAGGGTGTGCTGGCGACGCTTAAACAGGCTTTTCCCTGCAAATAACAGATCCTTTGTGACGATGGAGTCAAAAAGGCCCGGCGGGGTTCGCCGAGCCTTCTCGATTCGAACTGAATTCTACTGACGAATCAGCGTCGTTCGCCGAACAGCCTCAGCAGCATGAGCATCAGGTTGATGAAGTCGAGGTACAACGTCAGCGCACCCATGACGGCCTTTTTGGTCGCTACCTCGGTGCTGTCCGCCTCGAAATACATGTTGCGGATCTTCTGCGTGTCATAGGCCGTCAAGCCGACGAAGACCAGAACGCCGATGACCGAAATCGCGAAGTCCAGTGCCGATGAGGCCATGAAGATGTTCACGATGCTGGCGATGATGATGCCGATCAGGCCCATGAACATGAAGGTGCCCATACCTGTCAGATCGCGTTTCGTCGTGTAGCCATAGAGGCTCATGGCGCCGAACGTTGCCGTGGTGATGAAGAAAACGCGTGCGATGCTCGCCCCCGTGTAGGCGAGCAATATCCATGACAGCGATGCGCCCATGACCGCGGCAAATGCCCAGAAGAGCGCTTGTGTCGCGGTGGCGCTTAGTTTGTGAACGCCGAAACTCAGCACCAGGATGAAACCCAAGGGTGCGAGCATGACGACCCAGTGCAGTCCGGTTCCGTAAATCGCCTGCATCAGCGAGGGTGACGATGCCATGAGTGCCGCAACAATGCCGCTGAGCGCCACGCCGGAGGCCATGTAGTTGTACACCTTGAGCATATAGGCGCGCAGGCCCTCGTCGATCGCCGCCTGTTCCGCGGCAGTCGCGCCAAATGAAAGGCGCGCCTTGATGTCTTCGGCCATGATGATCAGTCCCTTTTTATGACCTTCCCAAAGTCAAGGATAATATTGGTGAAAAATCGTGGCATTTCAAGGACGACGCCCGATTCCGGGGTGAAAACACCTCTTATCTTCCCCCAGACCAGCTTGATCGGCGATAGGGGCCCCATAAGCGCTCGGGGGCCGTTCGAAGGCCCAACCAGCCCACAACGATAGCCCCTCCCAGCCAGGCCCAGCCATGCGCGCCCAGCGGCAACGCGTCCAGGCTGTACAACAACGAAAGGAATGCCATGACAAGGAAGAACGGGCCCGTAAAATGACAGTGCATGCGGCTGCAACGTCGGGCGTTCACCATGCACGCCACACCCATCCACGTGAGCATCGGCGCCCAGACCAACTTCTCGATATCGCTGAAAGCCGCGCCGGCCAGTGCGATCGCCGGCAGACCCCAGCCGATCATCCAACTCGCATAGCGCGCGTCCCAGTCGCGGCGACGCGGATCCGAGGCCGTCACCTCGTTTCCGGGTGCCGTCATTCCGTCCTGAGAACCGTCATAACGTCCTCTCCCAGCGCTCTCCACGTACCCGCAAAGCCAAGCAGGACGGTCACGCCAATGCCAGCAGCTGCGGTTAACACTACGGCAAGCGGATCGAACACCCAGTCGCCCGCCATCACGAAAAACATCACAACATAACTTGCGATTGTTCCGACCAGCGCGGCGAGGAGCGCGGTGATCGAGCCAAGTATCGAATATTCGACCACGAATGCGCTTGTCACATTGGATCTCGTGGCGCCGAGAACCTTGAGGATCACGGCATCATACACCCGGCGGCGGTAACCCGCGGCGACCGCGCCGGCCAGCACGAGCAAACCAGCGGCAACCGTCACGCTGGCACTTGCGCTTACTGCCGCCGCGATGCGTGTGAACATGTCGGTAATTGTCTCCAGGACGTCTCTGATACGAACAGCAGAGACATTCGCGAAGCGATCCGTAACGGCGCGGTGCAGCTGGTCTTCGGCTTCAGGCGTGACTCCCACGGCCGCGACGTGAGTTTGCGGTGCACCCTCCAGGGCGCCGGGCGCGAAGATCGTTGCAAACTCGACCCGAATTCGGCTCCAGTCGATTGTCCGCAAGCTTTTGATCTCGGCGGTGATGCGGCGTCCCAGAACGTTGAAAGTGAGTGTGTCGCCGATCCCGATACCCAGTTCCACCGCGATGTGTGCATCCAGCGAAATTGCCGGGGGGCCGGAATAATCCTCGGGCCACCATTCGCCGGCCACGATCTCAACTCCTTCGGGGCGCGCGCTGGCGTGTGTCAGGCCGCGCTCCCCATTGACGAACCAGGAAGCGCGCGGGTCGTATGTCGCCTCGTCAACCGGAATTCCATTGATCAGCGCGAGACGGCCACGAAGATTCGGCATGCGTTGCAGCAACTCCGCGCCTGCGATTCCTGCAACAACTTCCTCGAACGGTGCGACCTGGTCAGGCTGGATGTCGATGAAGAAAAACGTGGGCGCCCGTTCGGGGATGCGATCGGCAATTTGCCGGGAGAGATTTGTATCCATCAGGGCAATCGTCACCAGAACTGATAAGCCGGCCCCAATTGACATCACGATCCCGGCGGTTGGTGCATCGGGCCGCGTCAGGTTCGAAAGGGCAAGGCGGAAAACGGTAGATTTCGGCCGTCTTAGTCGCTTCGCTCCGGAGACGATCAACTTGGCGACAAGCCAGAATGCGAACAGGGACACAGCCGCTCCCGCAATGAACCATCGCGCAAAAAAGAGATACTCGGTCGTCAGAAGAGCCAGGGCGACCAATGCGGCAAGGGCCACTGCGGTGCCAAACACGAATCGCGTTTGGGGCAGTCTGCGGATCAGGGAGACGATGTCCCGAAACAATCCGGCCGCAGGAACATCCCGTGCCCGCGCCAGTGGCCAAAGGGTGAAAATGATTGTCGTCAGGATTCCGAACGCCGCCGCCAGGATGAGAGGCGATGGATAGAAGTCGACCACGGGCGGGACTGGAAGGGCTGCACCCGCAAGCCAGGCCGCAAGCGCCGGAGTCACGCCGCCCAGGACGAGGCCAATACAGATTCCCAGAGTTCCCAGAATGCCAACTTCAAGAAAATAGGTCCGAAAGATGATATCGGAGGATGCGCCCAGGCACTTCAACGTCGCAATGGCCTCGGTTCGGCTCGCGAGATAACTGGCCACCGCGTTGGCGATTCCCACACCACCAATCACCAGCGCCGTGAGTCCCACCAGGGTCAGGAAAATGCCCAGGCGATTGACGAACCGCTTCACGGAAGGTTGCGCGTCGTCCAGGTCGAAGACCCTCCAAGCGGCGTCCGGGAATGCTGCACTCAGTTTGTCGACCCAGGGGCGAACCGTCTCTTCAGGCTGCAGGCGGACACGGTACTTGTGTCGCAACATGCTTCCGATGCGGACCAGTCCGGTGGCATCGAAGGTTTCATTGGTCACCATGAGTCGAGGACCCAGGGTGAAGGCTCCCGCGACACGGTCGGGTTCGCGAGCGATGGTAGCACGAATTTCAATGCGTGTATCGCCGACCTGAACGGTGTCGCCGATCGCGACGCCAATGCGGGACATCAGGGTTTTTTCCACCACAGCGCCCGCCAATCCGTTTCGTGGTGCGAGGGCCTCGGACAACTCCATGGCTGGCGACAGGACCACGGTCCCATAGAGAGGGTAGCCCGGGTCGATCCCTTTGAGCTCAACCAGCGTGCGTTCCTCGGACCCGGTGGCATAAGCCATTGCCCGCAGTTCTCTCACTGTGATGAGAGTCTCGCTGTTGTCGCGCAACCAGTCGAATTGGTCGGGCGTAGCTCCGTGCGCCGAGACCCGAATCTCGACATCCGCCCCGAGGAGCGCCCGGGCGTTCTCGGCGAGGCCGGCACGAAAGGCTTCGGCGAGAGAGCCGACGCCTGAGATCGCTGCGACACCCAATACGATGCAGGCCAGAAATATTCGGAACCCCTTTATCCCACCCCGCAGCTCGCGGCGGGCGAAACGCCACGCTATTGTCCAAGAGCCGCCGGGGCGGCCGTCAGACCGGCCAGCGATTTCGCTTCCTCGATTCATCAAGTGCTCTAGGTTGCCGTAGCCCGCGCGACTTCAGCAGGCGCTTCGATGCGACCGTCATTGAGATGCACGACCCGGTCGCAGCGATTTGCCACCGCCGCGTCATGGGTGATGAGCATCAGCGTGGTGTTCTCCCTGGCGCGAATTTCGAACATCAGGTCGATGATCTGTTGTCCGGTTTCGGTATCGAGATTCCCCGTCGGTTCATCGGCCAGGATCAATGCGGGTTCCGCGGCGAACGCCCGCGCCAAGGCGACCCTCTGTTGTTCGCCGCCCGACAGTTGCGCCGGATAGTGGTCGACACGATCTTCCAGACCGACCGCGGAGAGGCTGGCTCGGGCAGTATCAAAAGCGTTTCGATCTCCCGACAGTTCGAGCGGTACCGCCACGTTCTCCAGCGCGGTCATGGCCGGTATCAGGTGAAAGGCCTGGAATACAATTCCGATATGGCGACGGCGGAACAGGGCGAGTGCATCCTCGTTCTGTCCTTCATATGCCATTCCGGCGACGGTCACGCGTCCGGTGCTCGTCCGCTCCAGCCCGGCGGTCACGGCGAGCATCGTCGATTTTCCGGATCCTGAGGGACCGACGACTCCTACGGACTCGCCGGTTTCGATGTTCAGATTGATGCCACGCAGAATATTGACCGCTCCGGCTCGACTTTCCAGAGTGAGGTGCACATCTTCTAGCAGCACCATTGGTTGGGGTGGTGCGGCAGGTAAATCCAGTTCGACGGGTTCAGGCATATGTGGGAACAGTTATTGAATTCGGGAAAACGACTCGTTGCGCCGTCACGGCGTGCGCGCCTCTACCATATAGGTCGTGTCTCGATTTTCGCCATATTTGTCGCGATTGTCGGCGTCGGAGTTGCTGCGACGAGCGCCACGGCAGAACGGGAACTGGTTGTCGTTGCGTTCGGTGACAGCCTGACGGCGGGCTACGGCCTTCCGGCGTCAGATGCGTTTCCCGTACGGCTGGAGACCGCCCTGCGTAAGGCGGGCGTGCGGGTTCGCGTCATCAACTCAGGCGTTTCTGGTGAGACGACTGCCGGTGGGCGTGCCCGGCTGGACTGGGTCCTAAGCGACATGCCGGATGCAGTGATTGTCGAACTTGGCGCCAATGACGCATTGCGCGGGATCGATCCAGCGGAGGCTGCGGGAAACCTGAATGCGATTCTGGAGAAGCTGAAGAAGCGAAATGTCCGGGTCCTGCTGGCCGGAATGCTGGCGCCCCCCAATCTGGGTGAGCGTTATGCGAAAGCCTTCAATTCAATTTATCCGGATCTGGCGGCGGCCCACGACGTCATGCTGTATCCCTTTTTTCTCGATGGTGTGGCGGCGGAGCCGCACCTCAATCAGCCCGACGGGATGCATCCCAATGCTGATGGCGTCGCCGTGATCGTTGAGCGCATTGGTCCTTACGTGAAGCGCCTGTTGAATTCCGAATAATTGAGGGAGATTCCCGTGAAGCCCAGTCGCAGGCGTTTCGGCGCCGATGGAAAGCTGTCATTTCAGGGTATCGACAGATCTGGGGACCGACCATGATACGGCTGTTCGTTGCGTTGGAGTTGCCTGACCGCGTGCGAGATCGGTTGTCGGGTCTCTGCAATGGCGTTCCCGATGTTCGCTGGGTCGAACCCGCCAACATGCATCTGACGCTCCGCTTCATCGGCGAAGTCGAAGAGCCCCTGTTGCCCGAGATCGACCATGCGCTGTCCAATGTCCGATCTTCCGGCTTTTCGCTCACTCTCGAGGGCGTCGATATATTCGGCGATCGTCGCCGTGCGAGAACACTCTGGGCCGGCGTGCAAGGATGTGAATCACTCAAAGTGTTGCAGGGGAGAATCGAATCGGCATTGGTCTGGGCCGGACTCGATGCCGAGCCAAGGAAGCTCCATCCGCACGTCACGCTGGCACGACTCAAGGGAATGAAGGTGGACAAACTGGTCAGCTACCTGCAGGCGAATGCTGCCTTCAGATCCGAGGCCTTTCCGTTGAGCGAATTCGTTCTTTACTCAAGCAGCCTGGGCCGCAGCGGAGCCGTCTACGCGCCCGAAGCCCGCTATCCTCTTATCTCGGCTTGATCCAGATCGACAGGCGACGGCCGGATCAAGAGTACCGGAACCTCGAGGCTTTCAACGACCTTGTCCGTTGTCTTGCCGCGCAACAGTGGACTCTCGCAACCTAGCACGAACAACTCGCCGTGCTCCGCGTGAACCATCTCCACCAAGCGGGAGGATTCACCTCGATCGATCATACGAATCCGTGGTTGAAGGCCGAAGGCGTTCAGGAGAGTCTCAGCTGAATCCTTCAATCGTTGCCCCGCGCGTTTCGAGTCGGGAATCAAAACGGTGAGGGGATGTCGTTCGCTTAAGGCAAGCCGGGCAGCAAGTCTCAATCCCCGGTCGCCGGTTTCCGTGTCATCGTAGGCGACCAGGATCGCGCCCGGGGGCGAGTAGTCCGTCGTGACGAAACGGTGGTGTGCAATAAGAACGGCACTTGGGGAATGGGCGCTCAGTGTACGTGCCGTTGCGCCCAGCCTAAGGCGTTGCGGGTAGGCACGATCCGATTTGCCCACGATGACTATATCTGCTTCCGAGGCCGCCGACAGGATTTCACTTGCCATAGCGCCCCGCGCCGTGCGGAACGACCAACGGACCGCATACCGCTCAGCGTTCATGGCCAGTGTATCCCGCGCGACACGGGCCTGGCGGCGAAGTTCGCGTTCCATTGAAGGAAGGCTCATGCCTTGGCCCGAAGTGGTGGCGACACTCACGACGCGCGTGCAGGGAAGATCGGCCATGCGCAGCAAATTGATGTCTTCGACGAACAAGCCTTCCAGTTCGGCCCGCAACTTCGCGGCCATACGGGTCGCCATATCGAGTGACGCCAGACTGTCCTCAGTAGCATCGAGAGCCACCAGAATTCTGTAGACTTCTGGGGCGTGAAGGTCGTCTTGTGCCGCTTGCTGTTCTTGTTCAGGAGTCACTGGTTGTTCTCCCTTACGCCGCGGCTGAACTCGCGCAGGTCGTCGGCCAGGGCGCGAAGACGGTCTTCCACCAGCCGATTGATCGTATTTGCGCCGAAGCGACCATTCTTGCCGCGGGTCCCGGCGCGCCGACCCGTCAGAATTTCCATTCCTTCGTCGATGGTGCTTACGGGGAAAACGCGAAACTTTCCCGAAGCACAGGCATCGACGACATCGTGCCGCAGCATCAGATGCTTGGTATTGGACGCCGGTATCAGGACACCTTGATTGCCGGTGAGTCCCCGTTCCTGACAAATATCAAAGAAGCCTTCGATCTTCTCGTTGACGCCGCCGATAGCCTGCACTTCTCCCTTTTGATTGACAGAACCGGTGACGGCGAGCGACTGCTCCAAGGGCAGTCCCGACAAAGCTGACAGCAAGGCATAGAGTTCAGCGGACGACGCGGAGTCGCCGTCGATACCCCCGTAGGACTGTTCGAATACGAGGCTGGCCGACAGCGACAACGGTCGGTCTAGGGCGTACCGTGCACTGAGGAAACCCGACAGAATTAGTACGCCCTTCGAGTGCAACGGGCCACCCAGTTCGACCTCGCGTTCGATGTCCAGCACCTGCCCTCGTCCCATCCGGACGCGGGCAGTGATTCGGCCAGGACGCCCGAAGGAAAATTCGCCCAGCGAAATAACGGCGAGTCCGTTGATCTGGCCAACTTGCGCACCCTCGGTGTCGATCAGCACGGTTCCCCGCGTGATCTGCTCCTGTGAGCGTTCTCGCAACCTGTCGGCACGTCGGACACGGGTGTCGATGGCCTGCTGTACGTCGGCCGGCGACACCACATTCCGCTGGTTTTCCGCGGCCCAGAAATCGGCTTCCCGCATGACGTCCGTCACGCGGCCCATACGCAGGCTCAACTTCTCCGAGTCGTCCGAAATTCGGGCACTGTGTTCGATCAAGCGGGCGACGGCCCGTCGATCGAAGGCTCGAAGTTCTTCCTTACTCGCCAAGGCTGCGATGAGTCGGGCGTACGCGAGTATGCCGGTCTCGGACCGGTCCATGTCCCCGCCGTAGTCCACCGACACCTTGAACAAGTCATTGAACTCCGGATCGAGGTTGGACAGCAGGTAATAGATTCTGGGTTCGCCGGTCAGAATCACTTTAACGTCCAGCGGGATAGGCTCGGGTTCAAGTGAGACTGTGCTCACGAGACTTAGTGCCTGGCCCAGCGATTCGATGCGCACCATGCGTGAATCCAATGCCCGCTTGAGTCCTTCGTATGCATATGGCTGTATCAGCAACTTGACGGCATCGACAATGAGATAACCACCATTGGCGCGGTGGAGCGCACCCGAACGGATCAGGCCGAAATCGGTCACCAGAGCGCCCATCTCAGCGATGTGTTCGACTCGTCCGATGAGGTTGGCGAACGTCGGATTGTCCTCGTATATCACGGGGGCGCCGCCGTTCGAGGAATTATCCACCAGCAGGTTTATTTCGTAACGGCGTAAGGCCATCGACGCCTGCAGCTGCGGCAGTGGATTTCCGGGCATGCCCGGTTGACCCGTTTGCGCCTGCATCTGCGCCTGCATTTGCGCCTGATGATCGGCCAGGAACACGTCCACGTTGTCGGTAATGTCTGATGACACGGCCTCGAGGTAGGAGACGATCCGCGAAAACTCTCCATAGCGTTCCTTGAGAGCCTCGATCATGTGCCCCACTGCGAAGGCAGACACATCCCGATTGAGGTCTCGAATCTGGTTGCGCCGGTCCTTGTCCCACTCAGGAATTTGACGCACGGTCGCCTGCAGTTCCTGCTGCAGCGATTCGATCTCCGATTCGAACTGTTGCCGTTCTTCTACCTTCAGGCGCTGGAAAACCTCCGGTGAGATGACCTCGCCGTCTTTCATGGGAGCGAGCGCCAGTCCGACGGGGGTGCGCACGAGAGCCACGCTCTTTTTCTTGGCTTTTTCGGCAAGCTCCTCGAAGGCGTGTTCCTGCTTCTCCTTGAATTCCTGGTCAATGGCTTGGCGGCGGGCGCGGTAGTCTTCACTGTCGAATGCAGCCGGGATCGCGGTCTTCAATTCTTCGATGAGGTTTGTCATGTCCTCTCGAAGTTCAGAGCCGCGGCCAGGTGGGAGTTCGACGGCCAGGGGCTTTTGAGCATCCTCGAAATTGTTCAGTACGCACCAGTCGTTGGGTACGGGCTGGTCCTGGGCTGCCCGCTCCAAATATTCCCGCACCGTCGTATGGCGTCCCGTCCCCTGGGCGCCATGAACGAACAAATTGTACCCATCCCGCTTGATTCGAGTGCCGAAGTGCAAGGCCTCGACAGCCCTCTCCTGCCCCAGGACACCGACGTGGGGCGTCAGGTCCGCCGTCGTCCTGAACGGGAGTTCGGACGTTCGGCAGCGTGTATAGAGCGCGTTCTTGCTCAATGGCCGAGGAGCCATGACGGAATCCAGTTGGTTACACGTTAAGAGTGACGGGGTGCGGTTTCACTGACGATTCATGGGGTTCCGGCTCGGCAACGTCAAGGTGTGTCGGTCTCGGTGTCCGCCCCGAACTCGATCGATTCCATGTCCGCATCCGACAATCCGAAGTGATGACCAATCTCGTGGACCAGCACATTTCTGACGATCGCCGCGAGCGACTCTTCGGATTCACACCAGAAGTCAAGGATCGGGCGCCGGTAGAGAAATATGATTTCGACATCCGATGGGGCATCGAGAACGCTTCGCTGATCCAGGCTCACACCCCGATAGAGACCCAGGAGCTCGAACTCGTTCTCCGCTCGAAGTTCACGCATCGTTTCCGCGTCGGGGAATTCCGCGACTTGGATTACCACATCCGCCGTCCGGGCGCGGAACGCACCGGGCAACGAGGCATAGACCTCGGCGGCCAGCGCTTCGACGTCCGACGCGCTCGGTGGCGCGTCAGATGTGCGCGCACCGTTCTCCACCATCTTTACGGCGGGGTTCCCCGCAACTCTTGGTCTCCCTGCCCTATCTCGGCGCCATGCGCAACGCACCGTCCAGCCGGATGACTTCTCCGTTCAGCATCCGGTTGCCGCAGATATAAAGCACCATCGAGGCATATTCGTCCGCGGTCCCAAGCCGCGACGGGAAGGGTACGCTCTCACCAAGCGCCTTCTGCGCCTCCTCGGGCAGCGAAAACATCAGCGGTGTCGCGAACAAGCCTGGAGCAACGGTCATGACGCGGACGCCTTTCGACGCAAATTCTCGGGCCAGTGGCAGCGTGAGAGACGCAATGCCGCCCTTTGAAGCCGAGTAGGCCGGTTGACCGATTTGGCCGTCATAGGCCGCGACCGAGGAAGTGTTGACGATTACGCCTCGCTCTCCGTCGTCGTTTTCCGGGTCGAGTTCCAGCATCTCTGCTGCGGCCAAGCGTGCGCAGTTGAAGGTACCGATCAGATTGATCTCGATGATCTTGCGGAAATCGTCGAGTGGGAGAGGACCTCGGCGGCTGACTGCCCGACCGGGCGGGCCGATTCCCGCGCAATTGACCAGCACCCGGGCGACACCATGGGCCTCCCGTGCAGCAGCAATGGCGGCCTCGGCGGCGTCCGAACTGGATACGTCGCATTCGATCCCGACACCGCCAATCTCGGATGCCATCGTTTGCGCGGCTTCCGCGTTGATGTCGAATATCGCGACCTTGGCTCCGGACGCAGCCAACGCACGGGCTGTTGCAGCGCCTAGGCCCGATGCCCCGCCGGTGACAATGGCAGCAGTCCCATTGAGATCCATAGCGTGTCCCCATATCTGTGAAAGCAACGGTCTCAAACCGAAGCGTTGATTTAGCAGATTGGCTCTGGATACGCGATAAGAACTCTGTTGCGGGCTGATCCCTGATGACCCATATGCATGACATGTCCAACTCTGACGACCGCGGCGGCCACGATTTGGGGTCGGATGACGACGCCCAAATCGTTCAGAGTGGGTTTTGGAACAAGGTCAGACGGACCCTGGGGAGGGTACCCTTCCTCGATGAAGCCATTGCCGCCTATTTCTGCGCCATAGATCCCCGGACCCCCCGGCATGTTCAGGTCATGTTGCTCGGGGCTCTCGCCTACTTCGTGGTGCCCACCGATATGATTCCGGATTTTATTGCTGGATTGGGTTTCACTGATGACGCCACGGTGCTTGCGGCAGTGATCGGTACGGTGAGGCGCCATATCACCAGTGATCACCGGGAACGTGCATCCTCGGTTCTCAGCGATCTCACCGGCACTACGTTACACACCCCCGACGAACCATCCTAATTGCGGCTTTGGGCGGCGCCATCCTGCGGTCAGCCTCCCGATCGATCGCGTGCCTCGCGCTCGATCTGGGCTTCACGACGGGCAATGTAGAATGTGCTCGAAAAAATGATGGCTGCACCGACCCAGGTCCAAATATCGGGCACTTCGCTAAAGGCGATGTACCCAATCAAAGCCGTGAACGGCAGGCGCGTGAAGTCGAAGGGCATGATCACCGTGGTCTCGGCAATGGCAAAAGCCTTCGTCATGGCCAGGTGGGCGCAGGTTCCCGAGACGCCAACCATGATCAACCACATGAGTTCCTCGGCGGTCGGCCACTGCCAGACGAACAGCGCGGGAATGAGGGCGGCGGGAACCATGAACAGGTTGAGGTAAGCGACGATCGTCGTCGATGACTCGGTGCGCGAGAGGATCTTGATGACGATGAAGGCGGCCGCCATACCTGCAGCCGATAGAATCACGATGAGAAGATTCGGATCGAGTTCGGCAAATCCCGGACGGAGAATCAGGATAGCGCCCGCGAAACCGACCAGGGTGGCCGTCCAGCGTCGTAAACGTACAACTTCCTTGAGGACGATGATGGCCAGAACAGTCGTGAACAGCGGGGCCGTGAAGCTGAGTGCCACTGCGTCTGCGACCGGAACCACCGAAACGGCGTAGAACCAGGTGACTTGGAACACCAAAGCCATGCAGCCGCGAACGAGGAGCAGTCCGTAGCGGTTTGCGCGAAGGATGCCGAGACCATGGCGGAAGAAAAGGGGCGACAGCGCCATGAGCCCGAACAAATTGCGGAAGAATACGGTTTCAATGGCGGGTATCGAGGACGAGACCTCGCGAATGCCACCGACCATGGTTGAGAAGAACAGCGAGGCCACGATCATCAGAATGGCGCCCTTTGCAGCTGCCGTAAGCCGCCCTTGTGAGGCGGCGGCTTCCGCGCGGCTGGAAGGCACTCCGGCACTGCTGGGATCGGTCATGGGATGGTGGCCTGCGGACTGAGGGAGAGATCAATACCCCCCCTCTTGTCTCACATACATACAGCATGATGGAGCGGGCTCGCGCGGATTCTCGTTGGGGTCACATGATCAATTTGCCCGGCAGGCGCTTCCCACGTGCCCGCGTCCTCGGCATTATTCGCACGTGTGACGGACTCGAAATAGCCCAGACCCGAGACCCAAGGAGTTCTCCATGCAGGGTGATGCGCAACCGCTATGGGAACCGGCACAAGATCGTGTCGAACAGACCACCCTGTACGCCTTCATGCGCGCCATGGAGGAGCGCTGGGATGAGACGTTTATCGATTTCTCAGCGTTCTGGCGTTGGACGGTCGAGGAGGATGAAAAGTTCTGGCTCTCGTTGTGGGATTACTGCGACGTTGTCGCGGAGAAGCGGGGCGAGCGCATCGTGGAACACAAACATCGGATGCCCGGCGCGCGCTGGTTTCCCGACGCACGTCTCAGTTACCCGGAGAACCTGCTGCGTCGGCGCGATGACGCTGTGGCGATGGTTTTCTGGGGCGAAGATCAAGTCCGCCGCGAGCTCACCTTTAATGAAGTCTACGACCAAGTGTCCTGCACGGCCCAGGCACTTGCCGCCATGGGCGTCGCGAAGGGCGATCGCGTGGCGGGTTTCATGCCCAATATGCCCGAAACCATCATCGCCATGCTGGCCACCACGAGTCTTGGCGCCATCTGGTCTTCCTGCTCACCGGATTTCGGCGTCAAAGGACTCTTGGATCGTTTCGGACAGATCACACCGAAGGTTCTGTTCGCGGGTGACGGCTATTTTTACAACGGCAAGCCATTTGACAGCCTGGAGCGGGTCGCGGCCGTCCAGGCTGAGCTGGACAGTCTCGAATGCACGGTTGTGGTGCCGTATTCGCGCCAGGATCCGCCGATCGGAGATCTCGCTCTGACCGTTCGTTTCGATGAATTCAGCGGGGCGTACCAGCCGGGAGACATCGCGTTTGAACGAGTGGATTTCAACGATCCCCTCGTCATTCTCTATTCGTCGGGCACCACCGGCATGCCCAAGTGCATCGTGCACGGGCACGGAGGGTCTCTCCTTCAAAACCTGAAGGAGCACCGCCTGCATTCCGACATCAAGCCGGGCGACCGTCTCTACTACTTCACTACGTGCGGCTGGATGATGTGGAATTGGCTGGCGGCTGGGTTGGCGTCAGAGGCGACTTTGCTGCTCTATGACGGCTCGCCGTTCTATCCCGACGGCAACACCATATTCGACTATGCCGATGCGGCGGGTATGACGGTGTTCGGGACGTCGGCCAAGTATATCGACGCCGTCAAGAACCAGGGGCTTTCACCCAAGGATACGCATGATCTGTCGACCGTGAAGGCGATCCTCACGACGGGGTCCGTCCTGGTGCCCGAATCATTCGATTTCGTCTACCAGCACATCAAATCGGATGTCTGCCTTTCCTCCATCTCCGGCGGCACGGACATCATGGGCTGCTTTGCCGGGGGAAACCCGACGGGCTCCGTTTGGCGCGGTGAGCTGCAGACACGGGCGCTGGGAATGGCGGTGGATGTTTTCGACGCCGACGGGCACTCCGTACGCGGGGAACGTGGCGAGTTGGTCTGTACGTCCTCTTTCCCGTCGATGCCCGTGTCGTTCTGGAATGACTCCGACGGCTCGAAGTACCACGACGCCTATTTCGACGTATTCGCCAACGTTTGGCGGCACGGGGACTGGTGTGAGCTCACCGACCACGACGGCATGATCATCTTCGGCCGCTCCGACGCCGTGCTCAATCCGGGCGGAGTGCGCATTGGCACGGCGGAAATCTATCGTCAGGTAGAGCAACTCGATGAGGTGGAGGAAGGCTTGGTGATCGGACAGGAATGGGAGGGCGATACGCGGGTCGTCCTGTTCGTCCGTTTGCGCGAGGGCCTGGAACTCGACGACGCATTGGTCGATCGTATCCGCATTCAGATTCGCCAGAACGCTTCGCCCCGGCACGTGCCCGCGAAAATCCTTCAGGTCCCCGACCTGCCGCGGACCATTTCCGGCAAGATCACCGAACTCGCCGTCCGTGAGATTATTCATGGTCGGCCCGTGCGTAACACGGACGCCATGGCGAATCCGCAGGCGCTGGAGCATTACAAGGACAGGCCGGAACTGGCGACGTGAACTGGATCGGCCCGACCACAAATAGAGGGATGCGACTCTGCGAGATTCTCCATTCTTGCGAGGTTGGCGCGCCAAACATCTCCGGAGACGTTTTCCAGATCACTGAGCATCTGGCGTTTTATGAGTTTACCCCGCTTGTCGAAGTACTCCGTGATGGTCGCGAGAACGATGTCCTGTCGTACTCGAACTCGTCGCAATCCATAGGCGGAACTGCGCGCAACCTTCTTGTCCACCGGCTTGATGTCGACGACGAAATGATCGATCCCATCGATGTTTTCGTCTGCCTGACGCTCATAGACGAATCGATCTGCGGACTCCGATACAAGGTCCTCGAACGTATAGTCCGTGCCCATGAAGTAATTTTTTCGGCCGCCCTTGGCGATCCGTTTCATCTTCTTTTTGTAGGCGAGCAAATAGAGCCACTGCTCGTCGGCCTTTTCTTTGTGCTGCCAGGTCAGCACGGCCACACCCTTGACCCCTGAAGGACTGTGAAAGACGACCAGGTATTTGAACTCGCCGTCTTCATCTTTTCGGACGTAGCGACGAAGTTCCCGTTCTTCCTTGTTCCCGGCCCGATCAATCAACGTCATGTTCTGAATTTCGAACTCATGCGCCTGTTCGTGACGCTCCGTCATCAAATCGATGATAGCGTGGCCATCCATTGCGCTTGCGTCTACGGCAAGCGCGTTCCCCGATGCCAGGAGCCAGCCTCCCATGACCAGTGAGAGCATCCGCGAAGCAGTCGCGGTTCTGTGTCAGCTGGTTCCATCCTCAATATGCATGACCCTTACCCTCAACCGGTCTCCGAACGCAACTCGGCTTGAACCAGTCTCGAGGTTGTCGGCGGAAGGGCCTTAACCTCGATCAGGTGTAAAGGCAGGCAGGCCTACAACTGAAATTCCGACGGTCTAATCGGCCAACAGCGATTTCCGGCTAGCGAAGAATTCATCTACCGCCGCGACGAAGGAATCGATCTCGGAGTCCGTCATCGGCAAAGACAGCACGATCATGCCGGAACGGGCGAGATACTGCGCCTGATCCATCATGTCGAAGTGAAAGAGGTCGCGCTTACGAAGGTCGGTCTTGTGCATATCCTGCGGTGAGAGGATTGGATCAGCAGTGAAATGGATATTCAGCATCGAGCCGTATCCAGTGAACTGGACAGGTACGCCGTGTGTTTTCGCCAGTTCGTTGAGGCGGTGTCGAAAATCGTCGCCGCGGTCATTGAGGTCCCGCGCCGCGCTTTCGGTGTAAATCTCCTCCAGCGCCGCAAGCCCCGCCGTCATCGTGAGTACGTTGTTGTTGAAGGTGCCGGCCTGGGGTAGTGGATCCTCGCCGGTTTGATCGTAGCGGGTCATCAAGTCAGCACGTCCACCGAAGGCACCGAAAGTGAGTCCGCCTCCCAGGTATTTGCTTACCGAGGTCAGATCCGGCGTGATGCCGACCTCGCCCTGATACCCGTTTGGTCCCAGTCGCGAGGTCATTACTTCGTCGAAGATCAGGATGATTCCCTTCTCCTCCGTGATCTCGCGAAGGCCCTTGAGGAAGTCTGTTTCGGCCGGGATGCAGCCCTGGGCGCCGACCATGGGCTCGATGATGACGGCGGCCAGCTCATGTTCGTGGGCATCTATCAGTGCAGATGTTCCGTCCAGGTCATTGTACGGTGCCATTACCCAGGGGATGGGATAGTTCACGGGCGCCGGGCCGTGCTCGAAGTTGAATACGCCGCCGTGATAGCAGCCCTCGAAAGCCATGACGTGCGACTTGCCCGAGACCGCGCGGGCGAGACTCAGTGCCCAGATATTCGCCTCGGTGCCGGAATTGGCGAAGCGGATCTGTTCGAAGGCCGGAAATCTCTTGCACAGTGCTTCAGCGAATGGAGCTTCGTGCTTGTGCGGACCGTTGAGCGCGATCCCATTGTCGAAGGTCTCGAGAATTACACGCCGGGTGATCGGGTGGTTGTGGCCGTAAATGCCGGCCGTGTAGTCACCCATGAAATCTGCGTACCGGTGATCGTCCACGTCCCAGATGTAGGCGCCCTCGCCGTGCGAGAACGCCAGGGGAAAGGGTTGGAAGTAGAGTGAACTTCGCCCCAATCCGCCTGTCAGAGAGTTCCGGGCTGATTCGTAATATTCGCGGCTATTGGGATTGGCTGCGCCATACTTGTCCCGGGCCTCCTTCAACGCGGCATCGAGGTCGACGTTGGGTTGCAGGGCCATCGATTATCCTCCCGTCTCACATTCTAGAACAGGCTGCGCCTACCGCCGGGGGGAGTCAATCACTGGCCGACGCAGTCCTGGGGTCGTGTTGCGGCAGCATGAAGACGAGAACGTTGGCGACCAGCATGGTGCCGGCCAGGAAATAGAAGACAGATGTGAGGCCCCAGGTGTCGGCAATGATGCCGCCGATCGCCGGCGTGAGCGTTGAGAGTCCGGCCTGAGTACCGAACAGCAGGCTCGTGGCCGAGCCGCCCATTTGCTGAGGGGTCAGGTCCATGAGCCAGCTGTGAATTACCGGCCGCATGGCGAACATGGCAAAGCCCAGCAGGGAAACTCCGGCAACGAAGACGGTCTCGCTGTCGATAAAGGTGAGGATAATGATCAGCACGGTGGAGACGCTCAGCGCGGCGATCACCACGGGCCGCCGGCCGATGTGATCGGAGGCGGTGCCCGCGATCGGCGCCGCGATCAGTCCGCCGACCTGAAGCGCGGACAAGGCGAAGCCTAACGTCAGCGGACTCACCTTGATGACGTCCGCGAGGTAGAGCGGTAGGAACACGAACAGGCCGTTCTGGGTCATGGTGCGAAAGGCCGCCATGACGCATAGTCCCAGCACGGCCTTATCGCCGATCACGCCCTTGATTTGCGTGAAGTACTCGCTGACGGACATGCCCTGGTCGCTCGGCGCACGGCCCGCGGTTTTTTCCCGCGACAACACCCATGCGACCACCAGTGTGGCGAGAAATATCGGTACGGCGTTGATCATCGCAACGCCCTGCCAGGAGAACCAGACCAGCGCCGTTCCCGCCACCAGAGGTGCCAATGTATCTCCAACGTTGGCGCCGAAGGCATGGATCGAGAGCGTGTAGCCCCGGTTGTTCGGAAAGCGACTCGACAGGTAGGAGATGGCGGCTGGGTGCCAGAGGTTCGCGCCCGCGCCGATGAAGACGATCAGCACGCCAATAATCAGGAACTCACCACTCATGCCGATGGCCAGCAGCGCGAAGGCCCCCATCAGGAGGGCGATGATCTGGAACAGGGCCTGGCGCCCGATGACGTCGATCAGAGCGCCGCTCCCGATCGAGGCCGTGAAGCCACTGGCGTGATAGACGGCGACGAGCAAACCGGCTTCGGCGTAGCTCAGCCCCAGATGACGGGCGATGAACGGCAGCAGGACGTAGAACGTGCCGAAGGTCCAGTGAGTGCTGCCGTGACCCAGCGCCATGGTGAGAACAGAGGTCTGTTCACGCCAGGGAATGCCGGTAAGACGTTGTGATAGGGACAAGATGTAAAACTGCCGCGCGTTGATCGGTGAGGCACTATACGTGGCATTCCGGAGGGCGCAACGCGATGCCGGGGTGCGTCCGTTTTACGTCTCCGCCGAGATCCTCCGCTCGATCCTCGGATAGGTGAGCCCCAGTGTGATGCCGCGGAAAGCCATGAACAGTAGCAGCGCGGCCCACAGGCCGTGATTGCCATAGATCGGAAGGAGCACCATGAGTGCACCTGCGTAACCGATGAAAGAAATGATCATCATGTTGCGCATCAGCGCGGTCTCGGTCGCGCCGATATAGACGCCATCGAGCTGGAAACTCCACACCGAAATCAGTGGGGAGAGGATCAGCCATGGAAGGTAGACGTAGGACTCCTGACGCACGTCCGGCAGGCTGGTCAGAACATCGACCAACAAATGACCTGCCACAACGTAAACACCCATGAAAGCGACGGCCGTGGCCACGGCCCAGACTGTGGTAATCCCCACCCCCCGCCGGAATGCTACGCGTTCGCGAGCACCGGCGGCGCCGCCGACCAATGCGCTCGCGGCGTGGGCAAATCCATCGAGTGCATGCGACAGGAACATCTGAAAATTGAGGAGCAAAGCGTTCACGGCCAGAGTCGTGTCGCCAAACTTCGCGCTCTGGGCCGTGAATACCGCAAACGCAGAGATCAAGAACAATGTCCGGATGAAGATGTCCCCGTTGATCGCCGCGAGCCGGCGGAATCGGGTGATGTCCCATAATTGATCCGTGTTTGGCCTTGCACCCTCGCGGCGCAGGATCCGTACACACAGAAACAGCCCGGCCACGATCGCAGCGTATTCCGAAAGTGCGCTGGCAGCCGCTACGCCCCTTACGTCCCAACCAAAGCCGACGACGAACACGAGATCCAGGATCACATTGAGTCCGTTCATGAAGACCTGCAGCGCCAGGGCCGAGCCGGCCCGCTGCAGCCCGATGAGCCACCCCAGCACGACATAATTCGCAAGAGCAGCCGGCGCCGCCCAGATCCGAATCAGGAAGTACTCGCGTGCCAGTTCCTCGACTGGGTTGCTGGCTTCGAAGAGCCAGCGGGCAACATCGATGATGGGAAACTGGAGGGCGATGACAACCACGGACAGGATGACGGCCATGACCAGGCCACGGCCCAGTGTTGCCCAGATTTCCTGTCCGTCGCGCGCGCCCATCGCCTGGGCGGCAAGACCGGTGGTACCCATGCGCAGGAAACCGAACCCCCAGTAGACGTAACTGAATACCAGCGAGCCGATTGCCACGCCGCCAAGATAGATCGGACTGTCGAGATGTCCGACCACCGCCGTATCGACGGCACCCAGCAGCGGGACGGAAACGTTGGACAGAATGATGGGCCCGGCGATCCGCCAGACCCGCCGGTGTTCGACCGTGGAGTTCATGCCTTCCGCTTTGTCACTGGGAAGATCAGTGTGCCGCCAGGTGCACGACTGCTTCGTCGGTTGCAGGGGCCTATCACTGAAATTTTCTCACCCCTGCCAACACTCGCTTTGCCGGTCAGCCTACTTCGCGTCGGGGAGCTTTCCAGGAACAGGGAGCCCCAGTAGATCGGGATGGCAACGGGCGTACTGATGTGGATACGAGGCTTCCTGGCCGAGTGCGACAGCCGCCTGCCACGTCCAATGAGGGTTGTAGAGCATGCCTCTGGCCAGGGCGACCATGTCGGCTTGGCCTGAACGGATGATGCTGTCCGCCTGACGCGGGTCCGTGATCAGTCCCACGGCCATGACGGCCATGTCCGTCATGTTGCGTTTGATCTCCGCCGCGAAGCCGACCTGATATCCAGGTCCCGAAATGACAGCAGCATCGGGCGTGGCGCCACCGCTTGAAGCGACGATGAAGTCGCAGCCCCGTTTTTCCAGCTCGATGGCGAGGGCAACCGAATCTCCGATATCCCAGCCACCATCCACCCAGTCGCTCGATGTGATTCTCACACCCAACGGCTTTTCTTTGGGCCAGGCGGCGCGGACCTTCTCGAAGGTTTCCAGCAGGAACCTCATGCGGTTTTCCAGGCTGCCGCCGTATTCATCTTCCCGTTTGTTGGAGAGCGGCGACAGGAACGACTGGGCCAGGTACCCGTGGGCCGCATGAATTTCGATGCAATCCATGCCGAGCCGGTCGGCCCGTTTGGTTGCCTGGACAAAGCCTTCCTGGGCGTGCTCGATGTCTTCCTTGGTCATCGCCCTGGGCATCTCGGATCGGTTGGAAAACGGGATGGCCGACGGTGCCACAAGTTCCCACCCACCATCTTCAGGCAGGACAGCCCCTTGTCCTTGCCACGGCGGCTCGGTTGATGCCTTGCGCCCGGCATGGGCGATCTGGATGCCGATTGGAGAATTGCCGTATTCACGAACGAAATTGACGACCCGGCCGAGGGCGGCCTCGTTTTCATCGGAATAGAGGCCAAGACAATTGGGAGAGATCCGACCTTCAGGAACGACGCCGGTGGCTTCCGTCAGCAATAGTCCCACACCGGACACGGCAAACTGGCCCAAATGCATCATGTGCCAGTCGCTCGCGGTACCGTCCGTGGCGCTGTACTGACACATGGGCGCAACGACGATGCGATTCGCGAGTTCGAGGTTGCGGAGTTTGATGGGCTTGAACAGTTGGCTATCCATGAGAGTGTCCTGGGGGTTCAATTTCTCTGACGGCAGCCGACTTACACCGTCAGTGTTTGGGGCGTCAAACCTGGACGTCTGCGGCGCACGTGGCGTATCTGTTATACTGCCAACTAACCGAAGAATGATCTCAGAATCGGAGGAAGACTGTGGTGCTACAGGAGGCATCTGGTCCCAAGGAAATCTATGCGACGTGTCCGCACGACTGTCCGGATTCGTGCGCCATGGTGGCGACCGTCGAGAATGGCCGTGTCGTCGGCGTGCGTGGCCGCCGCGAACATCCGTTCACCCGTGGCACTCTGTGCGTGAAGGTGAAGAACTATGAGGATCGGGTCCATAGCCCCGATCGGGTTCTCCATCCCATGCGCCGCGTCGGTGCCAAGGGCGAGGGCCGGTTCGAGCGCATCACCTGGAAGGAAGCACTCGAGACCATCCATGACCGTTTCAGCGGGATCATCGATGATTTCGGTGCCGAAGCGATCCTCCCCTGCAGCTATATCGGCCAGCAAGGGTTCGTGCATGGACTGAATTCGGGTGATGCCTTCTTCAACCGGCTGGGTGCCACGATCATGGAGCGGACGCTCTGCGCGTCCGCGGCGAACTCCGCATCCGTCATGACCACCGGCGTGTCCGGTGGAGTCGACCCGCTGAGTTTCGTGCACTCGAAATTCATCCTCATCTGGGGCTGCAACACGATTTCGACCCACATGCACCAGTGGCCGATGATCGCCGAGGCGCAGCGTGACGGCGCCAAGGTCGTGGTCGTCGATCCCATCCGTTCTCGGACGGCCGCCAAAGCCGACTGGCATGTTCAGATTCGGCCGGGCACTGACGCGGCCCTGGCCCTCGGCATGATGAACGTGATCATCACTGAAGAGCTCATCGATGCCGACTATGTCGAGAAGTATACGGTTGGGTTCGATGCCCTGAAGGAACGGGCGGCCCAGTATCCGCCCGAACGCGTTGCCGAGATCACCGGATTGCCCCTTGACGATATCCGGCGGCTGGGTCGCGAATACGCGACGACCCAACCCTCGGTCATTCGTGTGGGCGTCGCCGTGGAACGCCACAAGAGTGGCGGGCAAACGGTTCGTGCGCTGGCGTCACTACCGGCTCTCGTGGGTGCGTGGCGCCACGTGGGCGGTGGCGTGCTGCAGAGCGCGGCGCGTTCGCTGCCATCACGTGGTGATCAGATCTCCCGGCCGGATTTTATTCGGCCTGGCACCCGTGTGATCAATCAGATCGAGATGGGCGCGGCATTGACCGGTGAACTCGATCCGCCGATCAAGGCGTTGTTCGTCTACAACTGCAATCCTATGGTGACGGTTCCCGACCAGAAGGCCATCGCACGGGGACTCATGCGGGATGACCTCTTCGTCGTTGTGAGCGAGCAGTTCCAGACCGATACCGCGGACTATGCCGATATTCTTCTTCCCGCCTCGACCCAACTGGAGCAGTTCGAGCTGGTTTACTCGTGGGGACAGTTCTTTCTTGGTCTGAGCGAGCCTGCGATTCCACCACTGGCGGAGTCGATTCCGAATGCCGAAATGTTTCGGCGCCTTGCCGCGACGTTCGGTTTCAACGAGCCCTATTTCCGGCGCTCCGACGAGGAGATCGCCTATGACGCTATCGACTGGGACCACCCTGCGCTGGACGGCATCGACATGGATCTGCTGAAGCGTGAAGGGTACGCCCGCCTCAATGTGGGGGATCCCGATACTCGCTTGCCGCACGCCGAGGGCAATTTCCCGACGCCTTCAGGCAAGTGCGAATTCGTTTCATCACGCGCTGCCGAAGGGAACCTGGTTCTGCCACGCCTGAGACAGGGCTACGAAGAGGGCATGCCGGCCGGCGACGTCGATCCCCTGCCTGACTACGTCCCGGCAGATGTCGACGATCCCCGGCATCCCCTGATCTTGATCTCGCCCAAAAGCCACGCCTTCCTCAACTCCTGCTATGGCAATCTCGAGGTTCAGCAGAAGGCGGCGGGCGATCCCACGGCGCTTATGCATCCGGTTGACGCCAAGGCGCGCGGCATTTCGGAAGGCGATCGGATCAATGTGTTCAACGATCTCGCGACCATCGAGGTTGGCGCCCGGATCAGTGAAGATACGGCACCTGGCATTGTGGTGGTGCCGCTTGGGTATTGGCGCAAGTCGGATGGCGTGGGCATCGGGGTCAACGCACTTAATCCAGCCGCCCTGACGGACATTGGTCAGGGCCCGGCGCTCACCGATACGCGGGTTGAGGTCGCTGCCGCAAATTAAGGTTCTTATGAGCTTGTCCTTCTCTAACCTTGGAGAGGGGCAATCCTCAATGGGGGTTATCCACCATCCTCCGACATCGCTGTTTCGATCAGCCAGTCCTTGAACACCGTTCTCGATCCTCCCGTCTTTGCAAATCTCATATCCCGAATCGAGGCGAACCAGATCGTCCCGCTTGTGGCGCAGCAGTATCCGCCTGACCGGATAGCCGAGGCACAGATGGTATTCCTGTCCAAACAGCACGTGGGCAAAATTGTGCTCACATTGGACGAACCCACATAGACCGGCGCCGTTACCCGGCTTTCAACAGCATCAGGTTGAGGCCGTTGAGAACGCGATAGAGTCGGTCGAACCGGGCCTTGAAGGTTATCCAATCCTGATACAGTGCAGCTTGAATGTCGCCGAGACTGCGCTCACCGTTGATCAACTCGGCCACTTTCCCGGCACCATCCGGCAGTTCGAGTGACAGGGCCAGTCCATCGAAATTCATCTTGATGCGGCTGCTGCCGGAGAGACGCCTGGCAAATGCCGGACCATCGTCATCCCGCCACAGGGGCACCATCCCGGGATTATCCGCCTGCGCCAGGGCTGTCGTCCCATGGCTTGATGGGACGACGTAGAACACGTGGGTTTTGAGGTTGCCCGCAATAGATTCGGCGATTGCGCACTGGTCCATCCAGGGCAAGTCCCTTGCCCTTCCCACCAATGCTTCTTCATCCAGATAGGTTGCGGGATCATAACGAACGGGTTCGATGAACCCCGTGATGGTGAAGCCGAATCCCGACATCAATGCATCGATTTCCGGGACTGTGTAGGCACGATCCCGTGAGTGCAGTAAGAGGTCGGTGAAGGCGGCATCATCGTCCAGCAGATGATCGCCGACCGCCGGGTTTTTCTTCAGCCAGTTGCTATCGGGGAGGCTGTCAACCAGGCGCCTGGCAAGAGCCAGCCGATCGCCTCCTTCCATCCCCATGGTCAGCTCCCGAATTGCTTCCTGCATGGGATAGACACCGGTCCGGCCGAGCGCTCCGTACAGCATCAGGCCCATCCCGCCGTTCTCCTCCAGGACCTCTTCAAGTGCACCGAGACCAGCCGCCGGGTCCGCGAGGTGGTGCAGCACGCCACAGCAATCAATGTAGTCATAGGGTCCCGGAGCGATATCTCCAAGATCGAGCAATGACCCGTGGTGGAACGAGACATTTCGGAGATTTCTCGCCTGAACGCGGGCTTCGGCGATCTTCAGAGAGGCCTCACTGATGTCGACGTAGACGACTTCGCCGGGGCCCTGATCCGCTAGTTGTTGCGCCAGCATAACCGTGGCGTCACCCGTGCCGCCGCCGGCGATGAGCGCCCGGAAGGGTTTCGAGAAGTCGCGCTTGCCCCCAAAGACATAGTGATTGATTTCGCGGATGTGGCTCGGTGAACCCGTGATCAGTCGTTGCCGTTCATCGTCCGGATCGCGTGGAGGATAGGGATGCGCTTCGTACTGAGAGCGAACGACAGCGTCGGCATTCTCCCGCGGGGTGTCGTCGTCGGGTGCCATCCACCGCACCCCAATCAATCGCCGACGGTCAGCACCATTTTTCCGGTCGACTTCCGTCCCATCATCATCGCCAATGCCTCCCCTGCCCGATCCAGCGGCATGCCGTGACTGATGTGGGGTGAAAGCTTGCCCTCTTTCCACATCTGGATGAGCTCGGACATGGATTCGCCGATGGCCGATGGCTTGTGGATGGAATACGAGCCCCAATAGAAACCCATCACGGCAATGTTCTTGACCATGACGATGTTGGTCCGTGCCTGATTGAAATCGCCGCTGGCGAATCCGATGACGACGATCCGGCCTTCCCAGTTGATGGCTCGCATGGCGGCGTCGAAGGCCTCGCCGCCGACCGGGTCATAGACTACGTCCGCTCCCTTGCCTCCAGTAATCTCCTTGACGCGTTCCCGGATGTCTTCTTCCGTGTAATTGATCACGTGATCAGCGCCGCGTTCGGAACAGAGGTCGAGTTTTTCCTGGGTGCTCGCGCAGGCGATTACATTTGCGCCCATAATCTTGCCGAGTTCGACGGCGGTGAGACCCACGCCCCCGGCGGCACCAAATATCAGTAGTGTTTCCCCTGCCTTGAGGCCGGCCCGATATCCCAGCGCCATGTGAGAGGTGGAGTAGGCAACTGCGAATGACGCCGCTGTCTCGAAGTCCATGGAGTCCGGAATGCGGACCACCGCCGCGGCCTTGACCAACACCTGTTCGGCAAAGGCGCCGATGTTGGGGATACCGACAACGCGATCGCCCACCGCGACGCTATCGACGCCGTCCCCGAGTTGAGCGACCACGCCGGCGACTTCGAGACCGGGCGTGAAGGGGAATTCCGGCTTGAGCTGATAGGTCCCTTGAATGACGACCGTATCCGCGAAGTTTACGCCCGCCGCCTTCACGTCGATCACGACCTCGCCCGGGCCGGGTGAGGGTGACGGAGCATCTCCAACGATCAGTTTCTCCGGGCCGCCCCATTCCGTACAGAGAATTGCCTTCATATCCAGTCCGCCGTCGTCTTATGAGTCCTTGTGGCCGGGGATCGCCCCGACAAGCTTCGCGAGATCGTGCCAGTACCGCGGCTCCCAAAATCCGCGCGCGGCGCCGGAGGTCGAAGGAAGCACGAAAAGCGAGGTGCTGCCAAGTTGTGTGGTCTGCAGTCCGTAATCAACCTTTGAGGCCGCAAAGAAGGCCTTCGCCGAACGTTTGCCGTTGAAGGCGAGGAAACGAGGTTCCAGCGCAAGGGTATGGTCGCGAAGTCGGTCGGGGTCGAAGGAGTCGGCTGGCAGCGAGGCGTCCGATCCGGATGCCGTCTTGACCATATCCGTAAGTCCGATTCCGTATCGGAGGACCTCCCTGAACTGGCTTGGGCGAAGGCGCTCCGTCGTGAGCCCGGTCTCGAACAGGATCTCCCAGAAGCGGTTGCCGGGTCCGGCATAATAGGCTCTCGCTCGTGCGGACGCGGTGCCGGCCGCCGTGCCGCAGAAAACCAGCCGGAGCCCGGGCTGCAAAACATCGGGGAGAACCGTCATGACGGGAACCCCGATGCTGCGCGAATCGTGCCGACGACCTGTCCGCGCCAGTTCCGAGTGGTCGCGGCAGCATATTTACGCAAGGTGTCGCGCGTGCTTTCGGCCAATCCCCCAATCTCGAGAAGTATCGTCGCCATGGCTGTCTCCGCGGCACGACGCGCGCCGTCGTCGATCTTGACCGCGACTCCGACACCGATCTCCGGCAGCGCGGCTGCCATCACGCCTTCAGCGCCGGTTTTGACCAGCACTCTGCCTTCGCCCGCCTCGATCACGTTGGTGCAATACCGGTCCGTTCCCGCGACCAGAAAAGGATTCGCGAACATCGCTGACGTGACCCGCTGGCTGGCGAGGGCGCGCGCATCGGAGTTCGAATTCAGGTGTGAGAGCTGGGCAAAGGCCCGGGCGAGTCCGCAAAGCGGAACCGCGTAGGCCGGCGCGGAGCAACCGTCCACGGCTGGACCGGCCACATCCAAGTCGTGATCCGTCAGATCGGAAATGGCTTCGCCAATTTTGATCTGAACGGGATGATCCGGCGCCTCATAACCTTCCACGTCCACCCCCAAATGTCGGGCGGTGGTCAGCATGCCCGCATGTTTGCCCGAGCAGTTGTTGTGAATGGCTGACGGTTCCGATCCGGTCCTCGCCATGGCTAGAGTGACAGGCTCGGAAAGTGACCAGTGCGGTCCGCAGGCCAATGCACGTGCGTCGAGTTCGAGCCGAGCAAGCCAGTCCGTCGCGACGGCAATATGCTTCGCTTCTCCGTTGTGTGAGGCGCAGGCCAGCGCAAGTTCTTCACCCGTTACTACGAAAGCATCGGCGGCACCGGTTTCGACAAGCGTCAGCGCCTGGATTGGCTTCAATGCCGAGCGCGGAAATATAGGCGTTTTGACGTCGCCGACCGCCAGGCGCAACTGTCCCTGCGCGTCGCAGACTGCGACCGCGCCGCGGTGGACGCTTTCAATGCGCCCGTTGCGCAGGACTTCGACGGCGACAGGGTTGGTCATTGATCTACCGATGTTTACTCTTGGTGCTTCGCGGCAACAAGCCATACGGGAGTCGTGGATGCGCGGATATTTTGGCGTGGGGGTCGAACGACTCAGCAAGCCGATGAATGCGGGAAGTCTGTTCCGTTCGGCGCACGCGTTTGGTGCCAGCTTCATTTTCACCATCGATTCGGACGTCGAACTCGCCGATGCGGCGCGTTCAGATACGTCGGAGGCATGGAAGCAATTGCCGTTTTACCGTTTCGACTCGGCCGAAACGATGCTGTTGCCGAAGGGTTGCGCTGTGGTGGGAATCGAGTTTCTGGAGGATGCCACTGACCTTCCGAGTTTTCGGCATCCGGGCCAGGCCGCCTACGTTCTGGGCCCCGAACGCGGCTCGCTCTCCACGGGATTGCTCGAGCGTTGCGAACATGTGGTGCGCATCCCAACCCGGTTCTGTGTCAATGTCGGCATCGCGGGCGCCATCGTGATGTACGATCGCCTGTTGACTGTGGGGCGGTTTGCCGAGCGTCCCGTAACGCCGAGCGGCACACCCGTTCCCGTTCCCGAGCATGTTCAGGGTGTTCCTGTGATTCGAAAAGCCGCGGGAGATTGAACTGTATTTCCCTCCTCGCCATCTCTTGAATGGACAGAATCGCCGACCATGAGTATTTAAGGGACCATGATTGGAAAGGTCTTCGCGGGGGCACTTGTTGTCCTGTTGGTGGTGGCGCCGGATCTGGTCCGCGCACAGACACCGAAAGAGATCGGCAGTTACCGTGCCTGGCGGGCTTACGTGTACAACGAAGCCAACGGCAACAAGGTCTGCTTCATGGATTCCGAGCCGGCGGATACCGAACCCAAGAATGTTCGGCGCGGGCAGATCTACACCCTTGTCACGCATCGTCCGGGAGACAAGGTGCGCGATGAGGTGAGCATTTTCGTCGGATATCCTTTCAAGGAAGGCAGCACTGTCAAAGTGACGATTACGGACAAGGAGTTCACATTGTTCACGGATGCCGATTCGGCATGGAACTATGATGCCCGCGGCGACAAGAACATGGTGAATGCCATGATCAAGGGAAACGTCATGATTGTGGAGGGCCGGTCAAAGCGGGGTACGAATACGCGAGATCGCTACTCCCTGTCTGGTTTCACGGCAGCCCACAAGGCCATCTCGAAGGCCTGCGGCGTCAAATAGACCCTTTGGACATCGGTCGACGGCATCAGGATTGCCGGGCGGCAGGACACGGTTCAAACTAACGATATGCGTGCGGCTCTCGATATATCGCCGACCCACACCGCCAAAGTGGGGCGTGACAACCTCGTGGGCCTTGACCGGGGCCAATTACACGAGGCTCTTGTGTCGGCCGGTATTCCCGAGCGCGAGCTGCGCATGCGCACATCCCAGCTCTGGCACTGGATCTATCATCGGGGCGCCACCGAATTCGCCGAGATGACAAATGTCTCGAAACAGGTTCGCGCCACCCTGGCGGATCGCTTCGTCCTCTCGCACGGTGATGTGGTGAGCGAACAGATCTCGTCTGACGGTACGCGAAAATGGTTGGTGCGTTTCGCCGACGGAAATGAGGTCGAGACCGTCTACATCCCAGAGGAAGATCGTGGCACGCTGTGCATCTCTTCGCAGGTGGGCTGTACCCTCAACTGCCGATTCTGCCATACCGGGACGCAGCGCCTCGTGCGGAATCTCGATCCGGCGGAGATCATCTCTCAGGTCATGATCGCCCGCGATTCGCTGGGAGAGTGGCCCAGCCCGAGTCAGGATCGTCAGATCTCCAACATCGTTCTCATGGGAATGGGCGAGCCGCTCTACAACTTCGACAATGCCGCTTCGGCGCTGAACATCATCATGGATCCTGAAGGCATTTCGATATCACGTCGCCGTATTACCCTTTCCACGGCGGGCGTGGTCCCCATGATGGCCCGGGTCGGGCAGGAACTGGGCGTCAATCTGGCCATCTCGCTTCATGCCGTCAGCGACGCTGTGCGAGATGTTCTGGTACCGCTCAATCGAAAATATCCTATCGCCGAACTGCTCGAGGCCTGCCGTATGTATCCTGGCGCGACCAACGCACGACGGATTACCTTCGAATACGTCATGCTGAAGGGAGTCAATGATTCTCTGGAAGACGCCAAGTCACTCGTGAATCTGATTTCCGGCATCCCGGCCAAGATCAATCTCATCCCATTCAATCCGTGGCCGGGCTCTCCGTATGAATGCTCTGATGCCGAAGCGATCGATCGCTTCGGCGACTTCGTGAACAGGGCGGGTTATGCCTCGCCCGTGCGTGCACCGCGCGGGCGCGACATCATGGCGGCGTGCGGTCAGCTGAAGTCCGCGAGCGAAAAGCAGTCGCGCCGCGACCGTGACCGCAAGGAGGCCGCTGCTGCTACTTGACTCGCTTACGACCGGAGTAGGGTCTCGATGATCGCCATCTCAGCGCTCTATGCCGCGATATTCGGACTGGCGATGACGGTGTTGAGCGTGAGCGTCGCCTTGGGCCGCGGCAAGTACAAAGTCGGGTACGGTGACGGCGATGAGCCCCGACTGCGGCGCCTCATCCGAATTCACGGCAATTTTGCCGAGTATGTCCCTCTGGCGCTCGTCCTTCTCCTGGTTCTCGAACTCACGGGTGTGGAACCGGTGTTCCTGCACGGTCTTGGGCTTACTCTGGTTGTCGCTCGAATCGTTCATGTGATCGGATTGATTGGCGAGCAGGATGTTGTGCCGGCCCGGGCCGGTGGCACCGGACTGACCAATCTCGTGATCGGCGTCGCGGCGCTGGGAATTTTGCGCCAACTGTTCTCCTGATCGACTATTCAAGTGGAGGAATTCCTCTTCTGTCTAGACAAATCCGGCTCCAGGGCGTAAGTCCCCCGGCCAGCGCGGGAGAATTCCATGACCTCTGACGTCAAAAAAGTCGTCCTCGCCTATTCGGGCGGGCTCGATACCTCCGTAATCCTCAAATGGCTGCAAGAGACCTACGAATGTGAGGTCGTCACCTTCACAGCCGACATTGGCCAGGGTGATGAACTCGAGGAGGCGCGGGCCAAGGCTGAGATGCTCGGAGTGAAGGAGATATTCATCGAAGATCTTCGTGAGGAATTCGTACGCGATTTCGTCTTTCCCATGTTCAGGGCCAACGCACTTTACGAAGGGCTGTACCTTCTGGGCACGTCGATCGCCCGGCCTTTGATCGCCAAGCGGCAGATCGAGATCGCGCGCGAAACAGGGGCGGATGCGGTGGCACACGGTGCAACGGGCAAGGGCAATGACCAGGTGCGGTTCGAGCTGTCCTATTACGCGCTGGAGCCGGACATTCGGGTCATCTCACCGTGGCGCGAATGGGATCTGACGTCACGTACCGTCCTGATCGACTATGCGGAACGGAATCAGATACCGATCCCACGCGATCGCCGGGGCGAGGCACCGTTTTCACAAGACGCCAACCTGCTCCATATCAGTTCCGAAGGAAAAGCATTGGAGGACCCGGCCATTGAGGCCGAGGAATACGTCCACACGATCACCGTGTCGCCTGAGGACGCACCGGATCAGCCTACGATTATCTCGGTTGAATTCGAACGCGGCGATGCTGTCGCCATCGACGGCGAGCGGCTGTCGCCGGCGGGCCTGCTCACCAGGCTGAACGAGCTCGGTGGCGCCAACGGCATCGGCCGTCTCGATCTCGTGGAGAACCGTTTTGTCGGCATGAAGAATCGCGGGATCTACGAAACGCCCGGCGGCACCATCCTGCTGGCAGCGCATCGAGGCATGGAAAGCATTACGCTCGACCGTGGTGCCGCCCACCTCAAGGATGAACTCATGCCGCGCTATGCCGAGCTCATTTACAATGGATTCTGGTTCTCGCCCGAGCGCGAGATGCTGCAGGCCGCCATTGACAAGAGCCAGGAGCACGTGTCCGGCACAGTGCGCGTGAAGCTCTACAAAGGCAACGCGACAGTGGTGGGGCGAGAGTCAGCCGAATCGCTGTATTCGCTCGATCATGTCACCTTCGAGGACGACGAGGTTTATGACATGCGCGATGCGGAGGGTTTCATCAAGCTCAACGCGCTCCGCCTTCGCCTTCTCAACAAGCGCGGATAGCGCCAATCGGCTGGCCGCTCCTCGACTGTCAGGCGGCCAGAGGCTCGATGCAGTCGGGCGCATCGTGCCGCGCATTATTGACGGCACGGTTCACGGCGACATGCTTGAACGTGATGTCGGACATGTCCAGGAGACCGTGGAGATCGCCCTGAGGTGTTTCGGGGTCGATCCAGGCCCCAAACCGGTCACGATCTGTGATCACGACCGGCATGCGATGGTGTATCAACTGCAGCGGCTCCAAAGCTTCGGTCGTCAGGATAGCGAAGGAATCGAAGGCACCCTCAGCACCATCCCAGCGCTCCCAGATGCCGGCAAAGGCGAACAGCCTTTCCTCTTCCGGCTGGATGTAATACGGCTGCTTCCCGTCTTCCTCGGTCTTCCATTCGTACCAGCCGTCTGCAGGGACGAGACAACGGCGTGATTTGAACGCGCTTCGGAAGGATGGTTTCTCCGACGCTGACTCGAGTCGGGCATTGATCAAATTGTACTTGGACCGTGGTTCCTTGGACCAAGAAGGAACCAGGCTCCAGCGTATCGATGACAATTTGCGCCCGGACGTACCCAGACGAACCACCGGTGCGTCCTGGGTCGGTGCGACATTGTATCGGGCCTTCAGGTTTGGAGCCTGCGTCGGGATCATGTCGAAATAGGCAACGAGTTCATCCCACGTCGCATACTGGGTATAGCGGCCACACATCCTGGGCACCTGCTCTTGCGGCGAACTCAGTCCGTCGCCGAAAACTTTCCATCGCGGACGTATTCGTAAAGATACATCTGATCACGTTTCGGGTCCTCGGCGGAAAAGGCGCCCAGGACTTCATGTGTTGCCTGTGCGACATGGTGACTGCGGCCTTCAGTGGCGGCGGACTTGACGAACAGGGAGACATCCTTGGCGATGATCTCGGCCGCCGACCAGCTTTCGTACTCCTCTGACAGCAGGCATCTGGAAAACCAGTTCGTGAACATGAAATTCTGCCCGGACGAGACGTTGATCACGTCAAGCATGGTTTTCATGTCGAGGCCGCTCGCGGCGCCGTAGGCCAGTGCTTCACTGTTGGCGACCATCGTGCAGCCGGCGATGTAATTGTTGAGCAGTTTCAAGCGCTGTGCATGACCGGGCACATCGCTCACTCGAAAGATGTGTTCCGAAATGGCCTTGAATGCCGGTTCCAGGCGGATGAACGACGCGTCGTCGCCGGAGTAGATGACGGTCAGTGTGCCCTCGCGCGCGCATGACACCGCCGGAAATGGGCGCATCGACGTAACGGATCCCCTGTGCCGCGAGTCGCTCGTGGGCTGCGACGACGGTCTCCGGATCGACAGTCGACGTGTTGACCACAATCCGGTCCGTGCCGGCACCACTTTCGGCGATTTCATCGGCTACGGCGGTAACGGCACCGGGGGTCGGTAGGCTGAGGAAAATGGCGCTCGATTGTTGGGCAACTTCGGCGGCGGATCCGCCGCCGCCGGCATCTTGGGGAGCTCTTTCCGCGTAGAATGAGTTCGACGTTGTGTCCGCGATATCGTGGACCATGATATCGAAGCCCGCTCCCGCGATATGGTCGGCCATGGGCATGCCGATGTTGCCCAAGCCGATGAACCCGATCGATTCCTGCGTCATCGCTTCAGTGCCTTTCTGGTGGATCACCACATCGCTTGAGAATCAGTACTGTCCCCGTGTGACCGGAAAACACCCTAGGCTTCGGGAACGTCGATCCCGTTCTGGCGGCAGCATGCCGTTACCGTGTTGTGCAGCAGACAGGCAATGGTCATCGGTCCGACCCCGCCGGGCACCGGCGTGATGGCACCCGCCACGTTCACGGCTTCGTCGAAATCGACATCGCCGACCAGGCGGGTTTTGCCCTCTTCCTCGGCCGGGACCCGGTTGATCCCGACATCGATGACTGTCGCGCCGGGCTTGATCCAGTCGCCTTTGACCATCTGCGGGCGCCCCACGGCGGCCACGAGGATATCGGCTTCCCGCGCTTCCGCCGGCAGGTCCCGGGTGCGCGAATGGGCCACTGTGACGGTGCAGCTCTCCTTGATGAGCAGCATTGCCATGGGCTTGCCCACGATGTTGGAGCGGCCCAGCACGAGCGCCTTCTGCCCTTGCAGGTCACCCAGTTCATCCTTGAGCATCATCAGGCAGCCCAGTGGCGTGCACGGCACGAGCGCATCCTGGCCGGTTGCCAGCAAACCTGTGTTGATGACATGGAAGCCGTCGACGTCCTTGGCCGGATCGATGGCGTTGACGACGGCGTGCTCTTCGATCTGATCGGGCAGCGGCAGCTGGACCAGAATGCCGTTGACCCTGGCGTCGGCATTGAGTTCTGCGACCTTCCCCAGCAAGGTCTCCTGGCTGGTGTCTGCGGGCATGTCGAATTTGAAGGACTCCATGCCGGATTCGACGGTTTGCTTCGATTTGTTGCGCGTATAGACCTGACTCGCCGGATTCTCGCCCACGAGCACCACTGCGAGACCGGGCGTTACGTTGTGGTCGGCCTTCAGTTTCGCGACCTGTTTCGCAACCTTCTCACGGAGTCCCGCGGCAAAAGCTTTGCCGTCGATGATCTTGGCCGTCCCAGAGTTTGCCATTTCAGTCTCCTTCTACGTGCTGCTTAACCCATCCCTGGAGTGTGCTCAACAGGCGGGACGGTTCTCGGTGAACCAGAGAGACGGCGACGAGAAGACCGTCCGGAGATTTCGTGAAGATGTCTCTTGCCGGTGCCAGCGGTTTCTTAGAAGCCGCCCTGGCCGATGAAGATTTCGAACATCAGGTTGCGCACGAAGATCAGGGCGAGGATCAGTACCACCGGTGAGATATCGATCCCACCGAGCAGTGGAATGAACCTGCGGATTGGGCGCAACGCCGGTTCGGTGATTCGGTAGAGGAAGTCGCCCACCATGTAGACGAACTTGTTCTGCGTGTTGATCACGTTGAACGCGACGAGCCAGCTCAGGACTGCTGAGATGATGAGCGCCCATATGTAGAGCGTGATGACGGTGCTGATGAGTTGAAGAAGCGAATACATTTACTGGCTCCGGGCCTTTGCGCCTCGGTATTTGACCTAAACTATAGCACCACGGGGCGCGGAACCAAGCCATCCGCAGGCTATCTTGACACCCATTCCGAGCAAACCCATTATCGCCGCGATTCCCGCAGGTTTCACGTGGCGGGATCCAGTGTGGGGCCGTAGCTCAGTTGGGAGAGCGCGACGTTCGCAATGTCGAGGTCAGGGGTTCGATTCCCCTCGGCTCCACCACTCCTACTTCCTGATATCTATGGGAGAGGTCTGATTTGACTGCTGGCGGAACAATGGCGGACATTGTGCGGCGGTCCCGACAGCGTCCGCGATCAGCCAACAGCAGACATCTGACCGTTTTATCAACGCCCATAGCGTGGTTGGGCCAACCTGAGAGCTGGTGCAGGAAATCCGCTTATGCAACCGAGCCTTCTTTCTCCCGAGGACATCCAAGCCAATCTTGCGGCCGGCGTATGGTCGGAAGAGACAACGCTCGATTGCTACCGACGACATGCTCGAGAACGACCGACAGCGCTCGCCTGTCGCGATGCCGCCGACACCTATAGTTGGTCGGAACTCGATGCGATTACGGACCGACTCGCGGCCTCCTTGGTGTCTATGGGCCTTGAGAGGGATTCAAGGGCTCTCGTCCAGATGCCGTCCTCGAGTCGGGAAGTGGTTCTTCGCATCGCACTCAAGAAGGCCGGGATCATCGGGGCGTTTGCGCCCATGCAATGGCGGCGGCGGGAGCTCGAATACGTGCGGGAGCGAATCGACCCCGCCCTCGTGGTCATGTCTCCGGCGCGCATGGAGACGGAAGACAGGGCCTGGCTCGAAGCGACCCTGAAAGATGACTCTATCCAACAATGCGTCGACCTGGACGATGGTGGTGGGGATACGTGGGTCGATTGGTCGGCCATGTTGGATGGGCCCGCAGGTTCGGATCCGTCCGTGCAGATATCTGAACGCGAGTTCAGGTTCGACGAGATCTCGTTGCTCACCATGTCCAGCGGCACCAGTGGATTGGCCAAGCTTTGCGAGTGGCCGGAGGCGGCGCAGGTCTTGATGGGTGCTGTCCTGGCCGAACGCATGGATGTCACGGATGCTGATGACATCGGGATATTTGCACCGATGACGGGGGCGGCGGGACTGGTCGTGTGGATGATCTCGGCATCGGTCCCATGTGCCTGCACCTTTCCGCCATCCTATCGAGGACCGGATCTCCTTGACTGCGCGGAAAAGCTGAAGCTGACCGCGGCCACGACCGTCCCGGTGATCCTGGCTCGGCTTGTCGAGGAGTCGCTGGAGAGCCGAGATCTGAGTCACCTGCGCTTTATTCGGATCGGTACTGGTGCCCCCGATATGGGAATGGCCCGGGATTTTGAGGAGCGGACGGGGTGCCGTGTCGTGGTCGCGTCAGGAAGCATGGAGTGCACGGGGTTCGGCCATGCCGATGTGCGGGAAGATGCCTCGGTGCGCCTCGACGGCTCTGTCGGTCGGCCCCTGCGCACCGGGCAGCTTCGCATTGAAGATGAGCACGGCAACGAACTGCCACCCGGAACTAGCGGAGAGCTGAAGGCACGGGGCCCATATGGTTCCTCAGGCTATTGGATGGATCCGGCTGAAACGGCGAAGGTTTGGAAGGATGGCTGGTATTCGACCGGCGATATCGGTGTGATTGACGACAGTGGGCGACTGACGCTCATGGGACGCCTCAAGTTTGTCATCAACCGCAGCGGTTTGAAGATCCTCCCTGTCGAGGTGGAATTGGCTCTGTCCGCTGATCCAGAGGTGGTGGAGTGCGCCGTCGTTGCGGGCCCGGATCGGGCCTACGGTGAGGTGCCGGTCGCCTTCATTCAAATGCGGGAAGGTTCGGTGATGGAGGACCAGAGCTTGAGCGACCGATTGCGGGAAGCCGGTTTTCCGGAATACAAGATCCCGGTCCGCTTTATCGAGATCGATGCGCTGCCCCGGATCAGCGACAACAAGATAGACCGTCAGGCCCTGATGAGGCTGGCGGGCGAATGACCGTATCGGTCGAGTTCCGACGCGCCCGGTCTTTGCTTAAGGGAGAACAAACATGGCCCGCGTAACCCCCATCAAAAGAGAGGATGTGCCTGAGCTGGAGGACATCTTCAGCCGCGCCGAGCAGGCGCTGGGTTTCGTTCCGAACAGCTTCTTCACAATGGGTCGATCGCCCGGAATCCTTCGGGCGTTTTCTCGCTTGGCGCGTGAAGTCATCGGTGTTCCCGGTAAGGTGCCTTTGCCACTGAAGCGGATGGCGGCCTATATGGCGAGCCGTTCCTCAGGCTGCCAGTACTGTTCCGCGCACACGGCAGAATCGGCCACGGCTGTCGACGGTGTGTCATCCGAAAAAATTGCAGCCATCTGGAGTTACGAGTCCAGCGATCTGTTCTCGGATTCTGAACGGGCCGTGCTCCGCATGGCCCAGGGCGCGGGGGTGTCTCCTAATGCTGTCTCTGACGAGGATATGGAGAACCTGCACAAGCACTTCGACGATGATCAGATCGTGGAACTGGTCGCTGCGGTTTGCCTGTTCGGCTGGCTGAACCGATGGAACGACACGATGGCAACGGATCTGGAGCCACGGCCACTGGAATTTGGCCTCTCCACGCTGGCGGAGAGTGGTTGGGTTCCCGGCAAGCACGCGCCGGCGGGAGACGAATAGCGGCCACCGCGGTGTTCTGACTGCATTCCAACAACGTTCTCGTTGAGCCCGCGTAAGGACTTGGATGTGGACATCGGCGCCATCAGAAAAGACAGAATACGTGCCTTGCTGAAGGGGATCGAAACCGGTGACCCGGCGTCCGTGGCGGTTGTCGATGAGCGCAAATACATTCAGCACAATCCCCAGACACGAGAGGGCAGCGAGGGTCTGGCCGCTCTGTTCAGCCGCCTGTCAAAAACCAATCCACGCGTCAATATCGTCCGTGCTTTTGCGGATGGCGATTTCGTTTTCTCTCATACAGAGTATGACTTCGCGACGCGCAGGATCGGGTTCGAAGTTTTCCGGTTTGAGGGGGAGCATGCTGTCGAACATTGGGACAATATCCAGCCGCGACGCGGCCCCAACCCTTCCGGCCATAGCATGGTCGACGGTCCGACGGAGTTGACGGACCCCGACCTTAGAGAATCCAACCGGGGCTTGCCCGCTCGCTCGTCGAAGAGGTCCTGATTGGACGACAGCTTGAAAAGATGGCGCACTATCTCATGGCCGACGGGTTCATCCAGCACAACCCCGAAATGGCGGATGGCCTCGCTCCCATGTAGGAAGTACTGGAGGCTCGATCCGATTCGGACCTTCTGATCCGGTATGATCGACTTCACAGGGTGTTGGCCGAAGGGTGCTTTTTTCCTGTGCGTCAGTGAAGGCAGTCGCGATCAGACCCACTCTGCTTTCTGCGATCTGTTCCGTGTCTCCCAGGGCAAGATTGTCGAACACTGGGATACGATAGAGGCCATTCCGCCGCGAAGCCAATGCAAGAACGACAACGGTAAGTTCTGAACCCTCGAACGCTCCATCTCGCATATCGATTTGTTGAATTTGCCCCGCGAACGATCGTGTTGCGGGGCAGACCAACCAACGGAACCCTACCTAAGGCACCTGTGTGTGATTTATTCACGCAAAGCTCACTCGCCTCTCTTAAAATGATTTAACATTAAACGATATACTTTATTATTAAACTAACGGAGGGCTGGACAT
>DEBC01000014.1 GCA_002348365.1 Alphaproteobacteria bacterium UBA2966 | reverse complement strand
TGATGTTTCTCTCGTCACATCGAATGTGAAGCCGTGAGTTTGCGGGCAAATGAAAATTTCCATGAAAATCGACACTAGGACGCAGTAAACTCCGCGGCACTCAGACGAATTGGCTGGCTCGCGGAATCATGCGGCGATACCTGGCAATATGTACGGCGGTCTTATTTTGCGCGGTGGGCCCCCTCTCAATGGAAAGCCGTGCGCATCCTCATGCCTGGATCGACATGAGCTCTTCGGTCACGTTCGATCGCCAATCAAGAATCCGTTCAATAGTCGTGGACTGGCTGTTCGACGATTTCTATACCGCGTTTGTTGTCGAAGACATCAACCGAGTGGGAGAGCCGTTGGACGATGCCCTGGCTTCGCTCGCAAAGGAAAACCTGAGCAACCTGAAGGAATACGGTTACTTCGTAGATGTCCAGGTAGATGACCAACGTCAAAAGGTTGAGTTCACAGGCCACTTTGAGACCGAAATTCGCGATGACCGGCTGTGGCTGAGATTTGAGATTGCTCTGCCGGAACCAGTTGATCCCCATCGGCAAACTGTCAGTTATGCCGTGTATGACCCCACGTACTACATCGAGATCCTTCACCTGGAGGGGGACGTGGTGACGCTGAGAGGTGAGAAACCCAGTGGTTGCTTCGCGAGTATCGTTCCAGCCACTCCAACCGGCGCAACTATCGCGATGGCAGCCGCACTGGATCAGAACGAAAAAGCACCCGACACGTTGGGCCTATTGTTCGCCGAGACAGTGGAAATCCTGTGCGATTGACGGCCAATCGCCCGCTGGTTGCCGCGGCACTCGCGGTGATCATCATGTCCGGTCTGATCCTGATACTGATCGCCTTCCAATCGAGCCCGTTTTACGATCACTTGATCGTCTGGATTTACGAGGAACAGCGTGACTACACACGAAGCCTCGCGGCGGCGGTGCGAAGTTTGAGACAATCCGCAAACGAAGAAGCCTTCTTCACCTTGATCGGTATCGGGTTCGCCTACGGAATCTTTCATGCGGTCGGGCCGGGTCACGGCAAAGCTGTCATTACGACATATGCCTTGACCCACGAAACCAGCGCGAAGCGAACCGCGGCCCTGGCTTCGGCGTCCGCATTCGTCCAAGGACTGACAGCCTTGACGATCGTTGGTGGTTTAAGCCTGCTGTTGCAGGGAAGCCTGCGCCGCGCCGCACTCTCGGTTGACGATGTCATGGAACCCGTCAGCTTCGCTGCGATCTCCGCCATCGGTCTCTATTTCGTGTTCAGAGGGGGCCGTGCCCTGTATCGGTCGATCGGAACCGCCAACGACCGCCACAATACATCCTCGAACACCATCGAGCCTGCTGAGGCAGATGCACACGACCACGATTGCCATCATCACTTTGTCACGCCGCAACAGGTTGAACAGGCATCGACCTGGGGCCGTGCGGCCATGGTGGCAATTGCAGTTGGTCTCCGTCCGTGTTCGGGAGCGATCGTCGTTCTCGTGCTTTCATTCGCTGTCGGTCTGATATGGAGCGGTATTGCCGCAGTTCTTGCCATGTCCGCGGGCACGGCCATCACGGTGTCAGCTCTCGCTCTCGGGGCACAAGGCATACGCATGCCATTGATGCGCCTGGTCGGATCGGGCGGATATGCCACCGGTACCTTTGCGGCATCGTTTGCGCTGCTGGGAGGTCTGGCGATCGTCTTCGTTGGCGCAAGCCTTTTGTACGGTTCCTTGATCACCCCTGCTCATCCGTTCCGCTAGGGGAGGCATTGCCTTGGTCGGCATCTCTGCCAAACCCTGAAGCCCGGGGCATGTTGTCAGTAAGCCATACCAGCCCCTACTCTGAATTCACTGAATCGATCCCGGCATAACCAGATCTTCCCTGAAAGGCAGGTCCCCATCCATACGGACAAGAACACATGACAGAATCGGTCGACGGGACCATTCCCGAGGTCTTGAAAGGTGAAGTGTGGCCGGCGGCCCACCCGGGAGAAGACCCCGTGCTGTACGGTCACGTCACGCTGGAACCGAATGAACCTGTTCAGGTGCGCAGTTCCCAGACTTTCCACCTGACGTACACGGTTGGCCGATACGGACTCGATGACACGGGCGCTATCCGAATTGCTTTTCACTCGCTCGGCGATTGGGGTGGTCTGCAGACCACCGACCCCGCGGCACCCAACTATGTCACGGCAAATACCAGCTCTGGCGTGCCCCTCATCATCGAATATAGTCGCCACGGCGTGGCCCCACGACCCCGGTGGAAGGCCCTGACCGTTCGGGTCACGGGCGGATATCTGCGTGAGGGCGACAACATCAGAATTGTCTTTGGCGACACCTCGGGCGGCTCCCCGGGCATGACCATGCAGACATTCGTCGATGCCGGATTTGAGTTCAAGACCCTGGCAGATGTCTGTGCGGTGGGTCATTTTGTGCCCGTCCCCAACACACCTGCGCTCGCTATTGTCCCGGGACCCCCGGTGATCTGGCGCGCCGTGCTATCGAGTCTGCGGCGGCCTGGCGAACGCTTTCGCTTCGGTCTCAAGGCGGAAGATGCCTGGGGCAACCCGACAGACCTGGCAGAGGGAAGGTTCAGTTTCGAGTCATCGCTTCCCGTCGATGGCCTGCCCCGGGAATATCTCTTCGAAAGAGGCAGAAAGTCCGTATCCTTCGACGGCTTGACGGTGGCCGAGCCCGGGCTGCTCAGAATCAGGGTCAAGGACGAGGCGGGTCAAATGACAGCCGAATCGCATCCGATGCTCATCCGCGAGGGAGATCTCTCCGGGTACTGGGGTGACCTGCATGGTCAGAGTGGTGAGTCGATCGGTGTGACGACCTCACGCCAGTACTTCGACTTCGCGCGCAACAAGGCCTTCCTCGACGTCACCAGCCATCAAGCAAATGACTTTCAGGTCAACAATGCCTTCTGGGCCTATTTGAACGAATTGACCGCGGAGTATCACCAGGACGGCCATTTCGTGACGTTTCCAGGATATGAATGGTCAGGCAATACTGCAGTTGGCGGCGATCGAAACGTCTTTTTCCGGACAGAAGGGCGGCAGATACGTCGATCTTCCCACGCCTTGCTGACCGATCGCTCGGATCTCGACACCGATGCACCGAACGCCAGCCTTCTTTTCGAGGCCCTCGCCGACGAAAACTGCGTTGTCTACGCCCACGTCGGTGGTCGGTACGCCGATACCGCCTATGCGCACGACCCGAGGCTCGAGACCGCGATGGAGATCCATTCCGCCTGGGGCACGTTTGAATGGCTCCTGACCGACGGATTTACCCTTGGGCACCGATGCGGTGTCGTGTGCAACAGTGACGGCCACAAGGGACGTCCCGGCGCCAGTTATCCGGGAGCCTCAAACTTCGGTGCTTACGGAGGTCTGACCTGTTTCCTGACAAACGAGCTGACCCGAGATGCCATATTCGACTGCCTGAGACGGCGTCATCACTACGGTACCACGGGAACCCGCCTCCACATCGACGTCGGCGTCCACATGGCGGGCGGAGGCAATCTCTACGCTGACGATCCCCGCGCCTTCCCGGATACGTCCATGACACGTGTTGATCAGGTGATGATGGGGGATATCGTCCAAACCGACGACGACAGCGTCAGTCTTACGTTCGAGGTCATTGCTCAAACCCCCATCGAACGGATCGAAATCCGGAACGGAGCCGAAGTTGTGACAACGCGACGATCCTTCGACGGGACTAATCTGGGCAACCGAATTCGGATCTTGTGGAGCGGTGCGGAGTATCGAGGCCGGGGCCGCGACACAAACTGGCGGGGAGAAATTCGGCTCGAGGGAGCCAAAATCCAACGTATGGAAAAGATCAATACCTGGAACCATGAACGACTGTTGAAGACGGAAGGTACCGACAGGGTGGTCTTCGATGCCATCACCACTGGCAACTATGGAGGCGTTGACCTGTGGCTGGACGAGACTCCTGAGGCTTCGATAGAGGTCGCAACCAACCACGGCACCCTGACGCTTCCACTCAATGAGATCGGTCTCGAGGATCAGGTCATGGAAGCCGGCGGATTGAAGCGGCAGATCAAGTTGTTTCGACTTCCGGCCGAACTGCAGGATCGGGAATTAAGCGGTGAAGTCGCCGTTCCCCTATCACCAAATGGTGACAATCCGCTCTGGATTTCGGTCTATACGGAAGACGGCTTTCAGGCCTGGAGCAGCCCTGTATTCGCGTTCCGGCAGGATCCTGAGACCTGATTCAACTTCCGCGAGGCGCCAGCCCGTGGTGATCAAACCGGCAACGAAGAAACAGAATCAGGTCCCCGTGATTTTTGCCAATGGTTATTGAGGACGTTGAAATCACCGTTGAGGCCCACGATTTCATGGATCGGGACGGTGCCCTCGATACCTTTCAGCTTGACGTTCAGGCGACCATCGGTTTGCACGTCGTTCTGAACCTCTTCAAATGTTGAATCGGAGGATAGAACCTGTCCTCCGCTGGCAAAGGATTCAATCCGGGCAGCCAGATTAACGAGGCTGCCGATCACACTGTGCTTCATCCGCTGTTCGGACCCGATGTTCCCGGCGACGACTTCACCAGTGTTAAGGCCGATCCCGATCGCCAGCTCGGGCAGATGCCGCTCTGCGTTCCGCGCATTGACCTCGACCATCGCATTCTGCATTTCAATCGCGCACGCCACAGCCCTGTCCGCATCATCATCCTTGGTAATGGGGACCCCGAACATCGCCATGATCGCATCGCCAATGAAGTTATCGATGCTTCCGCCATATCCCATGATCACCTGGGTCATTGCCCCGAGACATCCGTTGAGGGCATCCACCACAGATTCGGGCGGCAGTCTCTCCGACATGGGCGTGAACCCTCGGACATCAGCCATCAGGATGGTCACCTTACGGCGCTCACCACCGAGTTCCAGCGGACCGTCGGTCTTCATGACCGATTCCGCGACTTCGTTGGTGACGTATTTTCCAAATACCTTTCGGATAAACTCGTTTCGCAGGTAAAGGTCCTCGTACGCCCGGCTCTTTTCCAGCGTCAGCGCCAGTTCACCGGCGATCTGGGTGAACAGCTCGACGTGCTGATCCCGATAGGTGTCGACACTACGGCTGGAGAAAAAGATGAACCCGATCACTGGATCGCGGGCGACCAGCGGACAGGTCAGGTTCGACTGGATGCCCTCACGCAGGATCAACTGGGTCGACGTCGAATCCGGATTCTCGCGCAGGTAGGCGTTGAGATCGTTGAGAATGCGCGGTTCCCTCGTTTCAGCGATCCGCTGCAGACTGCTGCCGGCCAGGGGTGCGGCATAATCGTTGGCGATGTGAGAACGATCGTACCGGCTACGGTTCCACCCTGATCGAACGAGAACCTGCCCGGCCTTGGTGGTCTCGATCAAAGCGACGCCGATCCGGTCGTAAGGGATCAGCTGTTCGAAGCATTCGAAGACCTGGTCGAGCACCTCGTCAAAAAACATACCCGAGTTGATCTGCTCCGTGATTTCTGCGAGGGCACGAACCTCCGCGAATTTGTGGTCGAGCCGGCTGCCCAGCGTCACCCGGGCGTCACCCATGTCCTCGATCGCCAATTTGGGCGGCGCCCGGAACTCGCCTTGAGTCTTGTCATCCAAAATGTCGCGCGCCGCTCTTCGAAACACCTGCGTGCGACGTTCATCGACCTCAAGCGATTCGTGGCCTTCCAGTTGCTCCTTCAAAGATCGAAGCAGGTTATTCTGTGAATCCAGATGAACTTCGAGAGCCGCGATCTCGGTGCGCAGGTGCTGAATGATCTGTTCGCGCTGATCCAACAAACGCACTTCCCCTCAGAAGCGAGTTACAGTTCTCCGGGACATCAACCGCGCCATGCATGCCAGCCACCCTTAAGGCTAGTCCAAACAAATGTTTAAGTGCGTTGAATTACGTAAAAGTTTGTAACTCGGGCCGATCCAACGCTCTATGTCAGGATACGTTCCCGTTTGGGGTCGTAAAGTGGCGCGAGCGTTGCGCGCGCGGCAAAGCGCTCGCCCGCAATATCGATGTCGTAGCTGCCCGCCTCGATCCAGTCCTTCGTGACGCCCCCAGAATTGTTTACGTAGCCCATTCCGATGGCAGCGCCCACCGTGTGACCGAACATGCCGGACGTGAGGTAGCCGATGATGTCGCCGTCGCGACGGATCGGCTCGTAGTGATAGACGAGCGGCTCGGGATCTTCGAGAACGAACGTGACCAGTCGCTTGGTAACGCCGCCCTCTTTCTGGCGGACAACCGCGTCCCGGCCGATGAATCCGGCGTTCTTTCCAAGGGCCACCGCAAATCCCAGCCCTGCCTCGACCGGCGTGTCTTCATCGCTGATATCGTGACCCCAGTGGCGGTATCCCTTCTCCATGCGAAGGGAATTAACCGCGTGAAACCCGACCGGGGTCAGACCGAAGTCCTCGCCGTGCGCCGTCAGTGCATCGAAGACGCTTGCGGCAAATTCCACCGGGACATAGAGCTCCCAGCCGAGCTCGCCCACGTAGGTGATCCGCGTCGCACGCACCTTGGTATAGCCGAGATCGATCTCGCGAGACGTTGCAAACGGAAAAGCCTCATGGGAGAGATCGGCGTTCGTCACGCGCGCAAGCAGATCACGGGATTGCGGTCCCATGACGCTGAGAACGGCATACGCCGACGTCACGTCGGTGACAACGGTCCGCGAGTCGGCCGGCATGTTCCGGGTGAGCCAGTTCACATCGCGCACCTGACACTCCACACCCGTGACGACGAAATACCTGTCCTCGGCCAGCCGCGTCACCGTCAGGTCCGCCTCGATGCCGCCGCGCTCGTTGAGCCATTGCGTGTAGACCACGCGATCCGCGGCCACTGCGACGTCGTTGGCACATACGTTGTTGAGGACGGCCTCGGCGTCGGCACCCGATACCAGAATCTTGCCAAAGCTACTCTGGTCGATCAGACCGACACGTTCGCGGACCGCCCGGTGCTCCGCGGCCGAGTGCTCGAACCAGTTCTGTCGTCCGTACGAGTACGCGTAACGGGGCTCGACACCGTCCGGTGCGTACCAGTTGGGCCGCTCCCAGCCCACCGCCTCCCCAAAGCAGGCGCCCCGGCTTGCAAGCCTGTCGTGCAGCGGAGACTTACGGATCCCCCGAGCGGTTTCATACTGGCGAAATGGCCAGTGCATGTCGTAGAGCAGCCCAAGGCCTTCGACGACCCGCTCCTCCAGATAACGGGCATTACCCTGGAAGGGCAGCATGCGGCGAACATCGACCTCCCAGAGATCCATGCTGGGATAGCCGTTGATGATCCATTCGGACAGCATCTTGCCGGCACCCCCCGAGGACCCGATCCCGATCGAGTTGAACCCGCAGGCGACGTAAAAATTCCTGAGCTCCGGCGCCTCGCCCAACAGATAGCGATCGTCCGGTGTAAAGCTTTCCGGCCCGCAGAAAAATGTTTGGATCCCCGTTTCCGCAAGAGCCGGAATGCGGTGCAGCGCGAATTCGAGAATGGGTTCGAAATGATCCCAGTCGTCGGGAAGCTGATCGAATGAGAAATCCTCGGGGATCCCGTCCATGCCCCAGGGTTTGGCCTCCTTCTCGAAGGCACCGAGGAGCAGTTTGCCGGCATCCTCCTTGACGTAAAGACAGCCATTTTGATCGCGCATTGAAGGCAAATCGGTGCTCAACCCTTCGATGGGCTCGGTTAGGACGTAGAAATGCTCAGCAGCGTGGAGCGGGATGTTTACGCCTGCCATGCGACCGACCTCTCGTCCCCACATCCCACCACAATTGACGACGAATTCCGCCCGGACATCGCCATCTTCGGTGGCCACGCCCGTGACCTTTCCGGCGCTCTGATGAATGGCGGTTACCTTGGTGTTCTCGTATATCCGGGCGCCACGCATACGCGCGCCTTTGGCATAGGCCAGCGTCGTGTCGACCGGATTGGTCTGGCCTTCACTGGGGATGAATACGCCGCCGACGAGATCGTCCGTGTTCAACAACGGCCAGAGTTCACCCGCTTCTTCGGGCGACACGACCTGGACGTCGAGTCCGAAACACTGGCCCATCGAGGCACTTCGCTTGAGTTCGATGAGGCGCTCGTCATCCGCCGTGACCACCAGAGCGCCGTTCTGCTTGTAGCCGGTGGCCTGACCGGTCTCTTCTTCGAGCGACAGCAGAACCTCGGTGGTGTACTGCGCGAGCCGGGTCATATTGAGTGTGGCGCGGAGCTGGCCGATCAAGCCCGCCGCATGCCACGTCGTGCCGCTGGTCAGGGACTTTCGTTCGAGCAGGACAACGTCAGTCCAGCCTGCCTGCGTGAGGTGATAGGCGACACTACAGCCGATGACGCCGCCGCCGACGATGACGACCTGAGCCTGTTCGGGCAGTTTCTCCGACATGTGCGCCTCGCTCGTAATGGTCCGCCATGGATAATCCAGAAAACTGCCCGAGAGCAAATGGGTTTGAGCGAATCCCCGCCAACCGGTGGAGTTTCATCCCGATTGGCGACCAAGCGACAAGGGCGGATGGTGTGCTGACCCTTGAATGAACACGGTTGGGCGAGGATGATCATCGAATGACGGATGAGCGATCGATCGTCATCAGAGGGGGACGCGTCCTGGACAGTGGCCGGCCCACCGCCGATTTCGCAGACCTCCTGATCATGGGCGGTTCCATCGAAGATGTCGGCAGTCCTGGACTGACGGCACCCGATGACGCGCTCCTGATCGATGCGTCTGACAAACTGCTGCATCCGGGACTGATCAACGCCCATACGCATGGCTATCACGCGGCCCATAAGGCGACGACCGACCGCTGGACTCTCGAGCGTTTTCTTACGACCAGTCCCTGGGTCAATGCGGAATTGAGCCTTCAGGGCAGTTATCTCTCAACCAAGATTGCAGCGGCGGAGATGGTGCTGAAAGGTTGCACGGCCTGTTACGACCTGCCCCTGCCATTGCCGATGCCCTCGCTGGAGGCGTTTCAGGCCGTGGCACAGGCATATTCCGACGTCGGCATGCGCGCCGTGATCGCGCCGATGGCTGCCGACACATCGATTTTTCTCGCCCTGCCCGGTTTTATGGATGCGTTGCCGCGAAATTTTCGAAGCGACCTCGAGTCGCGAGGTGCTTCCCCGGCGGAGGCCATCATCGCCCGCTACGGTGATCTGCTCCGCGACTGGAGCGCCGATGGCGACCGGGACGGTGACGACCTGGTCCAGCTCGCCGTCTCGCCGGCCATCGCCCATCACTGCAGCGACGCACTGTTCAAGGGCCTTGCCGCGCTGGCCAATGAAGCCGGCGTGGGATTGCACACCCACCTCGCGGAATCCAAGGTCCAGGCCGTGGCCGGGGTCAAACGCTTCGGCAAGACCCTGACGGCCCATCTCGACGGCCTCGGCGTGCTCGGCGCCAACGTGACGGTGGCGCACGGTGTGTGGCTCGATCGGGACGACATCGGGCGGCTGTCCGATCACGGTGCATCCCTCGCCCACAATCCCGGGAGCAACATGCGACTGGGGAACGGAATTGCCGATGTTCGTACCATGCTCGACGTCGGCCTCAACGTGGGAATCGGCACCGATGGTGCCAGAGCTTCGGACCATCAAAACATGTACGAGGCCATGCGCCTCACCGATCTCATCTCCAGAGCGCGGGGACCCGATGCGGACGACGGACTGACATCCGCGCAGGCGTTCCATGCGGCGACGCTCGGCAGTGCCCGCAGCCTGGGCCTCGATGACGTGGGGCGTCTCGAACCCGGATACAAAGCGGACATCGTCTTCCTCGACCTCACCTCTATCAACTGGACGCCCATGAACGATCCCGTGCTCCAGATCGTTCACGTCGAAGACGGTACGGGCGTGGACTCGGTCATGATCGGCGGTCGAATGGTCGTCGAGGCAGGCAAGCCAACCAATGTCGATCTCGCGGCCCTGGCCGCAGAAGCGGAGCGCCTGCAACCACGCTTTGCGGACCTGCTGGCGGACAACGAGGAGATGCTGGAGCAGATCGGAAAGGTTGCCGGCGATTTCTGCGGTGCGTTGGCGGCCGAGCCCTATCACGTCGACCG
>DEBC01000158.1 GCA_002348365.1 Alphaproteobacteria bacterium UBA2966 | reverse complement strand
ACTTCGTCGGGAAGCCGCGGAACATTACACACCGACCTCCATCGAGCAACGATAAAGCTGATCTCTGGACCCGCTAATTGAGTGACGGCCAATCTTCCCCTGCCTCAGCCTCGGCAAGCTGGAACGCGTTTCGGAGTTGGTGCACAACATCCTCCGGCAAAGGGCCCTTGGCCGCAATTTCAAGATTCCGTTGAACTTTGGCGGGATCCGTGGTTCCTACAATCGCTGTACTGACCTCACTGTGCGCCAGCGTGAACCGGAGTGCGATCTCCGGCCAGGCGAGCTCTGCTGGCTCGGCAAAACCGAGATCGGTGGGTTGAATACCCATCGTGGCCAAGCGATCGGAGTAGTTCATCGCGTAGTTGACGTATATGCCCCGCCGGACGGCAGGGTCCGTCCATGCCGCATTTGCAATCGGGCGCTTGGCAAGCACTCCGATGTTCCGACGTCTGATGTTCGGAAACACGTTCACGATGTTGGCCTGATCGCAAATGTTCACGGACATCTCGACGACATCGACCGCTTCATGCTCTACCGCAAAAGTAACAGCTTCGTTGTCACCGGAGTATCCAATGAACCGACACTTACCCGCGTCTCGCGCTGCTACCAACGCGTTCAAGGCCTCACCCTGTTTCAGTGTCTCCAGGTCGCAGGTGTGAAGAAGCATGACATCCAGATGGTCCGTCTTCAGGCGTTGGAGTGCCCGTTCGACGCCGCGCTTGATCCCTGAAGCCGACCAGTCAGTACCATCCGTGTCCTTACCGCATTTCGATACCAGCACACATTCATCCCGGCGATGGGAGATAGCCTCGCCAATGAGTTCCTCGGAACCCCGATAGGCGGCAGCTGTGTCGATCAAGGTCACACCCCCGTCGAGCAACGAATTAAGAACGCGGGTGGCTTGCGCTTGATCGGTATCAAGGTACCCCAGCGGCCCACCTCCGAAACCAAGTGCAGACACCCGCAACCCGGACTTACCCAACGCACGCATTTCCATATGTAGTCATCCTCAATATTGGGCGCATCCACGGGCCTGAGCGCCCTGACCAACACCGTCAATGGGAACCGATATCAAATTCACCTGCACCTAATCTCCGATACCGTGCCGATGCATTGCAACGGAGGAATGGGAACATTGTCGGCAATGCAGATTTAGGATGGTGAGAACGATAAATGCATGAATACGATGCGGCCGGAATTCGAAGCAGCACTCATATCGCATAAAGTGACCTACGAGAATCACACCTAACCAGGAACGCGGCACGGATTCCACAACAACTCGTTGCCATGTCACGACAAGGCGGCAGCCGGCCTGGCCTGGAACTGGACCATGGCATTCTTCAAGAAGAATCTGGGCTGAGGAAGCGCGGACTCGTCTCAGGTCGTCTGCGACCTTTTCCGCAATCCCGACAAAGTTACAGCAGCCTTGAAGGCCCTCCTCCGTTTCGGAGGAGGGTGAAACAGGCTCAGTGGAGGTCGCTCCAGACCTTGCGCTTGACCAAGTAGAGCAGCACGGTCAGCAGGACCAGGAAGATCATGACCTTGGTGCCCATGCCCTTCCGGGTTTCCATCTCGGGTTCGGCCACCCATGTGAGGAAGGTTGTCACATCCCGCGCCTGTTGATCGACGCTGGCGGCCTTGCCATCGGCGTACTCAACCCCGTCTTCCAGTATAGGTGCGGGCATGGCGATCTGGTTTCCCCCAAAGTAGGGGTTGAAACTCATTCCCTTGCCCATTTCGACATCGGCTGGAGGGTCTTCGTAACCTACGAGCAGAGAATAGAGATAGTCCGCCCCACCGGCCCGGGCTTTGACGATCAATGAAAGATCGGGCGGGAGCGCGCCGTTGTTGGCCGCCCGAGCGGCATTGTCGTTGTCGAACGGCGAGGGCATGTGGTCCGCGAGGACCGCTGGACGTTCGAACATTTCTCCTTCAGCATCCGGCCCGTCCGTGACCTCGTATTGAGCAGCGATGGCCTTGGCCTGGTCTTCACTGAAACCAATACTGGGAAGGTTGCGGAAGGCCAGGTATTTCAGCGCATGACATGCCGCGCAGACTTCCTGATACACCTGAAACCCGCGCTGCAGTTCACCCCTGTCAAAGGTGCCGAAGGGTCCCTCGAAAGAGAAACCCGGTGACATAGGTGCCTTGCTGTCCCCAGCAGCCATGGACGGCGCGGCCGACAGCAACAAGGCGCCCGCAAATAGGGCCGCGGTGACTACGCGCAGTGGAGGCATCTGACTAGAACCGGTCATTGTACTGCCTCCTTCCCGGCTCCACTACCGCCGCCTTTCTCGAGAACCGACGAAGCGATGGATTCGGGCAATTGACGAGGCGTTTCGAACCAGCCAACGAAGGGCATGATGATCAGGAAGTGCAGGAAGTAGTAAGTTGTCGACAGCTGACCGATAAGAATGAAATGGCCTTCCGGCGGGTTGGCGCCGACCCAGCCCAGAATTAAGACGTCTGCCACCAGGATCCAGTAGAACTGCTTGTAAATGGGACGGAACGTCGCGGACCGCACGCGAGACGTGTCGAGCCATGGGATGAGGAACAGAACGCCTATGGCCGCACCCATCGCGATTACGCCCCCGAGCTTGTCGGGGATCGCGCGAAGAATCGCGTAAAACGGCAACAAGTACCATTCCGGCACAATGTGTGGCGGTGTCTGAAGTGGGTTCGCCGGAATGTAGTTATCCGGATGCCCGAGGTAATTCGGGTTGTAGAACACCCAGTAGGCAAAAATGATCAAGAACACACCCATTCCGAACAAATCCTTCACCGTGTAGTACGGATGGAAAGGAATGGTGTCCTGGGGACCCTTCACGTCAATTCCTGTCGGATTATTCGAGCCGTGGGTATGCAACGCCCAAATGTGGACGATGACGATACCCGCAATCACGAAGGGCAACAGATAGTGAAGGCTGAAGAAGCGCTGCAACGTCGGGCTATCAACGGCAAAACCTCCCCACAACCAAGTCACGATCGGTTCACCGATCAAGGGGATGGCCGAGAACAAATTGGTGATCACTGTCGCTCCCCAGAAGCTCATTTGCCCCCAAGGAAGGACATATCCCATGAACGCCGTCGCCATCATGAGCAGCATGATGGCGAGACCGACCCACCAGAGCAGTTCGCGCGGATATTTGTAAGAACCGTAGTACAGCCCGCGGAATATATGGATGTAGACAACGAGGAAGAACATCGACGCCCCGTTGGAGTGGATGTAACGGATCAACCACCCATAGTTAACGTTGCGCATGATGTGCTCGACCGAATCGAACGCCATGCTTCCGTGCGGAACGTAGTGCATCGCAAGCACGATGCCCGTGACGATCTGAATCACAAGCGCGATGCCTGCCAAGGAACCCATGTTCCACAGATAATTCAGATTCTTGGGTGCGGGATAACCCGAACCAACAGAGTGATCGAGCCAACTAAAAATCGGCAGTCGATATTCGATCCACTGCGCGATCCGGTTTCCGGAACCGGGAGAACTCATGTGGGGCTCCCTAGCCGATTTTGATGGTGGAGTCGGAAAGAAATTCGTACGGAGGGACCGGAAGATTTTCAGGGGCGGGACCCTTCCTTATACGGCCCGACGTATCGTAGTGCGAACCATGGCAGGGGCAGAACCAGCCGCCGAATTCCCCCTGAGGATCGGTGGCCTTTTGACCGAGCGGCACACAACCAAGGTGCGTGCAGATCCCAACCATGATAAGCCACTTGTCCTGCTGGACCCGATCCGCATCCGATTCGGGATGACGCAGGTCCTCAATGTTGACGTTGCGCGCCGCCTCGATCTCTGCCGCCGTGCGATGTCGAATAAAAACCGGCTTGCTGCGCCAGACCACCGTGATGGCCTGACCCTCTTCCACCGGAGTCAGGTCGACCTCCGTCGAAGCAAGAGCCAAGACGTCCGAAGACGGGTTCATCTGGTCGATCAGCGGCCAGACAGCCAGCGCTGTACCAATCCCACCAAATGCACCCGTTGCGATGTACAAAAAATCCCGACGGCTGGCATCGTCACCATGTCCACCGCCGGACGTTGTCGTCGACATATGATCAAACCTGTCAATTCGTTTGAAATGCGCGCTCTTTGTCTCAAAAAACCAAGGGCTTGTCCAGAGCGAGGACGCTCATGCGCAACCACTCAGGAGCCACCGCTACGGGTATTGGCGTAGAGAAAGACCGATAGAGAATCCTTCGGAATAGGTTTCCCAGGACAGCGACCAGAATCGACGCACGACAGGAGTCGAATCGGATACAGTCCAAATTATGCGCATTGCGGTCTATGAGCCTGACATTCCGCAGAACCTGGGCGCCATGTTGCGCCTTGCGGCGTGCATGGGCATCCCGACTGACGTCGTTGGCCCCTGCGGCTTTCCGTTTGCCATTGAGAATCCATCTGCCGATAAGCAGCTAAGGCGGGTGGTCATGGACTATGCGACTTTGACCGATGTCACAGGGCACCAATCGTGGCAAGCCTACACTGAGTCTACCGGACACTCTCACGGCCGCCTGTTGCTCCTCACGACATCGGGTGATACGCACTACGCTGACTTCGCTTACCGCGAAGACGACACACTTCTGGTTGGACGGGAGTCGGGAGGCGTGCCGAAAGAGATACATGACCAGGCCGATGCCAGGATTCGGATTCCTCTGGCACCAGGGGCCCGTTCTCTCAATGTGGTGGTCGCGGCGGCCATAGTCCTCGGAGAAGCATTGCGACAGACAAGTTCATTTCCGCTTGATACGGGCAGGAACAAAGGAGATGAGGCGTCATCATGACACTGCCAACTGAAGACCGGCGAAACCATGCAGCCAACTGGTTCCGGCAGCTCCGAGACGATATTTGCGAGGAATTCGAACGTCTGGAGGATGTGTATCAAGGCCCTTTGAAAGACCAGCCTGCGGGGCGGTTTGAACGGCGGGAGTGGTCCCGCGGCGAAGGCAAGAACACTGGCGATGATGGCGGCGGCGGCGTGATGTCGATCATGCACGGTCGTGTGTTCGAGAAGGTGGGTGTGAACGTGTCAACGGTACATGGGGAATTTTCAGAGGAGTTCCGCGCCAACATCCCAGGTGCTGAAGACGATCCCCGGTTTTGGGCTTCCGGCATTTCGCTGGTAGCGCACCTTCAATCTCCACATGTGCCGGCAGTTCACATGAACACCCGGCACATCATCACAGCCAAAGCGTGGTTTGGCGGCGGCGCGGACCTGACACCAATGGTGCCCAATGACACCGACACGCAAGAGTTTCACGCCGAGTTGAAAAAGGCATGCGACTATCACGATCCAGGCCACTATCCAAAGTTCAAGAAAGCCTGTGACGAGTACTTTTACCTGGCGCATCGGGGCGAAGCGCGGGGTGTGGGTGGCATCTTCTTCGATTACCATGACACGGGCGACTGGATGTCGGATTTCGCCTTTACGCGAGATGTCGGGCTCGCATTCCTAGAGGTCTATCCCCGGATTGTTCGCCGCAGCATGAACAAGAGCTGGACCGAAGATGAGCGCCAACACCAGCTCGTTCTACGGGGCCGCTATGTCGAGTTCAATCTACTATACGACCGCGGCACGCAGTTCGGTTTAAAGACTGGTGGCAATGTCGAGGCCATCCTGATGTCGCTCCCCCCCGTAGTGAAATGGCCCTGAGACTGACCAACGTTGTCGCACCCAATTCTTCTGGATCAGTTTCTTCAACGGGGTCGAGCCCAAATTTTTGAGGCAACTATTGCCGGAGGGGAATCCAACGCCGGTCAGGACTTTCCACAACAAGGTTAACGGCGACCCAAGGCATTGAAATATCGTAATTTTCCAGCTGGCACACCGTTTGCTTTATTGATGCTGTTTGGTTTCAAACCGTTGCGCGGCCATTCGAGGAAAGACCATGAGGGTTTACACTGCCACCGTCCTCCGCGGCATTTCTGACCAGGACTCCATCCGGGTTTCCAAGCCGGATGTGGCCAACGAAATTCCGCAGGACCCGTACGTAGATCTGTCTGAGCCAGTACAAACGGATCCGACCATGACTTCGTGGTCGCATGCCGGAGACTTGACCCAGGTTGCCGCGCGTTACGACGTTGGCACCATGACGGGAACGGATGTCATCCACTTCGCCAACGACCTCATCGCGACGGGCATCGATCAAACGGACGCGTTGGCCGTCACGTGGCCAATCAATTGTCGCAATCTCCTGCACAAAATCGGCAAAGTTGCCGCCGCACCGAAAGTTGAATCTTGGGATGACGTGGTCCGTCTGTACCGCGCGCGCCGGGACCTGGCCGAACGTCGCTTCCTCCATGATCACAGGGAACAACTGGAGCGACTGATCAGCCTGGCAGAATCTCTCCACCTCGCGACCAGTGATTACGACTTGAGCGGTCCCGGGCACTGAGCCCGCCGCAAATTCGAGCCCACCATCACCTGCTGGTCGAAACCTCGCCAATTTGAAAACAGTGTGCCTTTCTCCGATGACCATCATTGATTAGACTCCCGCCGCGCCAGCTTAAGGCCGACTTTGCAGGGTGGAAGGCAAAATCAATGTCAGTTCGGTTTCTCAACCACATAGCCAAGTTACGCAAATGGCCAAGCCTCTGGCGGCCGATCCGGTTCATCGTCGCTGGGGTTTGCATTCTCGGCAGTGCGACGCTCTTGCCAAGCGACGCCGCATTCGGGCAGGACGCTGCCGCATCCGCGTTTTTCGGTCATTGGAAAGGCAGTGGTGTTTCAGAAAGCGAAGTCAGCATCAACTTCCGCATGACCGCGCGCGACATAGACGTTGTCATTACACCTGCAGGAAATGGGTTTTCCCTTGCCTGGACGACGGTGCAGCGGCAGAAGGGCGACCCTAATAAGCCCGAGGTCGTACGCAAAGGTTCCGAGATCGTCTTCGGTCCCTCGGATCGTCCCGGCGTGTGGCAGGAGGCAGGCAGCGGCAGTCGAGGGGCCGGCGAACGTTACGCCTGGTCGCGCATCGAAGAGAACACGATGACCACCCAAATCATCGAAGTTGATGACGAAGGCCGCTCCAATCTGCACGTCTATCGGCGTACCCTTTCAGGAACGGGGATGTCTCTCGAATTCCGGCGATTGGTCGACGGTGAGTTGGTGCGCACGGTCGACGGAAAATTGATCAAATTCGCAAATTAGATTGAATTGTTGTAGCGCTCTCCGGCGCTCTCGATTACTCGGTTAGAACCGCTCGAGGAAGTTCTCTTCCCATTCCTGAAGTTGGATTTCGCCGATATTGCATGGCGGCCTGGGACGTGTATCGGGCAAAAGCAGACGACCTGTCGAATGTGATCCCCCTGCGATCTCAAGCACCATCTTTCTGCGAATGGCACGTGCAAAATCCTGAAATCCGTCCGCCACGACCACGAAAGCACCCGGCCCACCGATGACGCCATCCTCGTAGTATAGATCGAGATCGGGAAGAGAGGGATAGCCAAAGGGGCTGGGTCGATCATTGATGATTGGCAACCCGTTGATAACAATCCCGTCCGCCACAGCCTAGTCCCGTGCGTGGACGACGAAGAGTCCCTGATTGTTTGGCCCATCCCCGGAAATATCTATGACCTTGCGAAGGCCCCGGAATCCGTTGCCGTCGAAACTCAGCAGGCCGGGAATGATCGCAGTGCTGATGGACGTCCACAATTCGACCCGTAAATCTGCACTTTCAATGGCCAGGGCGAAGGCCTCCGCGCTGGTGGCATTTGAGATTTCCGACCACTGCACTGTCGACCGCTGAAATCGGCTGCCTGCCCATTCCATGTAGGTGACCGCAATGCGGCCATGCGGGCCGTTTCGAATTGCTCACAGCACATCGGCGTGACGAATGGCTTCAGCGAACCCTTGGCGCTGCAGCGCAAGCTCTTGCAAATCCATACTTCGGGAGACATCGGCCGCAAGGACCAGCTCGAAATCCACCAATCGATCCTGCGCTCCAGCGGGTGTGTAGATCAACGCCGCGCACATCAAGGCGGTGCAGGCGGCGCTGACACCGTGCTTCTCGAGTCTGGACACTGTCCTGGCTGCGATGGTCATGGTGCTGAACCCGATGGTCCGAGAGTGTCGGTGGCGTTTCAGAGTGTCCGTGCCGGGAACGACTCTAACTTGAGTGACGCCGCGTGTAGACTGTGCCGAACACGTTCCTCGAACGGTTCCTCGCTTAGACAGGCCATGTCATGGGGTTACGCCAATGCTGAATTATCGTCGATTTGGTTCGGGCAAGACCGTTGTCTTGCAACACGGGTTCGTGGGTGGTGGCGAATATTTCGCCCCACTCAGCACCAACCTTGCCCAGACACACGACGTAATAGCCACGGATCTCCCAGGATTTGCCGGCAGCGCCCACATCCCAGTGCCGGATACGATCGCCGACATCGCGACAATGCTTGTCGATACCGTCACCGCGCTCGGCGTTGAACGCTTCTCGCTGCTGGGTCATTCACTCGGCTCAGCCACCGCGTTGCAAGCCGCGCTCGATTACCCGGAACACATCGAGAAGCTCGTCCTCTATGGCAGTACGCCTTCGGGAGCCCTCCCCGATCGCTTCGAGAGCTGGGAGACCACGATCAATCGAATTGAAACAGAGTCTATCGACACCATGGCGGCCTGGATCGCTGCGACCTGGTTCGTGGATGGAGACCGGCACCCGCTTTATGAATTCACCAAGTCAGCAAGTGAAGGTGCGAGCCAAGAGGGCGCAATCCGTATGATCCGTGCCAGCGAACCGTGGGACGTCCGGGACCGTCTGGGAGAGGTCAGCATGCCGACGCTAGTGATTTGCGGCGACTCGGACCGCTCCACCCATCCGGGTCTTTCCTATGAATTATGGCGCGGGATTCCCGATTCACAGCTCTGCGTCCTTCCAAACTGCGCGCATAACGCTCATCTGGAACTCTCCGAAGCCTTCAACACGGTGATCACGCGATTCCTGATGCGAAATGCCCCATGACCAGTGCTCATGGGGCATCAGGCACGATGAATGTGGGAGTGATCGGCGCAGGCCTCATGGGGCACGCGCTGGCGCTGGTGCATGCATTGGGTGGTTGCCGTGTGAGCCTCCAGGACAACGACCAAAAAGCACTTGAACGGGCGCCTGCCCTGATCGAGGGGGCTCTCACGACCTTGACCGAAGGAGACGCAATCGCCGCCGATGAGGCAACAGCGGCCCAAGGCAAGATCACAACGGTTGCCAGTGTCCCTGATGCCATCGAGGACGCTGCTCTCGTGGTCGAAGCAGTGACTGAGAACCGCGACATCAAGCGCGCGGTCTTTGCGAATATCGACGCATCGGCACCACCTGACGCCATCATCGCGAGCAACACCTCGCATCTCGACGTTTTTCCCTTGATGTCGGCAGGGCGACAGGCACGATGTTTGATTACGCATTGGTATACGCCGCCTTACATCGTGGATCTCGTCGACTTGGCCCCCGGACCAGAGACCACGCGAGACGTGATGACGATGATGCACGCACTGTACGCGGGAATGGGCAAGTACCCCATCGCGTTCGAAACCTTCATTTCAGGCTACGTGGCAAACCGTATCCAGGCGGCCATGAACCTGGAAATATTCCGCATGCTTGACGAGGGCCTAGCGTCACCCGAAGAAATCGACGGTTCCATACGCCACGGCCTCACACTTCGGCTGGCCGCCATTGGCCAACTCGAGAAGCTGGATTACACGGGACTGGAAATGGTGCAACGCGGACTGGCCAATCGCACCTATGAGCCGCCTGAACCTTCAGGCAGGAGTCGAACACTCGACCAATTGATTGAGGACGGTCGAACCGGCGTCATGGCCGGCGCCGGTTTTTACGAATACGGTGAGGTGCCCCCCACAGAACTGTTCCGTCGACGGGACGCCAAACTCCTGCGACTGAAGAAGGCGCTGCAGGACATGGAGACTGAATTGGGCTAGCCGATAGCCACAAGTTGCCGCAATTTCACCAGGCACTTCTCACGATCGGCTTTGAAATCTCCCTTGATCCACCAGGCTTCGACCGCTTCGAGGGTGTTACCGACTTCAGGGCCACGCGGCACGCCGAGCGCCATTACATCGGCACCGCCAATGGGCAGTGCCGGTCGGCTCCATCGCGCTGCGAACCGTAAATGGCGACGCCAGGAACGGGCTTCGGATGGATTCGCTGCCCACTCCAGAAATGCGAGATCTTCGAAGGCTTGCGCGCCCAATCGGTAGAGAAGCCGGCGACGCCCGCGGGCATCGGTATCGACCGCGACTTCGCCTTCATGGGTAACGATGGCGGTGAGACGCTCACGCTCGACTTTCGAGAGTCGAAGGCGCTGCGCCAACGCATGGGTGCCGTCCTCATCTGCAGAATTCGCGGCGGCAAGCCGCCGCAACGGATCAGGATCCGGACCGTCCACCGCAATGATCCCGCACAAACGATCAGTGCGCTTCAGTTCAGGCAACAGGTGATCGAGAATCCCGTTCTGCTCCATCAGTTTCAGCACAGCACCTGAGTTATCCGACTCGAGGAGCCGCAACATTTCACCCGCCACGCGTTCACCAGAGAGGCTGGTCAGAGCTTCCGCATTCTCCCGGCAGGCGGCGAGACCGTCGGAATCCGCCGGTTGAGTTCCATAAAACGCCGTAAATCGGAAGAAGCGCAGAATACGCAGGTAATCCTCCTTGATCCGAGTGTCAGGAGTGCCGACAAAGCGGACGATACCTCTTTCGAGATCGGCGATGCCGCCTGTCGGATCGAAGATTTCACCCTGGGGATCGCAGTAGATAGCGTTAATCGTGAAATCGCGGCGTGCCGCGTCGCTCTCCCAATCCGAAGAGAACTCCACGCGCGCGTGCCGGCCATAGGTTTCCGCATCGACACGAAGTGTTGTGATCTCATAGTGGGCTGGTGGGATAACCGCCGTAACGGTGCCGTGGTCAATGCCGGTCGGTATTGCCTTAATCCCGGCGACGCGAAGGAGTTCGAGTACACGCTCGGGCGGGTCCGGAGTCGCAATATCGATATCTTTCACGGACCGCTCCAACAGGGCATCGCGTACGCACCCACCGACGAACCGCACTACCGCGCCCTTGGCCGTGAGAGCGGCGACAATTGCGCCGGTTTCATGTGACGTCATCCAGGGTTCTGAGTCGAGTGTCTTTCGCACTTTATCAAGCCACGCTAGCGCTATAGCCGTGTCAACGGCACGTCACTCAACACGACCCGGAACGACCTTGCCGTCTTCGACATGGGGAGGAACATACGTGCCGCCCGGCTCAGACCCGATCAGCAATCCGGTTCCCAATAACGAGACAATCAACAGGACCAGTCCGGTCATTGACAGCCAGATCCAAGGCGTGTCCCTGGCCTCCCAACCGCCTGCCGCCTTTCGCCGTCGCTCAATGAATGTCCACAGGAAATAGAGCACAAACGGCAACAGCAAAGGGATCGCATACTTGAGAACCTTGAAGATCATGAGCGATCCAGCCTTTCCACGAGATCAAACAACATGCCCGCGGTGGCGCCCCAAATGCGCCACTCTTCATAGTAAATGGCGTAGAAAATTCGCGTGAATTCCCCCACGTCCCGTGACTCGCGAACAAAGTTTGCACGGTCCAGAACGTGATCAAGTGGCACCTCGAACAATTCTGCAACCTCGAACGCGTCGAGCCTAGGTTCGAAACTCGAACTAATCATTCCGACGACCGGCGTGACGATGTAGTTGGTTCCCGTCTGATAAGTATCGAGAAGTCCGATCAGTTCGACATGATCGGAAGCCAATCCGATTTCCTCTTCAGATTCGCGTAGTGCCGCGGCTACCGGGCCATCGTCGCTAGGCTCGAGACGACCACCGGGAAAGCTGACCTGACCCGCATGCGCCTTGAGATGGGGTGTGCGTTGCGTGAATAGGACCGCCGGACGGCCATTGCGACTGATAATAGGGACAAGTACGGCTGCCGGCGTGAGTTCAGTGGATGTCAAGCGCTCACGCCATTCCGGGTTGAGGTCGAAGTCGCCACGGGTTGGTTCTGTCGACGGCGGAAGCGTGATGTCGTGCAATCGGTCGAGAAGTTTTTCGCGCAAGTCACGCATCGTCTACGAACTCATCTTCCAGACGGCCCAGGGGAAAAAATGATCCTTCGCTCCACACGCCATACAACTGGTCGCCATCAATCTCTTCCTCGCAACCAATTTCAGCGAGCTCGTAATATACGGGACGAGCGATGAGCGCTTCCAATCGATCCCGGACGAGCAGGTAGGGGGAGGGCTCTCGAGTCACAGGATCGAAGGCGACGCGGATGGGATGGGCGTCATTCACGGTGATTTGATCGCCGACATTGGTGTGAAGCGTCAACGACTGAGTCGGGCCCTCACCTTGAGTGTCAAGCGATACTGCAACGAAGGGAGCGTCATCGACCGAGATTCGGCACTTCTCGGCCGGGGTGACAAGGTAGAATTCATCATCGGAATCGCGTACCAAAACCGTGGAAAACAGCTTCACCAGCGGTTTGCGGGTGATCGGAGAACCATGATAAAACCAAGTTCCATCGCGGGCGATCTGCATGCCGATATCGCCGCGCAAAACGGGCACGTGACGGCCACTTTCTCTGCTCGATGGTCCGCCCGTCCCGTGCCCGCTCAGCGCCGTTGCCAAGACGGCAGGGTCCGGGGCGGGAGTATTTTTGCGCTTCGCCATGCCGAGGATGCGTCCACAATTTTGTGGAGAATGGCGTGAGTATATCGAACCCCGTTGAGACTACTAGCGACACCAGCGCACCACTTCCTGAAGAACTGGACGCGTTGGTCGAGCGGCTGAAGGCGGTCCGGCTCGGCATCGGACAGGTTATCTTCGGTCAAGAGCAGGTTGTCGACGAAACACTCATCACCTTGCTGGCTGGCGGGCACGCGCTTTTGATCGGCGTACCTGGACTGGCCAAGACTCGGCTCGTCGAGACACTCGGCACCGTCCTGGGCCTTGAAGACAAGCGCGTGCAGTTCACGCCGGACCTGATGCCGGCCGATATCATCGGTTCTGAGGTCCTTGAAGAGGCCGAGTCGGGCAACCGTTTGTTTCGCTTCATCAATGGTCCTGTCTTTTGCCAACTGTTAATGGCGGATGAGATCAACCGGGCGAGCCCCCGCACCCAGTCTGCTCTGTTGCAAGCCATGCAGGAGAAAAATGTGTCGGTGGCGGGTACACGGCATGAACTTCCCGCCCCCTTTCATGTCCTCGCGACCCAGAATCCGCTGGAACAAGAAGGCACCTATCCTTTGCCAGAGGCTCAGCTCGATCGCTTCCTCATCCAGATCGATGTTTCTTATCCCAGCCTCGAAGCCGAGCGCCGGATGCTCATCGTGACAACAGGCACGTCAGAGTCCGACCCTGAAGAAGTGATGAGCGCAGAAGAGCTGATGTCGGCCCAACGTCTGGTACGACGGATCCCTGTGGGCACCAGTGTCGTGGAAGCCATACTCGAACTGGTCCGCGCGGGACGTCCGGAAATCACCGACATGGAAGATGTCCGCAGAGACGTGGCATGGGGGCCCGGACCCCGGGCCAGTCAAGCCCTCATGCTGGCCGTCAGAGCCCGGGCACTTTTGGATGGCCGGGTCGCGCCTTCCGTTGACGACGTGGTTGCTTTGGCAGCCCCCACACTACGGCATCGCATGGCGTTGAACTTTGCTGCGCGTGCGGATGGTACGACGATATCGGAAGTCGTCGAACGGCTGGTCGCCCGCGTGACCTGACAGGAGTCGTACGATGCAAACCGCCGCCACGCGCCAGCGCGCCGAGCAGCTGGCCGCAACGCTGCCACCGCTCCTCGTGTCTGCGGAACGTGTGGCAGCGACAGTGGCACAGGGCGTTCATGGCCGGCGCCGCGTAGGTGTCGGAGAAACGTTCTGGCAGTTTCGCCAGTACCAACCCGGCGATCCGGCAATCAAGATTGATTGGCGGCAATCCGCCAAGTCCGAGCGGATATTCGTGCGGGAACACGAATGGGAGGCGGCACAGAGCATCTGGCTATGGCGCGATGATTCGCCCTCCATGCACTATGCCTCCGGCGGCGCACCATGCGAGAAGTCGGAACGCGCGACCGTGCTCTTGCTTGCTACGACCGCGCTTTTGTTGAGAGCTGGCGAGTTCGTGGCTTTGTTGGGCGTCGACCGCACGCCCAGCACGGGGCGGGGAACGCTCAACCGTTTCGCTGCGGCCCTCGACCAAGAGGCGACCAACGACAACCAGAGAAACAGCATTCCCCCGAGCGAGCGCCTCCCCCGGTATGCCCAGCTTGTTCTCGTTGGCGATTTCCTCTCTCCCATCGAAGAACTTGAGGAGACACTCAAACTGTACGCGAGTCGAGGTGTGAAGGGTCATCTTCTCCAGGTGGTGGATCCGGCCGAAGAAGACCTGCCGTTCACTGGACGCACCCGATTTCACGGCCTCGAAGGCGAGGAAGCCTATACGGTCAGTCGCGTCGAGAACCTGCGCTCAGATTATGACGCACGCTTTTTTGCACACCAGACCGCACTGGTGGATCTCACGCGATCTATTGGCTGGACCTTTTCCAGTCACCGTACAGACCGGCCTCCGCAGACGGCGCTGCTGGCTCTGTACCAGGCACTTTCGGGTGAACTTGGGTAGCCGGAAGACAGGCTGGCCATGCTGACGGTGGGTTCTCTCGTGTTCGCCGCGCCCTGGCTTCTCTCGGCCTTGCTCGCGCTGCCGTTGCTTTGGTGGTTACTACGGGTCACCCCCCCTGCGCCGCGCTACGTGGAATTCCCTGCAATCAGACTGCTGCTCGGATTGCAAACGCGAGAAGAAACCCCCGCCCGTACCCCCTGGTGGTTGCTTCTTCTCAGGCTCTTGATCGTGACTTTGGTGATCCTGGCCCTGGCGCACCCAATCCTGAATCCGGGAACGCAACTTCTGAACCGGGGGACACTCCTGCTCATCATCGACGACGGCTGGGCCGCCGCGCCCGGCTGGCAAAAGCGCGTGGCAGCTGTATCTGACGTTCTGGATGAGGCGGAACGCCTCGAGCGCGCAGTCGTCGTCGTCACGACGGCGCCGAGTGAAGACGGCGGGCCGCTTAGCGCCAGTGATGTCTTGCCCGCAAGCGAAGCGCGCAAGCTTGTCCAAGCACTCCAACCCATGCCCTGGCCGGTAGATCGACTCGAGGCTGCCGAAGTCATCCTGAACCTCGGTCTGACATCCCCCCTGCAAACATTGTGGTTCACGGATGGATTACTGGCGGCCCCCGAAGAGGAGGCAGAGATTTTCGATCTCACCGAGAGCTTGCAGCGTCTTGGACCGATCGAACTGTTGGGAGAGACTGCGGCATCACGAGCCCGAATTTTGCTGCCGCCGGCTGAGAACCGGGCTGCACTCAGCGCAACGGTCCTGAGGCCGGAGGCGGAAGCTGCAGGGAGTGTCTGGATCCGGGGCATCGGGGACCGTGGCCAACTGCTGGCGCGTGTTCCGGCGACCTTCAAAGAGGGTGAACACGCCGCACAGGCCGATTTCGATGTCCCGATCGAAATCCGAAACCGGTTGACGCGCCTTGAAATCGAAAATGAGCCATCGGCGGGTGCCGTGGCATTGCTGGACGAACGCTGGCGACGCCGTCCCGTGGGCCTCTATTCAGGCGACACGCTTGAAGCCTCCCAACCTCTGCTGTCCAGTATTTTTTACCTGGATCGCGCACTGAATCCATTCAGCAATGTCCGCAGCGGTACAGTTGCCGAACTCCTCGGCCGAGATCTTGCCGTCATGTTTCTCGCCGATATCGGGCTCGTTGTGGGACCTGACGGAAAGGCTATCAGCGATTGGGTCGAGAACGGCGGCGTGCTGGTCCGATTTGCCGGACAGAAGATGGCGGAAAAAACGGATTCACTTATACCCGTATCACTCCGGTCCGGCGGTCGAATCCTGGGCGGCGCCCTGACCTGGACGCAACCCGCGCGCCTGGATGCATTCGATGAATCGAGTCCCTTTTTCGGTTTGTCGATTCCGCAAGACGTACTCGTGGCCCGCCAGGTCCTGGCCGAACCGTCACTCGATCTCACGGACAAGACCTGGGCACGCCTAACTGATGGAACTCCGCTGGTGACGGCCGAGCGACGTGGTCGCGGGTGGGTCGTCCTGTTCCACACAACGGCCAATACCGAGTGGTCCAACCTGGCGATTTCGGGCCTGTTCGTTGAAATGTTGCGCCGAATTGTGGAGCTCGCTGAGGGTGTTTCGAGCAAGGGAACGAACATCTCGCTGCCACCACTCCAGGTCCTTGACGGATTTGGCCGCCTGACAGACCCCTCGGCCACCGCGAAACCCATCAGCGCCGGTGCCTTCGACCAAGCCACACCATCTCCGGGTACGCCTCCGGGTTATTACGGAGATCACAGCGCCCGCCACGCCCTCAATCTGGGAACCAAGATCTCCGTGCCTGAACTGATCGAGGAGCTGCCGCAGGGAGTGATCTATCGAGAATTTGCTGAAAGCGGGGAAATCGACCTCAAACCCATCCTGCTCGCTCTCGCTGTCTCCCTCATCCTGATCGAGATGTGTATTAGCCTCTGGCTACGCGGTCTTATTGGTCGGGATTGGCTGCCCACCGCCGCCAGCGCTGCGACGATCGCGGTACTGATTGCGTCGGCAATGGTCTTCTCACCGACGGCCGGCGCCGATGACAAGTTCGCCTTGGCTGCCACCCTGGACACACGCCTCGCATACATAATCACCGGCGACGCAGAAGTGGACGAAATGAGCCGGGCAGGCATGTACGGCCTCACCCAGATACTGGCGCGGCGAACCGCTTTCGAAGGAGCCGATCCCATTGGTGTCAATCCCGAGAGCGATCCCTTCGTCTATTTCCCCCTCATTTACTGGCCCATAACGCCACAGCAGCCAACGTTATCCGAAGATGCGATCGCCAAGGTCGACGCATTCACCAAGAACGGAGGCACCATCGTATTCGACACCCAGGAACAGCAGTTGATCAGCGCAACTCCCGGGCTTACCGGCAACCCTGGTCCTGCGACGCGGCGTCTGCGGCGGCTTCTGAACCGCCTGGATGTTCCGCCGCTCACGTACGTGCCCCAGCAACATATTCTGACCAAAGCCTTCTACCTGATTCAGGAGTTCCCGGGTCGATGGACGGGCGGTCGGGTTTGGGTCGAACGCCACGCCGGCGGCATCAATGACGGTGTATCGGGGTATGTCATCGGAGATCATGACTGGGCGGCGGCCTGGGCGATTGACGATCTCGGTCAACCCATCGCGGCAGTGGTTCCCGGCGGCGAGCACCAGCGTGAAATGGCACTTCGCTTCGGCGTTAACCTCGTGATGTACACGCTGACAGGCAACTACAAGGCAGACCAAGTTCACGTGCCCGCCATTCTCGAGCGACTAGGTCAGTGATGAACGCCGCGACCGCCATGACGTCTCTCGCATTTGCCCCTCTGCTGCCGTGGGCGGTCATCGGCACATTTGCCGCCTTCGCCATCATCCTGACCGCCTATGCTCTGCTGAAACGCGCAACGGGAGCGGGCTGGCGCGCGTTGGCGCTCACAATCGCCATTGGAGCGCTGGCAAACCCCACGCTTAACAATGAAAACCGGGATCTTCTGAACGACGTTGTTGCGGTCGTGGTCGACAGGTCTCCCAGTCAGCGAATTGGCACCAGAACGCAGCGCACGGATGAGGCATTGCAAATCATCCAGGAGCGTTTGCAGCGAACACCAAATGTCGATGTCAGGGTCATCGAAGCGGGGGGGATTGCCGACGGCACTGGTACCGAGCCAAATGACTTGAGCACCGCGCCAGAGGGTACGCGTCTATTCGACGCTCTCGACCTTGCCCTCGCAGACGTTCCTCTGAATCGAATTGCAGGTGCCGTCTTCATTACTGACGGTCAAGTCCATGATGCACCGGATGAGCCCACTCGAGCACCTCGCATTGGCCATACACGGCCCTTACACGTACTCCTGACGGGTGACTCCAACGAATCCGATCGCCACCTGGTCGTCGCGGAGGCTCCGAGTTACGGGATGGTGAACTCGGAGCTACAACTCACGTTGCGTATCGAGGATGCTGGCGTCGCCGAGCAACCGCGAACTGCGCGCGTGACACTTCGCCGGGACGGAAAATCCGCCCAAACTCACACGCTTGAAGTCGGCAAGGAGCAGCAGGTTCCTTTCAAGCTGGATCATGGCGGGCAGACGATCGTCGAAATCGAAGTCGATAGCGTCGGGGGCGAACTCACGCTGCAAAACAACCGCGCAGCGCTAACGGTCAACGGCGTCCGCGAACGACTTCGGGTGCTTCTGGTATCGGGAGAACCTCACGCTGGAGAGCGAACCTGGCGCAACCTGCTCAAGGCGGACCCGTCTGTTGACCTCGTGCATTTTACGATCCTGCGGCCGCCCGAGAAGCAAGATGGCACACCCGTTCGCGAACTCTCCCTGATCGCCTTTCCGATCCGCGAGTTGTTCGAGACCAAGCTCACCGATTTTGATCTCATCATTTTCGACCGCTACCGCCGGCGCGGTGTTCTGCCCCAAAGCTATTTCATCAACATAGTGCGATACATCTCCAACGGTGGTGCCCTGCTGGGCGCCGTTGGCCCCGCTTTTGCGACACCACTGTCGGTCTATCAGACACCACTGAAAGCCGTCATTCCCGGAAGACCAACCGGCGAGGTCATAGAGCAGGGCTTCCGGCCGATGCTGTCGACGCTGGGGGAACGACACCCCGTTACGGCCGAGCTGGCCGGTGCATCCAACGGATCCCCAGACTGGGGCCGTTGGTTCCGAATGATCGATGCTGAAGCCGAGAGCGGCACAACTGTCATGCAGGGAGTCCAGGGCCGACCGCTGCTGCAACTGGACCGTATCGGTGAGGGCCGGGTTGCCTTGCTGCTTTCCGATCATGCCTGGCTTTGGGCACGTGGTGCGGAAGGAGGCGGGCCTCAAGCCGAACTCCTCCGGCGTCTCGCGCATTGGCTGATGAAGGAACCTGACCTCGAAGAGGAAGACTTGAGAATCTCGGCTCAGGGCAACCGGCTGGACATCGTTCGCCGCAGCCTCGAAGACGTGCCAGAAGAGATCAATGTCAACACGCCCTCGGGCGAAACTTTACGAGTCACCCTAGAGGATCAAGGCAGCGGGCGCGCTGTGGGTAGCATTGCCGTCACCGAAACCGGGCTCTATTCCGCACGGGATGGTGATCTTGAAGCGGTAACTGTGGTGGGCGCGCTCAATGCTCAGGAGTATGCCGACGTCAGAACCTCCGCCGAAATCCTCAAACCAGTCGTTGAAGCATCGGGGGGCGGCATCTTCTGGATTGGCGACAGCGGTGTGCCAAACGTCCGATTCGTCCGGCCCCAGCGCGACACGGCGGGTAACGACTGGATGGGCCTCATTGCCAATGGCAGCTATATCGTCACCGGTGTTGAACAGACGTCTTTGTTTCCCGCCCTTGCGGTTCTGCTACTGGCACTCGGTGCCCTGATGATGGCGTGGCACCGAGAGGGCCGTTAGCGCATCCTCTGTCCCCGGTGCGCCTTCAGGTCGCAACGATGTTATGGGTACCGCATTAGCCCTGGCATTTCGGCCGAGGCACTGACCAACGTCCCTTGACAATCCGCGGCGGCGCCCCGAACGATTTCGCGCAAGAGCAACCGTTCCTGATCGGCCTCACCCGGCAGCTTCAATTCGCGCGCACCGGCTCGATCAAAATGAAATCGGCTGTAATAGGCGGGATCTCCGACCAGGACTGCGGCGCGATGACCTCGCCAACCAGCCAGAATCAGCGAATACTCGACCAGAGCTCGCCCGATGCCTGCCCCCTGAAATACCGGATCAACAGCCAAGGGCCCCAGGAGTAATAGTTGGATCCGACGTTGGGTTCCCGTACTGACCGCTTGGATAGGCCAGAACCTGATCGCGCCGTGAAGCTCTCCGTCGACCAAAGCGACGTGACACAACTCCTCGATCGGCGATACGCCGTTTCGGAGACTGTACACTGCCTTCGATCGCCGACCCTCGCCGAAAACCGTGTCCAACAGGCGTTCGATATTTTCCGCATGATGGGGCCTTTCGGCCCTGATCTCTATCATCTCTGATGCTCCGACGACGGACATCCACGTAAACAATCGCGTGTGAGACGCGTTTCCTGCTTTGGGATGTGACTTCTGGGGGGTTCGAGAGGAGCGCTAGCCATTCAACGGCTGCGCGGGGCGAATGACGTTTAGCGCCATACTTGCGGCGTTCGCCGCATTACGGGCGCTTTTCGTCGCCACATAATCTGATGTCGGTAGTTCAACATCCTGGAACCCTCTCGTCGGGACCGAAGGCATAACATAGACCGATACGCGAAACCAGCCCGATTTACGCGGCGTCAATTTTCCTCAGGACCGCGAGCCATTCTCAATGCCTCGTCCCAGTAGGGCGCAGGCCCGAATCGTTCCGCGAAGCAGTCGACGAACGCCCTGACCTTGGCATTGACGTGTCGCCGGTGCGGATAGACGGCGTAGATGCCGAAGCCACTGTCCGAATATGTGGTCAGAACAGGTCGCAACGCACCGCTTCGGAGCTGTTGCTCAACCATAAAGGTGGGTACCAGCACCAGACCCGTCCCCGCCGCCGCAGCTGCAAGAAGAACGTCTCCGTTGTTCGCACTCAAACTTCCAATGACGGGGATATTTCATGTCTTCTGGCCCTTCTTGAACGGCCAAGAACCCGTTGTGGCCAGGTACCGATAACTCAGGCAGTCATGGAGTCTCAGATCATCGGGTCTCTGGGGTACTCCGCGCCGGCGAAAGTAACCAGGACTTCCGCATACCACGCGCCGTGACGGTGCCAGAAGCCGTGCGATGAGACTGGAGTCGGGCAGGTCGGCGATTCGAATTGCGAGATTGTAACCACCCTGTACCAAATCGACGGAAGCATCATCGAGGGTAATGTCGACCTTGAGATCGGGAAATTGTGAGAGGAACTCGGGGATCGCCCTGGCGATATGCAGTCTACCGAAACTCATCGGCACGTTGACCTTGAGCTGTACGCGGGAGACGTCTAGGTGGGCACGGAAGGTATCGACGGGCAGGGAACACTCTGGGGGCCCCTTCGCCTGGGAATGTCGAAAACCGACTCGGCAACGCCGCTGTTCCGCAACCGGTGCATACGCTCCGGTCAGAGGAGCCTCTGGAGACACTTCTGGCCAACTTGGATGCTGTGCTCATGGAACCAGACACCTATTACCCGCCACGCAGGCACGCTTCGTACGGCCTTGTTGCCTCTGATTGACCAAGCCGGCCCACGAGTCGACCAGGAACTGGCAGCCCGTCTCGATGCCCACTTCCCCAACAAGAATATCAGCCTAATCGGAGGCCAAGTCACGATCTCGGCAGCGACACTGGCGCGGTGGCACTTGCTTTGGGCGATGGCGCGAATTGGTCATGGGCGTGTGCCCATCACCTATCTCTCTCAACCCTAGGAGAGAGAAAGCAATCGTGCCGAGAAATACTTCGACTAACAGCCGCTGGCCGCCTGGACCGTTGCGCAACTCGGTCAAACTGACCAGAAGACGATAGAAGCGATGATCGACCGCATCAACCCAGACGAGGATCCGTTGTGGCTTACGGGGGACTTTGTCGGCGCCCTGAGTGCCGTCACAGGCCAGCATCTAGGCTACGACGCCACGGCCTGGCGCCGTTGGTGGCACGACCATCGGGGCGGTTAGCTCAGAGATTGAACTCCGCGACCAGCGGCGCATGGAATGAACCTGCCGGATGGATATCCATCAGGTAGGCAACCAATTCATCCTCCAGCAGCTCGTTATGAGCTTCGATCCGTTCCAGTCGATTGGAGAGCGCCCGGGAGGCAAGAATGTGGTCCATCATCACGCGCCGCCCGCCATGGATGATGGCATGGCGTGTGTGGTCCGGGATCGCATTGTCCAGCGTGATCAGCACCCGATCCGCGATATCAGTGTTGCCTGTATCCTCGGTATCGGCCCGCAACGTCGCGACCGGCACCTCTCGGTCGGCCGAGTTGAAATCTCCACAAACGGCGATCAGCGGCTCGACCTCCGCATCGAAGAAATTCTCCACGACGAGCCGGGTTTCCAGCGCCTGCGCGTTGCGCTTCAAACTTGCAACAAAAAACCCTCGGCCCAGGAGGCGGCATCGGCCCACTCGAAAGCACCAGTCTTTTTCCCGGTGATATGCGCGGCGAGTGGCGCACGAAAGCGCACGTTCACGATGTGAAGGCCGGTGCCGTCGGGGATGCCGGTCTCCGACTCCAGCGAGTGGCGTGTGTACAGAATCGGGCGATCCCAAGAAATCTCACGTGAGTCGTGGGAACCATCCGCGACTGTCGCCAGTTCGTATACCGGCGGCTTAACAAGGTCGTGGTGCAACTGTTCGTGCGACGAGATGGGGAAATGGCTGAGCGTCACCAGATTCTGCACGTCGCGAAAGGGTTTCCCGGAATCGCTTTCTGTCGCTACACGTTCGAACCCGGCATAGGGCGTCCCTACCAACAGCGCCTCCAACGCTTCCAGGGTGCGATGCTTCGCGCCCTGTGCGTTTACCTCCTGCAGACAGAGGACGTCGGCGTCGAGGCGAACAAGGGCCGGACGGAGAGCCTCGATCCGCGTATCCAGGCTCGGCTTCTGATCCGGTCGATGGTCCAGGTTCTCGAGATTGAAGGTCGCGACACGAACCCTCATGTCAGTCCACCGGCATCAGGAGCAGCAAACGCCGTCGCCAGTTACATCTCGATATGATCCCGCCATTTGTGCTTGGGTTCGTAGCCGAGAACGCTGCGGGCCTTGTCGATGCAGAGCAGCGTTTCAAAATCGCCCGTGCCTTCCTTGAGCTCGACATCCGGATAAGCCGCCTTCATCAGTTCACTATTGGGTGTAGTCATTACCGTCTCGGCAGCGGCAATTATGAATACCTCGGCACCGATGACATCTGCCTCGAGACCAAGACGGCACGCCTGGGCGACATCACGGTTATCGACGTAGCCCCAGAGATTCCATCTCCGGATCATGGGATCCGCTTGCCATTGCCTGTGCTCTTCATAATCCCCTGCCTCGGCGTCCCTCACATTGCCGATGCGCAGTCCCACGAAAGTCATATCGGGATACCACTGGACGTATTGGCGGGCCATCACCTCACCGAGGATTTTGGACAGGGCATAACCGCTGAAGAACACCTCGCTGCGCGCCAGCGGGATCTCATCGAGCGGCGCATACGGCGGCGTGCCTTGTTCGAACGGCTGGCCGAGAATCGTCTCGCTCGACGCCCAAACAACCCGCTTGATTCCGACGCGGGCACAGGCCTCGAACACGTTGTACTTGGCGAGCATGTTGGTGTGAAACGTGTAGGCATTGGTCTGCTTACCGGGCAGTCCAGCGGCCATATGGATCACGGCGTCGGGGCCACTCTCCATGCGACGAAGCACGCCGTTCATGAGATCCCACGTCGCGCCAAAGTCGTCCAGATCGACGATGGTCGACGGCACCTTGGGGTCGGGAAACGGGATCCGATCGACAGCCAGCACGTCATACCCGTGCTCCAGCAATTCATACACCGTCGGCCGCCCAACCTTTCCGCTCGCGCCCGTGACAACAACCCGTTTGACCATCGTAATGCTCCTTGAGATATCCGTTCGCAGGAATTCAGCGGAGAGTACCTGCTTGACCATGGGCCGAGCAAAATTCTGTTCAGCGTCGGCCGCTGTTCCCAGCGAACCGATGTGTTATACCCACGCCGCGACGGGATAGAACAGCGAGGACATAATGGAGCCGAAGAACCTCCTCATCTTGTTTTCGGACGAGCACCAGAAGGCGCTTTCCGGCTGCTACGGCCATGACATGGTCAGAACGCCACACATCGATGCGCTGGCGTCCACGGGCACGATGTTCACGAACGCCTATACCTGCTCACCGATCTGCATCCCGGCACGGGCCTCGTTTGCACTGGGCAAGTACATTCATCAGGTGGGTTATTGGGATAACGCGGATCCTTACGAGGGATCCATACCGAGTTGGCATCACAAACTGCGCGACAAGGGACACCGGGTCGATTCGATCGGGAAACTGCATTTTCGCTCAACCGATGACGACAACGGTTTCAATGAAGAGATTATCCCTATGCATGTCATCGAGGGCAAAGGCGACACCATGGGCCTCATTCGAGAGGATCTGCCCAAGCGCATGGGCGCCTACAAGGTCGCCAGCATGGCAGGCCCAGGCGAATCAAGCTACACACGTTACGACCGCGATACGACTGCCCGTGCTCAGATCTGGCTGCAGGAAGTCGCGCCGCAGCATACCGACAAGCCCTGGGTGCTGTTCGTGTCGATCGCCAGCCCGCATTTCCCCCTGACCGCACCGTCGGAGTACTTTTACGAGTACTACCGGAATCCGGATCTGCCATGGCCTAAACTTTATGGTAAGGACGAGCGGCCAGATCACCCATACATTCGCGACTACGCCGACTCTTCCTGTTACGACGAGCATTTCACAAGCGAAGACCTGGTACGCAAGGCGCGCGCGGGATACTTCGGTTTGTGCACGTTCGTCGACGAACAGATCGGCAAAATCATGGCGACACTCGAGTCCTGCGGTCTCAGCGACCAGACCCGCGTGATGTACACGTCTGATCACGGCGACAATCTCGGTGCGCGCGGATTGTGGGGTAAATCGACCATGTACGAAGAGTCAGCCGCCGTGCCCCTGATCATCGCAGGGGACGACATCCCGGCGGACACCGTGCGCGACGTGCCGACCACACACATCGACGTCTACCCTTTCATCATGGATTGCGTGGGCGAGGCCGGGGAGGAGATGTACGACGAAGATCATCTCGGCACCTCGCTGTTTGACCTGGCCAATGGCACAACGCCGGACCGCACGATCCTTTCCGAGTACCACGCCATGGGATCGACAACGGGCGCATTCATGATCCGCAACGGCAAGTACAAACTCGTCTATTACGCGAAGTATGAACCGCAATTGTTCGATCTTGAAGCAGACCCGGAAGAACTGACCGATCTGGCAGGCGATCCCGGATTTGCCGATGTGCTTGCCGATTGTGAAGCCAAACTGAGAACGATCTGTGATCCACAGGAGGTGGATGCCCGTGCTAAGGCCCGACAGGCGGCACAACTGGAAGCCAACGGCGGCCGCGATACCGTGATCGCCCGCGGCGATCTCGGCTTTTCAGTTCCGCCGGGCGTGGCACCTGACTTCGATTAACGAAGGGTCTGGCGCTTCAGTGGCCGAGATCGAATGCTTCTACTCTGCGCACTCCGCCTTTGCCTATCTCGGCTCGGCATGCCTGATGAAGATTGCCCGCGCCGCGGGTCGACGGATCGTCCACAAGCCCATGGAACTGGACAAGGTCATGGCGGCAGCGGGATCGACGGCCTTTGCGGCGCGCTCTCCCGGCCATCGCCAGTATTTTTTCCGGCGCGAGATCGCACGCTGGTCTGAGTACCGGAACGCGCCCGTGCTGGCTGGCAGACCGACGTATCACAACAACGACACGACACTGGCCAATGGCTTGCTGATCGCTGCCATAGAAGCCGGTGTCGACATCGATTTGCTGTCACACCGGTTGCTGGAAGCGCACTGGCGCGACGACGCGGACCTTGCCGATCGCACGACCCTGACGGATTTGGGCCGCGACGTCGGCCTCGATCTTGAACCACTCCTTGATGCTACCCAGTCGGCGGGGGTACAGGCGATCTATGCCTCCAATACTGAAGAAGCCATCGCGCGTTCGGTCTTCGGCTCACCGACCTACTTCGTGGATGGCGATATGTTCTACGGCCAGGACCGTCTCGAACTGGTGGAACGGGCGTTGCAGCAGCCCTTTAACGGTAAGTGGCCACCTCCCTCCTGAGTTCCAGGCTTGGGCCAGTGCAGTTTCACTGAGAAAAGGCTGGCTGGGGCGGCAGGATTCGAACCTGCGCATGCCGATACCAAAAACCGGTGCCTTACCGCTTGGCTACGCCCCACCAACCGGCTCAGAAGATAGGCGGATCGAGACCAGCAAGCAACGTGCGATACGCGAATAATCAGTCAGCTGCATACACGGTCGAAAGCGCCTCATGAACCGTCCTGCCAAGCAATTCCGCAGGGGCAGGCTTGAGGATGACCGCGTGCACCCCGAGCTCCACGATGCGCTCCAGCGTCGTTCCAGAACTGAATCCCGTACAAACAATGACAGGGATGTCCGCGCGTGTTGCGCGCATCTCCTGGATGAGCTTTTCACCGGTCATGCCAGGCATTGTTTGATCCGTGACGATGAGATCAAACGCGTCAGGATCCTTGCGAAAAATCCCTAACGCACGGCGACTGTCATTTTCCGTCACTACGTCGTACCCCAGCCGAGTCAGGAGTTGCTCCGACATTTTCATGACTGCAATCTCATCATCGGCCACCAGGATCCGCCCCGTGCCCCGCGGTGTCTGTCCTGCTTCCGCCCCTTCAGTCGCTTGTCCCTCGTCACGGACCTCGGGCAAATAAACCAGGAACTCCGTACCGACACCGAGAATGCTGTCAACAGTAATCGCGCCGCCATGGTCGCTGACGATACCGTGGACGACAGATAATCCGAGGCCCGTCCCTTCGCCTCTCTCTTTCGTCGTGAAGAACGGCTCGAAAATTCTGTCGGCCGTCTGACGATCCATTACTGTGCCCGTATCCTGAACTTTGGGCCGAAGGTAAGGGCCGGCCGGCAGTCCGAGGCGCATCGCGGCCGCGTCATCCAGAGTTGCAGGCTCCAAGGTTACGGTCAGCACACCCTCTCCCGTCGTCATTGCCTGTGCGGCATTCGTACAGAGGTTCATCAGCACCTGATGAATTTGGGACGAGTCCGCAAGAACAAATCCCGGACCATCAGCAAGGCTTTGCTGGATGTCGATTGTCGCCGGAAGGGTCGACCGCAGAAGTTTAAGAACCTCTTCGACTGTCGGCTTGAGAGCAACACGTTCCTTAGCCCGATCGGATCGACGACTGAAGGTCAGGATCTGCTCGACAAGATCACGCGCGCGACGGCCCGCCTGCATGACCATTTCCAGATTCTCGCGCGTCGTGCCGTTATTTGCTTTGTCGTCCAGAACGAGGCTCGTATATCCCAAGATCACCGAGAGAATGTTGTTGAAGTCATGGACGATCCCGCCGGCCAATGTACCGATGGCCTGCATCTTCTGAGATTGCTGAAGCTGGTCCGCCAGTTCTTTACGTTCCGTGATATCACGTACACTGGCAATGAATACGCGACGGCAGGAGCGGCGGCGTTCGAGCATGGACCACGAATCGGGCAATTCCTCGACCGCAACTTCCAGCGGAAACAATTCTCCATCCGGACGGCAACCTTCCACCTCATGCACGCCGCCTGTGTACCGCTGGATTTCCTCCGTCATGAAGGCCGATATCTGATCGTCCGTCACGTTCCTGTACTGGTCAGGCAACATGATACGAATACTCTCACCGACGGCCTCATCCGAGCTGATGCCAAAAATTTTTTTGGGCCGCCGGGTAAAGTCCTTCGATGACGCCTTCGTCGTTGAAGGTCACTATTCCATCAAAAACCGTCGCAATGCTGGCTCGTGTTCTTGCCTCGTTGACTTGCCAGGCGGCGTCCCGCCTTTCGGCTTCTGTAATGTCTGCAACCAACGACAGAACACCGCCACCGGGAGTTCCATAATTCGAGACTTGGAGGCAACGTCATGCATGTCATGTAGTTGACGTTCATTCTCAAAACTGCTGAACACGAAATACAGTGTGAGGAAGGCCAAGGCACCGATGGCGCCGAACGACATCATTGGCCTTGTCAGGATATTCGCCCGCAGTTCCGAAGTGAAACTACCGCGCAACCCGCGAGCCTTTCGATTGTGTGAAGCGCCTAAGAAGATCTCGTCAAAGTGCGCTGAAACGGTGGTGAGTTAATCCACGCGCGGCAAAGAAGATAAGCACGCCATATATCGTCGTTGTCAGAAACGCCCAAAGCAGAGCCTTGTCCGGAAAAATGTACGCGAG
>DEBC01000048.1 GCA_002348365.1 Alphaproteobacteria bacterium UBA2966 | reverse complement strand
TGCGATAACGGCAACGGATTCCAGCCAGAAAACCGACTGCGCGGGCAAAAGGGTCACATCAAGAAATCCCTGTGCAGCTTTGGTAATGGCGATGACAGCGATGCTCGCAACGATCGCCCACCCACACAGGCGATATATGCGATTTCGGGCTCGTTTTTGTGGGGTGGGCTCAACTCCGGGAGCTGATTTCGTGAATAGAATCAGCGCGAAGAATGCCAAAGCGCGTAATTGGTTTTCAATCTGAGGTAGGTCTGCCACTCGAGCCAGCGCGCCACCGAGACCTCATGCACCTCCTGGAAAAAGGCGTTCAATCGTTCGCTCTCGGTCTCCGCCCCTGCCGGCGGAGAGGCCAACGGCAGCCAAACGGCCGCGATGATCGACACACACATCACAGGGTTCAAGCCGATCATGGTTTCATCCCAGGTTTCCAAGCGGGACTGTTGGTTTGGTCTACAGGAATGCGACTAGACTGGTATATCGCCACCTCGACCCAATCCCCGAGGCGTCTACAACCATTCATATCACTAGAATGTAAGAGTTCAACCCGGACTCTCATGGCGACACCGATGTATCCTGCACCCAGGATTCGGAGGATGCCGTGATCCCATCTCATGAATGAGATCAGACTGGTGACCCCAGGGGGAATCGAACCCCCGTTTTCGGCGTGAAAGGCCGATGTCCTAACCGCTAGACGATGGGGTCACGCAGGCCTTCATCTAGACGCTCAGCACGTTTAAATCAAGGTCGATGGTGAGGTCAGATTGAATTGTCGCTGATGCGACAAATGAAAATACTCCCCTACCCAATCTCTGCCTTGGGCAGTGGGAGGTCTCATTGGCGACACTCACCTATTTTGGAGCGGCGGCGTCTTCGACGATAAGTTGGGCGTCGCGGCGGCCCTGCCATTCATCGGCCCGCAGGTGTCCTGCGATATGGAGTGACGTTCCCACTGATCCCAGCAGGCCTTCTCCCAGTGAATCGTTGGCCCGCCGGAAGGCAATTGTCTTGAGACGGCCACCGTCGCCACACGACAGGATGCAACTCACGTGGTCAGATCCGACGATGTCAGCCTTTACAATACGCGCACCAGTAACGGCAAACCGCGGCTCGGCGTTACCAGAACCATAGGGACCGGCCCGCTCGAGCAGGTCGACCAGATCGGTCGTGGCCGCAGAGACACCGAGCGCCCCGTCAAACCCCAGCGACGGGACATCGTCTGTCGATCCTCCCTGGCGGGATACGTGATCGCAAAGAAATGCCTCGAGTGCCAGAATCTGACCTACTTCAACGGTCAGGCCGGCCGCCATGGGATGGCCTCCGCCATTGACGAGCAATCCCGATTGGCGCGCGGCGATCACGGCTGCTCCGAGGTCGACACCGTGCACGGATCGTCCCGATCCTCTACCGATACCTTCCGCAATGGCGACGACAAAAGTGGGTCGCCGGTAACGCTCCGTCAATCGACTGGCTACGATGCCGATAACGCCGGGATGCCAACCCTCCTTCGCGACAACGAGAACAGGCAGCTCGGGGTCCAAGGCTTCGGCTACGGACTTCGCGTCCTCCAGCACCATCGCCTCGACCGTCTTGCGTTCGGCATTGTGGCGATCGAGTTCGGCAGCCATTCGCTCCGCCTCCACAGGATTATCCTCGCTGAGAAGGTGAGCACCTAGGTCAGCCTGGCCAACCCGTCCACCGGCATTGACCCGCGGACCGAGGACAAATCCAGCATGATAGGTTCCGGGCCGTTGCCGAATACCAGCAACATCGGCGAGGGCAACCAGGCCTGCATTGGTTCGGGATGCCATTACTTTGAGGCCCTGCACGACCAGTGCACGATTAAGCCCGAGCAGTGGCACAGCATCGCATACGGTGCCGAGCGCGACGAGATCGAGCCACTGCCGCAAATCCGGCTCGACTCTATCGCCATTCCGATACCAGCCGGAATCACGTAAAGCTCTATTGACTGCGACCGCTAGGAGAAAGGCCACGCCAACCGCGGCAAGCTGACCAAACTCCCTGCTTTCATCGAGGCGATTGGGATTGATGACCGCCAGTGCCTCGGGCAGTCCAGCTTCCGGTGCATGATGGTCAACCACCACCACATCGAGTCCTGCAGCACGTCCCTCGCGCAAGGCGTCGTGCGCCGTCATGCCACAGTCCACAGTGATCACAACTTTGATGCCCTCCTCTGCGAGGCGCCGCAGGGCGGGTGCATTTGGGCCATATCCCTCGGCCACGCGATCAGGGATGTAGATTGAAACGCTTCCGCCGACAGCCCGGAGGAAACGGACAAGCAGTGCCGTCGATGTCGCCCCATCGACGTCATAGTCACCGAATATTGCGATCGGCTCGCCGTCTCGGACAGCGGTACCAATGCGTTCGCTAGCGCTGTCCATATCTCGAAACTGGGAAGGATCCGGCAACATACTTTTGAGGGTCGGATTGAGGTAATCCGCACCCTGATCCACCGTGACTCCTCGACCCGCAAGGACACGTCCCACTACGTCCGGAATCTGCAGGACACGAGAAAGCTCCACGGCGGCGCCTTCGTCGGTGACCCGAGACCGCCAGAGACGGCCGGTGAAAGAGTGGTCGATCCCAAGAAAAGGGGAAGTTGGCCGGGCGTGGGCGTCGTCTGGCGTCACGCGCTTCGTCTACGTATCGTCAACCAGAGGAGACCTCGTAAGGTCTCTTCGCGAACGAATCCAGCGCATGGTCCCGGTGCGGGAACGCATTGCCAGGGAATGAGTGGTGGCGATGCTGCCATCTCGACGCACGCCGTCGAGCATGTTGCCGTTGGTCACTCCCGTCGCCGCGAAGATAACGTCACCTCGTGCCAGATCGTCGAGCTCGTATTTCTGGTTCAGGTCATCAATCCCGATTGCATGAGCACGCCCACGTTCACCTTCGTTCCGAAAAACGAGGCGCGCCTGCATCTGCCCACCTACGCAGCGCAATGCCGCCGCGGCCAGAACACCTTGGGGTGCGCCACCGACACCGAGGTAAATGTCGATCCCGCTGGCCGGGGTCGAAGTGGCAATAACACCTGCCACATCACCATCGGGAATAAGCCGGATCCTAGCCCCGGCTTCGCGAACTTTCGCGATGATTTCTTCGTGACGTGGCCGGTTAAGGATGCAGGCCACAACATCCGAGGTTTCAACACCACGAGCGCTTGCGACCGCGCGGATGGCATCTGCCGGCGGCTCATCAAGATCAACCAGACCGGCGGGCAATCCACCACCGACCGCGAGTTTGTCCATATACACATCGGGCGCGTTGAGCAAACCACCTGACTCCGAGAACGCCACGACCGACATGGCGTTTGAGCCTCCAATCGCGGTTATCGTTGCGCCCTCAAGAGGATCGACTGCGACATCGACATCGGGACCGTCTCCATTGCCGACTTTTTCGCCAATGAAGAGCATGGGAGCTTCGTCGCGTTCCCCCTCGCCGATCACGACCTTGCCATTGATGGCCACACGGTTGAGAGCGCTTCGCATGGCGTCGACTGCCACTTCATCGGCCTGGCGCTCGTCGCCTTTGCCGACAAGTTTTGCTGCGGCAATCGCCGCCGCCTCGGACGCCCGAAGTGCCTCGATAGTCAGATGGCGATCCAGTGTTTCTTCTTCTGCCATTTGCCCTTCACAAGTCCTCAACGCGAATCATCAGCGGCGACTCCACGACCAGTTCGAGTTCGCCAATCTGTTGCAGTGCCCTGCGCATTCCCGCCTCCACGGTGACGTGCGTCGTCAGAATTACCGGCACGACTTCTCCCGGATCCCGGCCGCGCTGCAACACCGATTCGAGCGAGACGTTCTCATCTCGGAGAATAGCAGCAACATCCGCCATAACGCCCGGCTTATCGACGACCATGAGCCGAACGTAATAGGCGGACTCATGCTCCTCCATTGTGGCGCTGGGTGTGGATTCTAGTTTTTGAACCGGAACCCCGAATGTGGGCAGCAAGTCGCCGCGCGCCAAATCCACAAGGTCTGCGACGACCGCGGATGCAGTCGGCCCTTCGCCGGCTCCGCGACCCTCATACATCGTGCGATCTACGTAGTCGCCTTCCGCGACGACTGCGTTGAACACGCCCTGCACGTGCGCAATGGGTGTGTCCGTGGAAATCAAACAGGGATGTACCCTTTGTTCGATTCCGTTGGCGGTCGCACGTGCGATGGCCAGTAGCTTGATTCGAAATCCCAGCTCGCGAGCGAAGTCGATATCGATCGCGCCCACCTGTCGGATGCCTTCGGTATATACAGTGTCAAATTCGACGAAACGTCCAAATGCCAGGCTGGTAAGCAGTGCCAATTTGTGCGCCGCATCGATGCCATCGATATCGAAACTCGGATCAGCCTCGGCATATCCCAACGACTGGGCTTCGGAAAGAACATCGTCAAACTCTCGCCCCGATTCTTCCATGGCAGTCAGGATGTAATTGCAGGTCCCGTTAAGAATGCCGTAGACGCGTTCGATCCGGTTGCCGGCGAGACCTTCCCGCAGAGACTTGACGATAGGGATGCCGCCAGCCACCGCGGCTTCATAAGCGAGACCGACACCCGACTCTTCCGCCTTTGACGCCAGCCGGGTGCCGTGGAGCGCCAGCATCGCCTTGTTGGCCGTGACGACGTTCTTACCCGACGCCAAAGCATCTTCCACCAACTGAAGCGCAACGCCGTCCGAGCCCCCGATAAGTTCGACGACGACATCGATATTTCCGTCTTCCGCCAGAGAACGCGGGTCGTCACACCATCGGGCATTGGTGAAGTCGAAGCCACGGTCCCGTGAGCGGTCCCGCGCGGAGACCGCGACCACCTCGAGCGACCGGCCACACCGGGACGCCATGAGTTCCGAATGTTCCTCAAGAAGTTTGAAGACCCCGGCACCGACGTTGCCGAGGCCAGCTAAACCAATACGCAAAGCCTCAGCCATCGCTCGACCAATCCTTGTATGCCTGGCAAAACGCCAGGCACGTCTATGACACTAGAACGTGTAGAAAATTTCGGCGCGGCGGTTGCCCGCTTCGCCTTCCGGCATCGACTCGTAAAACACCGGCTGCGAGTCGCTTACCGCTGCGATTTGGATCGCACTCTTGTCGACGCCCAGTCGAATGAGCTCGTTGGCCACGGCTGTCGCACGATCGAGTGAGATCTGAAAATTCACGAGCTTGTGGCGCTGCACAGGCAGATTCCTCGTGCGATGGGAGGCATGGCCGACAATGCGAAGTGAACCACGACGGGTCTTGTACGTCTCGGCGATATCCCGAATGACCGCCTTGGCTTTGCGGTTCAGGCTGGAGGAGCCGTTGCCGAACAGTACTGTGGCCGGACCTGCCGGTACGGCCGCGAGCGATGCGCCAGATGCGGCGGTAGGTGCTGGCGCCACACCCGAACCCGCAATCAATGTTTGATTGTATGTTTCCCGAACAATATCCGGGACAGACGTTTCTGAAGGCGATAACGGTGTTGCCGACGGCGCGCCGAATGCCGTACTGGCCGGCGCAGTCGTGACCGTGGACGCGGATTGCGCCAGTGCGTTTGCGAAAGCCTGAGCTAATGCCCCCTGCTCTGCGCCCACTGAACTCAATGTGGGCGCCTGGGTAACCGGTTGAGGCACCGGCTGAACAGCGGGCTGGCTCGGTGCCATTGCGGTAACCGTCGGCACAGGTTGTGGTGCGGCCTGCGCGGCGGCGGGCGCCGCACTATCACTGGATTGAACGATGGACGATGGGCCGCCACTGGCCACCCGCGACGGAACCGTACCTGTCAGAGGTGGATACGGTACGGCGGGTTGCGCCCCACGCTCGGGTTCGACAATGGGTCGCGGAGTGGGCGCCGGAGAGACAGCCTGTGACTGAGGCACCGCGGATTGAGGTGGTGGCGACACAGCTGCCACTTGGGGCCTCGGTGCCGGCGATAAATCGAGCTTTGGCAGACGGGCCTTGGGAGCAGGCGCTGGCGACGGTTTTGGCGTCTGTACTGACTGAGTCGTCTGCGAAGTCTGCGGAACCTGCGCGGGCGGCGGCGGGGGAGGCGCAACTCGCGCAACCTGCATCGAGGGTGCCGCCGGTTTCGGTGTGCCGCCGGCACGCAGCACCTGGTCGGTGTAGCGGGCATTATCGCGGTCTGCGACGAGGCCTTGGGCAACCTGACGGCGCTCCTCATTCGAGGAGGCTTGCGGTGCCTGTTGAGGTACGGTCTTCAGCTGCGGAAAACTCCTCGTGTCTCCTGAGTCTGGCGCGCTTTGCGCCTGTGCGCGCTGCACCGCTTCCGAGTCCGCCTTGGGTGGGGCGTCGCCTGTGCCGCCAAATCCTTCGACCACCGAATCGTACCAGACAACGGGATTTCCCCAATCCGGCACGAATGAACAAGCGGATAGTGTCATTGATGCACCGAGGACAAGCATCGATGCAGCCCGCAACGGGCGTCGATCCACGACCGAATTCTTCGTCACGCTAATCCGTCTCATTGCCCTCTTCTCCAGGTCGGCAGATTCCCGATTTCCAGCGGTCACTGCACGCGTTTCCAGCATGGGTTCCTCTTATTTCCCCATTATGCCTCAATTTCAACCACTGGGTCGCCCGTCAGACCTAACAGTCCGCCAAAAAGTCCTGTGACGCGATCGCACCCATCCCTTTATGAATCCACACAGATATACTTGTCAAAGGGGCACCCGGTCGGGATGCATCACATTCCGTTCAACCTTGTCCGATACTTGCGCCCCAGTTCGGCATAATGCAATGCGGCATCGTTCATGTACTCGAGTTCATCCGGCCGCAACTCACGCATCACTTTTGCCGGTGATCCCGCCCAGAGTTGCCCCGACGGGACGCATTTCCCAGGTGTCACCAATGCCCCGGCCGCGATCATTGCCCCACTCTGGACGATCGCACCGTCCATTACAGTAGCGCGCATCCCGATGTAACAGCCGTCCTCCAGAGTGCAGCCGTGAATGATCGCTCCATGCCCAATCGTGCAGCCGGACCCGATGAACGTCCCATGCGTCTTGCGCGTCACGTGAACGACCGTGCCGTCCTGAATGTTCGTATTCTCACCAACACGTATGATGTTGACGTCGCCCCGCAGCGTGCTGCCGTACCAGACATTACAGCCGCTGCCGATCTCGACATCACCGATGACCGTCGCCCCATGGGCAAGAAACACATCCTCCGCTACGTTGGGCAGCGAATCTTCAAAAGGCAGGATGAGGCCACCGCCCCACTCGGTGGTGGGCGCGATGGTCATGGAAACATCGGCTCCTGTGCGAGTCCGGCGGTTTCTTCAAATCCGTACGCCACGTTCATGTTCTGCACGGCCTGGCCCGACCCACCCTTGACGAGATTATCGATTGCGGAAATCAGGATGGCGCGTCCGGGCACGCGGTCGGGGAATACCCCGATCAAACAATGGTTCGAGCCACGGACATGGCGCGTCGCCGGAACCGCACCTTGTTCCACGACTCGAACAAAGGGCTCGTTGTCGTAGCGCTTCTTCAAGACCTCACGCAGGTCGTCGGCGCTGCTCGAACCCGAAAGCTGGACGTAGATTGTGGCCAAGATTCCCCGGTTCATGGGCACCAGATGAGGCGTAAAATTCAAGGTTACGGCTGTTCCAGCAGCTCTGGATACCTCCTGCTCGATCTCAGGTGCGTGGCGGTGGTTGCCAATTCCATACGGATGTACACCCTCGGCAACCTCAGAGAACAGCGTGGCTTCCTTTAATGATCGTCCGGCACCGGAAACACCAGATTTGGCGTCGATGATAATGCCATCCGATTCGATGGCTTTGGCATCGATCAGGGGCAGCAAAGGCAAGAGGCTGGAGGTGGGATAACAGCCCGGGCAGGCTATGAGCCGGGTCTCACCGAGCGCCGGCCGCGCAAATTCGGTGAGACCATATACGGCTTCCGGCTGGAGTACGGGCGCCAGATGCTCATGGCCGTACCATTCAGCATATGTTTCGAAATCCGAGAGCCGGAAATCGGCCGAAAGATCGATCACCTTCACGTCTTTGGAGAGACCGGCGATAACGTCTTCTCGCCGCTCTGCCACAAGTTCATCGACGATGTCGTGCCCCGTGGCATGTAGCAGACCGGCAATTACCTCCTGGGTCGTTCCATGTGGCAGCGCGCAGAACACGAGGTCGATATCGATCCCCGCCCATTCCACTTCGTCGATATGCAGGAAGTCAGGAAGGCCCAGCCCGCCGAGATGTGGAAATACGTCGCCTAACTGCTTCCCCGCATGACGGTCGGCAGTCAGCAGGGTGAGTTCGACGTGCTCGTGATGGGCGAGCAAACGAACGAGCTCGGCACCGGTGTAACCGCTCGCACCGAGGATAGCGACCCGTAACTTGTTGGTCCCGCTCGTCACTGTCCTATCTCCTCAAGGTTCTTATCGACAGCCATGACCATTGCCGATCAAAAAAGGGCGCCCGTCAAGGCGCCCTTTAACTCGCATGCTCCAAGCTGCGTGAAGTTTGGGTCGCCTAACGCTTCGAGAACTGGAAGCTACGTCGGGCCTTCCGCTTGCCGTATTTCTTGCGCTCCACAACACGGGAATCTCGTGTCAGGAAGCCTCCCGGCTTAAGGACCGAACGGAGGGCCGGTTCGAAATTGATCAAGGCGCGACTGAGGCCATGTCGCACGGCTCCTGCCTGCCCAGACAAACCACCGCCTTTGACGGTGCACCATACATCGTACTGATCCAGACGCGCTGCGGCGACGAGCGGCTGGTTAATGATCATCCGCAAGACCGGCCTGGCAAAATAGCGCTCTCCTTCTCGTCCATTTACCGTCAGGGTTCCCTTGCCGGGCTTGATCCAGACGCGTGCGACGGCATCCTTGCGCTTACCTGTCGCGTAGGCGCGCCCCTGTGCGTCAATCTTCGGCTCCGGGAGCGGCGCATCTTCAGGGACTCCATCGGCCGGAGTTTCTTCAGGACTCTCCTCACCTGCGGCGCCTGCAACGGCGTTTCCGAGTTCCTTAAGGTCTGTGATCGTCTGCTGTTCGTCCGACATCTTCAGACCGTCCTCTTGTTCTTGGGATTGAGGGCCCCGACGTCCAGGACTTCGGGTTGTTGTGCTTCATGGGGGTGGTCCGCACCCGCGTACACCTTGAGGTTGGTCATCTGCACGCGCCCCAACTTGTTGCGGGGCACCATTCGCTGAACCGCCTTGACGATCACCCGCTCGGGGTGTTTCCCGTCCAGCCAGTCAGCGGCCTGGCGGCTCTTGATGCCGCCGGGATAGCCCGTGTGCCAGTAATAGGTCTTGTCGGAACGCTTGCGCCCCGTCAGCCGGACCTTGTCTGCGTTGACGACAATGACGTTATCACCGCAATCAATATGTGGGGTATAAGTCGGCTTGTGCTTTCCGCGGAGACGGGTAGCAATGATCGTCGCCAGACGGCCCAGTATGACGCCTTCGGCATCTACCACGATCCATTTCTTGTCCACGTCGGATGGCTTGGCAGAATAGGTCTTCATATCCTTGTCGCGCCGGTTATTCGGCTACGCCCGCGTTTGAGCTGAACGGAATACTCGAACAAATTCACGCGTCTGTTCGACGGCGGCGGAGTATGCCACACCCGCGCGTCAAGTCAACGCAGAAAATTACAATACCTGGGGATTTTCTTTCAGAATTTCAATATGTTAATTGGAGGTATGTGGATACCCCACATAAATATTCGGGCTTACTCTGTCGACTCTGGCGGAATCGAATAGGTCGCCGTGACGTGCGCCACCGGCTCAGGGTCGCCCTCGCTGTAAAGGGACACCTCGCCCACTGCCAATCGTTTGCCAAGTTTCAGGATGCGCCCTTCCGCCACTATATCGACCATCGACGGTCGTCTAAGAAAATTACATGTCAGGTTCGTGGTTACGGCGAGCTCCACCGGCCCCACCATGCCGAGCACCACCGCATACATTGTCGCGTCGGCGAGCCCCATCAGTGCGGGCCCGGCTACCGTGCCGCCCGGACGCAAATGCTGTTCATCGACCGGCAGCCGCATGCGCGCGGTGCCATAGCCGATTTCTTCGACCTGGTATCCCATGAGTCCGGCAAACGGAAGCTTGTCCGCCGCCAGCGCATTGAATTGCTCGGGTGTGATTTTGGGGTCAGACACGTGAACTCACCATTGGAATTCCGGCAATCCGATTTGCGGATGTCTTGCACCTGTCCCAAATATAATCCTAGCACCAGGCAATCAAGTAATTCTCAATCCAATGAACCCGAGATTGGCTGTGCGACAACGGCCAAGCTATGATCGCGCGCAAATTGGACTGTAGAGAAAACCAGAAACGTACTTTATGGATCACGACCACTACTCAGACGCCCTGCTTCGCAAGATCCTGAACGATACGAAGACCATCGCCATGGTCGGGGCCAGCGCGAACTGGAACCGGCCCAGTTTCTTCGCCATGAAGTATCTGCAGTCAAAGGGATATCGGGTCATTCCCGTGAACCCAAGAGAGGCCGGTACAAAGATTCTCGGTGAAACAGCCTACGCAAATCTGAAGGACATCCCTGACAAGGTCGATATGGTCGATATTTTCCGCAACTCGAAAGCCGCGGGACCAATCACCGACGAGGCCATCGAGATTGGTGCACCCGTAATCTGGATGCAACTCGGTGTTCGCAATGAAGATGCCGCCAAGCGCGCTGAGGAAGCCGGTGCCACGGTCATCATGAATCGCTGCCCCAAGATCGAATACGGTCGTCTTAACGCCGAACTCAGCTGGAGCGGCATCAATTCGGGGGTCATCTCCTCAAAACGCACCCGGAAGGCCAGCGGCCCAATGCGGCGCGGTGGCTTCTCCAGCAGACGGCACTAACCTCCACCGCGGATCCACCCCATCGCTTTTCCAAACGAGGTCACATCACCATGAGTTCGACACCCGAACAACCTGACGAGCAACCGCCGGGCGATGACGATGACTTTGAAGTCTATGGATTCGAGACCCTGGCGATTCACGCCGGCGCGGCCCCCGACCCCACGACGGGCGCGCGAACAACGCCAATTTACGCCACCGCTTCCTACGTCTTCGACGATGTCGATCACGCGGCATCTCTCTACAACCTCCAAACCTTCGGGTTCATTTATTCACGCCTGACGAATCCGACGGTATCCGTATTGGAAGAAAGGCTGGCAGCTCTCGAGAACGGACGCGGGGCAGTGGCGTGCGGCTCGGGTCACGCTGCGCAATTGCTGGCCTTCTCAACCCTGCTGCAAGCCGGAGACGAATTCGTTGCTGCACGCAATCTCTATGGTGGTTCCATCAACCAGTTCAGTTACGTATTCAAAAACTTTGGCTGGAACTGCCATTTCGTCGATCCCACCGATCCCGAGAATTTCCGGAAGGCCCTGACCCCCAAATGCAAGGCCATCTTCTGCGAGAATCTGGCTAATCCTGGCGGCATCATTGTCGACATAGAAAAGGTTGCGGAAATTGCCCATGAGGCTGGTATTCCGCTGATCGTCGACAACACCATCGCAACGCCATACCTCTGCAACCCCTTCGATTGGGGCGCCGATCTGATAACGCATTCACTGACGAAGTATCTATGCGGCCATGGTAATTCGTTGGGTGGAGCCGTGATCGAGTCGGGCAAGTTCGATTGGGCGCAGAACGACAAGTTCCCTGCGCTGAGCCAGCCGACTGAGTCCTATCATGGCATGACGTTTTACGAGACGTTTGGCGACTTCGGGTTCACCATGCATGCTCGGGCGGTAGGTTTGCGGGATCTTGGTCCGACGCTGTCTCCGTTCAACGCATTTCTCATCATCACCGGCATTGAAACGCTGGGACTGCGAATGGAGCGTCATGTCCAGAACGCCCAGGCCGTGGCTGAATTCCTGGAAAAGCACCCCAAGGTCGACTGGGTGTCCTACGCCGGACTCAAGTCGAGTGAGTTCTATGACCTCGCGCAGAAATACATGCCCAAGGGCCCAGGCGGCTTGTTCACGATCGGACTCAAGGGTGGATACGACGCGGGAGTGAGGATGGTAGAGGCCTGCGAACTCTGCTCGCACCTTGCCAATGTCGGCGATACGCGCACGCTGATCCTGCATCCGGCTTCGACCACACACCGCCAGTTGACCGAAGAGCAGCAGCGCGCTTCAGGATCGGGCCCGGAAGTCATTCGTCTCTCCATCGGCCTCGAGACCGCCTCCGATATCATCCGCGACCTCGATCAGGCTCTCTCAGCAGCATAAAGGCAGACGTCGCCCGTTCGACCAATGCGCCTCAAGGAGTTCCAAGATGAGTTTCGCTGGAATTAGTTATGTTGCGGTCCTTGCTGCTGCCGTCGCAGCCTTAGCTTTCGGCGCAGCATGGCATGGAATTCTGGGCAAGAGATGGATGGCAGCTGTCGGCATGACCGAACAGCCGAAGCAGACACCAGCGCCATTCATTATTGCCTTCGCATGCCAGGCCGTGATGGCCTGGGTCCTGGCCTGCGTGATCGGTCATTTGGGAGACGTCACACTCACGAATTCCTTGATCACGGCAGCATTCGTCTGGGGCGGTTTTGTGCTCACCACCATGCTCATCAATCACCGCTTTCAGGGTGCCACCTGATCACTCTCCGTCATCGATGGTGGCCACTGGCTCGGCGTACTGCTCATCATGGGATTGGTGATCGGCCTCATCGGCGTATAGCCACGAGCTGAAACCAGCTCCTTCGAAGCAGAAAGCGGCGGACAGACGTCAAAAGGACGCCCCTCCTCCTTGAGGAATTCGACCTCATCTGCAGTGCTTTCACGCCCCAGAACCGCGTTGCGATGTGGAAACCGACCGAAGCGTTCGACAATTCGAAGATGCTGACGGGCATAATCCTGCAGCAGTTCATTCTCTGTTCGCTGATCGGCGAGCCGCACGCATTCCACTTGATCTTCGAGATCCTCACTGTGCATCAACGGCATATATAGAAACTGCCTGTGATGGTCCTTGAACGATGGATCACGGTCGTCGCCGCGGGCGAGCGCAGACTTTGTGATTGCAAGCGCTGGCGTCACTGGCAAAAGACCGGTCACTGTCACGAAACAAATTGCGGGGAAACTGATCGAGCACGATTACCAATGCCAGGGCACCGAGCGGCGTGGTTTGCCAGTCGTCCAACAACCCCTCGTTCGCGGCACCATAGGTATCGCCAAATCGCTCCCTTATGCGCCCATCAAATTCTGCGTTCTTGGTGAACCAGTCCTCCGGTGTGGATTCATCGATCCAGAATGCCAAGACATCCTTCGGCGTCGCATTGCTCATCCTTCGGCAACCTCGGTGACGGGAGCGCTAAAACTCCGCCGCTTTGCAGATGACATAGGTGTACACACCATCTTCTTCCTCCGCTGACACAAGCTCCTGACCGGTTGTCTCGCAGAAGTGGCGGATATCGATATAGGAGGTGGGGTCGGTAGCCATAACCTTCAGGGTCTCACCGATGGCCACGTCTTTCAGCGCCAGGCGGGTCCGGATCAACGGCATGGGACAATTCAGTCCCTTGGCGTCCAGTGTTGCCCCCATCGCTCGCCCCCCGCGACCAACTCAAGGTTGAAATGGAAACCCAGCACTCTCGAAGTTTCAGCGGCGCAGTCTACCGAAACCAACGTCTTCCGCAAATCGCGCAGATGGGGACACGTGCCATCAGTGGAGGATCATCATGCCGACGGAAAGCATAATCATTGCAATGGCAATGGTGCTGGTGAACCGTTTGATCTGAAGACGCTCCTGGGCTACATCGTCAAACGTCTTTCCTACTGAGGCCAAGCGTTCCTCTTCGACACGGAAGGCAATCTCCTGCATTTCTCGAGCGTGGGGTCCCGGATGGTATATACCTGGATTCAGGGTCTTTTCCGGCACATCCGACCGCAGTCTTGTACGCCAATCGGGCGACCACAGGGCGAGGCAACCAGCAATGGTGACACCAAGCCACCCAGCCATTTGGTACAGCATGGCCGCAAGTCCCATGCAGACCAGGAGGCGCAGGTACGCGATGAGTTTCGCTTGCCGGTCCGTGTGCCATATGTCGCCACTTCACATTATGGACGCGCGCCCAACAGGGCCTTCCATGTCGGATACACGAACCCCACATCATAAGGGATGATGAAAGATCAGGAAATTGGGGTCAAAATCGGTTTCTACCGCAAATCCATGACCAGCAGGGAGGCACTGATCTGACGGCCAGTTGGATCAAGGCCTCTGTCTCAGACACGGTGGCCTCGCCCCGGTCGTGCGAATTCGAACACACGGGTTTTGAACAGGAGTTGAGCTACGGGTATCAGTGGTGGGTTCTGTCTGGCGACAAAAACGGCTTCACCGCGCTCGGCAAAGGTGGACAATTCATTCACATCTTCCCGGAGATGGATACCGTTGTGGTGCAACATGGTGATTGGGACGGTTTCTCGCGCGATGAAATCAGCAATTCCCTGTGCGAGTCATTCGTCGTCCACCGCTTATTGTCTGAGTACGGCTGGTAGAGAGTCGGAGGTATCGTCATCGAGCAAAGAGTCAGCATCATCTCGCTTGCCGCCGGAGATCTCGAAAGAAGCACCACCTTTTACGAGGGCCTGGGATGGCATCGGTCCTTCGCCGCCGCAGAGGGCATCGCGTTCTTCCAGATCGGCGGCCTCGCTTTCTCTCTTTATCCCCGTGACAGCATGGCAAGGGACATCGGAGTTCCCGCCGACGGATCCGGATTTGCCGGTTTCGCTCTTGCCCACAATACTCGCGAGAAGGACAGCGTAGACGCTGTATTGCGAGAAACCCAACAGGCAGGCGGACAGATCGTCAGAGAGGCCGTGGATCAATTCTGGGGCGGATATGCTGGATGCTTCGCGGACCCGGATGGACATCTCTGGGAGGTTGCCTGGAACCCGCATTTTCCCATTTCTGAGAACGGAAGCATCACGCTGCCCGATTAGATCTCACACCAAGGCAGGACAACAAAAATGTGCGATCCCACTCACGAACCGGTCGGCACCAGGCAGGGCTGGATCGATATACCCGAGCCAGAAGACCTCATGGCCTGTACGCCGGAACTACAACCCGGCGATATCTTGCTCCTCGACACCGGGTGGTGGGACAAGTGCGGCGGCACGCCGGAATATGAGAAGTTCCCATGCCTCAGTCAGGCGGCCGCCGAATGGCTCGTGGAAATGCGTTGCAAGTTGGTAGGCATCGACAATGGCACGCCAGAGATGGCCAAGGACATGTGGCCCAAGGGCTGGAAGTGGCCGGTACACCACACATTGTTTTCACGGGGTGTGCTTGTAGGCGAATTCGTTCGCAACATGAAGGCGCTGGCGGGTCAGCGGGTAGAGGTCATGTTTCTCGCACTCAATCTCGCCGGTGCAGATGGCGCTCCTGCTCGCGTGATTGCCCGACCCCATTACCTAGGTTCGGTGGAGTTTCAGCGTGGATTCGACTTTGCGTGCCCTACCCGCTTCAATGGCCGTCAAATCGAAACCCCACCACAGGAAGGGACAAGATGAAAATTGGACTTCACTTCCCGCAAGCCGAGATCGGCGCGGATTTCAAGGTTATTCGCGATTTCGTGCAGACGGCTGAGGAACTCGGCTTCAGCCACATCAACGTTCCCGATCACGTCATCCAGACACAGACACCGCGCGGACCGCGACCGCTCGCCGACAACTACACGACAGCGTTTCCCCATCATGAAACGATGACAACACTCGCTTTCATCGCCGGTGTTACCACGACCATCGGTGTCAGCTCGGCAGTCATCATCATGCCTCAGCGTCCGGCGGTACTGACCGCCAAACAAGCAGCCCAGATCGATGTGCTGAGCGGTGGTCGCATGCGGCTCGCCATCGGAATCGGATGGAACGAACCCGAGTACGAAGCCCTCGACATGAACTTCCGCAATCGCGCTACACGCATTGAAGAGCAGATCGAGGTATGCCGGAAGCTGTGGACGGAAGAACACGTCACCTACGAAGGCAAGTATCACACGATCAACGACGCGGGCTTCGCGCCGATGCCCATCCAGAGACCCATCCCGATCTGGATCGGGGCGATCGCCAATCCTGCCGTCAAGCGTGCGGGACGCCTCGCCGATGGCTGGCTTGTGATTGCTATGGACCAGCCGGGCGACGATACAAAAGCCAAGTTCGACAGTTTTTATGCGGCGGCGGAAGGCGCCGGACGCGATCCCAAATCACTCGGTATCGAGGCAACGGTCTGGGCAGGTGAGGACGAGGATGTGGACGATTGGATGAACACGGCACAGGCCTGGAAGGATCTGGGCGTAACCCAGCTCCTGTTCCGGCCTCGTGGTCAGCTTCCAGCGATCCAGGCGGCCATCCAGAAACTCGCCCCCGCCATAAAGGATATTTAGCAAGAACCGGTCGTGTGATGTCATGACCACATACACGATCGGTCACACCAAGACCCCGGCGCGGGAATTCTTTGGAAAGCTTTCCAACGCGGGTGTGCGGCGCGTCATCGATGTGCGCCTGAAGAACACGTCAGCCCTGGCCGGCTATGCCCGCAAGGATGACCTCGCTTACTTCCTGGAGGCATTTGCGGGAATCCATTACGTGCACGCGCCCGAGTTGTCGCCGGACGAGGAACTGTTCACCGACTATAAGAAGAACGGTCTGCCCTGGGACGATTACGAACCGCGGTTTCTCTCCTTGATGGCATCCCGCGAAATCGAGAAGAAGATCGATCCGGCGCTGTTGGAGAACACCTGCCTGCTGTGCGCCGAGAAGACACCGCACGAATGCCACCGCCGCCTCGTTCTGGAATACCTTCAGTACAAATGGGGCACGTCACTCGACGTCGTGCATCTGTAGGCCGGAAAATGTGTGTTGCCCGCCCGGGGCAACCCTAGGTCACGGGTGTCGAGAATTCGCCGACGGTGGGCACTTCGGATTCGTACCAGCGGCCGTACCGGTTGGAGAGAAATTCGTTCAAATCGACGTCTTCCTGGCGGACAAATCCCTGCTGCGGCAGATTTCTGGAACACACAAGATCCACAACGGCGCACATCCCTGCTGCCGTTGTAACCTGAATTGCGCTGCGTCGAATGCCCCCGATATCCGCCGGATAGATCTTGCGGGCAAAGGACTCCTGCATCAGGCGACCCCCTTGCTCGCCACTGACCGAGACGAAGATCAGAACGACATCCTGCGTGGTCATCAGCACTGCATGTTCGAGCACATCCTTGAAGACATCGCGCCGTTCGCACAAGCGTGACTCCCGAGCCAGCAGTCGCACGAGATCACGATGTCCGGGGTAGCACACCGTCTTGTAGTCAAGATGGGTGATCTTGCCATCGAAGGTCTCGCACAACGTGCCAAGGCCACCTGAGGTGTTGAACGCTTCGTATGTGATTCCATCGAGCGAGAAGGTCTCGTACCCGTCCAGCGCACGCACTTCCATGCGCCGGCCATCGGCGATCACTTCGCACGGATTGCAGTACTCGTTGATGAGTCCGACCGTACTCCAGGTCAGGTTGTACATCAGCGCATTCGCAGGGAATTCCGGCAGAGCGCCGACGCGCATTTGAATCGAATGCACTGCATCAAACTGCCGCGCGAGATCATGGGCGACGATGGAGATGAATCCGGGTGCGAGACCACACTGAGGCATGATGGCCGAACGGGCATCGGGCGCCAGGGATTTGACGTGACGCATACTGTCCACATCCTCAGTAAGGTCGAAATAGTGAGCACCGGACGCTTTGGATGATTCTGCCAGTGGTCCATTCAAATCGTATGGCAGAGTGCTGATCACGGCGGTCACACCGTCGATGACCCGGCTGCGCTCCTCCAATTTCGTGATATCGACGGCTTCACAGGGTATGCCCAGCGCTGCAATGTCATTCAACGCATCGTCATGAGTGTCGACAACTTTGAGGTCCCAACCGCCACTCTCGTGCAGCATTGCAGCGATCGTGCCGCCAATCTTGCCTGCTCCGGTCAGTAGCACTCGGGTAATGGCCTGACTCCAGTATTCGCCAGACAGATATCTGCCCGCATTGACGCAGTGTATCCGGCGAAACGCTTGAATGTCTGAAATCTATTGCGTGCGAGCCTACGAGGCGGGAGCATTGCGCCCCACCCTCCTACCGCAGAGGCTCTGTCCTGTTAATCGATCCATACTCGACTGTATTCGGTGTTGCGTTCCTCGCTGCGACTCTTATTCCGATGTCATCCGAATTGGTCCTGGCAAGCCTCACCGCTGCGACCGGCTCCGATGTCTTCCTTCTGTGGCTCCTTGCCACCGTCGGCAACATCTTGGGAGGAGTCGTGAATTGGGCACTGGGAATGTATTGCCTGAGGTGGGAGAACGAACGATGGTTTCCCTTCAGCAGTGAACAGCTCGACAAGGCCGAACGCTGGTTCCAGCGTTACGGAACGTGGTCACTGATGTTGGCCTGGGTCCCCATAATTGGCGATCCACTGACATTCGCCGCAGGCGTCCTGAGGGTGCGATTGTGGGTTTTCATCGTCTTCGTCACCGCGGGCAAGGCGGGTCGGTACGCGATGGTGGTGGCGGCGGCGCAACAACTCACCTGGTAGCGGTACACGCGGGTGGTTCAAAGGGGACCACATCCCACCTAATCTAATCCCTTGTTCAGCGTTCTTCTTCTGCAAGGGGCCATGTCATGACCATCGACCAAATCCTCAGGGACCTAGATCTCGATCCCGGCATCGTCAGCGGTGGCGACCAGCCCGTGGTCACGCCGATTGACGGGAGCGAAATCGGTGCGGTGCACAGCGACGACACGGCATCGACGGATGCCAAGATCACAAGTGCAGAGGCAGCGTTCCGGGTCTGGCGGATGGTTCCCGCACCTCGGCGAGGCGAACTCATACGCCTGCTGGGAGAGGAATTACGGGCCAACAGGGAAGCTCTGGGTCGGCTCGTGACAATGGAAAGCGGCAAGATCCTGGCGGAAGGAATTGGCGAAGTTCAGGAAATGATCGACATCTGTGACTTTGCTGTGGGTCTGTCACGCCAACTCTATGGCCTCACGATGGCATCAGAACGGCCGGGACACCGCATGATGGAGACCTGGCATCCCATCGGGCCGGTTGCGGTGATCACAACGTTCAATTTTCCGGTTGCTGTCTGGTCGTGGAATGCTGCTCTCGCAATCGTCTGCGGCGATCCTGTCATCTGGAAACCTTCGGAGAAGACTCCCGTGACGGCCCTCGCATGTCAGCACCTGCTTCAAAGGGCCGCCGCGCGACTGGGCGATGTTCCGGAGGGTTTGCTGAACGTCGTGATCGGTGGACGCGATCTGGGAGAAATGCTCGCGGCGGATTCGCGCATACCCCTCGTCAGCGCGACGGGTAGCTGCAGAATGGGCAAGGAGCTGGCACCTGTGGTTGCGGCGCGACTGGGCCGTTCGCTTCTGGAACTCGGAGGCAACAACGGCATGATCGTTGCGCCTTCCGCCGACCTGGATTTGGCCGTGCGCGGCATCCTCTTCAGTGCCGTGGGTACAGCCGGACAACGATGCACGACGCTTCGACGATTGATCGTCCATGAGGATGTCGGCGACGAACTCCTCAGCCGCCTGAAGAAAGCATACGCCCAAGTCACGATCGGGTCTCCACTCGATGAAGAGGTGCTTCTGGGCCCCTTGATCGACCGCCGTGCATTCGATTTCATGCAGGTCGCCCTTAACCAGGCTGGCGAGGACGGCGGCATCGTGACCGGCGGGGACCGTACGCTCCAAAATCTGTATCCCGAAGGGTATTACGTCACACCCGCAATTGCGGAAATGCCAACGCAAAGCGATTTGGTCAAAGACGAGACCTTTGCGCCGATCCTCTACGCCATGCGCTATCGTGACTTTGATGCAGCAATCGCCATGCACAATGATGTGCCGCAGGGGCTGTCTTCATGCGTCTTCACACGTGATATGGGCGAGGCTGAGACGTTCCTCTCCTCTGCCGGTTCCGATTGTGGGCTCGCCAATGTCAACATTGGCCCCTCCGGTGCGGAGATCGGCGGCGCGTTCGGCGGAGAGAAGGAGACGGGTGGAGGCCGGGAGTCGGGATCGGACGCCTGGCGCAGCTATATGCGGCGTGCCACCAACACGATCAACTATTCGGACGAGCTGCCGCTCGCCCAGGGAATCCAGTTCGGCGATGGATAGCGAGTTCTCAGGCGCGCCCGATCGAGCCCTCGGCCATCAATTCCTCGATAGCGCCTTCGATAGCCTTCAACGTCTGCTCGACATCCTCGTCAGTGTGCGCAGACGACAGCATGCCTCCAAAGTGCGACATGTTGTTGACACCGCGATCGAGAAGCGCCTGTTGAAAGCCCAACACGGTGCTCGACGGGACGCCCCGCAATTCCTCAGGTGACAGACCTTCCACCGAATCCCGCGACGGCGTCTTGCCGAAGTGAATCTGATAGGTCGAGGACTCACCGTACGCTGCGCCGGCAACCTGATGCTCCTCCAGAATGGTGCGAATTCCTTCTCGCATCTTCTCAGCCATGGCATTGGCGTGTTTGTGGGGCTCACCCGTCTTGACGATCTTCAGCGTCGCCACCGCAGGCGCGGCAACGATAGGCGCGGCATTGAAAGTTCCCTTGTGCACGACCTTACGGTCGGCATGTGTCGTTGTGCGTGGATTTAGCACTTCCATAATCTCTGATTTGCCGCCAAGCGCTCCGCCCGGATTACCGCCGGTGACAATCTTGGCCATGCTCGATAGATCGGGAACGATTCCAGTGAGGCCCTGCACGCCGCCCGGGCTCCAGCGAAAGCCGGTGATGACCTCGTCAAAGATGAGGACGACCTCGTACTTGTCGGCCAGGTCCCGCAGATTCTGAAGAAAGTTCTCGGGCATCGGGATCGATCCCCAGTTCGCGCCCGACGCTTCGACCATGATTCCCGCAATGTCATCGTTGGTCTTAAGGGTTTCTTCGACGCGCTCCGGATCGGTGGGCAGAACCACGATGGCCTCTGCGGCACCTGGCACGACGCCGGCACCAGGCGCCTCGTCGTAGGGAAACTCGGAACCCGTAATCGTTACATCGCTCCAGCCGTTGTAATGGCCTTGGAAGCGGATGATTTTGGTCTTACCGGTATAGGCGCGCGCAACGCGTGCGGCGAGCGCGGTCGCTTCCGAGCCCGTACCGACAAACCGCACCTGCTCCGCTGACGGGACCAGTTCCTTGACGAGTTCGGCCCATTCAACTTCGAGGGGATGGCAGCTTGCCGTATACGTCCCAAGCGGCGCTTGTTCGATGATTGCCTTGACCACGTCCGGATGAGCGTGTCCGAGCAGAAGCGATGCGCTTCCCATTGAGTAATCGATGTATTCGTTACCCTCGACGTCCCACATGCGAGACCCCTCAGCACGATTGATGTAGATCGCATCACCGGCTTTGCGGCGGTTCGGATGGGAAACGCCACCGGGCATTATATCCAGTGCGTGATCCCAAAGTGCCTTCTGATTGGTCGTGGCGTCGGTCGTCGAGGACATTTTGGCCCCTCCAAGGAAACGAGACCCGGAATCCACCGAGTCGATGAGGGAGCATGATGGCACAGGAACTTTGGATGAGCCAGAGCCTCCCGGTGATTCGGGCGCCTGCGATTTAAAGCCTGGTACGGGACGATCTAACTATGTTCGAGCCAGTTCAGATAGCGATCGGGAGTGAAATTGCCAGCATTTCGGACAAACCTGTCGAGAGGCCCAACCCCACGATCACCATTGCGAGTACCCGTGCAACCAGGCGTCGCACAAAACCGGTGGGAGGCTCAGGCTCTTCAACTGGTAAGGGTCGATGATTCTCTTCGAGGTCCCAATCGAGATCGGCGTCTTCGTCTTCGAAACGAATGTCGAGAGCGGCCAACAAAGGTGCTAGCCGGGTTTTCTTGCTTTCTTTTGATCTGTTAGAACCGATCCCGGCTGCCTCTTCCGAGGTATCGAAAATCGTCGACTCGGTCATCAAGTGTGAGACCTTGTCATAGCGATCGCGGATCACTCTCACCGCCTGAACGTAGTGTCGACGTGTCAGTATATTCGCGCGCTCGAGTGCCTCCTCCCTCTCGTCCCGCGGGAATTTGCACTCCAAGACCCAGCGGCCCCGCTCCTTGACATATACATCGTAAGTAACCGACATCGACCTTTCCTCCCCACTAGGTTGTCGAGCCCAATTTTCAACGATTTGGGCGAACATCGCCCGCTCCGGCCAAGACACGCGACCGGCGAAATACACAACTATGGCGAGGGAAAACTGGATTTGTCGGCGGTCCCGCCGACGCCCTTCCGGGAGATGATCGGAGACCGGCCGAGCAGTCGGCAGGTATCGCCGTCCGCCGTAAGTGGCGAACCCGATAACACTCCCGTGTTTCTCTGGGGCTTGCCTACCTCGTTACGGTTCTGTTCCCTCAAACAGTTCCGTCGCGAAGCGTTCCTGGTTGATTAGGTGGCAAGTTTTGCGCTTTACCGAATTCCTCCCTTCAGCTCACGCCCAGTGAATTTCCCCGATTCGATTGAGTGTGAACCTTGCGCTCCAAAATTCAGATCGCAGGGTGAGTTTCGGCGGCGCGTGTGAGACGCGCTGCGGCCGTAATTGCGTCCAATGCCTGCGCCGGAGACGTGCGGCGTGAAATGATCTCACGCTCTGCAGCTTCCTCCGCTGCAAGCAGGGCGACGCTGGCAAGATGTGAGATTTCCGGATAGCCGGCTGTATCGGCATCCGAAACTACCTTTTGCAATGCGACGATAATCTCTTCGGCCAACGCCTTGTCTTTATCTTCCATGACAATTCCCCGGGTTGGGTCCCCTCGTGATTACCCGCCTATTGAAAAGCACGCACCGCATTCCCGCACCTGTTAGAACTGGTAGGCACGATTTGTGGGATCGTCATGTGACGAAACCGCTCGAAAATCTGTTGTGGCAGGACGCAGACGGAATTTAGATCTGGATAAGGCCGAGAATTAGGGTCTTGGCGACCGCGTGCACTTTGCTGTGAACGCCGAGTTTCCGCATGGCGTTCTTGAGGTGGCAATTCACAGTCGCTTCGGAAATTTTAAGAATCATGGAGATTTCCAAGCGGTTTTGCCATGGGCTGTCCACAACAGACACTCAACCTCACGCGAAGTGAGATTTATCTGCTCTGACGCCTCCTGGGAGATTCGTGCCTGCATCTTGCTGTGCAGGTAGATGGACATGAGGTGAACCTCATGCTGGTACTCTGTGATGAGCTTATCGAAACTGCGCCCATTTTCTGGCGACGTCACACTAACCAGGGAAAACTGCCCGTTGTGGCCATGAACGGGCACTGACAGACCCTGTGTAAGTCCATGCTCTCGAGCTTCATCCAGGACCCGGCGTTCATTCTGGCCGAGGTCTTCCCGATCAGCGAGGTCCCCCCAGTTCAAGGGTTCAACGCTTTTGATGCAGGCGTTGATCACCGGATCATGACGGAAGGACTCGCGGGCGAAGTACCGCTCACGCCAGAGTTCCGGGAATATCGTCACCACATAGGGTGCGACGAGATCGTGCATCAGTGTTATGTGAAGTCGGCCGTATAAAGAAACTATCAAAACCCAACGATGAAACGCTGCTTGAAAATGCGTCACGAAGTTCGTCGACGCATTCCGCATCGCGAATTTCTTCCACAAACTCGGCGACGTTTGTTTTCATCTTTGCCGACGCGAGAAATTTTTCCCTCGTTAATGCTACTAACACTGTTACTACATAGAGTTAGAAGGCTTTTTTTCACAATTGGTTGAGTTATAGCTAATTCAACCCGAGCACAATTATTGAAATTCTAGGCCAAAACGGGTGCTTCGGCTGTGTCCGCACGTTCTTTCGGCAATATCCAACACGCCAAACCGCCAATTGCCGCGAAACCGGCCAACCACCAGAACAACGCATCCAGCGATCCGGTCCATGAATGAATGATCGGCACGAGCGCGACCCCCGCGGCACTGACACCGGCAGTCAGCAGAAATTTCGCCCCAAAGACACTGCCACGCCATTTCAGGGGCGTGTAACGGGCGATGAGCATGTTCTCCGCAGGCTGGCTCATGACGTTGAGAGAAATCATGAAAGTCGCCATGACAACCAAAATGGGGCTGTGAAGCAGAAAAGCGACGAGCACAACTGGAACCTGGGAAAATTGACAAAACAGATACACCCACTTGAGAGAGTATCGGCCCGCAAGCTCTCCTCCCACGATCTGGGCAATCGCGCTGACCGCGTAAGCCAGTGTTACAAAACCACCGACTGCAACTAACCCCCCAACCGCATCCTCACCAAACCGTTCATCAAAAATTTTGGGTAGTCCGACCGAAGTACTCTGGAACACGAGACCCGTACACAATACGGCAAGCGCCAGGCCTGAAAACGCACGGACCATGTCCGCCGCTAGGGGCGCTGGCTGTGGCTTCAAGTCAGTCTCGGAATCGACAAGCCGCTTTGATCCGACCGCCCAAACGAAAGCCAGCCCAATCAATATGGCAACGCCGCCAGGCACAAAAAATGCGGCACGCCATCCAAATTCCTGCGCAAGGCTTGCGGCGACCAAGGCGGCGAACGCCGTGCCCAGAGAACCGAACACCCCGTTGATTCCCAATGCGCGCGCTGGTTCCCGGGAGTTTTTGACCAACCATGGAATGCCGACCGGGTGATAGATAGCCGCAAAGGCGCCGACCGTCGTCAAACCAACCAGAATTGCCGTGGGAGAATCTGCGAATCCCGTGAGGATTGATGCGCACCCGATTCCCACAAAAAACAGGGCCATCATGCCCGTGGTGCTCCAGCGATCTCCCAGCCAGCCACAGATGGGTGCACCAAAACCGAACAGAACGAAGCCGGGCACTGACAGCCATTGCAGTTCAGCGTAAGTGATCCCCCACTCCGCTTCGAGAACCAGCACGACAGTCGCGAAAAGCAGGACGAACAGGTGTGAAAACGCATGCGCAGTGCCCGAAAACGCCAAAGTCAGCGCCGTCGACCCCCGCGTCATGATGACACGGCCATCGTTTCAGCCTGAAGCCAGTCCAAATAGTCCTCGTGCCCACCCTGTATGGGCCAGGCCACGACGCACGGCACATCGTATGAGTGCAACTCGACCACCCGCTTGATTAAGGCGTCCAAGAGATCGGTTCTCGTTTTTAGGATCAACACGGTCTCTGTATCATCCTGGACTTCACCCTCCCATCGGTAAAACGAGCGGACCCCGTCAAACACGTTGGCGCACGCTGCGAGCCGTTCCGAAATGAGAGCCCTTGCGATTGTCGAAGCTTCCGTCTCTGTGGGTGCCGTGATGTATACCGAGCTGTAGGTCATTTCATCGCTCCACATCGCCCGCGATTGAGGACAATTTTGAGAATCCTGACGTGTCCGGTCGCAGTGCATGTGTCGTCGCAACTGCGAGGGTGAACACAAGCATCGCGACGGCCTGATGCGTGGCAGCGAGAGGCGTTGGAACCACCAAAATCACGGTCGCAATTCCCAACACGAGTTGCAACAACCCGGCGACTGTCAAACCGAGTAGGGCCCGTTGCGCGAGGTCGCCAATCTCCTGTTTACGCGCGCGCCACCACAGAACGGCAATTCCGATCACCGTAAACGTCGCCAGCCAACGATGATCGAACTGGACGGTAACCGTGTTCTCGGTGAGGTTCGCATACCATGGAGACTGGGCCATGAGTCCTTCCGGTATCCACTGGCCATTCATGGTTGGAAAGGTGTTGTAGGCAAAACCTGCATCCAGCCCGGCAACCAATGCACCGGAAAGCATAGTGACAAATACGGCAACCAGGCAGCATATGGCGCCCAAGTACAGGTTTGGCTCCGGCGCTGTGCCCTTCGAGCGCCGGAAAACGAGTGAGAGCGCCGTCCATATCAACAAGCCATAGATGATAACTGCCAGACCAAGATGGCTTGCCAGACGATACTGACTGACATCAGGCCGATCCACGAGGCCGCTTTTCACCATCCACCAGCCCACCACGCCCTGAAGACCCCCGAGACAAAAGATGAAAACGAGCCAGCAGACCAATCTGCCCCCGATCTTTCTCGTCGCCGCGAACCAGAGAAACGGCAGCAAAAAGACCAGGCCAATGACGCGGCCCAACAAACGGTGCAGGTATTCGAACCAGAAAATCGACTTGAACTCACCAAGGGGCATGCCCGAGTTGCGTTTCTGATACTCAGGGAATTTCCGGTACTCTTCGAAGGCGCCCTGCCACGCAGCTTCGTCAAGCGGCGGCAACCATCCTGTGACCGGCCTCCAATCGACCATCGAAAGACCGGAATGTGTGAGCCGGGTCAACCCGCCCACCACGACCATGACGAAAACAAGGGCTGCGCAAACGAACAACCAAATCGCCACGAGCCGCACGCTCGTTCGCCGCGAGTCCTGACCTGCAATCGTGGTGGCAGTCATGGCGCTGATTTACATGATTAAGACTGAAAGCGGGAGGTCCAGACCGGCTCCATGAGGAAAGCTGACTGTCCTTGTGGGCGTTACGCGGCCTGGTAGAAGGGTTTATCGCCCTCGATTTGCGTCCGGTGCATGACCCGGCGAGTGCTGTTGTCGAAGCTATCCCGACGATGTAGCACAGCACGATTGTCCCACATCAGCAAATCGCCCACATTCCATTTGTGATGCCAGGTGAATTCAGGCTTGGTGGCATGCGCCCAAACCGCATCCAATAGCGCTTCGCTTTCCTCAACCGGGAGACCAGATATGTAGGCGTTTCGACGCCGGCCCAGAAACAAGGCCTGCCGGCCCGTTTCGGGGTGGGTACGGAACAAGGGGTGCCTGGCTCCGGGAGTTTGCGTGACGTCAGTGACTTCCTCGTAACCCCGGCGGAGGAAGCCCGCACTGTTCAAGCTGTGATCGTGAATGCACACACGGTCGACAAGTTCCGCGCGGAGTTCTTCCGGCAACGTATCGTGCGCAAGGTACATATTGGCAAAGCCCGTATCACCCCCGGATGGAGGAACTTCAAGCGCGTACAGGACGGCGGCCATGATGGGTGATTCCAAGTAGGACATATCAGTGTGCCATATGGCCTCTCCATTGCCGAGGCTGCCAATGGGGAGTCCGTCCTTTGTGACGTTCGAGATAATGGCAACTTGGGGGAAGCCGTCGGGAGAACGTGATCGTCCCTTCATTCTCGCTTCGCCAAGCGGTGATGTCCGCAACTCCCCGAAATACTCGCTGAACCGAACCAGGTCCCCGTCGGAGATATCCTGTCCACGAATCAATAACACCAGATATTCACGCCATGCCTGCCGGATGACGTCGAGAGTTTCGGTATCGAGCTCTTCGCGCAGGTCGATATTGAGGATTTCTGCGCCCAGCTCTCGCCCGGAGGGACATATTTCGATGGGCATGGTTCTACTTCAGTTCAAGTTATTCATGCGGCCGCAGAATAGTATGGCCGATCACCCCGAATTTGTGTGCGATGCATGATCCGCCGTTCCGTGTCGTCAAACGGGTCACGGCGGTGCATGGCACACCGGTTGTCCCACATCACGAGATCCCCGATCGCCCATTTATGATGCCAGGTGAATCGCGGTTGAACTGCATGTGCCCAAAGAAAATCCAGCAACTCCTCGCTCTCTTCGACTGAGAGTCCGGGGACGTAACTGTTTGTTCTACGGCCCAAAAACAGAGCATTTCTTCCTGACTCAGGGTGTGTACGGACCAGTGGGTGACGGGCGCCGGGTGCCTTGGTGACATCAGTGACCTGCTCAAAACCCTTCCGTAACGTCCCCGCGCTCGTCAGCGAATTGTCATGAATTGCGACCAGTCCATCGATTCGCAACCGAACGTCTTGGGGAAGCGACTCGTAAGCTGCGTACATGTTGCTAAACCCGGTGTCACCACCCTCGGTAGGTAATTCAAGGGCATACAGAATCGAACCGAGCGGCGGCTCATCCATGAAGGACATATCCGTGTGCCAGTCGGCTTCGAGGCTTCCCAGTGCCCCGATGGGTTGACCTTCGACTTTGACGTTCGAGATGACCGAAATTTCGGGTGGAGTTTCCGGCATATCCACATTACCGCGAAAGGTGAACTCATTGGCCGGGGCAAGTTCAAGCACCCCAAAATGGCAACTGAATTCCACAAGTTCACGATCGCTGATTTGCTGACCTCTGATCAGCAGCACCAGATGCTCCTGCCAGGCAGACTTCATAGCCGTCGTCTGCTCCTCGGTGAGGCCACGTTTAAGGTCGACGCCGCGAATTTCCGCGCCAAGCGCGTCACCAGTCGGAACGATTTCGATCTTCATTTTCTCGAGTGCTTCCTCGTGTGATTCCGCTTTCATACGGCGGTAGACGGTCCAGCACCGCCAATTGCCAAACAATAATTTATCTATCCAGACTCATCCAAGTCGCGAATTTACGCGGCCTTCAGGTACGGTTTGTCGCCTTGAATTTGCGTCCGGTGAAGTATGCGATGGGAACTCGATGGGAAGGAGTCACGCCGGTGCATGATGCAACGATTGTCCCAGAGCAGCAGATCTCCAACGGCCCACCTATGGTGCCAGGCGAATTCCGAGTTCGCGCGGGTCTTACCCATCAGTCTCGGCACCGTCCAAAAAGCGCTAAACATGCTGGCAAACCATGGGGTCATCGCACGACGGCACGGACACGGCACCTTTGTCGCAGATGCAGCGACAAC
>DEBC01000133.1:41530-41808 GCA_002348365.1 Alphaproteobacteria bacterium UBA2966 | reverse complement strand
GACGCGCATGATGGAGTTGTTCGAAGTTCATCTGAATCTGGATGATCATGAGTTCACCCGAGATGAGCTGGTTGAGGCCGTACAGCGGGCTGATGTTCTTGTCCCGACAGTCACGGACAAACTCGACGCGGACATGCTCAATCAGTCGGGCGAGAACCTGCGATTAATTGCGAGTTTCTCCACCGGCGTCGACAACGTGGATCTGCGCACTGCCGGCCAGCGGGGAATCACAGTCACCAACACCCCTGGAGTCTTGACCGAAGACACGGCTGATATGG
>DEBC01000133.1:40929-41218 GCA_002348365.1 Alphaproteobacteria bacterium UBA2966 | reverse complement strand
GACCGAAGACACGGCTGATATGGCAATGGCGTTGATCCTGGCTGTGCCGAGGCGTCTCGCCGAGGGCGAACGGGCTATCCGCGCGGCCGATTGGAAAGGATGGTCTCCAACCTGGATGTTGGGGCATCGCATCTGGGGAAAGCGGCTCGGTATCGTGGGCATGGGAAGAATTGGCCAGGCCATTGCCCGGCGCGCGCGCGGCTTCGGCTTGTCCATTCACTATCACAACCGCAACAGACTGCACGAAGACATCGAAAACGAACTCGAGGCGACCTATTGGGAGAGCCTC
>DEBC01000133.1:32161-40611 GCA_002348365.1 Alphaproteobacteria bacterium UBA2966 | reverse complement strand
GACCTATTGGGAGAGCCTCGATCAAATGTTGGCTCGGATGGACATCGTCTCGGTCAACTGTCCCCACACGCCTGCAACATTTCATCTGTTGTCGGAGCGCCGGCTCAAGCTCATGCAACCGCACGCCTACATCGTGAACACGTCCCGTGGCGAGGTGATCAACGAAGACGCACTCACCCGCGCTCTGCGGTCTGGACAACTTGCGGGAGCAGGGCTCGACGTCTTCGAGCACGAACCAGCGGTCAATCCAAAACTGCTGGAACTCGATAATGTCGTTCTGTTGCCTCACATGGCATCGGCAACGATCGAGGGACGGCTGGAAATGGGCGAACTCGTCATCATCAACATCAAGACCTTCGTCGATGGCCACACACCGCCCAACAGGGTGATCCCCGGCGAGTTCGATTGACGCTTCGCTAAAGAAATGTGATCGGGCTGTCGCCCGCGTCGGAAAAGAACGTCACCAGCCCACCTTCGGAAATCTCTATATCACTGCGCAGGTCTTGACGGCTGAGGCCCATGGCGCGAAGCCCCATCTCGCATACCATGATGCGCACCCCGAGGGCCGAACAGGCCTCGATCAATTCCTCGACTGTCGCCACGCCCCGATCGCGGTAATCCGTGTCCATCGCAGCACCCGTCCGGCCGTCGGCCGTGGCCATGTCCATCCAGCCCGGCTGACCGTCCGCTTCAACAAGTGCCCGGATTGCGCCCATGGTGAAGAACAAGATCGCTGGAATGTTTACGGCTGAAGCGGCGCTGGCCATGGCAAAGGCGTAGTGGACCTTGTCTGCATCCCCCGAATACACCACGAGAGACAATCTTTGAGGTCGGCCTGCCAAGAGGGACGACTCCGAAGGATTTTCGAGGTTATCAGTCCCGGACATGAGCTGAAAGATCGTGGATCGAGGGATTGTCCCCGCACAGCGGGCATTCCGGATCAGGTTTCACGCGAACTTTGCGCCAATTCGTTCCAAGGGCGTCATAAATGACAAGCGATCCTGAAAGCGATTCACCGGTGCCCAGTATTTCCTTGACGATTTCGGTAGCCTGAAGCGATCCCATTGCACCTGCGAGCGCACCGAGGACACCGCCCTCGGCGCAACTGGGAATCAATCCCGGTGGGGGTGGTTCACGGTAGATACAACGGTAACAAGGGTGTCCGTCGCCGAGGTAAGCCTTGAATGTCGAGAGCTGTCCATCGAACCGCAGGATGGACGCGGAGACCAGCGTCTTTCTTGAGAACATGCAGGCGTCATTGGTCAGAAAACGGGTACCGAAGTTGTCGCTGCCGTCCGCAATGACGTCGTAATCCGCGATGAGATCCAAGGCATTGTCGACATCGAGCCGGGTCTCGTGCTGCACGACGTCCACCTCGGGATTGAGTGCGGCGATTGTTTCTTTGGCGCTGGCTGTTTTCGGGATCCCAATACGGCTTGTCGAATGCGCAATCTGACGCTGCAAGTTGGAAAGGCTGACCGTGTCGTCATCGACAATCCCTATTGTGCCGACGCCCGCAGCTGCCAAATACATGAGCAGAGGTGAGCCGAGCCCACCGGCGCCGACGATCAGGACGCGGGCGTCGAGTAACTTGGCCTGTCCGATACCGCCGACTTCCTGCAGCACGATGTGCCGCGCGTAGCGTTCAATCTGCTCTTCCGAGAAATCCATCTTTCAGTTCACTCGTTCGTGCGATCGTGTAAAACCCGCATCCAGAATGCCAGTCGCCGTCAGCTTGGTGACAACCATACTGCGAAAATTAGACCGATCCAGGCAACCAAATCGGGTTAGGAGGCGCTGAACTTGCGTCAGGTGTCAGTGGACCCGAATCCGCCTGCGCCCCTGCCACTCTGCGGGAGTTCGTCGGTCTGATCCCAGTCGACGGTCACGTGCCGCGCAACGACCAGTTGCGCGATACGGTCACCGCGCCGGACTGTGAAAGGTGTCTCGCCCAAGTTCGCCAGCACCACACCAACCTCACCGCGATAGTCGGAGTCAACGGTTCCCGGACTGTTCAGAACGGTCACGCCCTCCCGCAGGGCAAGGCCGGACCGCGGTCGGACTTGAGCTTCGAGCCCGTGTGGCAGCGCGATGCTAATGCCTGTCGGTACCAATGCGCGCCCCCCCGGATCCAACATTAAATCGCTATCCAGCGCCGCGAGGAGATCCACTCCCGCGGCACCTTCCGTCGCGTATGCTGGAAGATCGAGGTCTCTGCCGTGAGGAAGTTGAAGGACCGGAACTTTTACGGCGCTCACGCCGCAGGCCTTCCCTCGGCAAGGTGATCGGCGATGGTCTGCCCCAGACGCTGGGCGACCTCTACCTTGCTCAGGCGTGGCCACGCCACGACATCCTGTTCCGTGATCAAATGAACTGAATTTTCGCTGGAACCGAAAGTGCCGTCCGCCTCCGATACATCATTCGCCACAATCCAGTCGCAACCTTTCTTGACGCGCTTCACCGCCGCATTGTCGATCAGGTTTTCCGTTTCCGCGGCGAAACCCACGACGAGGCGCGGCCGATGACGAGCATGCTGGGCGATGCCGGCGAGAATGTCGGGATTTTCTGTCAATTGCAGGCTTGGCGGCGTATCGCCCCCTTTCTTGATCTTCTGATTGACGCGCGACGACACACGCCAATCGGACACGGCGGCGGCACACACTGCCACGTCGACAGGAAGCGCCGCTTCGCAGGCAGCCATCATGTCTGCCGCTGATTCGACTTGGACCACGGAGACGCCATCCGGGTTCGGTTCGTGAGTGGGACCCGAAACAAGTGTGGTATCTGCCCCAAGAGCCGCGAGCGCCCGGGCAATCGCATGACCCTGCTTACCGGAGGAGAAATTAGAGATGTAGCGCACGGGGTCGATCGCCTCACGCGTCGGCCCCGAAGTCACCAGAGCACGCCGCCCGGCGAGCGCGCCGCTCGCATTATCGCCTAGGCGTAACTCAACAGCCCGCAAAAGCTCGTCGGGTTCCACCATCCGGCCCGATCCGGTTTCACCGCAGGCCAGGTCACCTTCAGCCGGACCGATCACATCGATGCCATCGGCTCGAAGAGTCCCTATGTTGCGCTGGGTTGCCGGGTGCGCCCACATCTCGACATTCATGGCAGGGGCCACCATGACGGGTTTGTCGGTCGCGAGCAGAGCTGTCGTTGCCAGGTCTGATGCCAATCCCATCGCCATTTTCGCAAGCACATCCGCCGACGCCGGGGCGACGACAACGAGGTCGGCTTCCCGCGAAAGTCGGATATGCCCCATCTCCGCTTCATCCGTGAGTGAGAACAGATCGGAAAACACTCTCTCGCCTGACAGGGCAGCGACGGATAGCGGTGTCACGAATTGAGACCCGCCCTCGGTCAGTATGCAGCGCACTTCACACCCGCGGTCCTTGAGCCGGCGAATAAACTCGAGCGATTTGTACGCCGCAATCCCGCCGGAAATGATCAGCAGTATGCGTTTTTGATCCAGCATGATTCCGTTCTCACAGGGCTAGTGATCAAACAATATGGCTCTCGAGGTTGCCCGATACAATGTGACCCGCTCAGCCGCCTGGGCAAGCCGCACAACGAAAAATCGTTTGCGTAATTATACTTAGAGCTTGAACAGTATAACCAGCGTGAAGATGACGAGCACGAAAATTAAGACGAATTGAACGAAGTTCCGCCGTCCACCGAATTGAGTGCCGATGGCTCGTTCGGAGTCCGGGTGCAGCCGGATGCCCTCCGGAGACAGCACATCGACTGCAATTTGTGCTTTCTCCAGCATATTGGGGATTCTACGGGCTGATGCCGCTGCTTCTTCGATGGTGTCACGCACCCGTGCCTCTGCACTGAGGTTATCGGTCACCCATTCGTCGAGGAAAGGTTTCGAGAGTTCCCAGAAATTAGCTTCCGGCGCCAGCCGGCGGCAGGCTCCTTCAACCATCATCATGGTTTTTTGCAACAGCAGAAGCTGCGGCTGCGTGGGCATAGCGAATGTTTCCGTGATTCGGAACAGCTGGGCCAGTAGCCGAGCCACTGAAATTTCGTTGACGGGCTTTCCGAGTATCGGTTCACCAATTGATCGGCAGGCTTGCGTGAAAGCTTCGACAGACTTGGTTCGCGGCACGTAGCCCGCCTCGAAGTGGACTTCCGCGGCGCGACGATAATCACCCATCAGGAAGGCGAGCAGGAGTTCGGCCACGAATCGTCTCGTTTCGCGATCGAGGCGCCCCATGATGCCGAAATCGACGGCGACAATGTTGCCGTCCTCATCGACGAACAGGTTTCCAGCATGCATGTCAGCGTGGAAGAAGCCGTCTCTGAACACCTGTTTGAGAAATACGATTAGTGTGCGACCGGCGATCTCCTCCAGATCGTGGCCGGCTTCGATCAATGACTCCCGATCGTCAATTGGGATGCCATGAATGCGCTCTGCGGTAAGCACCTGGCGTTGAGTGCGCTGCCAGTCGATTTCGGGCACGCGATATGTCGGCTCGTCCTCGAAGTGCTCGCGGAGTTCGGAAGCGGCAGCGGCTTCCAGTCTCAAGTCCATCTCGAGATCCACGGTTTCGTTGAACGTGCGGACGATATCAACAGGTCTGAGGCGTCTGAACGCTGGTTGGAGTCGCTCTATTATTTCGGCGAGCCAATAGAACAAATCAAGATCTCGCTGAAACGCCTCTTCGACGCCGGGTCTCAAGACCTTTACGGCGACGGGCAGGCCCTCGGTTGTCACTGCATAGTGCACTTGGGCGATGGACGCGGCGGCGACAGCTTCCTCTTCAAACTCGGAATAGAGTGCCTCAACGGGTTGTTCGAACTCGGATTCGATGATCTGCCTTGCCTGTTGCGCCGGAAAGGGCGGCAAATGATCCTGTAATTCCGCGAGATCGGCTGCGACGTCTTCGCCCACGAGATCGGCGCGCGTCGAGAGCGACTGCCCAAACTTTACGAAACTTGGCCCCAGCTCTTGTAAAGCCTCGGTCAATCGCTGCCCAGGCCGGCGATCCGCTGAAGGTTTTGGACTGCCGGCTACGATTCCGATGAGCCGTCGGCTTGCATCCGGTAGATGGAGTGCGTCGAGAGGGAAGAGGGCATCGTGGCGGGAGAGAGTCCGGGCGATGCGCACAACTCTGAAAATATTTCGGACAGCGCGTATCACGCGTGGCGCTCCTCAGATGCGCCACGCGGAATGAAGGGCGGCGATACCGCCCGACAGATTTCGCACCTTGATCTGTTCAAGACCCGCGGCGCCAATCAAATCGGCGAAGGCGTCCTGGTCGGGGAACCGGCGAATACTCTCGGCCAGGTACTGGTAGGCTTCGCGGTTCCCGGTCACGATCTCGCCGAGGGCAGGTAACACCTTGAAGGAATACGCATCGTACGCTGAGCTCAACAGCGGCAGCAGGACGCGACTGAACTCGAGACACAGAAATCGTCCCCCGGGCCTGAGCACGCGATGAGCCTCTGCCAATGCGCGATCGATACGGGTGAAGTTCCTAATGCCGAATGCGATGGTGTAGACGTCGATGCATTGGTCTTCGATGGGCAGGCACTCAGCGTCGCCTTGGAGCCAGTCGATGCGGTTGAAGATGCCGGCGTCCAGGGCACGATCGCGACCCGTGCGAAGCATCAATTCGCTGGCGTCGACAACAGTGACGCGGGCATCACTGCAAGGTTCCTTATCCACGCCGTTCAAGCGATTGAGGATGCGAAACGCAATATCTCCCGTTCCGCCCGCCACATCGAGATATCTGCAGGACTTGCGCGGACCGAGCCAGTCGATCATGGCCGTCTTCCAGAGGCGGTGAATACCAGCGCTCATGAGATCGTTCATGAGGTCGTAGCGAACCGCGACGTCGTCAAATATGGCTCGAACCAATTGTGGCTTTTCATCCGATTCTACGGTCTGAAAGCCGAAATGCGTTGGCTCGTCTCGCTTGCCGGTGATCATGAGGCGACCATAGCGCAGGCCCCCGAAGCACGCTACTTTGCCGATCAATGTGATATCCGTGGGACCCAACGCCTCATCATGCCCGAACTTCCTGAAGTCGAAACTGTTTGCCGTGGCCTTCGCGCCAGGCTCTTGGGAAGGCGCATTGTATTCGCCGAAACGCGGCGCCCGGATCTGCGAATCCCATTTCCCGAGAATTTCGCGGAGCGACTCATCGGTCGGCAGATCGGTTCGATCGAGCGCAGAGCAAAGTACCTATTGGGCCGGTTGGATGACGGAATGGTCCTGATCTGCCATCTCGGCATGTCAGGACGGCTCCTTATCTCCGATGCCCCACCAGTTCTTGGGCCACACGATCATGTGCTCATTCGGTTCGAAGGTGACGTGCACGTTGTCATGCAGGACGTCCGGCGCTTCGGTCTGATGACTCTCGCATCAGAGAACGAAATCACCACGCATCCCCTGCTCGCAGGGCTGGGTCCCGAGCCGTTGTCCGATGAGTTTGACGGGGCGTATTTGTCCCACACTCTGAAAGAACGGCGTACGCCGATAAAAGGAGCCCTCCTGGATCAGCGCGTCGTGGCCGGAGTCGGAAACATCTATGCTTGCGAGGCGCTTTACCATGCCGGTGTGTCACCGCGCCGATTGGCGGCATCTGTTGCTGGTCGTCGCGCGGAGCGACTGGTGCCGGCCCTCAAATCGGTACTCGAGGGCGCAATCGCAGCGGGAGGGTCCACACTGCGAGACTATGTGCAGGCATCGGGCGAACTGGGCTATTTTCAGCACCAATGGGCGGTCTATGGTCGTGAAGGCGAAGCGTGTCCCGATTGCGACTGTGGGTCCGGGATAAGACGTATCGTGCAATCTGGCAGATCAACGTTTTATTGTCCGGTTCGACAGCGATAGCGGAATGGGGAATTGCACCGATTGAAACATCTCCCTGCGTCAAGGCTCATGCGTCGAACGCTTTTCCTCGCGTTGGTGATGGCGGGCGTTTCTCTTGCTGGTCAGCACCCGTCGGCCCAGGCGGCTTTTTTCTCCCAGGTGGAGGACCTGCCCATAATGCCCGGCCTTGAAGAGGTCGTGGATGAAGGGATGGTATTTGATAAACCTGAGGGGCGAATCGTCGAAGTGGTCGCCATCGGCGCCGTCTCCCGGCAGGCGATCATGGCTTTCTATGGTTCAACGCTGCCCGAGCTCGGTTGGAAACAGGAAAGCTCGACCGATTATGCACGATCAGGGGAAGTGCTCCGGTTTCGCGTCGACAACCGCGGAGATGAGTTCACAATCAGATTTACCATCGCGCCACATTAGATGGCGCCGACGCGACTTGATGGAGATGCAAAATAATGAAATTCGAAAATATCATCGCGGAATCACGGCAGCCCGTCGGTCTCATCACGCTCAATCGACCCGACGCATTGAACGCCCTGAGTACACCGCTCATGCGGGAACTCTCTGAGGCCGTAGAGGCCTTCGAAGCGGATTCCGCCATACACGTGATCGTAATCACGGGCAGCGACAAGGCATTTGCCGCAGGCGCCGACATCAAGGAGATGCAATCCAAGTCCTATATGGACGTCTACAAGGAAGACTTCGTCACGCGGGACTGGGAGCGGGTGTCACGGTGCCGAAAGCCCACGATCGCGGCGGTAGCCGGGTTTGCATTGGGTGGCGGCTGCGAACTGGCAATGATGTGCGATATCCTTATTGCCGCAGAGAGCGCGAAATTCGGACAACCCGAGATCAAGTTGGGCATCCTTCCGGGTTCAGGCGGAACACAGCGGCTGCCACGCGCCGTCGGCAAGGCGAAGGCGATGGATCTGGTGTTGACGGGGCGAATGATGGATGCGGAGGAGGCCGAACGCGCAGGTTTGGTGAGCCGAATCGTACCTTCCGAAAAGTTACTGGATGAAGCGCTTCAAATTGCCGGCGAGATCGCCGCGTATTCTGTTCCGAGTGTCATGATGGCCAAGGAGTCGGTCGGGCGCGCCTACGAAACGACATTGTCCGAAGGAATTCGTTTCGAGCGTCGCCTTTTCCACTCGGCCTTTGCGACGGAAGATCAAAAGGAAGGGATGTCGGCGTTCGCTGAAAAACGAAAGCCTGCATTCACGCACCGATAGGCGCGCGTGCCGACACTTTCCTGGACGGTTGACCTCTTGTGCACCTGGCGATATAAGCCGCGTTCCGGTCTGCTGTAGACCTTGAGGAGAAAGCATGGCCCACCATAAATCGGCCAAGAAACGTATCCGCCGGAACGGGCGGCGTCAGGAAATCAATATCGCGCGTCGCAGCCGCGTAAGGACGCATTTGCGCAAGGTTGAGGATGCGATCTCAAGCGGCGACCAGGAGGCCGCGCGCGCCGCGCTCCGGGCTGCCGAGCCAGAAATCATGCGCGGCGTGAACGCTGGAATCCTGAGAAAGAACACAGGATCCAGAAAGATTTCCAGGCTGTCTGCCCGTGTGAAAGCCATGGCCGGCTGAATTTTTTGCGGCCGATCCTGGCCTT
>DEBC01000133.1:0-31754 GCA_002348365.1 Alphaproteobacteria bacterium UBA2966 | reverse complement strand
TGGCATTCAGTATGCCGGAGTCGCCGCAATGATCTGTGTCGCTTGGGTGGTTGCAACCACCGGTACGTGGGCTGACAATCGGACCGACGAGTGCGTCGTCGCAAAGGCAATCATCTTTCTACATGTGGTAGCGGATGACAGCTCATGACCGACGCGGGCGTATTTTTTTTCGCCGAGGCGATGCACTGCTATTGCCTCCCACTTTTAATAGAATTACTCTCTGTGTCGGACGGAGACGCCACTCGTATTAAGTCGTCTACAAATATTGGTCCGTTCTCGGGCGGTTAATACTTGATATTGACCGATGATGGGGGTGTGTCCGCGATGTGTCTGAAGTATTCACCAAAACTAGATAAGTATTCGAATTGGCGCTGAGTTTGCGCGCTGGGACCCGATTGGGAGGTTGGGTCACATCTACAGTTCGTTTTTCAGTCGCCGCATTTGCTGGTTGGAGACATTGAATTGACGCAGGGAACGGGGGGGCAATCGGATGAAGCCCAATTCGCGGGGGATATCCCCGTTGAAGAGGCTTGGTCCATTCTTCGGGACGAGCGGGATGCCGCATTGATCGATGTGCGCACCGATGCAGAGTGGTCATTTGTTGGCGTACCTGACCTGAGCGAGCTCGGAAAGCAACCACTGCTGCTGTCATGGCAGCGGTTTCCGGACATGTCCCCGAATATCGATTTTGTAGAGACATTGCGAAACGCCGGCATCGTGCGCGATGCAGCCAATCTGTTCATTTGCCGGAGCGGCGCGCGGTCCCGATCTGCGGGGCTCGCCATGGCGGCCGACGGTTTCATGCGGTGTTACAACGTGGCCGCGGGATTTGAAGGCGATAAAGATATTCACCAGCACCGGGGAAGCACCAGCGGGTGGAAAGCCGCGGGCCTACCTTGGGTTCAGAGTTAAAAGATATGTCGCGTTCGTCAGATATGCACCAAGAACACGAAAGCCAGTGGAGCCGTGTTCGCGCACGACTCAGGTCGGAAGTGGGTGACGCTGCCTTCAATAGCTGGTTGAAACCGTTGTCACTTTTGCGTTTGCGCGACGGGGAAGTCGTTCTCACCGTGCCGACGCGGTTCATGCGTGATTGGGTCGTTTCTCACTACTCGGACCGGTTACGGTCACTTTGGAGCGACGAGAATTCCGATACGCGAGCGATCAACGTTCTCGTGAACCCACCCGCCAAGCCTTCCGCTCGGCATGCCGACACCGAAGGTGATGCGGAGCAATTGAGCAGCGGTGGTCACGCCTCAGAGGGAAGCCGTGCCGGCAGCAGTCCGGAGTTCGACATCGGTGCGCCGCTCGACCCCCGGTTCACCTTTGAGAACTTCGTCGTCGGCAAGCCGAATGAGCTGGCATTTGCAGCGGCACAACGGGTCGGCAATGCGGCATCCGTACCGTTTAATCCTCTGTTTCTCTATGGCGGTGTAGGTCTTGGGAAAACGCATTTGATGCATGCCATCGCATGGCACATCCGAGGCATGTATCCGGATCGCAAGGTCGTTTATCTGTCGGCCGAAAAGTTCATGTACCAGTTTATTCGCGCCCTGCGGTTCAAAAACGTCATGGCGTTCAAGCAGCAGTTCCGCTCTGTCGACGTGCTGATGATCGACGACGTGCAGTTCATTGCCGGCAAGGACACGACGCAGGAAGAGTTTTTCCACACTTTCAATGCTCTGGTGGATCAAAATCGCCAGATTGTCATCTCGGGGGACAGGTCTCCTTCGGACCTCGACGGAATTGAAGAGCGGATGCGCTCACGCCTGGGATGGGGTCTTGTTGCGGATATCCATGCGACGGACTACGAACTGCGGCTGGGGATATTGCAGAGCAAGGCTGAGCAGGCAGGGGCAAAGGAAGTCCCCGTGCGCGTACTCGAATTCCTCGCCCACCGCATAACGTCCAACGTCCGCGAACTCGAAGGCGCCCTCAATCGCGTGCTGGCGTATTCAAACCTGATCGGCCGGTCCATCACGCTCGAGACCACCCAGGACGTCCTTCGTGATCTGCTTCGCGCCAATGATCGTCGTGTGACAATCGAAGACATCCAGAAGCGCGTTGCCGAGCATTTCAACATCCGCCTTGCCGACATGTACTCGGCACGGCGTGCCCGTGCGGTCGCTCGTCCGCGGCAAGTCGCGATGTATCTCGCAAAACAGCTGACCTCTCGTTCGTTGCCCGAAATTGGCCGGAAATTTGGTGGGCGCGATCACACGACGGTTATGCACGCGGTACGCAAGATCGATGAATTGCGGCAAAGCGACAGCACGTTGTCAGAAGATATCGATCTGCTACGACGCATGCTCGAGGCGTAGGGCCGCCTCCCGCTCATTCTGAAACCTCCGTTTCGCCACCTGCCTGGCAGCATGAGCGGGCGTGAGCCGGCTGGCTGATCGTAGGAATTACGAACCCCGGATTCCGCCCTCGGAGGGTGATTTTAGAACGCTCGTTCGGCGGTTTCCTTCACGTCACAAATCTTCGCAAAAATCGTGCGGAATCAAGCGTATTCTGCTATAGTTTTGAACCGGTCCACGATGCTCAACAGGGACCCCTGTTAAATCGTGCCCGGGCCAGAAATTTGCTCTCCAAGAGAGCACAATCAGAGCCCGCATAAGACATGAAACTAACTATCGAACGCGCCGCTCTACTGACCGCGCTGACACACACTCAGAGCGTCGTAGAGCGACGGAATACCATACCCATTTTGTCCAACGTACTTGTCGATGCAGATGACGGAAAACTGCGACTGACGGCGACGGATCTGGACTTGGCGATTGTCGATCACACGGAGGCAGAGATCTCTACGCCGGGGTCGACGACGACTCCCGCGCACACGCTGTACGACATTGTTCGCAAGCTTCCAGAAGGAGCTCAGATCGAGTTGACCTTCGGCGAGGAGGCCGGCGAGACTCGCGTGTCGCTCTCTGCGGGTCGGTCGTCATTCCTGCTTCCGTGCCTACCGAAAGAAGACTTTCCGGTGATGGCGGAAGGGGAACTGCCCCACAACTTCACCCTGTCCGCCGACATTCTCACGGATATCATCGACAAGACACGGTTTGCAGTGTCGACGGAAGAGACTCGGTACTATCTGAACGGAATTTATCTCCATGCAGCCGAGATCGCGGATCAGCCGGTGTTGCGGGCGGTGGCGACCGATGGACACCGTCTGGCGCAGGTTAACGCGCCGCTCCCGGACGGAGCGGCGGATATGCCGGGCGTCATCATTCCCCGCAAGGCTGTCGCTGAACTGCGCAAGCTGATTGACGAGGGTGGAGTAGACGTCGGGGTGTCCCTTTCCGATTCCAAGATCCGCTTCCAAGTGGGCGAATCGGTTCTAACGTCCAAACTCATAGACGGAACCTTTCCCGATTATCAGCGGGTCATTCCGGAAGGGAACGACAAGATCATGGAGGTCGATGCCAAGGTGTTTGCCGAAGCCATCGATCGCGTGTCCACGGTATCAACCGAGAAGTCGCGCGCCGTCAAAATGTCACTCGAAGGCGGAAAGGCGACGATTGCCGCCAATAGTCCCGACAACGCTAGTGCCTCAGAGGAAATCGTGGTCGATTACGACGCCGATGATATCGAAATCGGCTTCAATTCCCGGTATCTGCTGGACATAGCATCTCAAATTGACGGTGATACGGCGCAGTTCGTACTTGCCGATGCGGTATCTCCCACCCTGATCAAGGATGGTGGCAATGCCGACGCCCTTTATGTGTTGATGCCCATGCGGGTATGAGGTTCGCGTGGTGGTGAGGGTTGCGGCCTTGGCATACGACGAGGAGTCCCGCGATTGGGCAACCGGCGCCACCGACCCGGCGCCCAATGCGCAGACGGCTCCCGCTCCGGTCAGCGTTGCTGTGACGCGGTTGAACCTCAGCGACTACAGGAACATCAGGCAGCTGAGAATGGAGAGCGAGGCCGGTGTTCTGGTTCTGACCGGGCCCAACGGAGCGGGGAAGACGAACATCCTCGAGTCGTTGTCATTTCTGTCCCCGGGACGAGGCCTGAGACGTGCCCGTTTGGGTGACGTGACGCGGCGTGACGGCAACGGCACCTGGGCCGTCGCTTCCAGGCTTTCGACTCACCAAGATGTAATTGAGGTCGGAACGGGACTCGATTCGTCCGAGCAGGGCGCGGAGCGGCGCGTCGTCAAGATCGACGGAGAAACGGTTCGAGGAACTGCGCCGCTCACGCGGGCAGTAACGGTGAACTGGTTGACGCCTCAGATGGATCGTTTGTTCGTTGAAGGCCCGGGGCCACGCAGAAGGTTTCTGGATAGACTGGTATACGGGTTTGACTCCGAACATGCCTCCCGGGTTTCGGCGTACGACCGTGCCATGCGGGAGCGCTCGCGGCTGTTGCGTCAGCAGCAAGGCGACGCGGCCTGGCTGTCAGCCCTGGAAGAGACGATGGCCGGTTACGGGGTTGCCGTGGCGGCGGCGCGGCGAGAGGCAACGGCGCGTCTGTCGATCGGGATGGAAGCGGGCGTCGCTCCCTTTCCCGCAGCGAATGTCGGCGTCGATGGTGACATTGAGCACTGGCTTGATGAACTCGCGGCAGTTGACGCCGAAGTTCGGTTTCGGGAAGCCCTCGAATTGGGTCGCTCTCGTGATGCCCAGACCGGTGGCGCGGCCACGGGTCCTCACCGGTCGGACTTCGCGGTGCGACATCAGGAAAAAGATATGCAGGCTGCCGACTGTTCGACAGGAGAGCAAAAAGCACTCCTCGTCTCGATTGTGCTGGCAGACGCACGGTTGCAGGAAGCTCGGCTGGGCCGCGCCCCATTGCTGCTGCTTGACGAGGTGGCGGCGCACCTCGACGCCGCAAGGCGCTCGGCACTGTTTGAGGTCATCGCGGCCAGATCCGCACAAACATGGATAACGGGAACGGATCGCTCGTTGTTCGATGAGTTGAACCCGATCGCTGAGGAATTCGATGTCGCCGATGGACAGGTCACGGGAAGACCCCATTAACCTAGAACGGAACGAAACCGGATGGATGAACCGACAGGCCTAGCGGAAGAAAACGGTAGCGAAGAATACGGCGCCGAGTCGATCAAGGTCCTGCGCGGGCTGGATGCCGTTCGCAAACGGCCAGGCATGTACATTGGCGACACCGACGACGGATCGGGCCTTCACCATATGGTTTACGAAGTTGTCGACAACGCCATTGACGAAGCGTTGGCGGGTTTCTGTGACAAGATCGATGTGCGTCTCAATCCGGAAGGATCGGTAACCATTTCGGACAATGGACGAGGCGTCCCGACCGATATTCACGAAGAGGAAGGCGTGTCGGCTGCGGAGGTCATCATGACTCACCTCCACGCCGGCGGGAAATTCGACCAGAATTCCTACAAGGTCTCTGGTGGCCTGCACGGTGTCGGCGTTTCAGTCGTGAACGCATTGTCCGAAACGCTCGAAATGCGAATCTGGCGCGACGGCAAAGAGCACTTCATGCGGTTTGCCGATGGTGAGCCGGAGGCCGGCCTGGCTGAGGTTGGCGATGCAGGAGAGCGCACAGGGACCGAGATTACCTTTGTCCCATCGACCAAGACCTTCACCAACGTGGAGTTCGAGTTCGCACGACTGGAGCATCGATTGCGCGAACTCGCGTTCCTGAATTCAGGTGTCCATATCGTTCTCGAAGACGCCCGTGGGGTCGAACCTCAACGCACTGAGCTCACCTATGACGGCGGCGTCCAGGCATTCGTCAAATATCTGGATCGGAACAAATCGGGACAGCATGGTGAGCCCATCGCAATCGATGGCGAGCGCGACGATATCGTGATCGAGACATCCTTGCAGTGGAATGACAGTTATCACGAGAATGTCCTCTGCTTTACCAATAACATTCCTCAACGGGACGGCGGTACGCATCTGGCCGGCTTTCGCGCAGCCTTGACGCGGTCCGTCAATGCCCATGCGACGGCCAGCGGTATCCTCAAGAAGGAGAAGATCACGCTGACCGGTGACGACGTACGTGAGGGCCTGACTTGCGTACTTTCCGTCAAAGTGCCGGATCCCAAGTTCTCGTCACAGACGAAGGACAAGCTTGTGTCCTCGGAGGTTCGTCCTGCTGTCGAGAGCTTTCTCGGGGAGCGCTTGAACCAGTGGTTCGAAGAACATCCTAACGAGGCGCGGGTCGTCGTTTCGAAAGTCGTTGAAGCGGCCACAGCGCGAGAGGCAGCGCGTAAGGCGCGGGAATTGACCCGACGCAAAGGTGCGCTCGATATCTCCAGCCTGCCCGGCAAGCTTGCGGACTGTCAGGAGCGGGATCCGTCGAAGGCCGAACTCTTTCTCGTTGAGGGCGATTCGGCCGGCGGGTCTGCCAAGCAGGGGCGTGATCGTGCGACCCAGGCTGTTCTGCCGTTGAGGGGAAAAATCCTAAATGTGGAGCGGGCTCGCATCGACAAGATGCTGTCTTCGGCCGAGATCGGGACGCTCATCACGGCACTGGGGACGGGCATACACGACGAGTTCGACCTGTCGAAGCTGCGATATCACCGAATCATTATCATGACGGATGCGGATGTCGATGGCGCCCACATCCGAACGCTTTTGCTGACGTTTTTCTACCGTCACATGGCGCCGATCATCGAGGCGGGATACCTCTACATTGCCCAGCCGCCGCTCTACAAGGTGAGCCGCGGACGATCGGAACAGTATCTCAAGGACGAGAAAGCCTTTGAAGACTATATGATCAATACCGGCCTCGAGGATGCCGTGCTGACTCTGCATTCGGGAGAGCAGATAGCCGGCGAAGACCTCAAAATTCTCGTTAACGAGGCGCGGGTTTGCCGCGGCCTTCTTGAGTCGGTGGCGCGCCAATATCTCTGGGACGTGGTGGAACAGACCGCCATCGCGGGCGCATTGAATCCCGAACTGCTGACCGATCCCGAACGCGCGCCGTCCGTTGCGGAATATATCGCGGGACGTCTCAACTTCTATTCAGCGGAATATGAACGCGGATGGGCAGGCGAGCTGACAGAAGACGGTGGACTGCGGTTTGAGCGGGAAGTGCGTGGCGTAAAGGAGGTTCACGTCATCGACGGACCGCTCATTCGGTCGGCAGAAGCCCGTAAGCTGGACGCACAGGCGCCAAAGCTTCAGCAGATTTACGAAAGACAGGCGGAATTCACACGCAAGGAAGATACGTTTCCCATCAACTCTCCCTCTAGCCTTCTTGAGACGGTTCTCTCCCTGGGGCGTAAAGGTCTCTCCATTCAGCGGTACAAAGGGTTGGGAGAAATGAACCCCGATCAACTGTGGGAGACGACGCTGGATTCCAACAGCCGAACGCTGCTGCAGGTGAAGGTTGAACACGCCGACGAGGCCAATGATCTATTCGGTGAACTCATGGGAGATGCGGTTGAGCCGCGGCGTGAATTCATTGAGCAGAACGCTCTCAAGGTCGCCAATCTCGATATTTAGCTTGTGAATCCGAGGACCTAGTTCGCCGTCTCGGTCTCCGTCTGGCTGGACAGACGTCCAACACGAATGTGCGCTGCCAAGGTAGCGAGGCCCGTGCCCGCAATGACCACTGCGAGCGGCAGCGTGGTGTCGTTGTGATAAATGCCGACGATGACGCCGACAAGGGAACCCAATGTCATCTGCAGGAATCCCAGAACGGCCGATGCCAGGCCGGCGACCTCGGGGAACGGCCCCAGGGCACTGGCGGTAGATTGCGGCATGATGGTGCCAAAGGCGATCATATAGGCCGTCATGGGTCCGACGATCGCCCAGACACTTGGCACACCCATCAACGCGAATGCGGCCATGGTGCACCCTGAGAGGGCTGCCATGCATGCCGCAATGCGAATCAGTTTGTCGGTATTGACGCGCGAACCGATGCGCCCGGAAAGTCCCGTGCCGAGCATGTAGCCGAAAACGCCGAGCGCGAAGTAATACCCGAATTCAACGGGGGGAATTTCCAACACATCAATCAGAACGAAAGATGATCCGGAGATGAATGCGAACAGACCCGAGAACACGGCACTGTTCGTCAGCGCATAACCCGTATAGATACGGCTACTCAACAAGCGCCGAACATTGGCAAACATGCGGGTCGGCAAGAGAGCCAAATGATCGGGAGCGGTGTTGGACTCCTTGAGTCCGAGTGAAACGACCAAGATCAACCCGCTCCCCCACAATGCAACCACGAAGAAGTTGGCCTCCCATCCGATCCAAACGAGGATGTAGGCTCCGATCAGCGGCGCAATTGCAGGCGCCAAACCCATCAATGCCCCCGAGTAGGCCAACATTCGCGCCGCATTCCGACGATCGAAGAGGTCTCGTACGACCGCACGCGAGACGACGCCCGCGCTGCACGCCCCAACCGCCTGCATCAACCGCAGGGCAATCAAGGCCTCAATGGAACTTGCAAGGGCACAGGCGGCGCTCGCAGCCACGAAGATCGACAATCCGACAATGAGGATGGGTTTCCGGCCAAATCTGTCCGAAAGCGGTCCATATACCAGCTGGCAAGTCGCGAAACCCATGAGGAACACGCTTAGCGTCAACTGAACCTCGGAGGTACTCGCATCAAAGACGGCGACGAGGGTCGGCAGCGACGGAAGATAGAGATCCGTGGAGAGTGGCCCGATTGCTACCAGCATGGCGAGCAGGATCAGAAATGCCGGCGACTCAGGACGCATGGAGACTGGTCGAATTGCTGTGTGGCGAGTGAAATCCGCCGTATCGACGGATGGGCTCGTAGGCGTTCTTAGCCGTAGCGATGCAGCCGTGGTCCGGAGTGGCGCAGCCAGGACTTTGCTTCGTCGATACGTCCGACAAGGCCATTCACCAGGCGCCAGAATGAACGACCATGATTCATTTCGATCAGATGAGCGACCTCGTGGGCGACGACGTAGTCCAGGACCCACTCAGGGGCCATAAACAATCGCCAGGAGAACGAGAGTGCGCCGGTAGAGGAGCAGCTTCCCCACCGCGTACGAGGATCTCTAATGGTGATGCGAGACACCTCGGCACCGATGCGACCGGCGGCGGTTCTGGCCCTGACGGAGAGGGCTTCCCTGGCGTTCTCCCGGAACCATGCTCTGATCTTGTCCGCACTGTCGTCCCGCTCGCAGTCGGTCAACAGTTCTCCGGACTCGCAGCGAACCCTGGTGTGAAATAGATCGGTCGCGGTGGTGTGTCGGATCCTGTGAGGGCGCCCCAAGATCGGGACAATGGCGCCATCGCAAAACGGAATGGGCGCGGGAAGGCCGGCGAGACGATCGCGAAGCCACTCACTTTTCTCATTGGCAAATGACAGCGCTTCTTCGCGGGGAACGCCGCGAGGAATTATCAATTGCGCACCCAGGCGAGGATCGATCTTCAAAAGGATTCGCCGGGCACGCTGGCTCCGGCGAACGTCCAGATCGATCACCTTTCCGTCGACGACGAGTTCAGCGCGTCGGCCCATGGGATCCGCCTGTCATGGGGAACTATCCTCAGGCTGCTGCCTTGAGGCTGAAGCCTGCCTGATCCAGAGAGTCTCGCAACTGCTCACTCTGAGCGGCCTCCAGAAGCGTCAAGGGCGGCCTGAGTGCCCGCCAACCGTTGCGGCCTGTCAGGTTCGCTATTGCCTCTTTGAGAGCGCCGATAAGCGGGAGTCCGTCGAATACCTGCCGAACAGCCGTAAGCTGCTCCTGTAGTTCATCGGCATTGGCACTTTCGGTCTCGAACGCTTGAAACACCTCTTGTGCCATGGCGCTCGTGACATTTGCGGAAGCAGAGATGCAGCCTGGGCCGCCGGCCCGCAGTACAGGAAGTAGAAAGCGTTCCGTACCGGCGTAAACACCGAATCCCGGAAAGTTCTTCAGAAGGGACGTCATATTGTCGAGATCGCCAGAGCTGTCCTTCAGACCAACAATCACATCCGGATAGTCCTTAAGCAGTAATTCGATGGAACCGGCCGTGATCGGTACGCCCGTCATCTTCGGGAAATGATAGAGGACCACCTTGAGATCTTCGTCTCCGATGCCTTCGATGACACGTGCAAAGGCGTTGGCCAGGCCCTGGTCGGTGATCCCCTTGTAATAGAAGGGTGGCAGCATGAGCATGGTTTTGACGCCGGCAGATAGCGCCGCGCGGCTGAGCCGCAAGGTGTCTGGCTCGGCGCAGGTGCCGGTCCCGATCATGAGCTTGTCGCCAGGCAGGTCGGAATTGCCCACGGCATCGATGATGTCGAGCCGTTCCTCCACACTGAAGGAGTTGGCCTCACCGGTGGTACCGAGTACGCCAATCCCGTCGCAACCACGCCTCAGCAGCCAATTGAAGTGTGTGATCATCGCGCCGAGGTCTGGGGCAAGTTCCGCCGTCATTGGCGTAAGGGCGGCGGCGAAAACGCCTCGGGTTACTTTGGAGTCACTCATGATTGCTTGATTACCTCTGGTTCGGACTTTATCTGGATTCACGCGGAATACATTCGCGATGACGTCTATTCGGGCCACGTCACGATACGGTCATCGAGATCGTGCGGCATATTCTCGGAGATTGCCTTGTTCCGCACGGAAACGCCAGCGAGATGAACCGTCTGCGGGTCCCCGGATACCAGCGGATGCCACCATTGGAGGTCGCGTCCTTCCGCGATTAGTCGATAGGCGCATGTGGAGGGCAACCAGGAGAGCGAGCCAACGGCGTTCGGCGAAAGCACCAGGCAGTCGGGGACGTGGGTGGTTCGCTCGTCGTAGTTCTGGCACCTGCAGGTCTCGAGATCGAGCAATTGACAGGCTACATCGGTGTACTCCACTTCGCCGGTGTCGACCCATTCGATCTTGTTGAGGCAGCATTTACCGCAACCATCACAGAGCGATTCCCACTCTTCCCGAGACATCTCGTCCAGTGTCTTTCGCCGCCAGAATGGTGGCTCTGCCTCCGAGTCGGTATCAGGCTCGTTGAATGTCGTCATCACAGGCCCATCAACCGAGATGCTTCAGAATCCGCTTGGCGATCTCGTCCGGTGGCGTTCCGAAAGTGAAGTGGGTGAGGTAATCCCCCTCAGGTCCCATAAAATATAACAGCGACGTATGGTCCATGAGATAGTCCTCGTCCACCTCGGCACTATCACCCTTCTTGAAGTACACGCGATAGGCGCGTGTTGCGACCTTCACTTCCTCGAGAGTGCCGGTCAGGCCGCGCATCCGTGGATGAAAATTCTCGGCATAGTCGGCCATCACCGGGACGGTGTCGCGCTCGGGGTCAACGGTAATGAAGATGGGAACGATGCCGTCAGCTTTGGGTCCCAGTTGCTCCAGTGCTTCGGTGACGGATTGCAATTCCAGCGGGCACACGTCCGGGCAGAAGGTGTAGCCGAAATACACGAGCAAATGCTGCCCACGGAAATCGGCATCGGTCACCGTCTTCCCCTCATGGTCTGTCAGAGTGAAGGGGCCGCCGATGAGTGCTCGGCCGGTGGATTTCGGTCCGCCCAACAGGCCCGCACCGCCATTCGATACCCAGTACCATGCTCCGAGCAACAGAAGCAGGATGGCGCCGCCGCTGCTGACGAGAACGAGGGTGCGCTTGAATGTGGAATCGATCAACCGATGTCCCTTTCCAGGTCCGCCAACATTCCCTGCATCAGAATATATAGTGAACACCTGGGCGTGTCCGGGCTCTCAGTCAAGCTGTCGACCGGCCATTCATTGCATTGACGCCTGAGACCTCAGAAACCATTCTCGCAGTCATGTGGGGCACGAACCCCGAGATGGGTCTTGAGGCGCTGTCTATCGCGCCTGAAACCCTGTTTATTTTGCTCGCTGCGCTCGTCATCGATGGATTGACCGGGAATATCAAGCAGCTGCGTCGTATCGTCCCGCATCCGGTATCCGTCCTGGCGGCAATGGTTTCGTGGCTGGAACTCAAGCTCAATCGCTCGCAGCGGAGCACCTATGCGCGATTGATTCGCGGCCTGATGGTCACCACCGTCGTGGTCTGCTCAGGTGTGGCTGCCGGTTGGCTGGTCGTCGTGATCTCCGCCAACGTTCCCTTCGGATGGTTGATCGCCTTGCTGGCAGTCAACGTACTCGTGGCACAACGCGGTCCCTTCGATGAAGTCCGCAATACCGTACGTGGATTGAGGTCCAATGATCTTCAGCGTGCCCGCCACGCGGCCGTCGAGTTTCTGGGCCCTGCCGCCGCAACCGCCGACGAGAACACGATTGTTCGCGAAGCTGCCAATCATCTGGCATCTCTATTTCTGGTCGGACTGGTGGCGGCTGTGTTCTGGTTCGTTCTTCTGGGCATACCGGGCCTGTTCGCCTGGCGTGCCATCAACGTGATGGGTCGATTGCTCGATGCGTCGGATCCACGCTTGGTGTACTTCGGTTGGGTGCCCACACGCCTCAACGACGTGATTGCCTATTTGCCCAGTTTGATCGCCGGATTGTTGATTGCCGCTGCCGCGGCATTCGTACCCGCGGCCAATCCGCTGCGCGCGCTGCGTGTCAGTTGCGTGATGGCAGCAAACACAGATCCTTGAGTCTGGGCTCTCCGGTGGCCGCAATGGCGGGGGCGCTTGGAATCACCCTGGCAGGACCCCGCCAACTTCTCCCTGTCCCCGAGTCCCGGACCGCTGGTGCGGGCGGGCGAACCTCCGATACCTGGGTTGGAGAACGGGAGGGCCGGTCTGCCGTAACGCGCGCTGATCCAGTGCGCGCCCTCTATCTCTATGGAGTCGGTCGCCTGCTCGTCTTTCTTGCGGTGGTGTCCCTGATCACCATCTCGTTCGCGGCTCCGTAGTCCGGTCGCGCGCCAGGAGTCAGGCCAATCCTTTGCGGGGCCCCGGTCTGACATTGACGAATACCACGCGCCAATCCCCACCGATGCCGGGGCCGCCAATGTGATCCATGCGCGTCGTGGAGAGATTCTCCACAGAGAGGCAGAGTGCCTTGTCGGGATCGATTTCGAGCGTGTAGGCCAACGCCGCGCGAATCACGCCGCCATGCGCAACGGCCACGATGTCGCGCCCCGGATAGCCATCGGTAATTCGGCGTGTTACTGCGGCGACCCGGTCGATGACATCGACAAAGCTTTCACCACCCCCCGGCGCCCGATGATCGGCTGGAGCCAGCCAGAATTTGTGCCAGGGACCGCCGTCGGCTGCCTCCAATTGGCGCTCGGCCAGTTCCGCATAGGTGATGCCTTCCCACTCCCCGTAATGCTGCTCACCGATGTCCGGCTCCTCGATCCGTTCTACCGGAACCATGCCGGCTGCCATCAGTGCGTCGGCGGTTTCGTGCGAGCGCTTCAAATGGGACGTCAGCCAGATGGCGTCCTTCGGCAACCAGCTCGCCAGGCTGGAGAATGAGGCTTCGTCGGATACGTCGCAGTCAACGTCGGCACCTCCGTAGAAGCGTCCGTCGAAGCCGACGACTGGGGCATGGCGGATCCACCACCACCGTGTGATATCGGTCATTCGGGCTCAGATATGATCAGAGAAAAATTGTCGGTCGCGAGGTGTTATAGCGTCCAGCTTTCGCAAAGGCCACGGGCATGCACCGCTCATTCGCCCACCTGCAGAATCACGCCCTGGACGCGGGCGGAACGGAAAAAGGTCAGGAACACGAACATACCCAAAGCCAGATACCCGATGTTCAGGAGAACGGCATTGAACATGAGATCTGGCCGAAAGGCGCCATCCACAAGTATGGCTCGCATACCCTCGAAGACATGGCTGGCGGGCAGAAAGAAGGCGACGGACTGCAACCAGCCGGGAAGTACGTCAATGGGATAGTAGATTCCGCAGATCGGTGCGATGGCAAAGATCACGGCCCAGGCCATGCTTTCGGCCCCAAGGCCGGCCCGGAGAATGAGCCCGGACACCATAAAACCTATCGACCAGCCCATGACGATAAGGTTGAAGAAAAATCCGATCAGCGGCAGCCCCAGGGAATAAAGAGAGAATCCAAACAGCATCATGGCCAGCAGCGAGGCCGGGATCAGCCCGATCAGTGTTCGAATGAAACTGACCACCATCAGACTCACCAACATCTCGTAGGGTCGCAGCGGGCTGACGAACAGGTGCCCGAGATTACGTGACCACATCTCTTCGAGGAACGACATCGCCACGCCCAACTGGCCGCGAAAGAGCACATCCCACAGCAGCACGCCCGACAGGAGAATGCCGAAGGCCTGCGCGATGAAGTTGGAGTGGCCCATCAGAAACAGTGTGATGAACCCCCACAGGATCATCTGCATGGTCGGCCAATACGCCAACTCAATGATCCTCGGCCATGAGCCGCGAATGAGATAGACGTATCTGAGCACCATCGCCCCGATGCGACGAGGCGAAAACGGAGGATTCCGTCGCTCAACGATCGAGGTGTCGTGACCGTGTGTCGATGTTCCGCTCATTGGGCGGCCTTTTGCCAGTCGTCTCCGTGGCCATTTCCACGGGCGATATCCAGAAAAACCTCTTCCAGATTGGTGCGGCCATAGCGGTCGATGAGTTCGGCCGGGGCTCCGCGATCCACAATACGGCCCGCACGCATCATGATGACGTCATCACACATCCGCTCGACCTCTCCCATGTTATGGGAGGCCAGCATGATCGTGGCGCCGGTTTCAGCCTGGTAATCCTTGAGGTAGCCGCGCACCCAATCGGCCGTGTCAGGATCGAGCGAAGCCGTGGGTTCGTCGAGCAGGAGCAGGTCGGGCACATTGATCAGGGCCTTGGCCAGCGCGACCCTCGTTTTCTGTCCTGCCGACAGGCTCGCGACCTTGCGGTCCATGAATTCCCCAAGGTCGAAAGCGGCCGCCACATCCCGGAGTCGGGTACGGATATTCGACAAACCATATAGCTGGGCGTAGACCCTGAGGTTCTCGGCAGCTGTCAACCGGCGGGGCAGATCGACGTAGGGTGACGAGAAATTCATGCGTGGAAGCACTCGATAACGATGGCGCAGAATGTCTTCACCCAGTACGGAAACGGTCCCTTTGGTCGGCAGCAGCAATCCCAGAAGCATTGAAATCGTCGTCGTCTTTCCCGCACCATTTCCACCCAAAAGGGCGGTCGCGCTTCCCATCGGGATGCTGAAGTCGACGTCGTCGACCGCCACAATGGGGCCGAAATGCTTGGAAAGGCCTCTGACGGCAATTGCAGGTTCGGGCATGTCGCCCAATATGGGGTGTTTGCCCGTCGGCTGCCAGGGTCCCTGCGAATTTGTCGGTAGTGCGTTGCCTGGCTGTCGAATTCACAAGGTTTTGTGACCGCCCGGCCGGTGCTAATGTCCTGTGGCAATGGGAAAAAATGCAGGGTACCTTCCAGCGGCATGACGGGGGCCGTATCCGTGGGCAAGGCGTGCGTGCCGCCGGGGCGGCGGGTCTATGCCGTCGGCGACATTCACGGCCGCGTAGATCTTTTGCGGCGCCTCAATTCACGAATTTTGGCAGATGCCGAGCGTTCGGACGCCGACTCATGTGTTGTCGTCTACCTGGGGGATTACGTCGATCGTGGGGGGCACAGCCGTGAGGTTCTGGAAAACCTGATCATGGATCCCATCCCCCACTTCGATTGTTTCAGTCTGATGGGAAACCACGAAGCCTTTCTGCTGGAATTTCTCGATAATCCTGGGCGGGGTGAAGTTTGGCTGTTCAACGGCGGCGACACCACGTTGCGCAATTACGGCGTCGAGGTGGGTGACCCGGAGTTCTACACCGGCGGCTGGGAGTGGCTCCGGGACCGTTTTCTCGAATGCCTGCCCCAGCGGCACCTGGACCTCCTGCGGAGCCTTCCCTTGATGCATGTCGAGGGCGATTATGCGTTCGTACACGCGGGCATTCGGCCGGCCGTCCCGTTGGCGGACCAGTCCCGAGAAGATCTGCTCTGGATCAGAGAGGGATTTCTGGACCATGAAGAGAATCTGGAAAAAGTGGTCGTCCATGGACATACGCCTTTCAAGGAGATCCAGGTCGAATCCAACCGAATCAGTATCGACACGGGGGCCTGGATGTCCGATACCCTGACCTGTGTGGTGCTCCATGATAATGAACACGCCTTCATTCAGACCTGACTCGTGACAGACCTGACCCTTGGCAAATCTCAATACTGTCGTGCCTAATTCATCCCAACTGACCGATCTGCTCCCGACACTTGGTTCCGGCCGGGTGCTGGTCGTCGGGGACCTGATGCTCGATCGCTACGTTACGGGCACGGTCGACCGTGTCTCACCCGAGGCGCCGATTCCCGTGATGCGTGTCGGCGGCGAGGTCGAGATGCTTGGCGGCGCCGGCAACGTTGCCCGGAATGCCGCAAGCCTTGGCGCACAGGTGACCCTGGTTGGACTGATCGGAGGCGATTCGGCGGGCGCACGTGTCGCCGATCTGATCTCGGAGAGCGACGGCATCGACTTCCAGTCGATCGTTGGCCCAGGTATCCCGACAACCGTGAAGGCTCGCTATCTGGCGTCTGGACAGCAGCTCTTGCGTACGGATACCGAAAGCAGGATCGCGCCCTCGTCGGATACCTTGTCGCTGATCGTGGATCGCGCGCGAGAGGCTTTAAAATCAGCCAATGTCGTGGTCCTGTCGGACTACGCCAAGGGTGTGCTCACGGACGATGTCATCACCGATATCGTGGCAGCCGCATCAGATCTGGATGTGCCCGTTGTCGTTGATCCGAAAAGCGTGAATTTCTCTCGCTATCGCGGCGTGTCACTCTTGACCCCCAATCGCGATGAGCTCTCGCGGGCAACCGGAATTGATATCGACGGTGATGACGCGGCGGCGCGGGCGGCACTTCAATCCGTCGCGGATGCCGCTGTCGGTGCCGTTCTCGTGACGCGAGGCGCGCAGGGCATGACACTGGTTGTTGCGGGTCAGGACGCCATTCATTTGCGGACGCGTGCCCGCGAAGTCTTCGATGTATCCGGCGCGGGAGATACCGTTGTCGCGACCGTCGCGGCTGTCGTCGCGGCAGGGCATGGTCTGGAGTCTGCTGCCGCGCTGGCCAATGTTGCGGGTGGCGTAGTGGTTGGCAAAATCGGGACTGCGGTGGTGCGCGCTGACGAAATGATCGCGAGTCTCCATAGCGGTGCATTGTTGGGCGCCGAGGAGAAGGTGGTGACCCTCGAAACAGCACTCGACCGCGTTGCCCTCTGGCGGCGCCATGACCGGAGCGTGGTCTTCACCAATGGCTGTTTCGATTTGATCCATCCCGGTCATATCTCACTGTTGGAGCAGGCGCGCGCCGCCGGAGATGCTCTCGTTGTGGGCTTGAATTCGGATGCATCTGTTTCCCGCCTGAAAGGAGAAGAGCGTCCTGTGCAGCCCGCTGCCGCGCGCGCATCGGTTTTGGCAGGATTGGCGACCGTCGATCTGGTCGTCGAGTTTGGTGAGGACACGCCCGACACCCTGATCGAGGCGATCAAGCCCGATGTACTGGTCAAGGGGGCGGACTATGCCGAAGAGGATGTTGTGGGCGGCGATTTCGTGACGTCCTATGGCGGTCGGGTATTTCTGGCGGAGTTGGCAAAGGGTCACAGCACCAGTGACACGATCGATCGGGCCAGCCGCCGTCGCGGAGGCAAGGCGTGATCATCGTTACCGGCGGCGCTGGATTCATCGGTTCCAACATTGTGGCTGCCCTGGAGGCTCGCGGCGAAACCGAGGTCGTTGTTTGCGACAGCCTGGGTGAGGGCGACAAGTGGCGAAACATTGCCAAGCGCGACCTCATGGGAATCCTGCCCCCCGAATCGCTGTTCGATTTTCTGGAGGGACAGCGCGGCGCGATCGATGCCGTGTTTCACATGGGTGCGATCTCCTCGACCACCGCCACCGATGCCGATCTCGTGGTCGCCAACAATGTGAATTTCTCGCTCAAGCTTTGGGAGTGGTGCGTACTTGCCGAAGCCCGGTTCATCTACGCTTCGTCCGCCGCGACGTATGGGGGCGGCGCGGGTGGATTCGACGACGACGAGTCGGTTGACGCTCTACGCCAACTGAGGCCGCTGAATTTATACGGCTGGAGCAAGCATCTCTTCGATCGCCGAATCGCACGTTTAAATGCGGAAGGTCAGCCCACACCGCCACAATGGGCCGGCCTGAAATTCTTCAACGTGTTCGGACCGAACGAGTATCACAAGGGGCCGATGCGAAGCGTCGCCCATCAGCTCCACGAGCAAATCTCCGCCGGAGACTCGGTCCGACTGTTTCGGTCACACCATCCCGACTATCCGGACGGCGGGCAGATGCGCGACTTCGTGTCGGTCGACGACTGTGTCGACATCATGATGTGGCTCTTCGACACGCCCGATGTGTCGGGTCTCTATAATCTGGGAACGGGGACGGCCTGTTCCTTCGCCGATCTTGCTGAGGCCGTTTACACCGCAATGGGGTCGGCGCCGAATATCGAATTCATCGATACCCCTGAGGAGATTCGCGACAAGTACCAGTACTTCACCCAAGCCAACATGGCGAAATTGCGCGCCGCTGGCTGCAGCCACGAGTTTCGGTCTCTCGAGGACGGTGTTGCCGAATACGTCCAGGATTTTCTGGACCAGACCGACCCCTACCGCTGACGCGGTTCAGCCCTCAGACTCATTCAAACGGGCTATCCCAGGAAAAGGAGGCATGGTCTCGACGAGCGACGGTCCAGGATGTCGAGCTGGTGCTCGATATCGGGCAAGGCAGACTTGATCTTCAGTTCATCCGGATCGCGCTCGAAAATCATCGGCGCCAGGCGCTCCAGGACCAGACGGCGGATCATGGCGTCGTAGTAGACATCGTTTACGGCCGACATCCATTGATCCATCTGAGCCCGTTCTGCCGGGGTTTCTGGTTGCAACGCCGGCCCTTCAAATGCCTCGTCGACATACCGCATGATGGCGGTGGTCTCGAACAGGGTGAACTCGCCGTGCCGGAACGCGGGGACCTTGCCGAACGGATATAGCTCATTCTGAAGTTGTGTGTGGGGTTGAGATTCCACCATCTGAAACTCGACACCCTTCTCCTTCAGAGCCATACGTGCCGACCACGTGTACGAGCTGAACGGGACGCCGTATACGACCACATCTTCCATCACGTCACCTCCTGTTGAGGAGCTGTTGTTCAATCATGTTGGGTTCACCTCACCTCAATCGGTGGAACAAGGCAAGAGGGTGCCGTTCATCGCATGACCCCGCCTTGACCACATTCGTTCATTGGGGAAGTCTTGAGTGAATTGCAGGGGAGAATTTCTGTGACGACACGTCAAGAAGCGGCTGATCGGCTTCGCGAGCTCGTGCATGGCGCGCGCCGTATCGTCGTATTTACCGGGGCGGGGATCAGCACGGAGTCCGGAATTCCGGATTTTCGCAGCCCTGGGGGGTTGTGGACCCTGAACAAGCCAATTGATTTCAGCGACTTCATCGTCTCCGAGGAGATGCGGCGGGAAAACTGGCGCCGCAAGATCGAGGTCGACAAAACGATGAAGATTGCCGAACCCAACCGCGGCCATCTAGCCGTGGCCGCACTCGTGAGTCGCGGCATTGCTTCTGCCGTCATCACCCAGAACGTGGATGGCCTGCACCAGAAGTCCGGTGTCCCTGACGAGCAGGTCATCGAGTTACACGGCAACAGCACCTACGCCACCTGTCTCGACTGCAACACCCGGTACGAGCTGGAGGCCATTAAGTCGGCGTTCGAGATCGATGAGACCCTTCCGACCTGCACGTTCTGCGGCGGCATCATCAAACAGGCCACCATCTCGTTCGGCCAGGCGATGCCGGTGGAAGCCATGCAGCGTGCGCAGGAGGCAACGCTGGACTGCGATCTGTTCCTGACAATCGGCTCGTCGCTGGTGGTATATCCGGCAGCCGGGTTTCCGGTCTTGGCCAAGGACAACGGCTCAACCCTGGTCATCCTCAATCGCGATGCCACGGATCTGGACACGTTCGCCGACCTCGTCATCAATGATGAAATCGGTCCCACACTCTCGGACGCGGTCGGTTTGAATTAAGTACGCACGTTCGTTTCAAAGTAGCCAATTCGCACAACTCGTACAATGTCGGCGCCCCGTTTCGGCGTGCATTTGAGTGGGTTGTGGCGAATCTAGATTTTCTACTTTTGAGAGAAACCCAATAATCACGGTCAATTTTCAATTTGAAGCCGAAACAGTGGTCGAAATACCATCTGCTACTTATGAGAGATTATATTTTATAATCAACGAGTTGTTGCAAATATCTCGCCTTCGAAACAAATCTTGAGCCCCATTACTAGTACTTTGACTTTGATTCCAGTCAGAAACGGCTTGGAGTTGTGGGCCAACTCCTGCCAGCGGGTCAGCTATCCGCCTTCCAACGAAATCCGTCACTTCCTCCGGTTACGAAACCCGCCGTTGGGGCTGCGAAATGAGCGGGGAAAACCTTGACGGAGGTATCGGCGTAGCGTTCGAGAAAGTCTTTTCGCGTTGCCGCGGAGGCGTCCGGGTCGATACAGGCCGCGCTACTGATATGCGGCATGGCGCACTGGATGGGATGGTGGATCATGTCGCCGGTCAACACCGCATCGTCTCCGTTCGACTGGAGACGCACCGAGTAGTGCCCTGGCGTGTGCCCTTCCGACGGCTCCAGCCACAATGTGTCGTCCATGGCGTAGTCGCTGTCGACGGTCACCGCGTTACCCGCCTCGATCACGGGTAAAACGGAGTCCCGATACCCTTGCCAGTGGTTACCATCGTCCTCTGGAATTGCCGAGAAATAGTCGAGCTCCTTGCGGGAGAAGAGATACTTGGCATTGGGGAACGTCGGAACCCATTCGCCGTTCTCCAGTTTCGTGTTCCAGCCCACGTGATCGCCATGCAGGTGCGTGCACATCACGAAGTCAACCTCTTCGGGTTTCACTCCGGCACCAGACAACTCTGTCAGGAACCGGGGATCGTCCCTCATGTTGAAGATCGGGCGCGCCTCACGGCTCTTGTGATTTCCTATGCAGGTGTCCACCACGATGGTGTGATGCTCGGTCCTGAGAACGAAAGCATGAAAGCTGAACTTCACCTGTCCAATGTCGTAGTCGAAGAAGTGCGGGTCGAGCCAATCCCGGTGCGCGTCGAAGTCTTCCTGGGAAAGGTCCGGGAACAGCCCCTGATAGCGGAACTCAGTGCCTTCCAGTTCAACCACGCGCGAAATCTCAACGTTGCCGACCGACTTCGTCTTCATACTCTTGTCCCCTCCCGGCGAGGTGTTTGAGAAACTGCCCTGCGGCGGGCCCTCATGTTCTGTGAATTGTAGGGGCCGCGTTGAGGCTGTGCAAAGTCAGCGAAGCTTGCATGGCACAACGGCAACACATTAGGAAACTCCTCGGGCAGGTTGTTACACAACGGAAAACGTCTCCATGATCGAACTTAGCCGCGTTACCGTGATCACAGGCGCCAGCAAGGGCATAGGTCATGCCACCGCTCAACGCCTGTCCCAGGACGGTCACACAATCATCGGGCTTGCGCGCACAGAGCCGGATGGAGACTTCCCCGGACAATTTCATTCAGTGGACCTCAGCGATCGTGTCGCCGTTGACGAGGTCATGAAAAGAATTGTCGCTGAGCATCAGGTCAACGGCGTGGTCAACAATGTGGGCAGATCTCATCCTCAGGCGGTAGAGGACGTGACGCTCGAGGAATACGACCTCGTCATGCAGCTCAACCTGACAACCGCCTTGCAGGTGACACAGGCCTGCATACCGGCGATGAAGGGCCAGAAGTTCGGGCGGATGGTCAACATCGCCAGCGAGCACGCCCTCGGAATGGTTCCGAAACGGACGACCTATGGCGCCACCAAGGCGGGTCTGATCAATTTCGCCCGGGAGTGGACCCTCGATCTGGCGGCATTCGGGATCACAGCCAATGTCGTGGCGCCCGGCCCGATCGAAACCGAGATGCTGCTACGGAACAATCCGCCGGACAGCCCGCAACGCAGGGATCTATTGCAACGTGTGCCCATGGGGCGAATCGGTCAACCCGACGAAGTCGCCCATGCCGTTGCCTTCTTCATGTCGAAGGCTGCCAGCTACATTTCCGGACAAACCGTTTATGTGTGCGGGGGCGCCAGTCTGGGCAGCAATCTGTGAGGGCTTTGAGCTCTAGCTCGCGATGCCTCGGGGCTTCGCGTCAACGCCGAAGAAGTGATTATTGACGTCCGAAATACACCGTCAACTCAGTCGTTGTCGTGGTGGTGATCACCGTGCTCGCCCATCTCTTCCGGGTCCATGAGACGATGAAGGTGAACGATGAAGTATCGAATATTTGCATCGTCCACCGCTGCCATCGCCTTTTCCAGCCAACCATCGTAGGCCGTCTTGTAGTTGGGATAGACCCCCACGATGTCGACATTGTTCAGGTCGGAAAACTCGGTCCCACTCGGGTCGGTTAATTCCCCGCCAATCACCAAGTGCAGCAGTTGCTTGCTCATGTCCTGCCTCCCGGCTGCGGGGTTTGTCGGTCCCCGTCAGACTTCGTTGACGACATTCATCATTGTGAGTTCGCGATCCTTGACCCAATCGGCTGAGGCCGCACGCCAGGCCGCCATGTGATCCGAGTTCATATGCACCTCGATGGCGGCTTGGTCCCGGTAGATCTCGTACATGACGTAACGGTTGGGATTTTCCTGATCCACGTTGACTTGGAAAAGCAGGCAGCCCTCCTCGTTGGCGAACGAATCCGCGGCATGTTTCTGCACACGGGCGTGGAAGGCCTCTTTCTGGGCGGGATCGATGTCGACTTGGGCGAGTACTGCTACTTGAGCCATGAGTGTCCTCTCCTTGGTTGGCTTTGAATATAAAACGTCATTAGTCGGTCACGCGTTGAGCGTCCAGTGCGTCCCGGAATGGCAGTCCGTCCACCATCGCGGCCACGACCTCCGAAATCGGCAGCGACGATGTGATGCCAGGGCTCTCGATGCCGAACAGATTGACCAGTCCCGGTGTCCCGTGCTCCGCCGGGCCGTGAATGATCCAGTCTGCCATGGGTTCACCGGGGCCGTTGAGACGTGGGCGAATGCCCGTGTAGGCCGGTTGCAGCATACCGTCTTCGAGGCTAGGCCAATAGCGCCGCACGGACTCGTAGATCGTCGCTGATCGCCCTGGGTCGATGTCGTAATTCACCTTTTCGATCCATTCCTCCTCCGGACCGAAACGGGCGCGCATGGCCATGTCGAGCGTGTAGATGCCGCCCATGCGGATCCATTGCTGGGCCGGAACAATCAGGCGCTGGAAAGGAGACTTTCCCGTGAGCGAGAAGAATGCACCCTTCGCGAAATAGACGTGAGGAATATCATCCTGCATCGTGCCCTCGATCGACCGCGCGATAGGCACCGCCCACAGCCCGGCGGCATTGATCAGGACGTCGCAGCCGAGATTGTAGGTGTCGTCGCCGGCTTCGATGTTGAGGTCGAATCCGGTATCGGTGACACAGGCGCCGAGCAGACGGCTCTGAAAAGCCACCGATGCACAATGGGCTTCGGCTTCACCCTGATAGGCCAGCATCAGGGCGTGCGTGTCGACGATTCCGGTCAGAGCTGAATGGATTGCCGCATCGCACTTGAGTTCCGGTTCGAGATCCCGTGCCGCGTTTCCGCCCAGCCACTCCAGGCCGCGCGCCCCGCAGTTCCGCGCATTCTCGTAAATGCCCTCCAGCCAGCTCAGGTCATCATTACCATTGGCGACGACAAGCTTTCCGACAGTACGGTAGGGAATGCCGTGCTTGGCACAATACGGTTCGAGCAGCCGATGCCCAGCCACGCAGAGGATCGCCTGCGGACTGTCGGGGCGATAGTAGAGGCCGGCATGCGATACCTCATTGCTTCGAGATGATGTATGGGTGCCGATGAGGCTCTCCTGCTCCAGAACAACGACTTCCCGCCCCAAAAGGGCAAGGCGCCGCGCGACGGCAAGGCCGATGACCCCGCCGCCGATGACGACACAATCCGTCTGATCGAGACGCTCTGCCATATTCAGTAAGCTCGATTCCGGCGCGTTATCTGGATCGTTCGTGGTCCACGGGATAGGTCTGTTCGAACGACGGGCGCTGCATCATTCCTTCGAACCATGACGCGAGTTCCGGCCGGGCCGGTCGCCAGTCCTGATCGCCAAACCTGTAAAGCAGCTGCGCCAACGCGACAGCCACCGCGATGTCGCCGATATCGATCGGTTTGCCCGCCGCGGGGATCGTGCGCGCCATTTCGTCGATGGAGCGCTGAACCGCAGTCCAATGGCGATCTATCCAGTATTCCGTGTCGGCGTCGCCGGGCCGGTTTCCCTCCACCCGCCGGGCAATCATTGCATCCAGTAACGCATCCGCGAGCGCCTGTCGCCGCAGGGCCGTCCAGCGCGCAGGGCTGATCGGAGGGAACAGGGTTGCCTTGTCGCTCAGCGAATCGAGGTACTCACAGATAACGGGTGAATCGAACAGGCTTTCGCCATCATCTGTGATAAGTGCCGGCACCTTGCCAACAGGGTTCTGCATCACATCCGCAGATCCTTCGTCCCAAGGGATGCTGATCACTTCTTCGACCTGATCTTCGAGCCCGAGCTCCAGGATTGCGACGCGAGTCTTACGTACAAAGGGCGAACTTGGTGAAATGTGAAGCTCCATGCGTCTCCCTGCTCCTTCGCGGATTCTTGCGAGCCGAAATTGTTCAGCCTCAGTCTTTCATACGCGACCAATCGCGGCAAAGCGCGTGCGTAATCAGCGGCCCGCATGGGCATCAATGATCGCGCCCGAAACGTACGAGGCCTGGTCCGACAGCAGCCAGAGCGCCACCGCCGCGATCTCTTCGGGGCGTCCCGCTCGCCCCAGCGGTTGACGCGGCCCCATGTCCGTTAATCTGCCCGACCATTGGGCGCTATCGTGAAACGCCGTGTCGATGAATCCGGGCCGAATGCCGTTGACGCGGACCCCGTCAACAGCGACTTCCTTGGAAAGGCCTATGGTGTAGGTGTCGATGGCGCCGTTGGCGGCACCGTAATGAACCCAGAACCCCCCGGCGCCGTGCACCGCTGAGCTTGAACTGATATTGACGATGGCACCGCCGCTGCCGCCGTGCCTGGGCAGCATTCGCCGCAGCGCCTCCCGAGAACAAAGAATGGCGCCCAGCACCTTGGTCGCAATCGTGATTTCCACCTCGCTCGCTGGTAGCTCGTCGACAAGCCGGCGCTGCGGCACCATGCCCGCATTGTTGACCAGGGCCGTGACCGGACCGAGAGCTTTGTCGACGGTCGCGAACAAGCGCATGATCTCTTCTTCGCGGCTGATGTCCGCCTGCACGGCGAGTGCCTGGCCGCCGGCCGACTCGATGTCGGCCGCCACTCCCTGCGCGGCTTGGGTGCTTCGCCGATAGTTCACGCAGACGGCATAGCCGCGTTCTCCCGCCAGACGGGCAATCGCGGCGCCGATGCCGGTGCTTGCGCCGGTCACGATGAGAACGGGTGGTGGAATGGCGGCCATGATCGGGCTCGGTTCTATCGGATGCGGAGAACGGAGTCATGTTGGCGTCGACTTTCGCGACGCCGGGAATTCGGTGGTAGATTTGTTTCGAGGACCGCGATGGGTCTTCGACAGTGCTTCACAGATCACGGACGGACATCCATGCTGATTCTCTATTCACTGCCGTTCAGCAACTACAGCGCCAAGGTCGCGATTGCCATCAACGTCAAGGGCATAGACCACGAGAAACGGCCGCCACCGGGCGGGTATTCGTCACCTGAATACATGAGCATCGTTCCTTCGGGGACCGTCCCTGGGATGGACGACGATGGGGTGATTCTAAGCGAATCAGACGTGATCAATGAGTATCTGGAGGAGAAATGGCCGAATCCGCCCCTGCTTCACGGAGATGCGGAATTGCGGGGCAAACAGCGATATCTGTCACGCTTCCACGACTTCATGGTGGAACCCAATCTGAGAGCGCTTTTTCCCCATCTTGTGCCGGCACAACGGGACTCGGCATTCGTCAACGACAAGCTCGATTCGTTCAACCATCAGGTTGGGCGCCTGGAAAATTTCGTTGACCCGAAACCGTACCTGCTGACGGAGGAATTCGGGTTCGCGGATTGCGCCTATCCTGTCACCTTTCTGCTGGCCGATCTGATGTTCGACGTTTTCGGGCGCAAACCGGAGTTCGGTGCAAAGATTTCCCGGTGGCGTGAGCATGTGGACGTCCACCCAGCTGTGGCACCGGTGCTGGAGATCAGCGAAGCCACGACGCGGGAATGGTTGGACGGGGTGACAGGCGGCAGTTGACTCGTGCGAGTGGGACAGTGAAGAGCGGCGGCGTTTGGTCGCCCCGATAGGTATCGCAAACAGAACGAAGGGAGGGCGCTCTGATGGCAGGACGCGTTGACGGCAAGGTTGCTCTGGTGATTGGCGCCGGATCAGTGGGGGATGGCTACGGCAACGGCAAGGCGGCGGCAGTTCTCTACGCCCGCGAGGGCGCCAAGATCTTCGCCGTGGACATAGATGGTGACGCAGTTGCGGAAACCAGGAAGATCATCGAGGACGAAGGTGGAACCTGTGAGACGCATTCGGGCGATGCCATGAAATCCGATCAAGTGGAGGCCATGGTCGAGTCCTGCATGGCGACCTTCGGCCGCATCGATATCCTGCACAACAATTGTGGTGGATCCATCCCGGGAGGACCGGCCGAACTGTTGGAGGAGGATTGGGATTTTCAGATCGATTTCAATCTGAAGACGGTCTTTCTCGCCTGTAAGTACGTCCTGCCAATCATGGAGAAACAGGGCAAGGGCGCCATCGTTAACATCTCATCCATCGCCAGTATGACCAACATCGGTCGGGATCTCTGTGCCTATCAGGCGTCGAAGTCGGGCCTCATCCAGTTCAGCCACGCCATCGCGTATCAGTACGCGGCAAAAGGCGTACGTTGCAATTGCGTCGTGCCGGGGCTGATGCATACGCCGCTGGTCGAGGCGCGGGTTGCCGGCCAGGCCTACAACGGCGATGTGGCGCGGGCCATCGCGGATCGAGACGCCATGTGCCCCACGGGAAAGATGGGCGATGCCTGGGATGTCGCCTACGCCGCGCTCTATCTGGCATCAGACGAGGCGAAATATGTTACCGGCGCCGAAATCGTGGTCGATGGCGGCGTTACTTTGAAAAGCTACTAGGTGTTTGCGACGTCGATTCTTGATACTCAACACAGCATACTCAACACAGCCGATCACTCTGAACCGAGGAGACATTCATCATGGTCATGCCTTCCAGCGGCCCTGCCGACCTTGCCGATAAGGTCGTTGTTCTAACGGGCGCCACCGGCGACATAGGCCAGGCGACGTCGTGGGCGCTGGCAGACTGCGGTGCCATTGTGGTTGCAACGGATATCCACGAGTCGAGCGACGTGTTCGACGCGGATGAAAGAATCGATTACCGGCCCCTGGACGTCACGTCGAGGGCCAGCGCCGATGAGGTCATTGCCAATGTGATGGCGGATCACGGGCGTCTCGATATTGCGGTCCTCGCGGCCGGGATCGCCACAACAAACCCCATCGATAAGGTGGAGGAAGACGAATGGGCGACGGTGATGGACATCAATGTATACGGCGTCATGAACATCGCCCGTGCCGTCGTGCCGATCATGCGAGAGCGCGGCTTCGGCAAGATTGTCGCGATCGGGTCCATCGCTGGGCGGCTTGGTGGCGTGGCCAGCGGCGCCGCGTATGCGGCATCGAAGGGTGCGGTTCACGCACTCATCAAGAACATTGCCCGCAACAATGCGAACCAGGGCATCTATGCCAATGCGGTCGCGCCCGGCCCCGTCTCGGGCACCATGTGGGGAGAGGTCATCCATGGTGGGAATCCACCCGATCCGGCGAGGTGGGTTCCCACGGAGCGCTTTGGCACGCCCAGTGATATTGCCCAGGCCATCGTTTACCTGGCGTCGCCTCAATCCAATTGGGTCACCGGTCAGGTCCTCGACGTGAACGGCGGCATGCTGATGGTCTGAGCGCGACAATCGCTCAGTCTAAGTCGACGATCAGGATCGAGTGATCGGATAATCCCGTCTCACGTTCCCTGTGGGAATAGCGCACGTTCAGGAGCCGTGCCGTCATCGGCGGTGATGCGAAGGCGTGATCCAGACGGTAACCGTTGGCCCGGTGGCTGTACCAGGTGAATTCTTGGGCGTCTCCTTGGAAGTGCCGGAACCCGTCCGTCCAGCCCTGGGCCTCCAGCTTCTCGATATAAGGTGTTCCGAAGAAGGCGAAATTGTCGGGCCCGTCGAGTCCCTTCTTCCCGGAATTGAGATCTCCGACCAGCAGGGCGGGCTCCTTCAGGTAGGCGGGCGGCAGGTTCAGCATGTACTCGAGCAGCGGCAGCTTTTCCTTGAGGTTGGGGAAGTAGAGGCCGGTCAGCCGAATATTTCCGCAGCGGGCCGCAACCACCCGGTGGGGCCATGCGCCGAGATCTCCCCTGCGCGGAAGCGGTGTCAGGGGGAGGCGCGAGGCGATCGAAACAGTGTTGGCTGGTGCTGCCGCTTGGCCTGAACGGTGGTGTATGAGTCCCATGTTCGCGAAATGCGCATGCAACCGTGCTCCGAACCCATTGTGCCGAAATTCCGTGAGAACGACGATATCAGGATCGTGCGCCGAGATCGCTTCCGCGATGGCCTCGGTACGGCTACCGCCGCCATGGCGGATGTTCCAGCACAGGAGTCGTGTCATCGGGATCACCGGACCGAGATACAAATTGGCGTGTTCGGCCCAGTTTGGCATAGTCAGGGGCATGAAAATTGCCGACCATCTCGAAAAGTTCGAGCGGCTCGATGTGGCTCGCCAATCTCTCGATCAGGCCGAGGATTCAGAGCTTTGGTTCTGGACGACGATAACTGCGGCGATGCAAGCGATGAACGCTGGTCTTCATGCCGTGGGTTGCACTGAAGAGCGGGACGATTTTCCGACCCAGATCATGGGCGTCTACGAGCGGCTGTCCGAAGACGAAAAGAGCTTCGAACGTCACGCCCTGCCGCCGGGCGACCTTCACCTCGGATTGGCGCCGTTGAACCCCGATAGTCCGGAATTCATCCAGATGCCGCCTCTCAATCCGCCGGGCAATGTGTCGCTCGGTATTCCACAGTTGCACCGGCCGCTGCCCGACGAACTGACAGCGGCCTGTAAGACCGTGGAGGTCATCGAGGAGGTGCGGCACCCTTCAATCCGGGGTACGGCGCCCTTGACCCCCGAACTGATCAGGGCCTGTGACCAGGCCTACGATGAACTTGTCGGAATCATCAGGAGTTTGGTCGAGGAAACCGAGGAAGACGCGTCATGACTCCGGACCAGCATCGACAGAAGGCAGAGAGAATTCGCCAGTCAACGGAGAAGATCGACCACAGCGTTTATGAGATGGTCATCGAAGGGGCGTATCTCTCGGCGATACACTGGCTCAACTACGCCCTGCACAGGATGGAAGTCACGGCGGAGGCCCATGACATCGTCCATACCGAACATCTCTCGGGAATGGATCGCGGAAAGATCGGCGCCCTCATGCCGGAGGTGCTTGCAACGGTCGATGAGCTGGAGACGTTCCGTACCCGGTATGTGCGAGGCAATATTGCGGGCGGGCTCGCGGCCGCCAAACGGGCTCTTGAACTGCACGAACAGGTCCAAAGCGCCGCGATCGATGCGGCGCCCTTCAAGCAAGCTTCCGCTGAATAGTTACCGATAGAGTTCGATCCTACGGAATCTGCCTTCTTCCCTATTCCTTCCCCTTGTATAGAGGAGGGACACAGGAACCGGGAAAGAGATACTTTCTAAGTCCTCCCCCTTGTAGGGGGGAGCGTAGAGGGGGGTGATTTGTAATTTCTCGCGACCGTTCGCCGATCCCAACCGCTGTCCACCCCCACCTAACCTCCCCCTGCTTGGGGGAGGGAATCTTGTATCCCGAAACTGCGACGAACGCAGGGCTAAGTTGACCAGGGGAGGATTTTACTGATGGGAGATGTGCAGACGATCGGATTTATTGGTCTTGGCGCCATGGGACAGGCGATGACGGGCAATCTGTTGGCCGGAGGATTTCGCGTCCAGGGATATGACGTCAGTCCCCAGGCTCTGCGGAACCTGGAGGTATCGGGTGGTGTCGCCGTCGACAGCCCCGGTGCTGCAGGTGAGGGAGCGCAGGTCGTGATCGTTATGGTGCCGGACGTCCCAGAAGTCGAGGCGGCCTTCAATGGCGAGGGCGGCCTGCTGAAATCGCCTGGCGATGGCCGCATTGTCATGGTCATGTGCACGATCGATCCCAACGCCGTATTGCGGTTCGCGGATACGGCGGAGGCGGCCGGTTGGCACTACGTCGATTGCCCCGTCGGGAAACCGGCCGATGCCGCGCGGCGCAAGGAGTCAGTCTTCATGCTGTCGGGCCGCCCCGAGGACAAGAAGACAGTGGAACCAGTGCTCGTGGCGATGGGCGAGGGAATCATCGACTGCGGACCCGTAGGGCACGCTGCCGTCATCAAGGTGGTCAATAACTATATGTCGGGGATCGGTGCGCTGGTTGTCGCCGAGGGATTGCGCATGGCCGAGGCGGGCGGCGTACCGACGGACAAGTTCCTGGAGGTGATCAACGACACGTTCGCCGGGAACGGTCACTCGCGGATGTGGTTCCCATCGAAGGCGCTGGTGGGCGATATCGAGCCGGGATTCGCCATTCGGCACAACCTCAAGGACCTCGACATCGCGCGCGGCTACATGATCCGTGCGGGACTACCCGACTTCATCGCTTCGGGCGCCGTCGATGCCTACCGACAGGCGGCGGAGAATGGGTACGCCGATAAGGATTTCAGCGCCATCTACAACCACATCGGTGACGTTCGCAACGAACCCGTCGATTGAGGGTCTTGGGGGCCTAAATGACCCCGGCGTCACGCAGTTCGGAGATTTGGGCGTCGGTATAGCCGATCTCGGCGAGAACGGCCTCCGTGTCCGAACCGAGTTCGGGCGGCGGAGAGTCCGCGGCCACCACATCACCATTCACCTTGAAGCCAACGGTCGGGACTCCGATCTGGCGGTTATGTTCGGGCAGGACCATTTCCTGGGAAATCCCCCGTGCCCGCGCCTGGCCGTTTTCCGCCATCACTTCCTCGATGTTGCGAATGACCCCCGCAGGGACATCGACGCTTTCCAACAATTCTTCCCACTCCTCGCCCGTCTTGGCTTTGAGCGCTTCGTTTACGATTCGGCGCAGCTCCGGCTTGTTGTCGAGACGCGCGAGGTGATTGGAGAACCGTGGATCCTCAACCAGGTCCTCGAGGCCGAGAGCGCCCATGAAGGCACGGAACTGGACGTCTGAATTCGCCGCAATCAGGATGGGCCGGTCTTTGGCATCGAACAGGCCCGCGGTAGGGCTTCGACTTTGCGGCTCATTGCCCATCAATTCGGGAACATATCCTGTCGTGACGTGCTCGGTGACGATGTTCGACATCATCAGCAGCGTGCTATCGAGCATCGCAACGTCGATGCGCTGGCCCTTTCCTGTTTTGGCCCGTTCGAAAAGCGCCGAGGAAACCGCGAAGGCACCGTTGAGCCCCGTCGCGTAGTCAATGAAGGCCAGGCCTGCTTTGATCGGTCCGGTTTCCGGCGTGCCCGTCAGGCTCATGATACCGGTGGTGCCCTGTAGGACGTGGTCATAGCCTTTGCGGTGCGAAATCGGTCCGTCCTGACCGTACGCGGACAGCGAGCAATAGATTATGTCGGGCTTGATTTCGCAAACATCCTCGTAGGAAAGGCCGAGACGCTTGGCAGCGCCGGGCCGGAAGTTCTCGACGA
>DEBC01000033.1 GCA_002348365.1 Alphaproteobacteria bacterium UBA2966 | reverse complement strand
ATTTATCTGCCCCAACGTTCACACGCCCTCGCAGACGTGACAACGTCTGCACCGTCCCATAATTGTGGAGTCTTCCTTGACGCCGCGCTGCCCCTTACCCAATGCTTTCGCGCTTCCGCAATTGCTTATCTAACGATCGAGGCATAATCCCCCGTGATTCCTGACGACCTTCTGACACCAGCGCTTCTACTCGCCGCTGCAATCGCTGCGGTGGGCGGAATTCTGCGTGGGTTCGCCGGCACGGGAAATTCGATGCTCATGACGCCACTCTACGCCCTCATTTTTGGACCAGTGCCGACAGTAGCGTTCATTGTTCTCTTCGACGTGGCGATCGCCATTCCCATCATGAGGCACGCCTTCAAACTGGCCCGATGGCGCATCGTGCTGCCGTTGGCCATCGCCTCCTGGGTAACAATTCCTGCTGGGACCTGGCTCTTGTTGTACGTCGACCCCGATATCATAAAAAAGGTGATGGCTGCCGCTGTGCTGACGTTCTCAGTGGTCCTGTTGTCCGGCTGGCGATATCGGGGAAATGTCAGCACGCCCGTGACGATTGGTGTCGGTTTCCTCACAGGAGTCTCCGTCGGCGCGACGGCACTGGGTGGTCCGATTTACAATCTCTACATCCTGAATTCGCCCGGCGATCACCACGCTCACCGAGCAGCACTCAACAGCCTCATCACGTTGACCGCGACAGCGGTCTTGATCTCGCTGATCCTGAACGACGCCATTTCCGCACTCACATTGTGGCAGGCGGCCGTCATCTTCCCCGTCTTTGCCATATTCATATGGGTGGGAAGTCACTTGTTCCGCCGCGCCAACGAACAGATTTTCCGGCGCGTCATCCTCTTCGTCCTCATGTTCATGGGGTTGGCGATTCTGTTCGCTTGACGACGAAGGCTCCACGCCTAGCACCTTGCCCGGCACAGCTATAGACTCGGCGGCTCGTTTAGCCGGTTAGGAGGGTATCATGGCCGTTGAGAGCTATCGCTTCGATGTCATCGTCGTTGGACACGGAGTGGCAGGAATGTGTGCGGCGCTGACCGCCCATCAACAGGGCGCTTCGGTTTGTGTGCTGGAACGGGCACCGAAGGACGACCGCGGCGGCAATACTCGCTGGACCGAAGCGTTCTGGCGCATGAAGTCCCATGAGGAAGTGGCCGATGACTTCGAGAGCCATATCGCGGAACGCACCGGCGGCTATCTCGAACCGGAACTCATTCACTCGATGAACCAGAGCTCGGAAGATTGGCCAGGCTATCTTCGAGCCATGAGTTTTCCCGACCCGGAACTGCTCTCTACCTTTGCCGAACAGGCGCCGCCAACTCTGGCCTGGCTTCAGGATCAGGGTCTGCGCTTCGATTTCCTGCCCATACACCAGATTGTTCAATCGTTCCCCAAGCTCGCGCCAGTAGGTGGCGGCCTGCAACTCGTCGAATCGCTGGTGGAAAAGCTGGAAGCCGACAATGTGCCGATTTTCTACCAGACCACGGCACGCAATCTCATCCAGGACGAGGACGGCGCTGTTGTCGGTCTCAATGCCGTTGGTCGGCGCAACAAGCCGATCGAGTTTCTTGGTCGCGCGATCATTCTCGCCTGTGGTGGTTACGAAGGTAATCCCGAGATGATGACGCACTACATTGGCCGAAACGCGGTCAATGTGAGACCGGTTGCGCGGGGCGGCTATTACAACAAGGGTGAAGGCATCCGTATGGCGCTCGATATCGGCGCCGCCCCCGCCGGGGAATATGGCAATTTCCACGCTGAACCTATCGACCCCCGCGCCAGTGGTCCGGAACCCGCCGTGATGGTCTTTCCATACGGCATCCTGGTGAACAAGCACGGTCAACGCTTCATCGACGAATCACCTGGTCCCGTCGACCGCACTTATGAGCCGATCTGCTATCGGCTGCTCAACGAGGATGACGGAATCGCCTACATCATCTGCGATGAGAAACTGGAGGATGTCCCCAACTATCAGCGGGCCATCCGGAGCGAGATTCCCCCGATCACTGCGGACAGTATCGCAGACCTGGCGGAGGCGCTGGGCATGCCGCCAGGTGCCCTCCAGGAAACGGTGGCCATGTATAACGCCGCCTGCCCGACCGACGGCGAGTTCAAACCTGAAGAGGTGGACGGGTTGTCGACTCGCGGACTGCAGCCACGCAAGTCTAACTGGGCAAGACCTCTTGACACTGGCCCCTACCGGGCGTGGCCGATGACAGTTTCCAATGTGTTCACCTTCGGTGGCCTCAAGGTAAATTCGCAGGCGCAGGTCCTGAACAGCGACGGCGAGGTGATTCCCGGCCTCTATGCTGCTGGCGAGGTAGTGGGTATCTATTACCGCTATTACACCGGTGCGACATCGGTGATGCGCGGCGCGACATTTGGCCGCATCGCTGGCCGTGACGCCGCGCAACTCCAGGCACCCTGATCATGCCGGGCTCGGCCCCACCGAAACTTCAGCAGGCACCCCGATGAGGTTCGACGGGCGGACTGCATTGATCACGGGTGCGGCGGGTGGAATCGGCAATGCGACTGCACTGGCATTCGCCCGCGAAGGCGCCGACGTTGGCTTGTCGGACATCACTGATACGGCAGCCGTCGCATCCGAAATCAACGCTCTCGGTCGCCGAACCGTGGAAATCCGCACTGACGTGACGGACCGCGCCGACGTCGACAACATGGTTGCCGTTGCCGCGGACCGGCTGGGTCGCATCGACATTCTTGTGACTGTTGCTGGCGTCACGTCACTCGGCAATGCCGATTCGATCGATGAAGCCGAGTGGGACCGCGTGATCGATATCAATTTGAAGGGCACATGGCTGTGCTGCCAGGCCGTCATGGCCCAGATGCGCGAACAGAGGTATGGCCGCATCGTCACAGTGGGTTCACTGATCGGAAAGAACGGTGGCAATCCTCGACCCTGGATCAGCAAGGACGAACAACTCGGGTCATCAAACGCTGCCTATGGTGCGTCGAAGGCCGGAGTGCACGCCGTAACGTTCTTCCTCGCCAAGGAACTCGCCGCTGACGGCATCACGGTGAACTCGGTATCTCCCGGTCCCATTGCGACAGAAATGACCGCGAAGGTCCGACCGGGCCTCAACGAAATTATCCCTGTGGGCCGGATGGGAACCGCGGGCGAGGTCGCTGATGCCATTCTCTTTCTGGCTTCGGAGACGAGTGGCTTCATCACGGGCGAAACACTCGACATCAACGGCGGCATCATGGTCGACTGACGGCCGATTTCAATTGCTTGCGATCTCGCCCAACCTGGAGGACATATGAGTGACGGAGTAACCCTGGAGAAGGATGGCGCCATCGCTACGGTCATCCTCTCCAACCCAAAGCGCCTGAATGCCATGACACCCAAGATGTGGCAGGAACTGAAATCCTGTATGGACCAGGCATCTTCGGACGATGACATCCGCTGCGTCGTGCTCCGCGGAGATGGCCAGAACTTCGTTTCCGGCGCCGACATATCCGTGTTCGACAGGGAACGAGCCGACGGCGCGCAAGCCCGTGAATACGGCGAGCGTACGCATGCGGCTATTGCATCCGTGCGCGGATGCCGGCACCCCACGATCGCCCTGATCGAAGGTGTCTGCGTTGGCGGCGGCATGGAGATCGCGAGCGTCTGCGACATCCGGGTCTGCGGTGAGTCGAGCCGATTTGGCATAACCAGCAACCGGCTCGGCCTGGCGTACGGGCATGAAGAACTTCACGACCTTATCGCGATCTGCGGACGCGCTTTCACTCTCGAGATCATGCTCGAAGGCCGCGTTTTCGGGGCCGAGGAGGCAGCAGCCAAGGGTTTTCTGCACAGGATCGTCGCCGATACCGAGGTTGCCGACGAAGCATTCGAACGGGCCAGACATATCGCCAGCCGTGCACCGTTGGCGAATCGCTGGCACAAGGCCGCCATCCTGCGCCTCGAAAACCCGGCTCCAATATCGCAGGACGACGCTGACTCCGGGTTCGACCTGTTCGATTCGGAGGATTACCGGGAAGGCGTCCGGGCGTTCATGGAGAAACGGACTGCCGAGTTCAACGGACGTTGAAGGAGCGGAGCTGGATTCGATGCAAGGGAATTCTAACGGACCTCTGACCGGCCTCAAGGTCATCGACATGACCCATCATCTCGCGGGCCCCACCTGCGGGCTGATGCTCGCAGACCTTGGGGGGGAAGTCATAAAGATTGAGAAAATCCCCGGCGGCGATGATTCGCGGCGATCGGTGCCACCAAAGATTGCTGACGAGTCAGCCGCTTTCATGATGTTGAATCGCAACAAGCGAGGGGTTGCGCTCGACCTCAAAACGGATAGCGGCAAACAGATCCTGCGCCGGCTGACGGCAGATGCAGACATCCTCATTGAGAATTTTCGTCCCGGCACCATGGAACGCCTTGGTGTGGGATACGAATCCCTGAAAGAGAACAATCCAGGTTTGATCTACGGCATCATTTCAGGCTTTGGCATCACGGGCCCCTATCGCGGCCGGGGCGGTTTTGACCTCGTTGCCCAGGGTATGAGCGGTCTTATGAGCATCACCGGTGATGCTTCGGGCACCACGCCGACGAAAGTCGGTGCGCCCGTAACCGACATTACGGCCGGTCTTCTCCTGACCATGGGCGTTCTGGCTGCCCTGCATGAACGTGCGCAGACCGGTGAAGGTCAGGTCGTCGACACATCGTTGTTCGAAGCTGGGATCACGCACACGTTCTGGCAATCGGCCATCACGTTTGCCACTGGTGTCGCGCCGCTGGCCATGGGATCACGACATCCGCTCAACGCGCCCTACCAGGCATTCCAGACGTCGGATTCCTGGATGTGCATCGGTGCAGCGTCGCAGCGCAACTGGGGACGGTTGATGGATTTGCTCGATGATCCCGAAATTTCCAATGACCCACGCTTCTCGGAAAACACCGGCCGCATGGCCCATACGGACGCACTCGACGAGAAACTCAGCGCCATTTTTCGAACTGCGACGACCGAGGAGTGGCTGGCACGCTTCGAGGAAAAGGGCATTCCCGCCGGTCCGATCTATACGGTTGCCGACATGCATGCCGATCCGCAGACCTCTGATCGCAACATGACTCCCGAGGTCGATCACCCAACGGCGGGCCGCGTGAAGACTCTGGGACCTCCCGTGAAGTTTTCCCGTACACCAGCCACCGTACGCTCCCCGGCCCCTCTGTACGGCCAGCACACTCATGATGTTCTGGTCCAACACGGCTTTTCCGACTCCGAGATCAGGGCCTTTCTGGACGAAGGAGCGGTGAAGGCCTGTGAGGACACTTAATCGTAGATCGCAGGCACGCTCGCGGGGCGAAAGATCCGACCTAAGGCGCATTCGTTCAGGAACTTGTGTATAGCGTGATTCGGAGGATTTGGGCTTGCCGGCCAAGAAGGAGCTGCCAGAAACCTCCATTCTCGAGTTTTGTGACAGTTCTGTTACAAGGCGCCCATGGACCCGCTGATAATCTTTGTCGTCCTTTGCGCTGCCTGCACGCATGCCACGTGGAATACACTGGTCAAGGTCGGCGACGACCCACTCATGACGGCGGCCGTGCTCAATATCGCGACGGCCGCAATCGGTCTCGCTCTCTTGCCCATCGTCGGCATGCCCAGTCCCGGCACCTGGCCATACCTCATCGGCTCGGTGATCACCCATACGGGATATTTCGTCTGCCTCACCAATGGCTATCGCGTCGGCGACCTGTCGCACGTCTATCCATTAGCCCGTGGATCAGGTCCAATATACGCCGCCATTCTTACATACTTCGTTGCGGGCGAGACCTTGAGCCCCGCAGGCATCGCTGCAGTCGCCATCATCTGCGCCGCCATTCTGAGCCTGACCTTTGTCGGAGGTCGCATCACCGAGGGCGGAAAGGCGCCTGTCCTTTTCGGCCTGGCAACTGGACTGTTTATCGGCTCATACACGCTCGTCGACGGCTTGGGTGTTCGCGTCGCCGAATCGCCCCTCAATTTCATCGCCTGGCTATTTTTCTTGCACGGATTCCCCATCATCGGGATCGCTTTCTGGCTACGCCGAGAGAGTCTCCGTGCCAGCCTCGAAGCCAACTGGAAACGGGGCACAGTGGGCGGCGTTCTCGGGTTCATTGGTTACAGCCTCGTCATGTGGGCCATGTCGACCAACCCGATCGCCCTGGTCTCCGCGCTACGTGAAACCAGTGTCATCATCGCCACGCTCATCGGCACAAGGTTCCTTGGAGAACCGTTCGGGAGACCCAGAATTGCCGCCGCCTTTGCGGTCGCCTGCGGCATCATTCTGCTACAAGCGGCCGGCCGGGGTTGATGGCGGGCGCAACAGGGATTAAGTAGGGGCACATGGGCCGAACGGCCCGACACCATACAAGGATTCACCGGTCAGGCAGCCAGGCGCCAGCCGGCGTGATCCCCGGTAGCTCAGTTGGTAGAGCGGGTGGCTGTTAACCACCATGTCGCTGGTTCGAGTCCGGCCCGGGGAGCCAGTCCAGCCAAGGGGTCAGGTGTAAAAAGCCTGGCCCCTTGATGCATTGGTAAGAAATCCCGAAGGAAGTCGCGGATGAAGACTCGCAGGTTGGGCAAAAGCGACATCGAAGTCTCAGCCATTGGCCTGGGCTGCATGAGTCTGACGCCATTCTACGGTGTACCCGACGACGCCGAGTCCATTACGACCCTCAGGCGAGCGGCGGAACTCGGCGTGAGTTTCTTCGATTCCTCGATCTTCTACGGTAATGGCCGGAACGAGGAGATCATTGCTGAAGCTCTGGGTGGCATGCGCGACCAGATTACCCTTGCCACCAAATGCGGTGTCTACATCAAACACACGGGTGGTTCCGGCTACCTGGGCCATCCCGAGTATATCCGCCAGTGCTGCGATGCCAGTCTTTACCGGCTGAAGACGGATGTCATCGATCTCTGGTACATGCATCGGCTCGATCCCGATACGCCGGTGGAGGAAAGTGTCGGAGCCATGGGGCGCTGCGTTGAAGCTGGAAAGGTTCGAGCAATCGGCGTGTGCGAGGTGAAGCCCGAAACGCTGCGACGCGCACACGCGACCTATCCCATCACGGCGCTGCAGAGCGAATACTCGTTGTGGACGCGCGACCCGGAAGGAGAACTTCTGGACACCTGCCGGGAACTCGGCATCAGCCTGATAGCTTACAGCCCGTTGGGCAGAGGCTTCCTCACCGGCGCAATCAAGAGCCAGACCGATTTATACGACGACGATCGCCGAACTATCTTTCCCCGGTTCTCCGAAGAAAACCTGAATCGCAACCAGACTCTACTGGATACCATCAGGGAAATTGCCAGCGCCAAGGGGTGTACGCCGGGACAGATCACGCTGGCCTGGGTGCTCGCACAAGGTGACGACATCGTGCCCATCCCCGGCACGCGCCGCGTCGCCCATATAGAAGAGAATGTCGGAGCGGCGGACGTCCAGCTTGGCGAATCCGACCTCGCCGCCCTCGATCAAGCGTTTCCCAAGGACGCCGCCTCCGGCGACCGCGTCCCGGAGATCCAAATCCCTTACATCAACCAGTAGATGTGCTCAGACCAGGCGCTCGTCCGGCGGACCGTAACCGCCGCCGGAAGGAGTGTCGAGAACGAGAACATCGCCAGCGTTCATTTCAATCTGATCACTGCTCTTCAGTTCGACGGCATTCCCGTCAGCACGCTCGACCCAGGTTCGCCCCACCTCCCCTGGTTCACCACCCGCCATTCCATAGGGAGGCACCTCACGGTGACAGGATACGATCGCTGCCGCCATGTCCCTCAGGAACCGCAGGCGCCGGTGCGAGCCGTCACCTCCAACGTGCCGGCCGCTGCCACCAGAACCTCTGCGAATGCGTAGGCATTCAATGAGTACAGGAAACCGCCATTCGTGGACCTCTGGATCCGCCAAGCGGCCATTGGTCATGTGGGTCTGCACAACCGACGCACCGTCGAAATCGGGACCGGCCCCTGCACCACCGGCATTGGTTTCGTAGTATTGCCAACTCTCATCACCGAAGGTGATGTTGTTCATGGTGCCTTGTGATGCAGCCATGGTACCGAGAGCTCCGAATAAAGTGTCGGTGACGTACTGAGATGTCTCGACGTTTCCCGCGACCACCGCAGCCGGATACTGGGGGGCAAGCATGGACCCCTCCGGAACGATGATGTTCAGCGGCTTTAAACAGCCACCATTGAGTGGAATATCTGCGTCGACGAGTGTGCGAAATACGTAGAGGACAGCAGCCTTGCAGACCGCGGTCGGTGCATTGAAGTTATCTGGCTGCTGCGGTGAAGTGCCGGTGAAATCGATCGTTGCGCTTCGCGTCGCGTGATCCACATCGATCCGCACACGGATTTCGGCCCCGCTGTCCAGCGGATAGGTGAAACTGCCGCCCCTGAGGACACCCAGCACTTTTCGCACGAGTTCTTCCGCGTTGTCCTGGACGTGCCCCATGTAGGCCTGCACGACATCGAGACTGTAGTGACTCGTCATACGCTGGAGTTCCTGCACGCCCTTCTCGCACGAAGCAATTTGGGCCGTGAGGTCAGCCATGTTCTGATCTACGTTGCGCGAGGGATACTCGCCCGAAGCAAACAATTGCCGCGTTTCGCGCTCACGCAGGATCCCATCTTCCACGACCAGGAAGTCGTCAATCAGAACACCTTCCTCTTCCACGACCCGAGAATTTGGCGGGACAGATCCCGGTGTCAGTCCGCCTATGTCGGCGTGATGAGCACGGGCGCCTACGTAAAAGATCACTTCATCGCCAACGGCATCGAATACGGGCCGGACGACAGTTACATCCGGCAGGTGCGTCCCGCCGTTGTATGGCGCGTTGAGCATGTAAACATCGCCCGGCTTCATGGTGTCGTGGCGACTGCGGATGACGGCTGCAATGCTCTCGCCCATCGAGCCCAAATGCACTGGCTGATGCGGGGCATTGGCCACCAACTGACCATCCGGATCGAATATGGCGCAGGAGAAATCTCGCCGCTCCTTGATGTTGACTGAGTAGGCCGTGTTGGTGAGCGCCGCTCCCATCTGCTCGGCGATCGACATGAACATGTTGTTGAAAATCTCGAGCATGACGGGATCCACGGACGTGTGGATATCAGCGGTTTCCTCCGCCTCCATCACTCGATCGAGAATGAGGTGTCCACGGGCGTTGAGACGGGCTTGCCAACCCGGCTCAACAACGTTTGTTCCGTGAGACTCGATGATGATCGAAGGTCCGGCCACGGTATCACCGGGAACCATCTGTGACCGATCCACGACCGGAACACTTCTGTGGCCTCCGTCGACAAAAACCTGTGCCGCGGCGACATGCGGCACATTGTCGCTTAATCGACCCAGGCTCTCATCTCCCATTTCGGGATCGCTGATATCGGCCGCTCCACCGAGCGCTTCGACAATAACGGCCTCGACAACCAGGGACTTGTCAGGCGTCACAAAACCGTAGCGCTGCCGGTGCTGTGCATTGAATGCGTCCTCCATGACTACTCGTGGCCCGAACTCCACAGTCAATGGAGAGTCCGTACCCTCGTAACGCATCAGCACGCGATGATTTATCGAGACCGTGGTATCGGGACCGATCTGTTCCCTCAACTCTGAGAGAGCCGAGGCCTCAAGCCCGTCGATGGTCTTGGCCAATTCGGCAGCCGTGCCATCCTCCAGAGTCAATTCGACGGATTGTTCCCGCATGGCAACGATGTCGGCCAACCCCATTCCGTACGCGGACAGAACACCGGCATGCGGGTGAATGAATACGGTGCGAATTCCCAACGAATCCGCGATACGGCATGCATGTTGCCCGCCCGCTCCACCGAAGCAGCAGAGCGCATATTCCGAAACGTCATAGCCCCGCTGAAGAGAAATCTTCTTGATCGCGTTTGCCATGTTCTCCACGGCAATAGTGAGAAAACCCTCCGCCACCTGCTCGGGTGTGCGTTGATCTCCTGTCGCCTCCGTAATGTTCGATGCCAACTCCGTGAACTTTCTCTCGACAATGTCGGTGTCCAGCGGCTCAACCTGTCGGGGGCCAAACAGGTTGGGAAAGAATCGGGCGTCGATCCGGCCCAGCATGACATTGCAATCAGTGACCGTGAGTGGGCCACCGCGGCGATAACAAGCAGGTCCGGGATTTGCGCCCGCTGAGGCGGGTCCCACCCGATACCGTGCTCCATCGAATTGCAGGATCGACCCACCCCCGGCCGCGACCGTGTGGATGTGAAGCATGGGTGCGCGCATGCGCACACCCGCGACTTCCGTTTCGAAACTGCGCTCGAACTCGCCGGCAAAATGTGAAACGTCCGTCGACGTACCGCCCATATCGAAGGCGATGACCTTATCGAGGCCAGCCATTTGAGAGGTTCGTACCGCGCCCACCACGCCGCCGGCGGGCCCAGACAGGATCGAATCCTTACCCTGGAACAGCCCGGCATCCGTCAGACCCCCGTTGGATTGCATAAACATCAAGCGCGTGTCGCTCTCATCAGCCAACACCACGGACGCAACGATCTCGACGTATCGCCTGAGAATTGGCGACAGATAGGCGTCCACGACGGTCGTGTCCCCCCGCGAGATGAACTTGATTAGCGGGCTGACCTGATGGCTCACGGAAATCTGCGGAAAGCCGATGTCCCGTGCAATCTCGGCTACGCGTTTTTCGTGTTCCGGATAACGATATCCATGCATGAACGTGATCGCGACGGAACGAATGCCCGATTCGTAAGCTTCCTGGAGGTCGCGGGCGGCACCAGATTCGTCAACGGGAGTATCAATGCTGCCGTCCGCCATGACCCGTTCAGAGACTTCGATGACCCGGTCGTGAACCGGCTCCGGCAAAACGATGTTACGTGCAAATAGGTTTGGTCGCTGCTGATAACCGATGCGCAGCATGTCGCCGAAACCGGCTGTAGTAATCCACACGGTGGGCTCGCCGCGACGCTCCAGCAACGCGTTTGTGGCCACGGTAGTACCCATCTTGATGCTGGCAATGTCGTCATGCGGGAGTACGTCCGACGGCGCCAAGCTCAGGACATCGCGCACGCCCTGCAGGACCGCATCGTCATAGTGCTCGGCGTTCTCCGAGAGGAGCTTGTGAGTCTCGATACGGCCTTCCGGCGATCGGGCGACGACGTCTGTGAAGGTTCCGCCGCGGTCGATCCAGAAGTGCCAACGACCATCACCAATTGTCACCGCGCTCATTGCAATCGGCTCCGCAGGTGCCCCATCATCTTCATTGTCTTCAGGCGTTGCATTGCCGCAGGAGCATGCCCGAGGCAACGGAAACTTGACAAGGCGCCGGAATCACCAGGAGCAAAACAACATGTCTGGACTTGATGACAGAACGCGAAGCGTGACGGTCGGATTTGGTGGGATAGCGGTTTTGTTCCTCCTGCAGATGTTCTCGCCCACCACGACTGGCCTCACCTGTCTGTATCCAGTGGCTGTTCTCGGTGCGTTGTGGACGAATGAGCGCTGGGTTGTATTGACCCTCGGCATCGTGAGCACGGTAGCCGTGCTCGTAACCCCTGTCGCGAACACAGGTTCCGCTGTCAGTTCTACTCAGCTGCAGTACGTCGTGGGAACACTCGTCGCCATCTGGCTGACAGTCTTCGTGCTGCTTTTCAGTCGATGGCATGGGAGTACGGATCACAACGCGCTCTTGCGAAATACCTTCGAAAATCTTCCCGCGGGACTGGTCATTTACGATGCCGATGACCGCATGGTCCTCTGCAACGCGACAAACAAGACACTGTATCCGGCTGTCGCCGACCTCATGGTGCCGGGAGTAACCTTCGAGGAGATGGTCCGCGCGACAGCGAATCGTGACCTTTACGACACCAAAGAATTAGCCGAGGAGTATGTCCGGGAGCGCATCGAACGCCACAAGATTTGCGGACCATCTCACGCCCAGGCCTTGAGTGATGGCCGCCGATTGTTCATCCAGGAAGCCAAACTGCCCGATGGCGGCATTCTTGTGCTTCGTACTGACATCACGTCATTAGGCTAAGTCTCAAGGATCCGGGCCACTCGCCACGCCAACCGTGATGCATCCGACATCAACCGATCACCAAACGATTCTCACGGGATGGATCCCAATCTGGCTCAACCGTCGACGAACCGATCGAGACCTTCTCTTAGGATCGAATTGAATTCCTCGGGCACCTCGACATTCGGAAAATGATGCTGGTCCTCGATAACAGTCAGGGTTGACCCCTGGATACGCTCGTGAATCGCGTAGGTACACTCGATCGGTGCGGCCGGATCACCTTTGGAGCCGATGATGTTGGTGGGCGTCGTGATCTTGTGGAGCTCATCTCGGTATGACAGGCTGGCTACTGCTGAAGTCCCACCGATATAGCCGGGGATCTTCGTGCTGACGAAAACTTCCCGCACCTTGTGATAGTCCGCGTTGGCAGCCTCAGCAAATGCGTCCGTAAACCAGTACCGATCGGTTGCGTCCCACACCGGCACCATACCCGCCCGGCGCACGAGTTCCTGACGTTTGTCGATCCACACCCGATGCTCAGGCTCGGTGTACGAAAGCGTGCAGCACAGGGAAAGGGAATGAACCCGTTCCGGATGGTGAATTCCCAGTCCCTGGCCGATCATGCCGCCCGTGGAAATACCCACCCAATGAACGGTATCGAGCCCGAAGGCATCGAGCAGCCCGACGGCGTCCGAATCGAACTGGGCCAGCGTGTACCTCCCCTCAGGTGCATCGGTGTCGCCCGCCCCCCGGAAGTCATAGCGCAGGATGCGGTAGCGGTCGCTGAGCGCCGGCACTTGCCAGTCCCACAGTTTGTGACTGGTGCCCATGGCGTGAGCCATGACGATGACCGGACCGTTCTCGGGACCGTCCCAGCGATATGCGATGTCGATGTCGCCGATGCGGATCTTGTCGATGGCAGCCATGTGGGGAACTTTACAGCATCATTGGGAAGGTATGTGCAGAACACCCCGCGACGTCTCGGGAACGGCCAAGCGAGTCGGCTAAATCACGGCAGCCAATGCTTGGCGCACGGCTTCGGGTTTGAGACCGTGTGCCGAGATATACGGCGCGGCCTCATCCATAATCAGATCGATATCGCCGATGCGCCGGTAATGTGCGAAGCGATCTTCATGGTGAAAGCCCATCGCCTCGCCGAGGATGGTGCAGACGTTATTCACGGGGAGATCGGGAGCGCCATAGTCCTTGCCGCTGAGTTCGCGCTGACACGAATGGTACATGGTCGCCATGACATCGCACTCGCGCGCCGCCTTGCCGAACAGGACCTGCATAATCTCTTCGTAGCGCTCGGCCGTTGCCAATGTCATCGCCTGCGCAGTGTAATAGGCACCGAGTTCCTCGAACGTGGGGAGTTCGACCAGTTCGACACCAGGAATCGCGCTCAGGATGCCGGCACACAGTACTGTTAAAGTCGAACGGATTGGTATTCGAGGATGGGATCGTTGCCAGCCTGCAGATTCGCTGCGGGATCGAAACAAGAAACCTCCTTTTTCGCTGTTATTCATCCGCTGTTGCGTTCAGTGCGCATTGTGGGTGCCCATGGACTGCATGAGGTAAACTCCTCAGGAACTCATTTCACAGGGAGAACCTATGTCCTTCGACCCTTATCTCGACGCAGTCGCACTGGCCCGGGCGTATCAGAATAAAGAAGCTTCTGTTCGCGAGACCGTCGAGGCGCTACTGGCGCGCATCGACAAACACGACCCGAAACTCGGCGCCTTCCAGGCGCTGTACGCGGACGAGGCGCGCGCCGCTGCCGAGGCGACCGATCGTGCAATGGAAAATGGTCATCGCGTGGGGCCCTTCCACGGAATTCCGTTCGCCCTTAAGGACATTATTGACGTGGAAGGGCGCATCACTACGGGTGGTTCCGCAGCCATGGCCGACCGTGTCTCACCAAGCACGGGTACGATCGCACGTCGCCTGTTGTCCGCAGGCGGCATCCTCGTCGGCAAAACCAAGACCGTCGAAGTAGCGATGGGTGGTTGGGGTACCAACCAGCGTATGGGAACACCCCGGAATCCGTGGGATCTCGAAACCCACCGAACGCCCGGCGGCTCGTCGAGCGGTTCCGGAGTCGCGGTCGCTGCGGGTCTGGTTACGTGTGCTGTAGGCACGGATACCGGCGGGTCAGTTCGGGGCCCGTCGGCGTGGAACGGTATCGTGGGTCTCAAGGTCACCGAGGGCTTCCTGCCGACCGACGGCATCATCCCCTATTCCCATACTTTGGATACTCCTGGCCCCATGGTGCGATCGGTCCGGGATGCAGCCTTCATGTTTGATGTCATGGCAGGACATGAAGCACACGAACTCGAAGCTCATCTAGCTGATCCTGGCGCCCTGAACACATCACCGAGCATGGGCATCAAGGGATTTAGACTCGGTGCCCTCACCGACCGCGACCGGGAGTTGCTGGATGAAGACATCCTGGCCCTTTACGACGCTGCTCTCGTGCAGCTGCGATCCCTAGGCGCAGAAATCGTTCCCTTTGAGCCACCGATCGACTACGACGCCATGGCTGAAGCCAATGGTTTCGTTTTCTCTGCGGAAGGCTTCACGCACCACGGTAAGATGATGGAAGATCCGGACTCACCGGTTGACGAGGATGTTCGACCCCGCGTGCTCCAAGGGCGTGATATCGCGGCCCACGAGTACATCGGGGCCATGCTGAAACGGCAGGAACACATCGCGTTGTTCCTCGAGCACCTCAGAGGACTGGCAGGTGTGGTGACGCCAACGATTCGAACAGCGGCGATCCCGATCTCTGATGCAGACCAGAAAAGTACGCCCGCCTTCCTGACGCGGCCGTTCAACTACCTCGCCATGTGTGCCCTCTCGATACCCATGGGGCTGACGCCAGGAGGACTCCCGGGAGGCCTGCAGATTGTCGCACGCGGCGGCGACGAGGCAACGGCTCTACGGATCGGTGCAGCCTATGAACGCGCGCAAGGCGGGATTGGCCATCCGGATCTATAGGCGAACACCCTGTGTCCACCAGTCTCGCGCACGGCGTCATCGACCTGGCCCGCGCTTATCGAGCAGAAGAGACGACCGCACACGAGACCGTGCAGGCTCTTCTCCAACGCATCGAGGCACTCGATCCGAAACTCGGAGCGTTTCAATCCGTTTACCCGGATGACGCTCTGGAGGCAGGGGCAGCAGCAGACTCCGCAAGAATGGCGGGACATGAGATCGGTCCCTTTCATGGCATCCCCTTTGCGCTCAAAGACGTCATCGATGTCGCAGGGCGGATGACGACCGGTGGCTCGATGACCACGGCCAAAAAAACGGCAGCGCGGACATCAGAAGTCGCAAGGCGCCTGATAGCAGCCGGCGGCATCCTCATCGGCAAGACCAAGACCATCGAGTTTTCAATGGGTGGCTGGGGCGTCAACCAGCATCTGGGAACACCTCGAAATCCCTGGGACCCGCACACCCACCGCGTTGCGGGTGGATCTTCCAGCGGTTCTGCCGTTGCCGTCTCCGCAGACATGGTCCCAGTGGCCCTGGGCACTGATACCGGCGGTTCGGTCCGAAATCCATCGGCGTGGTGCGGAGTCGTCGGCTTGAAAACAACACACGGTAGTTTGCCCATGGATGGGATCATTCCCACCGCCTACTCACTCGATACGGTGGGGCCCATCACCCGTTCTGTTGCAGACGCCGCCTTCATGTTCGATCTCATGAAAGGGGCCGAACCTGCAAACCTGTACCGGCACGTCGAATGCAAGAGAGGCATCGCCAATGGAAAAGAAGAGAGTCTGAGGGGCTTGCGAGTTGGCGTTCTCCCGCATCGGGAACGCGAAGGTATGCAGACATCCGTCCTAGACCTCTATGACCACGCCCTCCACCGGCTACGTTCGACTTCGGCGGAGATCGAGGTCTTTGAACCTCCGATGACTTACATCGAGCTGGCGCACGCCAACCGGGAAATCGCAACGGCTGAGGCCTATACCCATCATGGCGCACTGATGGAGGACGCAGACGCGCAAGTTGACGAAGATGTTCGCCAATTGATCCTGCCCGGTCGTGCCGTCTCCGCCCGCGATTACATTGCAGCCCGTTTACAGCGTCAGCAGAACATCCAGACCTTCCTGGATCGCTTACGAGGCTTCGACGCGCTGCTGACGCCCACGCTCGGTATGACACCCGTGCCGCTTGATGAGGTCCAGCCACGAGATTATCCCGCAGGCTTCACCCGCCCGGTAAACTATCTTGCGATGTGTGCTTTGACCGTTCCGATGGGATTAACGCCGGACGGGCTTCCGGGAGGCTTGCAGTTCATAGCTCGTGGCGGTGAAGAGGCCACGGCCCTGCGCATCGGCAGGGCCTATGAAACAGTACGCGGAAAGCTCGAACGTCCTCCGGTCTAGGTACGATCTGTATCGTCACTCAGCGGCGGCGGGAGATTGTTCGAGATCAGCAAGCAACGCACCCACTGCATTCTCGACAACCGTCCCCTTGAAAAAATCAGGGTTCATTCCGGCATGTAATGTCGCGGGATTTGCGAATGTGAATTCACGGGAATCTGCATCCGTCATGAGGCCATCTTCGACACGCTCATGCGCCTCGGCCAACACGCCAGCCATCACGGGCACGTCCCAATGGCCAATGTCAGAGCCGAGTACGGCCTTAAATTTTGCCCCAAACGGAAGGCCGGATCCGCTGAACGCGAGCGGGACCATTACGTCGTCGGCTTCCCAGCCGAACCAAAGCGGTTTAACAAAACGGTCGAGAACATCTTCCGCTTTCTCGATTCCTGCAGCAGCAAACTCATCCAGGAACGGTAGATCGGGATCACTGATCTTGCCGTCGGCAGCGAGGCTGAAGAAGCCGGAGCCTTCATCCGCGCCAGCTAGCCTGGAGAACGTCTCACCGCCGTATCTTCTGAAACAATCGTGGAGCAGTGACAGATCCAGCTTTGCTGGATCGAGATATTTCATTCCCGACATGCCTCTCTTACGCCACACCTCCACCAGGGTCGCAAACGTGCTGATAGCCCATCCGACCCCACCCTCCAGAATCGCGAAATTGAGATCGGGAAATCGTCTCGTCAGGCCCCCGAAGAAGATCGATTTCGCAAACGCCTCACCTGCTTCAGAAAAGCGGCCGGTCTGGTTGTACATGTAGGTGGAGATCGAGCGCCGCCAACCATGCCCCTGCATGAACGAATGTGCGGTTGGCGAGACTCCAAGGTCCAGGCACCGTTGCCAAAGCGGATCGTAATCGTATTCCGAATCGAGTCCGAGACAGTCAATCCAAACCGCTCGTTCTGATTCATTCGAATCAGCGCTGGCTCCGATCGCCCTCGGCACAACGCTCGCAACCATAGCTACCTTCAGACCGAGTTCACCGATCGCGTGGTCCAGTTCGGCGATGGCTTCTTCCGGCGTGTGTGTTGGAATTGTGGCGGCCGGCGTAAGTCTGTCACCAACGTCAGCGAATAATTCGGCCACCATTACGATCTGCGCCCGACAACCCGCCTGGCGAAGTTCGTCGTCCGGTTCGTCGAACAGAAAAAAACCAAGGGTGGGATACGTAATGCAAAAATCGAATCCGAATTCGTCAAGACGCTCTTTCAGCAATCTCGGCAACATTGACGCGGCCCGGTCCATTGTCTGGCTGGTCGGCACAGCCCAATAAGGAGGCCGACCGAAACGATACTCCCTGCGCTGCTCAGGGGTGAGCGCATACCACATGGCATTGGGAGAGGTTTTCGAGCGCTCGACGTGGCGCTCAACCATCTTGGGACCGGCAACCTGTTTGAGAAAATCGAGATAAACGGGAATGTATTCGAGCATATGGCCATCTGCATCGATCACAAGATGATCGAGCCTGGCGCGAATATCATTTGAAGACACAGTGCGTTCCAAACCTCGGTTGGTTGATCTCAGGCAGCGCAAACCATGCACTCCGCGCGCGAAAACGGCCTGAGGTATGGACTTGGGACTTCAGGCGCTGGAAAGTGCAACCTTCACGTTGTAACAAGCTCTATCCGATCGGGGCTAAATTCGGCACTGGCTCATGAAGCTCGAAAAACTCACTCTCAAGGGTCTACGCGCGCGCGCAGTAGTGACAAAGCTTAATAGACCGATCGTCAATCGACTGGTGACCATCGAAGACTGGCCGCTCATCTTGATCGACCTCTATACCGAGGAAGGTGTAACCGGACACAGCTATCTGCAGCCGTATGCCAAAAAGGCGATGCGCTACCTCATTCCGGCGCTAAACGACATGGCAGACCTTCTCCAGGGTCGAAGCATCGCTCCTTTTGAATTCTTTGACACGGCACGGACATCGCTTCGCTATGTAGGTTATTCGGGTCAGTCACTTGTCGCTGTATCAGGGCTGGATATGGCGGCCTGGGACGCGCTGGCCAAGGCCGCAGAGGTTCCGCTTTGTGTGCTGCTCGGGGGAAAGCTGGGTCCCGTCAAGGGATACAACAGCAATGGACTATGGTTGAAAACGCCGAGCGAAGTCGGTGATGAAGCGGTCGAGTTGGTGAATGAAGGCGCTTTCGATGCACTCAAACTGCGGCTTGGACGGAAGAGTGCGGCAGAGGACATTGACGCGATCGAAAGCGCGCGCGGGAGCGTTGGTGGCGCCGTCGAGTTAATGATCGATTTCTCCCAGGCACTCGATATGTCGGAGGCCCTGAGACGCTGCCATGCCATCGACGATTTGGGATTATCCTGGATCGAGGATCCCATCAATTACGAGAATCTGGACGGTTGTGCGGTGCTCACTGAAAACCTGAAGACTCCGATTCAGATCGGGGAGCATTTTTACGGACCCAAGGATCTTCACAATGCGATCCAGAAGCGGGCTTGCAACTTCGTTATGCCCGATTTCATGCGTATCGGAGGGGTGACCGGCTGGTTACGTTCGTCACCGATCGCAGCCGCCGCTGGAATTCCCATGTCGACGCATCTCTATCCGGAGGTGGCGGCACACGTGATGCGCGTCACCGAAACCGCGCACTGGTTGGAGTGGCAGGACTGGGCCGAGTCGATCCTGCAGAACCCCTATGTCGTGAGGAATGGATATCTCCAAATACCTGACGCTCCTGGCCTGGGTCTCCAATGGAATGAGGATTTCGTCAACGCGCACCTCATCGATCTTTAGACAGGCGCTCGTCGGCACTTGTTACAGGACTATAATATCGGCATGGATTGACCCATATTTATGGGTTTCGGGTGTCGATACCAGAGAAGGCCGGGAAGGAAATGATTAAATGGATTTCGTGAAGAACGCCTGGTACGTGGCCGGCTGGGGTAGTGAATTCGATCAACAACTTCTCAAGGTAAAAATTCTCGACGAAGACCTCGTCATGTACAGGACTTCCGCTGGATTTGTGACTGCCCTGCTGGATCGCTGCCCTCACAAATTGTTACCCCTCTCGATGGGTCAATTGATCGACGACAACATCCAGTGCGGTTATCACGGAACGACCTTCGATGCCGCGGGAAAATGCACCCATATTCCCGGCCAACCCCGGGTACCGCCAACTGCTTGCGTACGGGCCTATCCGGTGTACGAGCGACACGACATCGTGTGGGTGTGGATGGGTGACCCGGAAAAAGCGAATACCGACGTGGTGTTCGATCTACCCCAGATGAGCGACCCGGCCTGGGACAATCACCAGGGTGACGCACTCCATATCAAGTCGAGTTACATCAATGTGGCTGAGAACCTGGTGGACCCGGCTCATGTGACCTATGTCCATCCGACAACACTGGGCAGCGCCTCACACGCCGATGTTCCTGTCGAATACCAGACCAAGGGCGATCCAATCCTCGCCTACAGATGGATTCGCAACGCACCCCCCATACCCTTCTTTCAGGAATACGGGGACTTCGAAGGCAATGTAGATCGTTGGCAGTACTTTTACCTGCATCTCCCGAGTACGGCAGTGATCGACTTTGGCAGCGCCGACGCAGATCCAGGCTCGACCGAAGACCGTCGAGATGAGGGTATCAGGGTCTTTTCGCTTCACTTCCTGACACCTGTCAGCGGCAACTACACCATCGACCGCTGGATGCACATTCGCAACACAAAGGTCAAAGACGAGGCCACGGCGCAAAAAATGGATGAGATGTTCCGGGTTGCGTTCTCCGAAGACAAAGACATCCTCGAGGCGGTCCAAACCGAGGAAGAGAAGCCTCAGAATGGCATCCAACTTCAGCTCGCGATCGATCAGGCCTGCATCGCCTATCGCGCCCGAATAAAGGAGATGTCGGAGGCAGAGCTGGATACCTGAGACGTCTCAGGAGCTAGCGGTTGCGAGGCAATATCCGCCGAATGGAGATCTGACGGCCGCGCATGGTCTCCCGATAGAAGACATAGAGTCCGCTACCTACGATCAGTGCCATTCCGGCCATCGCCGAAACGTCGGGCCAGTCGCCCCAAAGCATGATGCCCCAAAATAGAGCCAGCGGAAGTGCTGCGTACTCAAACGGCGCAACAATGGCTGGCGGCGCAACACGGTACGCCTGAGACAGGAGGTAAGCCCCGATTGCGATCAACACACCACAACCCAGCAAAAGTACGATCTCCAGGCCCTCAGGCATGGACCAGGCACGAAACAGAAAATCGATGCTTGGATGGTCTGATCCGGCAAGTCGGCCGTCGCCAATGCTCAGACCGACGCCGGCACTTACAATTGCGAACGCGACATGCACATACAATGCCATTGAGGATGCACGATCCGTGGCACCCAGCCGCCGCGTTACGATCTGCATGAGCGCGTAGGCGAGCGCAGCGCCTACCGGAAACAACGCCACCAGTTCGATCGTTCCCTGGCCGGGCCTGAGCATGACGATCATCCCGGCCATGCCAACCAGGACGGCAATCCAACGCCGTAATCCCACTTCCTCCCCAAGCAGGGGCACTGACAGCGCGGTAATGAACAGAGGCGCCAAGAAGAAGACGGCAGTGGCTTCGGCAAGTGGCATGCTTGCCACGCCCATGAAGAAGCACATGTTGGCGGTAATGAGGAGAACAGACCGGGCCAGATGAAGGACGGGCCGGTTCGTGCGCAACAACCCAAATCCGCCCTCGAAATGGACAATAATGAGGGTGATCACCACGGCAACGACCGAGCGTGCCAAGGTAATTTCGTGTAGCGGAAATGTCCCGCTGAGCCATTTGATCAATGCATCCTGCAACGTCAGAGCTGACACACCACCGAAGATGCAAAGGATTCCCAGGCGCACATGATGCGCGAGTACAGCGGGTGCTGATTGCTGGGAATCGTGCGACATTGAGTTGCTTCGAAATGGTGCGACGTGATCCGACTGGGCCGGATTCAGCGACATTTTTCAAATACAAGTCCGCGATGCCGCTTGTGCTCGTCTACACGATCCAATCACACATTGCTACAATGTGCAGGCTTGGGTTGATACGTTTCGGAGGCAGAATGGAGACGACGGGATTAGAATCTCTGCACGTTCTCGTTGTAGACGACGACTCATTCCTGCGAGAAATCTGTTCGACGGTCTGCACCGCCTCATGGACCAGCCTGAAAAATGTCCAAGCCAGCATGAATTCTACGAGCAGTTCCGAAGCGTGTTTCCCTACCCGCTCGATGTACACCTCGGTACAAATTTTTTGCAGATTCTGGCAATTCTCGGCCATTCGCCTGTCTTGCCGGTCCTACAATCCTATTTTGGAACCGACGACCTGGTCGTTCCCTTTGGAAGCATGCTGGCCCGATACGTCGAGCCCCGATCAGGCGAAGGTACGGTTTACTGGCATCAGGACGGAACCACGATCGAATCGACGAGTCTCGTCACATGTTGGATACCGTTTTCGCCCTACGGATTTATGGCGCCTGGGCTCAAGATCGCACTTCCCAATCTGCTGAGATTGATCGACGCTACGGAGTTTCCCGAGCACGCGTTGAGCGCGGAAAAATGGGATATCTGGAAGCCAATTTGCGGCATCGGTGACGTTATCGTGTTCGACGCCTATGTGCCTCATAGCACCCAATACCACGAGCGAATGCATTGACCGAGGTACAGTATAGAGGTGCGGCTCACCACCGCGACAAAGGTCCACGATCAGCCGAGCGAACGGATCCACTACATTTATGAGTTCGAGTCCGGCATGATTCACGACGCGACTTAGGACGGCGACAGGTTCAAGCCAGCCGGTTCACCGCCACTTCACCTTCTTTCATAACAAGCTTGATCCGCGTCATCTCCTGAAGGTACGAGATATCGTCGAGTGGATTGCCATCGACAGCAATGATGTCGGCAATCTTGCCAGTCTCGACCGTACCGAGGTCATCGAGCATGCCAATGGCGTCCGCGGCATTCCGGGTGGTGGTTTGGATGGCTTCCATCTCGGTCAAGCCTAAGGATGCATAGATCGCCAACTCCCGAGCGTTGGATCCAAAGGTCGGATGCCAACACGTGTCGGTTCCCATGGCGAACTTCACGCCCGCCTCCCGATAACGTTCAAACGAGGCGAAACAGTTATCCGCAATCTCCTTCGCCTGCTCGAGGACAAACTCTTCGGTGCCCCGACGGCGTCGTTCTTCGATGACCGTTTCTTCGCGAAGGGCCAATGTGGGCACGTTGTAGAGGCCCGATTCAGCCAATTGAGATACTGCATCGTCATCGACGTAGGTGCAGTGCTCTACCGTATCCACGCCCGCTTCCAGCGCCATCTTGACCGACAACGGCGTATGGCAATGGGCGGCTACGGGCTTCTGATAAGCATGCGCCTCGTCAACGACGGCCTCGAGTTCTTCCTGCGTCATGTTTCTGTCCCATAGATCGTCATGACGATCGAACGAGCATTGGCCGCCGGATACACAAGTCTTGAGGAAGTCCGCGCCGTCCCGGAGATTTCGGCGAGATGCCCTTCGAATGTCCCACGGTCCATCCCCGTACCGTTCCAGATCGCGGACGATCACGCGTGGCTGCATCCGATCGTGGTGACTCCCCGTGGTCAGTACGAACCCGCCAGCAATCAGGCGAGGGCCCTGCATCTTTCCAGCGGCAATAGAGTCTCGAAGCGCACCCATCTCCTGAACGAAATTGCGGCCGTGCGGTGTCACCCAATCCATGTCTCGCAGAGTCGTAAATCCAGACTCGAGAAGCACCCGAGCGTTCTTGGCTGCGTCCAGAAGCATTTCTGCCGGTGTCCGAATGACGTTGGCGAGTTCGATGTGTGCGTAATCACCGTCATTCGCCGACGAAAGATGGACGTGCAAATCCATCATGCCTGGCATCAGGACACAGTCACCGCAATCGATAACCCTCGCGCTGTCTGTTTTTGTGGCGCCTGCTTTGCTGTCGACACCAGTAATGCGACCACCCTCAACCACGATCTCGGGATCGGAGACGGGTTCGCCTCCATTCCCGTCGATTAACAGGCCACCTTTGAGTATCAATGCCTCAGACATGGCTTCCTCCGCTTCTTTTGCCGGCTCAACTCTATGATAGGCGTGCCGAGCATGATGGAGAAAGGATGCAATTGACCAAAGGGCATGGCACGGAGAAACTCCAGCCCATGTTCGGTGAGTTCGGAGCGGTCACGTTCACACTGTGGCGACAGCGTCTGGCTGCGCTGCTGCATGTGCTGCAGGAGCGTAAACGGCGAACGCGGTTCTTCTACGCAAAGCTATTCCTGTTCTTTGTCGGCCTTAATGTCGCCTGCTATTGGATAGCCATGCTGACAGCATTCCCGGAAGTCACGTTCGGGCCACGGCAGGTGCACTATTTCTGGGTCCAAATTCCTGTCGGTCTCCTCGGAGCCCTGTTCGACAGTTTGTCCCTGTTCGTCACAGTCTACATGGTGCGTCGCGCACTTGCGTCGGCCACGAATGGGTCCTATGTGGCGCACCTCAGCCTCGACATCGGCATCGCTGTCCTTGCGACATTCTGGGTCCTTTTCGTCTTTTCTGCCTCCGGGTGGATGATCAGCCTAATGGGGTCGCAACCGGAGTCTCTGGTGGCTCGGAATTCGGCATACCAAGACCGTTTGTTTCAGGCTTTGCAGGACCCCACCGGACGGGAGGAACTTCGTAATATTTACTTCGGAGTTCTCATGGGATTGTCGGCGGCACTTCCGACACTGACCCATGTATACTGCTCGCTGCGTGCGGCCGCGAGTTCGATACGAGGAGCGGCACCGATACAGGCTTGATGGGGCCGGAGCGCGCCAAACATGTGACTGGAGAAAAATCATGAGCGATGCGGCGATATCCCAGAAACAGGACATCATGGATAAAACGGCAGAGCAATTCGGTGCTCAGAGCCGTGATCCGGGATGGACTCCCACTCAGAAGTTGGCGCTGGCCTGCCGCATCCTGGCAAGAGAGGGACATGGCAGCGGTCTGGCCGGTCAAATGACGGCCCGGGGCGGCCCTCCAGGAACCATGTGGACCCATCCATATGGCTTCGGATTCAACGAACTCAAAGCCAGCGATTACATGCTTGTGGACGAACAGCTGAACGTCCTCGAGGGTGACGGCACTCCCAACCCGGCCAACCGATTCCATTTGCACGTCTACAAGGTGCGCCCTGACGTTCAGGCAATCGTGCACACCCATCCGCCGTGCATTTCTGCCTTGTCGATGATCGGCGAGGAACTTGCTGTCTCGCATATGGATACCTCGCTTCTATACGAAGACTGTGCCTACCTGCCGCATTGGCCGGGCGTACCCTTTGGTGACGGCGAAGGGGAATTGATCTCTGGAGCATTGGGCGACAAGCGAGCCATCCTGCTCGCCCATCATGGTCAGTTGTGCGCCGGCAGATCGGTGGAAGAGGCAACCGTTTTAAGCGTCACCATCGAACACGCCGCAAAGATTCAGCTCTTGGCACGCGGTGCCGGTGAAATCAGGCCGATCGTGCCTGAGTTAGGCCGCGAGGCTCATGACTGGCGATTGCGTCCTGAACAGATTGCGCTCAATTTCCAGTACTACGCCCGCCAAGCCCTGGCTGAAGGTGAAGACTGCCTGCAGTAACCCTGGACTCAACGAGTTATGCAGATAGTTCCGCCTTGCGGCGGTCTTTCTCGGCAATTGTATCCGCCCGGACCAGCAATCGCTGCGCGCGCTCGACGATGGGCACGTCAATCATCTTGCCCTCCAGGGTGATGGCGCCCAGACCTTTTTTCTCGGCCTCGTCGTATGCCGACATGATTTCCTGGGCCTTGTTGATCTCACCCGATGTCGGCATCAATGCCGTGTTGAGAATCGGAACAACGGACGGATGGACGCAGGTCGCACCCTCGAAGCCGAATTTGCGGGACCGGCGTACCGCCTCAGTCACCCCCTCGGTGTCCGCATAATCGGCCACCGTGCCGAAGAACCCAAGCGGCATAATGCCGGCAGCACGTGCAGCGTATTGAACGGTCTGCTTAGGGACGTAGAGCGTTTCCGCATCGGGCGTCATTCCGGCCTCCAATGCAAAATCCTCCGATCCCAAGCTCATGGCAACGATACGAGAATCGGCGCGGGCTATCTCTTGCGCGCGGAAATAGGCGGCAGGACTTTCCACGACCGCGACGAACATGGTCGATCCCGGGACCCGACCCTGTTCCCGTTCTACTTCGGTTGCCACTTCTGACATCAATTGCGCATGTTCCGGTGATTCTGTCTTCGAAATCCAAATGGCATCTGCGCCCGCTGCAATGGCTGCCTCCATGTCAGCGAGCGCGGTTCGAAGCGGGCGGTTGATCCGAACGAGAACATCGGCGCCGTGCCTGACCACAGATTTGACGGCGCCGGGAAGCGCCTCTCGGGCAGCAGTCTTCTCTGTCGGTGGTACGCTGTCCTCCAGATCAAGGATGATGGCGTCGGCATCACGTGTGTGCGCTTTGTCCACAAAGCGAGGATTATTCGCCGGCACATACAGCAGCGACCGCCAAACAAGCACATTCCGGTCGTTCACAGGCAACCCTCCTTCGTAAGCTCGCTCACTTCGGAAGCCGAATAACCCAACATCTGGAGAATTTCGGAATTGTGCTCACCAAGTTTGGGGGCGGGACAGGTAAATCCACCCGGCGTGCCGGAAAGGCGTGGCACAACGTTGTGCATGGGCAAATAACCGAGATCTTCGTCCGGTGCCTCAACGAGAATTTCGCGTTCACGAAAATGGGAGTCCTCCATGATGTCACCGATGTCATTGACCGGCGCAACCGTAGCCCCCGCTTCGCGGAATACCGCGAGACATTCATCTCGGTCCCGATCACCAATCCATCCGCCAATGATCTCGTCGATTTCCGCACGGTGATCGAGACGCGCCTGGTTGGTCGCGAATTTCGGATCTTCGATCATGTCTGCCCTGCCAACAGCAGCGAATATCCGGGCTGCCAGCGGCTGTGTCGAACCCGACATGGCAAGCCACTTGCCATCCCGGGTCTTATAGACGTTGCGCGGAGCGGCCGTGTTTGACCGACTCCCAACCCGCTCGCGGACCCGTCCGGTCACCTGATGCCATGCTGCCTCCGGCCCCAAAATCGAGAACGCGGGTTCAAGCAGGGACATATCGATAATCTGACCGGCGCAGCTGCCCTTTTCCCGAGCACGCACCGCAATCAAAGTCGCCATCGCCCCATAGAGGCCCGTCACCATATCCGCCATATGGATTGGCGGGAGCACCGGCTCACGATCCGGAAATCCGTTGCGATAGGCAAATCCCGACATGGCTTCAATGAGCGTGCCGAATCCGGGCAATTCTTGATACGGACCCGTCTGTCCGAACCCCGAAACGCGAACAACGATCAGTTCCGGATTCCGGGCCATCAAGACGTCCGGTCCCAACCCCATCTTTTCCAGCGTTCCCGGCCGATAATTCTCGATGAATATGTCCGATGCCTCTACCAGGTCGAGTAATACCTCCTTCGCAGCATCCGTACGCAGGTTGAGTGTCAGGCTCTTCTTGTTTCTGCCGTACACCTTCCACGAAAGCGAATGACCATCAACAAGCCAGGCACGCAGCGGATCGCCTCCATCCGGTGACTCCACTTTGATGACCTCCGCACCGTAGTCGGCGAGCTGAAGGCTGATCATGTTCCCCGCGAGGACGCGGGAGAGATCGATCACTCGGAGACCGTTGAGCGGCCCCTGAAACTGCGGATCATATTCAATCTGTCGAAGTGGCCTGCTGCCGCCAGTTTCAGATGAAGAAGCCACTTCATCTGCGGTTTCACTCATGACCGCGTTCCTTGTCATTATGAGCTGGCGCCGCCAGCGATTGATTCCGAGAAAGCTACCCTAAGGGTCGCACTTGGAGCGCCGCAAGGCGTGAGATACACAGGTGCCCAACGGATAACCTCGAAACCACACCGCTGTCAGAAAAGGGATCGAACTCATGCAACAAAGGACCCTGGGAAGCTCCCAACTCGCCGTGTCAGCTATGGGGTACGGTTGCATGGGTCTGTCGGGTCCCTACGGTCCCGCCCGCGATGATGACTCGATTGCCGTGCTCAAAGAGACGTTCGATCTTGGCATCACTCTGTTCGATACCGCCGACGTATATGGCAGCGGCCATAACGAAGAACTCGTCGGTCGAGCCCTAAGAGGCGTAAGAGACCAAACGGTGCTGGCGACCAAGGGCGGTTTCCAGCGGCATGATGACGGCTCGATGTCGGTTAACGGCAATCCCGACTACATCCGGTCCGCTTGCGAGGCCAGCCTCAGACGACTGGGACTCGACCACATCGATCTTTACTACCTTCACCGGGTCGACCCAGACGTTCCCGTGGAAGACACGGTAGGCGCCATGGCGGATCTCGTGAATGACGGCAAGGTGCGCTATATCGGATTATCTCAGACCGATTCGGAAACCCTGCGTCGGGGACACCGCACTCACCCGATCTCGGCACTCCAATCCGAGTACTCCCTGTGGGTCCGTGAACCCGAATCTGACGTCATCCCGGTATGCAGCGAGCTGGGAATCGGATTTGTCCCCTTTTGCCCCCTTGGCCGAGGATTTCTGACGCGGCGCATTAGGTCGATCGATGGTCTTTCTGAAGATGACCTCCGACGCAGCGTGCCCCGCATGAATGCCGGCAATATGGTGAAGAACGAGCCGTTGCTGGCAAAACTCGATGAGATCGAGGCGCAGAAAAACTGTACGCCGGGACAACTGGTCCTGGCCTGGCTGCTGCACAAAGCCAAGTACATCTGTCCCATTCCCGGAAGTCGCAAGATTGAGCACATGCGCGAAAACGCCGCAGCGGCTCATCTCACGCTTTCCGCAGACGAGGTTTCTGAACTCGACAGCTTGTTTCCTGCAGGCACGGTTGCCGGCTCGAACAGGCCCGAATTTTTGCAGGCGGTTGAGTCCAATTAGGCGTGTTAAGGCTTCGGCCGCCCTGGTCACGCCACGATCAATGGGCGCTCACTCGGCACTCTATTTCAAGTAATCCTGGAGTGTCTTACCCACATCGAGCGGAAAGGATTCGTCCAGCACGCTGAGTTGCGAAATTCGATCGAGCCGGAAAGGCCGAAAGTCCTGGCGCAGCTCGCACCACGAGGCCAAGTGCCAGACCGGCCCTTAGAATACCAGTGCCAAAGGCCGGAATATCGGTCGTTTCCCGAAGATGTCGACAAAGCTGCAATCCATCCTCTCCGGGCATCATGACGTCGAGAACGACAAGATCAACCGCGGCAGACTTCAATAGCCGTCGAGCAGACGCACTATCCTCGGCGAGGCTCGCACGCAGCCCATGCTTCTCCAAGTAACGGGCCAGCGGCTCGCGAATATCCCTGTGGTCATCGACCACAAGCACGTGGGGTGTCGGTTCCATACGCCACACCTAATGGTGCCAACCCGTCTATTCAGGCAAAAAATTGTAACAAAGTTTGTCAGCGATCCCGTCGATCAAGACTCGCGACGCATTGGGAAGATGTCCGGCAACGTTTTGCGACAAACACCTCCTACATATTGCGCATCAACAAGCGACGTAGGAGTGGATCATGAAAACGAGAACAAAAGCCTTGATCGGTGTCGGAGTCGCCGCAGTCATCGGCAGCGTAGCGATCGCCGGCGCCAGTTTTGCCGAACGCGGTTTCGGTGGACACCACGGCCTTGGCGGCCATCACGGCATGGGATTCATGGCAAAAGGTCAATTCGGCCTCATGGCAATGGAAATATTCGACTCCATTGACGCGGATGGCGACGGCAAGATTACCCAAGCCGAGATCGACAAGGTTCGCAACGAACGCCTTGGAAACCACGATCGGGATGGTGACGGCAATCTCAGCCTCGAGGAGTTTGCCGGGGTATGGCACGAAACCACCCGCCCCCTGACCGTATGAGCATTCCAGATGTTGGATACGGACGGAAATTCCGTCATTACGCGAGCCGAGTACGACCGACCTCTGGCCAACATCGTCGAGCGGCTCGATCGCAACCAGGACGGTGGCCTCTCAATGAGTGACCGGTGGCGCCACCGCTACGGCGGCAAAGAGCGAGATGACGACGACTAGGAAGTTCACCGCGGCAATTCGGCTCGGGTTGCAACCTCCACAACCCGGGCCGGACCGCGACCGGCTAAACGTGATTCCGCAACATCAATTCCTTGGGATGAGGCGAAAGATAAGTCTGATTCGCGAGATAGGGCACATCATGCAACCGCACGAAATGACGAAACAGCGTGACCGGAACGACCAGCGGCACGAGGCCCAGACGAAAGTCTTCGATGACCTGATGGAGTTCAGCTTTGCTGTCCGCATCAAGCAGCTTCTTCAGGTGACCCGCCATATGTTGCAAGACATTGGTGTGCTTGCGCGTGGTCGCGGGTCGGGCCAGAGCACGCATGAAAAGCGACCGGTAATCGCGAGCCACACCTTTACGGGCGGTGCCTTTCGCGCCCGCTACGAGGCGGCCCAGCTCCGCATAGGTTTTGGTGTCATGTGCCAGTAACAAGAATTTTTCGGCCGTGTGAAAGGCCACCAGGTCGCCGGTCCGCCACGTACCCGAAAACATTGCCTTGAGGCGCTGATAGGCAAATACACATTCGATAAAATTTTCGCGCAATGCGGGATCGTTCAACCTGCCCTCCTCTTCCATGGGCAAATCGGGAATTGAATCGGCCAGCGCGCTGGCAAAGGAACCGCGACCGTCCCGCGACGGAGCTCCTCCCGTCCCGTAAACCCGCACCCGATACAGTCCGCAACTCGGTGAATCCTTCTTCAGGATGTAACCATGTAAATCCAGGTTACGGAGTTCCTCCGCTCTTACCTTGGCGAATTCCCGCATGTCGCTTGTGTAATCCGTCTCAGTCTTCAGGCCGATAAGGCGTGGACCATCTTCTCCACGCATCAATCGAATGGCCTCGCGCGGCGTACTCATCCCCATTTCGACTTCGGGGCATACAGGGATGTAGCGGACAAACGGCGCCAAAGTTTCGGTCACAAAGGCACTGCGCTTGTGACCTCCGTCGTAACGCACATGCTCGCCCATCAAGCAGCGCGACACGCCTATGCGAATTTCGTCACTGGGCTGGTCAACGGTGTTCAAGGACGGCACCTGGGAGAGTCCCCTATTTCAACATTGCGGGTAACACGTTTGTCAAAGAAGTATAGTGTCAACAGATATGGGGTTAATTCAATTGCCGATCAAGCCATGAACGTAAATTCAGGCGTGCAGTTCCCGGTTCAAGCCATCGTATTCGACTGGGCCGGCACACTCGTGGACTTTGGCTCACTGGCACCCGTCGCATCGTTTCACTCTGTCTTCGAAGATGAAGGTATCGACATAACGTTCGATGAGGCACGTCGCCCCATGGGGCTTGCCAAACGTGAGCACATCGCTTGTTTGACGCACGAACCACGGATCAGGGATGCCTGGATCGAAGCCAAGGGCACACCTCCGACTGAAGCCGATATCGATCGCATGTACGCAAGCTTCATTCCGCGCCAAATTGATGCAATTCGGAAGCACGCCGAGCCGATTCCCGGAGTGCTGGAGCTGTTCCGGGCGCTGCGCGACCGAGGCACCCGTATTGGCTCGTGCACCGGATATAACCGGCCGATGCTGCAAGAGTTGCTGGCATCCGCGCGCGATCATGGTCTGGTCGTCGATTGTGCCGTCTGTTCTGATGATGTGCGGTCAGGACGGCCGGCTCCGGATATGGCACTGAGTGCATTGGAGCGACTTGGCATAACGGATACTGCCCGCTGCGCAAAAGTCGATGATACGACACCCGGCATCCTCGAAGGATTGGCCGCAGGAATGTGGACTGTGGGGCTGATGATTTCGGGAAATGAAGTTAGTTTGTCTCACCGGGACTGGTCTGCGCTTCCAACCTCAGAACAGGAACGCATGAAAGATGCCGCTGCCGAGGTTCACCGTCGAGCGGGCGCACATTTTGTTATCGATTCAGCTGCAGATCTGCTTCCGGTCCTCGACACAATCGCCACACGTCTCGGCGAAGGTCAGCAGCCCTGAAGCCAGCCTCTGTCCTCACCGAGGGCAGCGACGCAAGTTTGTGGAACAATCATACGCGGCACGGCGGCCGAGCAGCATTTGGGCTGCCGACATTTTCCGAGTCAATGTACCGACATTGTTGCGAGCAACGACATTTCCTCCTGCAGCAGACAATTCGAACCACATGAGCGCCAGAATCGTGTTTCGTTCGAGACCCAGGCCGCTCTCGTAGAGCATGCCGAGATTGTTCTGGGCGTTTGAATGGCCTTGCTCAGCAGCGCTTCGGCACCATCGGGCCGCCTCCAGATAATCTTCAGCAATCTCGTCGTCGCC
>DEBC01000035.1:4681-4979 GCA_002348365.1 Alphaproteobacteria bacterium UBA2966 | reverse complement strand
CCGTCTATTCGTCAGAGAACGCAGAATTGAGGGAGGTGCTGCACGACATTGCGGACGAACGCGGAGAAGTGAACCGAAAAAAACTCGGCTGGTGGATCAGGCGTCACGAAGGCCGCATTGTCGATGGTCGGCGCTTTCGCCGATCTGGCAACAATCGCTCGGCCGAGATGTGGATTGTGGAGTCGGTTTCGCCTGTTTCGGGCGAGGCCGATCTGGAAAATGTCAGCGGCGCCTGAGCGCGCGTATGGGGGAGGGGGTACCAAAGGTACTGTGGGGGCGCTCTCTTTGCGGGTCACGT
>DEBC01000035.1:0-4316 GCA_002348365.1 Alphaproteobacteria bacterium UBA2966 | reverse complement strand
TAGTTTTTGATTTTCAAAAACACCAGTGCATCGCGGTTCGAGTAGTTACCCCTAGATCGGGCTTCAAGGGAGTCGGGACTGTCAGTGCGAAAGTCAGCTCGATCCCAAGTTCTCCTGCGGTTTCGTAGTCCTAAGCCTCTCCTCAAGCTCAAGACAAACATTGGAAACACGGACGCGCGCTACCTTGTCCGGGTCGAGTCCGGTGATCTCGGTGCCGTCGAACGTCGTGAAAAGCCCTGTTGAAATGACTAACCTCCCAATAACACATCGATCCGCTGAGTTGTCAAAGAAGGCAAGACGACCATGCTGTTGACTGACATTGTTTCCATCCTCACCCTGCTGAGCTTCTGCATCTGTTGGTTTCGTGGTGGCATGGCCCGGCGGGATGCACTTCTATGGGCTAGCGTATCGGTGGCGCTGCTGGCGTCAATAGCGGGTTACGCCAACTCTCGAGGCGCCGCGATGATTGCGCTGGTGGTTGCCCTGGCGCTGCTGCTTGGGTTGGTGATTCGGCGGCTGCGGGGTTCCAGGGTGCTTAGCAGAACACCCTGGGTTAGCGGTGTGCTGTTCTCTTTGTTGACGGCGTTTGCGGCGTTCGGATACTGGACTTTTCCCATCTTCGACATGCCAGCGCCTTCCGGCGAGCACGCGGTTGGTGTTCGCGATTTCGAACTCACCGATACCTCTCGCAAGGGGGTGCTGGCTGCCGCCGTGGACGAGCCGCGGCGCTTGCTGGTGCGCGTCTGGTATCCCGCGGGCTCGGTGGCGGGGCTGGAACCACGGCCCTACTTCACCGATGCCGAAGCGGCGACCACATGGGTTTTTACTCATTTTCGGCACATCGACACCCACTCGTACGAGAATGCACCGCTGCTACCTGGAGCGGAAAAACAACCCGTCGTTTTCTTCAGCCATGGCTACCAGGGGCGTTTGTCCCAGAATACGGGGCTGATGGAAGAGTTGGCCAGCCATGGCTACATCGTCTACTCGGTGGGTCATACCTACGACGGACCCGAAGGTGTGTTTCCCAATGGCTACCCGATTCCCGAAGATGACAAACTGTGGGAAGAGGCGTTGGAGTCGGCGCTCCCCGGCGGCAAGGCTGTCGATAAGGTGAACGGGCCGACAATGGCGGAGCGGCGCGCCGGTATGATCGCCATGCTTGAACGGTACACTCGCGAGAATACCCGGTTCCACCGCAGTCGGGGTGTCTGGATTGTGGATCGCCTGTTCGTGAAGGACGAGCTTATGGCGGGTCGGGTTGGTCCTGCGATGGCAGAGATCGCCGCCGCCGGCGATTTTACCCGGGTAGGCCACACCGGCATGTCATTTGGCGGATCTACTGCGGTCTCAGTGTGCTGGCGGGACGCAGATTGCGCCGCCGCGGTGAACCTGGATGGCGGCAACTTTGACCCGCAGATGTTCAATCGCAGCGTGGACAAGCCCCTGTTGATGTTCATGCACGACTGGCCTGTGATGTGGGAGCTGCTGGACGGGGACCAAGGCTGGGATTACAGCGAGTACGGCTATGCCGACCTGTCCTACGAGGCGCACTCGGTTGCCGGTACTCGGGACGACATCTATCGGCTGCGGGTCAAGGACGTACAGCACCTGGGTGTGACGGACCTGATCCTGGCTGTCCGGGGGCCGTTCAAATCGGCTCTCTTTGGTGGAATAGACGGGCCCACCATGATTGCCATCATGAATGATTTCGTGCGCGGCTTCTTCGACAAGCACGTCCGCGGGCTGGATAACGATTTTCCCGCAGTGCAGTTCTCCCGTTACCGCGAGAACGTGGTGCCACACGATGCCGGCAGAGTCCGCGACTGGTGGAATAGCCTGAGTGAAACTGAGCGGGCGGAATTGCCTTCCGGGCCGGATGTCGCGATGGAAGCATATCCTCATGCCCGTTGAATCGTTCGAAGTTACGTCGCGCGCCCCGTTTGGAGACGGCGAGATCGGTGGCATCACTTTCGAGCGTATTGACGGGATCGTGACCTATGCCGTCGATCCTGAACATCCGGCGAACGAGGCTGTGGTCGATCTTCAGTATGCAACTCCGGACGACGACGGGCTTGTGCGATTCAGCGGCGATGCCACTCTGATAGTGCCCTCGACCATTGGGCAAGGGAACGGTGGGATGTTGCTCGACGTGCCTAATCGCGGGCACCGCGTCGCGCCGGGCATGTTCCATTGGGCGTTGGCGCCGAACGATCACGAGATCACGCTTGGACGCCCGTTGTTGTTCGAACGCGCGTATGCCATGGCCTTTTGCGGCTGGCAGTGGGACGTGCCTCGGGATGACGGCAGGATGGGTATTGCTGCGCCGCGGATTGGCGAAGTCGAAGGTGAAATGCAGCTTCGTTATCAGGTGAGTGCAGCTGCACCGCACATTGAGTTGACCGACCAGCACGTTGGCGAGGTGGGTAATCACTTGCCTATTGCACCCGATCCTCAGCTCATGGCGCATGCGCGCCTCTTGGTTCGGCAGTCGGCTTACTCTCAGCCTACCGAGTTGCCGAGAGACAGTTGGGCATTTGCTACCGCCGACGACGCAGGGCAACCGTCGCCTGCGACGACGCACGTCTGGCTCGAGGGCGGGTTCAAAGCCGGATTGATCTATGACCTCATCTACACGCCGCAAGAGTGTCCGGTCGTGGGTGTCGGCATGGTCGCCATGCGGGACTTTGCGAGTTGGCTGAAGCAGGACCGGTCTTTCGGACATTTCACTCATGTGGTCGGAGAGGGCGTTTCGCAATGCGGGCGTTTTCTGCGGACGTTTCTCTATCACGGCATGAACCTCGATGAATCGGGTGCGCAAGCTTTTGACGGGTTGCTGATTCACGTTGCCGGCGGTCGCCGCGGCGAGTTCAATCACCGTTATGGGCAGCCGTCGGTGCAGCAGACGCCAGGGTTCGGACATCTGTCGCCGCACGCCGACACCGGCACGGGCGGCGGTGCTGGATTGCTGGACCGTCAGGCCCTTCTCGGCGGGGTGCCGAAGATCTTCTATACGGACACGTCCGCCGAGTACTGGCGCGGCGACTCGAGCCTTACCCACATCGATCCTGTGACGGGAGCGGATCTTGAACTTCCTGCCAACGTAAGGCGCTTCCTGCTCAGCTCGACGCAACACGGCGCAGGCATGGCACAACTCATGGATGAGGCGTTCTCCAACCGCGCGGCGAACCATTTCAACGTGATCGACTATCGTCCCCTCATGAGGGCGCTGGTAATCAGCCTCTTTAACTGGGTGATGGGGGAGATTGAGCCACCCCCCAGCGAGGTACCGAGGTCGGAGGATGGAACGGCTGTCCCGCGTCCGGCAGTCCTCGATCAACTTCGTTCTGTGTCTGACCTGGTCTTGCCGGATTCGGCGGAGCTGAACCGGATACCGGAGCTCGATCTCGGGCCGCGGGAGAGTGAGGGGATAGGACGTTTCCCCGCCGAGGTGGTGGGGCCCCCGAAGTCGGCCAGGGTCTCGGCCCTCGACGCCGACGGCAACGAGGTTGCGGGTGTCGCCATGCCCGACGTGCGGCTACCCGTCGGAACGCACACCGGTTTCAACCCGCGCCACGCGAAAACCGGAGCGCCGGGCCAGTTGTTGCAGTACATGGGTTCAACTCGGCTCTTTTCGCCTGATACTCTGCGCCATCGGTACGGGGACAAAGATGCCTATCTGGCACAAATAGAGGCGGTGGCGCGCGAGGCTGTACAGCGCAGACATCTGCTCGAAGAGGATGTGCCCCTCTGCGTGCGCCTGGCGGGCATACGGTTCGACATGGCGATGGAACATCGCTGACATCGGACGAGACGTCTCATGTTCGGATTGCACGGCGCCTTTTCTTCCAGATATTGTCGGCGAGCACGTTGATCCCCTGCGGCGTGAAGGATCAATTGGAATCGATACGGAGCGCGCCGGGCCCGGCGTGATCGAACATGTGGTTGCCAATTGGGGAACGTGTCCTTTATGGAAGAATACTCCCTCAAATTCGGGCACCCACCAGCCCCGGAGGAGATGAGGGACTTGGGTTACCTCGAAGTAGAGAGGAAAGCCACCCCGGTCATCTGACGGGGGTGACAAATTGACCGTTGACCGCTTGGCGTCCACGTCGACCAGCAGCTGGCCGACCCTAGCTACAGCAACGCATCCGCACCCGTGACAACGATTTGGACGGGATCAACCTGAACGGTCTGGCTGTCGGTATACCCCATATTCTTCAGAACGAATATCGGACCAGCGGCATTATTAGCGTGTAGGGTTAGCCGGGTTTTGTAGGTTTTCGCCAGCACCTATCGAGAAAGTGTCAGCCACA
>DEBC01000002.1 GCA_002348365.1 Alphaproteobacteria bacterium UBA2966 | reverse complement strand
GCTTTCGGGAAGTTCAAAAGCCCGCGCGATGCTCGGCTGCGCGGGCATCATGATGTCGACCGCGGTCGCCGTTACCGCGAGCAGGGCGCCCAGGGTGGCGACGAAGGCCGCGCCTTCAGATCGTTTCAAGAGGGTCTACTCCGGGGATGTTCTGGGGATTGATCCACAAGCAAACCTTCTACCCTCACCCTGTCCCCCTCCCTACGTGGGGAGAGGGAATCCATACTCCACCAACTCTCCTCCTCTCCACCCGCGTGCGGGGGGCCATGAGGTAGCCCCCTAATTCCCCTCCCCCAGGTTCGGGGGAGGGGAATTAGGGTGGGGGAGAGGTTTATGAATCAGTCCAAGCCTACCCAGACGCTTTTTTGCTGCAGGTACTCGCGGATCATCGCGGAACCTGATTCACGTCCCAGTCCGGATTTCTTGTAGCCGCCGAATGGCATCATGGGCGACTGCTGGCGATAGGTGTTGACCCACACCGTGCCCGACTGCACGCCCCGGGCGACTTTGTGGGCCCGGCTCAGGTTCTCGGTCCAGATACCGGCGGCGAGACCGAAGTCGATATCGTTGGCAATAGTGATGGCTTCTTCGTCATCCTTGAAGCAGATGACCGAGAGGACGGGGCCGAAGACCTCCTCCTGGGCGATGCGCATCTTGTTGTCGACACCGTCGAATATGGTCGCTTCCACGAAGCGGCCATCGCCACATTCCGGACCGCTTCCCTGTCCGCCGCCGCACATCAGCTCCGCGCCATCTGCTTTGGCGACGTCGACGTATTCCATGATCGTGTCGAACTGGGAGGCCGTTGCCACGGGACCGAGTTGGGTGTCCTCGTGTGTGGGATCGCCCATCTTCCGCGATGAAGCGACGGCCACGATCTTGTTCAGGACCTCTTCGTGGATGCTGTCCTGCACCAACAGGCGGGAGCCCGCGATGCAAGTCTGGCCGGTCGAGGCGAAGATGCCCGCGACCACACCAGGGATGGCTTTTTCGAGATCGGCGTCGGCAAACAGGATGTTCGGAGACTTGCCGCCGAGCTCAAGCGTCACTCTCTTCAGGTGCCGCGCGCCGGCCTCATAAACCTGCGTGCCCGCCTCGGTGCTGCCGGTAAAGGCGATCTTGGCGGTCAACGGGTGTTCGACGAGCGTCATGCCGACTTCGCCGCCGCCACCGGTGACGACATTGACGACGCCGGCGGGGAATCCGGCTTCTTCGACGAGACGCATGAATACCAGCGAAGAGGTCGAGGTATTACTCGACGGCTTGATCACCATCGTATTGCCTGCGGCGAGGGCCGGCGCGAGTTTCCACGAGAGAAGCCGTAGCGGCGAATTCCACGGTGTGACGGCAACGCAGACGCCGAGGGGCTCGAAGCGGGTGTAGTTGAGGAAGGAATCCTCATCGACGGGAACGGTGTCGCCCTGGATCTTGTCGGCGAGACCGCCGTAATAGTGATACCAGTCGGCCATGGTACGCATCTGGTTGCGCGTCTCGCTGATGACCTTGCCGTTGTCGCGTGTCTCGGCCTGGGCGAGCTCTTCGAAGTTCTCCAGAACCAGGTCACCAAGACGATGGAGCAACTTGCCGCGGTCCGCCGCCTTCATCTTGGGCCATTCGCCTGACGTGAAGGCACGGTATGCGGCTTGAACGGCACGATCGGCGTCACCGGCGTCGCCCTTGGCGACCTTGGCCCACGGCGCGGCCGTGTAGGGGTTGTCGGTATCGAACCAGGCGCCGCCTGCGGCTTCACAGCGTTCGCCGTCGATGTACATGCCGAAATGTTCCATGAGTGTGACTCTCCTTATCCCTCACCCTGACCCTCTCCCGAAAGCGGGAGAGGGAACCCAAGCTTCACGTCAATTTCCCTCTCCACCCGCGAGCGGGGGGAGAGGGTTGCATAGGGTTGACGCGTCGACAAGACGCGACTTACCTGGAGCTGGGTGAGGGGGGATGGCGCGTGAATCAGACAGCCGCGGCGATGGCTTCACCCATTTCGGTCGTCGAGGCAGTTCCGCCAAGATCCGGAGTGAGCGGTGCGCCTGCTGCGATGATGCTCTCCACGGCGGTCTCAATATGGTTCGCGGCTACGCTCATGGCCTCATCAGACCGCGTGCGCCCGAGATGATCGAACATCAAGGCCATCGACATGATCTCCGCGTAGGGATTGGCGATGCCCTGGCCCGCGATGTCGGGGGCCGAACCATGGCTGGCCTGCGCCATGACGAAAGTGTCGCTTGCAGAAATCGCAGGCGCCATGCCCATTCCGCCGACCAGGCCTGACGCGAGATCGACCATGATGTCGCCGAAGGTGTTGGTGATGCAGATCGTATCGAACTGCTGGGGCTTCATGACGAGGTGGGCCGCAAAGCTGTCGACCATGACTTCATCGAACGTGATGTCGGGGTATTCCGCGGCCACCTTGCGGCATTCCTCGGCGAACATGGCGCAGCTCAACATGAACACCGTGTCCTTGTGCACCGCGGTCACATGTTTTGCCGGCCTTGCGCGGGCCACCTCGAACGCAGCTCGGGCGATACGTTCGCTTGCCCGCCGGGTAATGACGCGGACCGAAAGGGTCATGTCCTTGGTGGGGCGGAATTCGCCCGAGCCCATCACCATGTTCCGATCCGGCGGGAAACCTTCTGAATTTTCGCGGACGATCGCAATGTCCACATCCTGATGCAGCGATTGCAGGTTGGGGTAGGACTTTGCGGGTCGCACGCTCATGTAGAGATCCATCTGCTTGCGCATGACGGGGACAGGCCGTATCGCCTTGGGATCGTCCCGGGGATAGGCGCGGTGGCCGATGGGTCCCAGTATGCAGCCATCCATTTCCAGCAGGCGTGGAATGGTGTCCTCCGGCATCGTCGTGCCCAGTTCCTGATAGGCCGACCAGCCCACGGGGACATCCTCCCACGTTGCGTTGACGCCAGCCTTGTCGAGTGCCGTACGCGCGACCTTGAGAGCTTCGGGCACAACTTCCGGGCCAATGTCATCGCCGAGCAGGACACCAAAAGTATAGGTCATACGGGCCTCCGTGTTTGCCGCCCCGATCGGACGCGCTACCCTGACGATTCGACCTGGGTGCTCAATGAGTCTCCACTCACTCTAACGCAGGATCACGCCTGAGTCGGAACCCGCGTTGTCGCTCTCGGATGGTAGCCCAATGAATTACGAGAACATGACAGAGGCTGAGCGCGATGTGCTCAATCTTGAGTGGCTGCCGCTCCTGACCATCGAGAATATCGAAGGGTACTTTGAGGGTGCCAAAGCACGCAGTGCGGAGGCCCGTGAGCGGCTCGACTGCCGCCTGAACGTGGAGTACGGCGATACCCCGCGACAGATTCTCGACGTCTTTCCCGCCGCGGCACCGGGTGCACCGGTATTCTTCTTCATCCATGGCGGCTATTGGCGTGCTTTCGAGAAAGATCAGTTCAGCGAGGCCGTGGAGCCGGTGATCGCGGCCGGCGGTGCTGCTGTGACCCCGGAATACGAGCTGTGTCCCAACGTCACGATCCCGAACATCGTGGACCAGGTCCGTCGGTCACTGGTGTGGACCTTCAACAACATTGGTGAGCACAACGGCGACCCTCACCGCATTCACGTCTGCGGCCATTCGGCTGGTGGCCAACTGACAGGCATGATGATGGCGACCGACTGGCGGACCGATTACGGGCTTCCGGCTGACCTCGTAACGGGCGCGATCCCCATCAGCGGCGTGTTCGACATCGAGCCCCACCGTCACACAGATCTGCAGGAGGTCCTCGGTCTCACGGCCGAGACCGCCGCCGCCAACAGCCCGCAGCACCTCCCGCTGCATTTCGAAGGCCCCGTCATATGTGCCGTGGGTGGCGGCGAATCAGAGTCCTTCAAACGTCAGTCAAAGGATTTTACGCAGAAATGCCGTGTGCAGGGCCTCGAGGCTGAGTACCTGGAGATGGGGTCCGACAATCATCTCGATGTCACCAATCGGCTGGCCGAACCGGACCATCCGTTGACCCGCGCGATTCTGGCTCAGATGGAGTTGGCCTAGCGCGACGGCCTCGCGCTGGGGTGGCCTGAGGGGAAGCGCACGTGCCGGCCGCTATTCGGGGTGGGTTATGGATGTCCGTGGCGATGTTCTGTTTCGCCTCCATGGACGGCATGCTGCGGCACATCACGACCGAACTGCATCCCTTTCAAACCGTCTTCCTGCGCAGCATTTTCGGCCTTTTCTTCCTCAGCCCTTGGCTGCTGCGCACAGGCCTGGAGGGGCTCAAGACCCAGCGCCCGCTGCTGCACGTCGCACGAGGATTCTCCAGCGTCTTCGGCTTCACCTTGTGGGTGGTGGCGCTGAGCCTCATTCCCCTGGCCGAGGCAACGGCACTCTCATTCTCCATGCCGATCTTCGCCACCCTGGGTGGCGTGCTGATCCTTCGCGAAAAGGCGACCTGGGCACGCTGGATTGCCGTGATCGTGGGGTTCATCGGCGTGCTGGTCATCATCCGGCCGGGAATCGCCATCGTTCATATTGGGGCGCTGGTGACGCTTCTTGCCGCGTGCGGATTCGCGGCATCCGCCCTGATCACTCGGAAACTCAGTGCCACTGAGGCACCCTTCACGGTGGTCTTCTTCGTGTCGCTGTTCATGTCGGTGGTGACTCTGGCCATGTCGCTGCCGGTCTGGCAGTCTCCGTCTTTCGAAATCCTCGGTGTGGCTGCGGCGTCCGGCGCGCTCGGTACGATCGCCCAGCTGTGCCTGGTCAGGGCCTATGGTGCTGCCGACGTCTCAGTGATCGTGCCGTTCGATTTCGTGCGGCTGATTTTCGTGACCATCATCGGCTTTCTGGTATTCGCCCAGATACCTGATACCTGGACCTGGATCGGAGCCATCCTGATCGTCGGCGGCAATACCATTGCTGCACATCGTGAAGGCCGCGCCGAGCGTGTGCCGGGTAGGGCGCTTTAGAAACTCATTCCGATTTTCTCCGCGAGTTCGGTATCCCAGAAGGCAGCCTCGATCTTGTGTCCGTCGGAGTTGCGCACGAAGCAGCCGTTGTAGGGCTCGCCGTAGAGGGGTCGAGGGCCGGGAGCACCGTCATCGCTGGCGCCGGCGGCAATGGCGGCATCATAGAACGCGTGCACATCGTCTTTTGACGCAGCGATGAACCCAAAGTGGATGCCGTTTCCAGTGGTGGCCGGACTTTCGTCGAGGGGGCGGACGGAGTAGCACGATGAGCGAACTGTACGAACACGAGGGCATGAGACAGATCATTCCCGGCTACGAGCCGGGTAGCGGTGACCCCGAGAGGGACGCCGCGCTTCAGGACATCAGCAAGATGTTCGGCGGCCTCATTCCAAACTTTCACAAGGTCCTCGCGAATTCGTGGGCCGTGGTCAAGGCGTTCGAAGCGATGCGTCGAAACCTGCAAAAAACTGAGCTCCGCGCCATTGAGCGTGAGATTGTCTCCGTTGAGGTTTCGCGCCGGACGAAATGCCACTATTGCATGTCGGCGCATTCGAACTTCGCCAAACAGATGAAGATGAGCCATGCGGACATTCAGGCGATGCGGGAAGGCCGGCCCATGTCGGACCCGCGGCATGCGCTCGTCCAGCGCGCCGCCAAACGGATCTGGGATACCCAAGGCCGTCTCTCCGAGCAGGAGATCAAGCAGTTTAACGACGAAGGACTGTCCGTCGCTGAATTGTTCGAAGTTATTGCCGTCATCGGTTGGTATGTGACATCGACACTCTCTAACAACCTTGACAGAACCGAGATCGATCCCCAGTTCCGTTATGACGAGGATACGCAGGACGCAGCTGCCTGATGTGAACCTCGAGCACGCTGGCCATACCCGGCCCGTTGTGCACTCTTAAGTGAATCGGACAGGCAACGTGGCAGCGGTATGACAGTTTCGAACAACGCGGAATCTGAACTTGAGCCTGAAGTGACCGTTGACGGGCACAGGGTCGACGAATCACCTCGTGTTTCGGACGAAGTGAAGTTCACGACCTGCTACATGTGCGCCTGCCGATGTGGCATCAAGGTTCATTTCAAGGACGGCGATGTCCGTTACATCGAAGGCAATCGCGATCATCCGGTAAATCGGGGCGTGCTCTGTGCCAAAGGCTCTGCCGGCATCATGCATCTCAAGTCGCCGGCCCGGCTAACCAAGCCCCTGCGGCGAGTCGGAGAACGCGGGGCCGGGGAATTCGAAGAGATTGAGTGGGAGGAGGCCCTCGACCTCGCCACGGCATGGTTGGCGCGAGCTCGGGCAACCAACCCTCACCGGCTGGCATTCTTCACCGGCCGGGATCAGAGCCAGGCACTCACCTCCTGGTGGGCAATGCAGTTCGGCACGCCCAACTACGCTGCACATGGAGGATTTTGTTCGGTCAATATGGCTGCTGCGGGCCTCTATACGGTCGGCAGTGCGTTCTGGGAATTCGGCGAGCCGGACTGGGAACACACGCGGTACTTCATGATGTTCGGCGTCGCCGAGGATCATGACTCCAACCCCATCAAGATGGGACTCAGCCGCCTCAAGGAGCGCGGCGTCAAATTTGTTTCGGTCAATCCGGTTCGTACCGGCTACTCCGCGGTCGCTGACGAGTGGCTCGGCGTGACGCCGGGCACGGACGGGTTGCTCGTCTTCGCCTTGATCCACGAATTGATCAATGCCGGGAAGGTCGATGTCGAGTACCTGCGCCGGTACACCAACGCGCCATGGCTCGTGGTCGATGATCCCGGCGCCGCGGATGATGGTCTGTTCGCTCGCGATAACGAAGGGCGCCCCTTGTGCTGGGACGGCAAAACGGACGGGCTGTGCCATGCGCTGGATCCGGACGTCGAACCGCTTCTCAAAGGTGCACGGCCATTTGCTGATGGCCGCACGGCGCGCCCGGTGTTCGAGCTGATCGCGGAACGCTATCTGGATGCGCAATACGCACCGGACGCCGTCGCTTCGCGTATCGGTGTTTCCGCTGCGACGATCCGCCGTATCGCCGCAGAACTGGCCCATGCCGCCTTTTCGGAGGAAGTGATCATCGAGCAACCCTGGACAGACTGGGCTGGCCGTAAGCACGAACGCATGATCGGCCGACCAGTCAGCATGCATGGGATGCGCGGCATCTCGGCCCATTCGAACGGGTTCCATACCTGTCGGGCGATCCACCTGCTCCAGATCATCCTCGGCAGTATCGATACGCCGGGAGGATGGCGCTTCAAGCCGCCCTATCCGAAATCGCTCGACTCCCTGCCTCAGCCATCCGGCCATCCGGAGGATGTATCACCGAACAGCCCCTTGCCGGGTCCGCATCTGGGTTTTCCGCGAAAGCCGGATGACCTGCTGATCGACGATGACGGTACGCCGCAACGTATCGACAAGGCATTCTCCTGGGAGGCTCCGCTCGCCGCCCATGGCATGATGCACACGGTTATCTCGAACGCCTGGCGAGGCGACCCGTATCCCATCGACACGCTGTTCATGTACATGGCCAATATGGCCTGGAACTCAGCCATGAACACGGCCGAAACCATCCAGATGCTGACTGAGAAGGAAGGCGCCACAGACGAGTACAAGATTCCCCGGATCATATATTCGGACGCCTTTTACTCGGAGATGGTGGCTTATGCGGATCTGGTCCTTCCCGATACCACCTACCTCGAGCGCTGGGATTGCATTTCCCTCTTGGACAGACCGATCAGCGACGCTGATTCGGCCAATGACGCCATACGCCACCCTGTCGTCACGCCGCAACGTGACGTTCGGCCGTTTCAGGACGTCTTGCTGGATCTGGGTGCGCGTCTGGGGCTTCCGGGAATGGTGGACGAACAGGGGAACCCTCAGTATCCGGGTGGCTACCGGGACTACATGATCAATCATGAGCGCCGCCCGGGCGTGGGCATGCTTTCGGGTTGGCGTGGCGCAAACGGGATTATGAGCGGGACCGGTCCTCCTAACCCGGACCAGCTGCAGCGCTACATCGACAATCAGGGATTCTGGCAGGGCGAGATCCCGACGGAGGCCCGCTACTTCAAGAACGTCAACACGGCCTACCTGGATTACGCCTACGAGAACAGTTTCGTCGCCACCCGCTCACCCATCATCCTGCAGCTTTACAGTGAGGAGTTGCAGCAATTCCGTCTTGCCGCACGTGGACACGGGCCGGCGCAACCGCCTGAAAAGCACCGTGAGCGCATCGAGACGTACTTCGATCCGTTGCCGTTTTGGTACCGGCCGTTCGAAGAGGCGCTCGAGGTGGCGGACCGCTTTCAGCTTCACGCCGTGACCCAGCGGCCCATGGCGATGTACCACTCCTGGGGTTCCCAGAATGCCTGGCTCCGTCAGATTCATACGTCAAACCGTCTCTACGTCCCGAGGATACTGGCACAGTCCCTCGGCATCGACGACGAGGACTGGGTCTGGGTCGAGAGCCGTAACGGCCGGATCAAGACGCGTGTTCGGCTCATGGACGGGGTTAACCCGAACACGGTGTGGACGTGGAACGCCATCGGCAAGCGTGCGGGCGCCTGGAACCTCGCGGAGGACTCGCCCGAATCTAAAGAGGGATTTCTCCTCAATCACTTGATCCACGAGTTGCTGCCGGCGCGGGAGAGTGGCTATCGCTACAGTAATTCCGATCCGGTCACCGGTCAGGCAGCCTGGTACGACCTTCGGGTGCGGATCGAAAAAGTAGCAGAGGAAGAAGCCGGCGAGGCAGCGCCTCAGTTCAATCCGCTCGGAAAACTGAGTGGTGTCGACGAGCGGCCCAGCATCCTCCGCATCGGTGCCGACGTCACCGACTCTAGCGACAAAAGGCAGGGAGCCTGAAATGACAGGGCTTCCTACAGCGCCGTCGGAGAAACGTCTCGGCCTGGTCATCGATCTTGATACCTGCGTTGGTTGTCATGCCTGTGCCGTCAATTGCAAGGAATGGAACACGGGCGGGTATCACGCACCGCTGACCGATGAACGGCCTTACGATACCGATCCTTCCGGTGTCTGGTTGAACCGCATTCACACTTTCGAGGTCGGAGAGGGAGAATCGGGCCGCCTCGTGCACTTCCCCAAGTCGTGCCTTCACTGCGAGGACGCACCCTGTGTGACGGTGTGCCCGACAGGTGCCTCCTACAAGCGGAGCGAGGACGGCATCGTCCTCGTTGATGAGGACATGTGCATTGGCTGCAAGCTGTGCTCGTGGGCGTGCCCTTATGGTGCGAGGGAATATGACCAGGATGCAGGCGTGATGAAGAAATGCACGTTGTGCATCGACCGCATCTACAACGAGAACCTCGACGAAATCGATCGCGTTCCGGCGTGTGTCGCGACGTGTCCGGCGTCGGCCCGTCATTTCGGTGACCTGGCCGATCCACAGTCTCACGTCTCAAGGCTCGTTGAGGCCCGAGGCGGATTCGATCTGATGCCTGAAATGGAGACCCAGCCCGTCAACAAGTACTTGCCCCCGCGAGCGAAGGGTGGACAAGCCGGTGGTCCCGGGTCTGACGATAAGTTGATGCCTGCGGCGGGTGGGTTCCTCGCTTGGCTTGATCGCACCTTGTCAGACTGAGATTCATGCATCCCGCCTATTCTGTCATCTTTTTCACGACCGCTTCGGGGCTGGGTTACGGCTTGCTGGCGCTGCTCGGCCTCTACGCTGCGGCTGGCCTCATCCCGGCGGATCGTTGGTTCGGTATCACTGGAATGGCGGTGGCTCTCGGCCTGATCACTTTCGGACTGCTGTCTTCGACATTTCATCTCGGTCACCCTGAACGGGCTTGGCGTGCTGTTACCCAATGGCGTTCCTCCTGGTTATCGCGCGAAGGCCTGGTGGCCCTTGCAACTTATGTCCCGGCAGTTCTCTTTGCTGCGGGCTGGGTGCTGTTCGGCAGGACGACGGGTTGGTGGGGGATACTCGGCGTCCTGGCGGCCATCGGCGCGGCCCTTACCGTCTACTGCACGGGGATGATCTATGCTTCCCTGCGCGCCATCCCGCGCTGGCACAATCGTTGGGTCGTGCCGAATTATCTGGCTCTCGCGCTGGCGACTGGAGGTGTCAGCTTCGATGCACTGACCCGCGTCTTTGGGCTGGAGCGGCCCGAATCGGCCCTCGTCGTCTCCATCGTGCTCGCCGCAAGCTGGCTACTGAAGGTCATCTATTGGCGCGATATCGACGCGGCGGCTCCCGTCAGCACGTCGGGCAGCGCCACCGGACTTGGTAACTTTGGCGATGTCCGCCTGCTGGACCCGCCTCATACGCAGGATAACTATCTGCAGCGCGAGATGGGATACCGGATCGCGCGCAAACACGCGGCGAAGCTTCGGCGCATCGCAGTCATCTTGACCTTCGCGCTTCCTCTCGCGCTGTCACTTCTGTTGCTGACGCTGCCCTCTATTCCCGCGCTGGTCGCCGCATCTCTGTCCGCGTTATCCTGCATGGCAGGCGTTGTCGTGGAGCGCTGGCTCTTCTTTGCCGAGGCAAAACACGTTGTCACGCTCTATTACGGTGCATGTGAGGTATAGGATTTGAACACAAAATGGAGAACGCCATGTCACTGGCTGAGAAACTGGACGCCCTGCGTGAAGGGGCGAAGAAACGCGTCCCGGAAGAGAAACGCGCCGTCATGGGCAAGGCCACCGCAGACCTGCGGGCGTCGGGAATTCTCGACCGCGTCGCCGGAGTGGGCGCGACACTTCCCGCGTTCAGCCTTACCAACGCGCATGGCCAGATGGTGCAATCAGCCGATCTGCTGGCAAGGGGGGCGGTCGTACTGACGATCTTCCGGGGCAGCTGGTGACCCTACTGCAATGCGGAGCTGTACGCTCTGCAGGAAGTCGCAGACGAAATCCAGAGTGCCGCAGCGACGATCGTCGCGCTGACGCCGCAATTGGCTGAACACAGCCTCACCATGACCGAACGGCACAAGTTGAAATTCGACCTTCTCACTGATCCGGGTAACGCCTATGCGAACCAGCTCGGATTGACCTTTGAGGTGCCCGCCGAACTGCGTGACGTCTATCTCAGCATCGGTATCGATCTGCCCAAACACAACGGCGAAGACAGCTGGACGTTGCCGATGCCGGCGCGCTACGTAATCGACTCCGGTGGCGTGATCCGCGCCGCGGATGTCGATCCCGACTACACGCATCGTCCGGAACCGGAGAAAACCATCGAAGACCTGAAGGGGTTGGGCTAGCGACCTCTTCGGTGCTCTATAGTCGGGCGGTGCGCCGAACGCCCACACATGACCGAATGGATCCTTCAGGCGGCCGTAATATTCGTTCCAAGGCTTGATCACGGGCGGGTCGAGGATCTCGGCGCCGCATTTGACCGCGCGTTCGAATATGCCGTCCACGGTCTCGCGAGAACTGAGCTCGAGACGGATCGTGACGGCGGTTCCTCCGAGTGCCTCCGGTGAGGTTACGCCTGTGGGCAGCTCGGGGTAGTCACCCGTAGCCATGATGACCGCGTCTTCGATCCTGAAGCGCGCATGGGCGAGCCTCACGCCGCCTTCGTCCATCACGGAGCGGAACACGTCAGCGCCAAAGGCCTCCTGGTAGAATTCCAGGGCCGCGGCAGCATCGTTCAGGGTGAGATAGGGGAAGACCTGGGCCGCGGTGTCAGCGCCTCTTCTGAGTTAAGAAGCCCGCAACGCGGCCTTGAATGCGGCGCGGTGCTCGGCGCCGTGCATGTAACCGTAGTCCTGCGGGTAGGATTCACCCCGCTCCACCCGGAAATCGACGAAAACCGGCCCTTGCCGGGACAAAACATCAGGTATGCGCGCCGAGAGGTCATCGAGATCGTCGAACATGTCGGTGGACGCATATCCGGCCGCGGAAGCCAGCCCCGCAAAATCGATCTTGTCCGAGCCCGGCGTCGGATGACTGCCATTGGCCTCGTAGACGCCGTTGTTACAGACGAAATGGTAGAAGTTTTTCGGCTCGACTTCGCCGACCGTCACCAGCGACCCGAGGTTCATCAGCAGGCTTCCGTCGCCGTCGAACACGATGACCTTTCGATCGGGTCGGCCGATCGCCAGTCCCAGCCCATGCGAGGAGACCAGTCCCATGGCGCCGGTGGCGATGAGATTGCAATCGCTCGGTCGAATGATGATCCACTCGAAAGCGGCTTGATACGCGGCAACAACGAGGCTGTCATCGACATGCTCGGCGATGATCTTGAGAGCGGCGTCACGCTTCATACGTTTCATGTCTGACATCGTGTTTCCGCGCTGCTCATTCTCTTGGACCCTTACTCACCGGGACTCTGGCCGAGGACGAAACACACCGGATGATCTTCCTGATAGGCGGCATCGACCGCCGGTACGATGGCTTCAGCGCTGGACGTCGTCTGCAGCAGGTGATGTTCGATTCCCATGACGTCCAGCATCGGCTCGACGATGCGCACGCTCACCTTGTTCGATTGCGTCGGCAGGACATCTGCTTCCTTGCCTTGCAGACCGACCATCATGCAGAGCGGATTCTCGTATTCCACCGCAATAGCGCGGATCGCATTGATCGAGTCGAGAAAGCCGGTGTTCTGGATCAGCAACAGCGAGCGCCTGCCGCAATAGCCCAGTGCGACGCAGATGGAGACACCTTCGTCTTCCTTGCAGACGCGAATGTGTTGAAGTTCGGGATCGCGGGCGATCGGCCAGAGCAGGCCGTCGCTGGTCACGATATCGGGTACCGACACGATGTACTCGATCCCGGCGGCCTTGATCGCGGAGATAACCGCTGCACCGGAAAGGCTGCTGTCCGTTGCCATCACTCCATCTCGTCGAGAATTTCGGTCATGGCTGCAAGGACGGCATCCGTATCGTCCGGTAATCCAACCGTTATGCGGATGTGTCTGGGGTGGCCGGGGTCCCGCCAGTCGCGGGTCAGGATGTTCCGCTCGGCCAGCGCTTTCATGACCTCAGCCGCGTTACACGGAAGTTCGGCGGAGACGAAGTTCGCCGCCGTCGGCAACGGCTTCAGGCCGAGCGACGAGAGTCCCTCGGCCAGGCGCGATCTCTCCGTCGCCATGAGGTCGAGAGTTTTCTGAAGATAGGCATCATCCTCCAGCGCGGCCAGGGCTGCCGCCTGCCCCAGTGAGTTCGTATTGTACTGCAGCTTCGTCTTGCTCAACGCATTCGCGACCTCGACGGAACCGCAAAGCGCGTAGCCGACACGAACGGCGCCAAGACCATAGGCTTTGGAGAACGTCCTCAACACGAGCCAGGGGCCGCGACGGTGCTTTATCGCATCGAGAACATCGGCTCCGCCGGCATGCATTCCGTATTCGTGGTAGGCCTCATCGACCGCGAGAAGGACGTTCTCCGGGACACCGTCCGCAAGCTGACGCAGGGCCGCTTCATCCATCATGCCGCCCGACGGCGGGTTGGGTGTGCAACACCAGACCGTCCGCGTGCGGTTGTTGATAGCGGCAAGCAGGGCGTCCGCGTCATTGGCACCTGCATCGTTGAGCGGCACCTTGATCGACTCTCCGCCTTCGATTCTCGTCGTCAGGGCATATCGGGGAAACGTCGGCCACGGCATGACCGCGACGTCTCCGGGGCCCGTCGTGATTTCACAGATGAAATGCACCAGCTCATCGGTTCCGGCGCCGAATACGATCTGTTCCGGCGGGATGCCCGTGCGGTCCGACAATGCATCTGACAACGCACGAACATAAATGTCGGGATACCGGTTCAGGTTCTCGCTGAAGTTCTGGATCGCCTCGATCGCTTTCGGCGACGGCGGGTGAGGGCTCTCGTTGAGATGAAGGATCCGCACTTTGTCGAGATCGACATCAGATGCCGTCTTTGGACCCTTGTAGTCCGGAATGTCCCTGACGGTTGGACGCAGCCAGGCGAGCGCATCCGCGGCGTGATCGGCTTGTTCTGTCATTTTCCTTGGCCCAGAGAGGAATCGGGGCGATAGATCATCGTCCAGCAATGTAGCGCGCGTGTCCAAGCGCGTTCAATGGGGCGGGAACTCGGTTTCAACGCAGCTCGATAAGGCAGGATGCCGCGATGATCTCTGCGGACTCAGCTTCCGCTCGGTGGCCCATCATGTGCACACCTGTCACGCCCGGAATTTCGACGTAGGCGCGTGCGATGTCGGCGACGATCCGTCGGCCTTCTTCGCGCGGGTCCGTTGCCTTGCCCAGCAGGTCGATGACCGGTTCTGGGATTACGGTCCCCCAAAGGTTGTCGACAAGCCAGCGCGCCTGGCGCTCCGAGGTAAGAGGGCCGAGGCCAACGAGATAACCCGTCGTCCGTGAAATGCCGGCATCTGACAGTGCGGACATGTAGCGTTTCAGAAGGTCGGCATCGAAGCAGAACTGGGTCTGGATGAAGTCGGCGCCGGCATCGAGTTTTCGTTGAAGGCTTTCGGGCTTCCATCCGGAGGTGGGCTCGATGGGCATGTCCGTGGCGCCGACGAGGACGCGCGGGGCCGCTTCGATCTCCCGACCCGAGGGCAGCGTCCCGGTATCGCGCATGTGGGTCGCGACCTGCACAATATCGGCCGCACCGAGATCGGGGACCTCGGTCGCCTCGGGCTCATCCCCTTTGGAGATAGGGTCCCCGCGAAGCGCCAGGAGGTTGGGCACACCGAGTGCTGCGGCGCCGAGAATGTCGCGCTCGAGAAGCAGCTTGTTCCGGTCACGGCCATTGATCTGGAGAACGGGCTCAAGACCGGCTCCAACCAGCTGACCCGCCGCGGCGAGACTCGAGAGATGCGCCCGGGCGCTGGCACCCTCGGTGACATTCACGGCATCCACCAGGCCTTTGAGGGGGGCGGCTCGATCGAGCATCGACGTCGGGTCGGCGGACAAGGGCGGTGTGATCTCGGCGGTTACGGCGAATTGACCGTCAAGAAGTGTGCGCTCGAGTTGGCCTCCAGATTTGGTCGCTGTCGTCACGTCGATCCTGCCCCGTTTGATCCTGCGGAACGCGCACTCTATTGCCCCTTCGGCTGTCGCAGTGGCCTCCCTGCGACTCCTAGAGGGTTTGTCCACGCCACACCAGTCCTCCAGGGCGTCGGTTGCAATGCCATAGGGGCATTCGTAAGGTGCTCTGGAGCAATCACTCCGTCACCGTTGCGGACGAGGATCAGGATCAGGAGACCGACATGAACGAGATGGCCAAGCTTTCAGGCTTCGAACATATCGAGCACATTGATATCCCATTGCCCAAGGAAGCCTCGAAAGAGCTTTTCTTTCAGACGGACGAGGACGATGAGCGCGTGTGGATGCCGATCAGCGATAATGTCCACATACGGCCGCTCCTCTTCAACGTCGTCCAGGGGACCTGGTGCAATATCGTGAAAGCCCAAGGCGAAGGTCTTGTCGGCCGCCATCGTCATCCGGCCCCCGTCCTGGGCTATACCCTGGAGGGTACCTGGGGTTACCTGGAAGGTGACTGGATCGGACGGGCCGGCTCGTTCATTTACGAGCCTGCGGGCGAGACTCATACGCTGGTCGTGCACCCTGATGAAGGCCACATGAAGGTGCTGTTCCACAACATGGGCCCCATCCTTTATGTCGACGAGAAGGGCGAGCAGACCGGCTACGAGGACGTGTTCACCCGCATCGCGATGTACAAGAAACACTGCATCAGCAACGGCCTCGGCGAAGAGTTCGTGGACAACCTCTGCCGTTGAGATGCGCATAGAGTAGGGGCGGGGAAGACGGCATGGGTGTCGTCCACACAGTCGGCCATTCGACACGCGGTGTTGATGAGCTCATTTCCTTGCTAAAGGAAGCCGAGATCGATCTCCTTCTGGACGTCCGCAGCTTCCCGCGCTCGCGCAGAAATCCGCAATTCAACATCGAGACCCTGCCCAGCGACCTCAAGCTGGCGGGGATTGACTACCAGCACGTGAAATCCATGGGTGGACGCCGGTCGAAACAACCCGATGCCGGTTCATCTCCGAATACGGCCTGGCGGGTCGAGGCGTTCAAGAACTATGCGGACTACGCATTGACCCCACCGTTTCGCGAGTCGTTCAGCGCGCTGGCGTCTCAGTCCGAGGTGCGGGCCTGTGCGGTCATGTGTGCTGAGGCCGCCTGGTGGCAGTGTCACCGGCGCATCATCACGGACTACCTGATCGCATCCGGGGTCGAAGTCCGTCATATCATGGATGGTGGCCGCATCGAGGCGGCAGAGCTGGGAGAGGATGCCGTGATCCAACCGAACCGCACCGTGCACTATCCGGCAGCGCAGGCGGTGTTGTTTTAGGCAACGATTCTCAAGAGTCCAGGAACTCGCAAAAGATCCGGGCCGCTTCGTCGTATCCAGCGCCATCCTTGCGTGAAGGCAGGGGGGCCTTGGTGGCGTTCGGCACAAGCGCCGCTGCCTCATCCAGCATGGGAAACAGTTGATCGCTCTCCGCGCAGGCGATGAGGGTCAGTACCTTGATCATGGCAGCCGTTCCTGATTGGGGTGGATGATCGCAGCGCGATAGGAGAGGTGGTAGGTGCGGATGGAGGCCAGCATTTCCAGTACTTCCTGGTGAGGTGCCTGTGTCTCGGGCAACCCGAGATCTCGCTTCGCCTCCGCAGTGTGCTTCCACCACGGAAAGAACAGGTACGAATCACGCACCATGTGCCAGGCCTTCATGAGGTGCGTGCTATCGTCGTCGACTTCGACCGGCTGGATTCCGGCCAACAGTTCATCGGCTGCTGCCGACGAACGCACGGAGACGGCATCAAGGATCATTTTTCGCACGCGATCAGGGTGCGTGATCGCCAGTTCAAGGCCGATCTTCGCACCGGTGTGCGCGCCGTAAGCATCGAACCGATCGATCCCCAGCGCATCCAGTGCCCTGAGATGCGCTTCCGCGAAGTACTCGAGCGTGGGGTCGGCTGGCTGTGGTCGGCATGAGTGTCCATTACCGAGGGTATCGGGCGCGACAACACTTCGGGAATTTCCCAACCGGGCGATCAGCGGCTCTAGGTGCTGGGACGAGGATGGTGACATGTGGAACATGACCAGCGGCGGATCCCCTTCGCCTGCGGTGCGATAGCGGACCTGCCCCTCGGAGATGTCGGCGAATCCGCGTCGAATATCTGTCATTGCACCGGTTCCGTCCGCCATTGTGATCTTCAGCTGTTCGTCATGGTAGCGCTCGAGATCATCATGTACGACGACAATTGATCTTCCCTGTGGCACCATGACAGGGCCATGACCCATCGGGAGAGATTGGATGTCCGCTGACGAAGCAGGTCTCGAGCACCGCATTCTCAAACCTAGAATGGCGACACCTGAAGCTTTAGCTGGGTATGGAACCTTGCTGGCCGTTCCAGATGCCGAGAAGGGCCGGGACTCTGGATTCTATGCCGAGGCCGTGCGGATCAGCGAACCCGCACAGTTCGTCTCCGAAGACGATCTGTGCCTGGCGCTCGCCACCCTGAATCCCAGGCCCATGGAAGTCCGTTGGATGGAATATCACAACAAGCACACCCAGACCTTCATTCCCTTGGACGGCAAGCCGTTCGTCATGGTTCTGGGTCGGCCCACCTGCCGGCGGTCGGATGGCTCCTGGGATGACGCCGCATCAAAGGCGCCCGAATTGGATGCGGTCGAGGCATTCTCGTTCGATGGCTCGTCAGGTGTGTGCCTAAACATTGGGACCTGGCACGAGTTTCCGTTTCCGCTGAAAGAGGTAACGAACATCATTGTCGTGATGAGCGAAGAGACGAAGCGTGATCTCAAAAACGTGGTCGACGGCGAAGCCCATGGCGGCGACCTGGAAAAGCTCGATCTGCAGAAACGCTTCGATGTTGTCTTCGAGGTTGAGGCCTGAACTCCGAGCCGTGTTCACCTGACGCCGTTCGATTTCACCGGAGCCCTATTGGGTGAGGTCTTCCGTTACGCCATATTGAAACCGTCCAGAACAGTCTTGCCGATCGCCGCACCACTCTCCTGATGTTCATGCGCGCTACGCAAACTCGCGGCACTTAACGGCCCGCCATGTTTGTTGACCGTCGGGACGAGTGTGCCCTCATCGAGAAGATCGGCAACGCGGTTCAACAGTTTGTGCTGAGCGTCCATGTCCTCGGTCTGGAACAAGGAGCGTGCGAACATTAACTCCCAACTGAAGGAAAGCGCCTTGAGCTTGATGGCGGCAATGTCGAGGTTCTGAGGGTCGTCGATCATGGCGATGTGGCCACGTGGCTTGATCAGTTCGATGATCGCCGGGAAGTGAATGTCCGTTTGCGTGAGCGCTGCGACATAGCGTGGCGCAATGCCCAGAGTTTTCATCTCTTGATCGAGCGGGTTGCGATGATTGACGACGTGATCCGCGCCCATCTTCTCAACCCACGCCTGGGTATCGGGACGTGATGCGGTAGCGACAACGGTCAAACCAGCCACTTTCTTCGCCAGCTGGATAAGAATCGATCCGACGCCTCCAGCGCCGCCGATCACCAGCAGAGATTCTCCCGCTCCTTCTCCCTCTTTGAGCCCGAAGCTGTCGAACAGAATCTCCCACGCCGTGATGCTGGTCAGCGGCATCGCAGCGGCGTCAGCGAAACCAAGCGATGAAGGTTTGCGGCCTACGAGACGTTTATCAACCGCCTGAAACTCGGCGTTGCTGCCGGGGCGTGTGAACTCGCCTGTGTACCAGACTTCGTCTCCTGGTTTGAAAAGGGTGGTTGCGGCGCCAGCTTCTGTCACGATCCCGGCGGCATCGAATCCAAGGATGCGTGTCTCTCCCCCGGGGCGGCTGCCGATTGCCTGGCACTCATTGTCCGAACGTGCGAATGCGTTCGAAACGGGCAATAAACAACTACCCACAAATTTGTAAGTAATGAGAATTCCGGTCTTTTTCGGGAGCGGGCATGATGATTTCAGGGCACGGCCTCAATGCCGTGGATGACGATTCTGAAGTAGCGCAAATCGACGTCAGGCGCCCGGTAGACACCTACGGGACAGCAAAATCTTTCAGAATCTGAACGTACTGGACAAGTCGGCGCCGTAGGGCCGCATGGTACGCAATCGTTCCGCCCGGGCTTTGGCAAACGGTGCTGCCGCGTCGATGAAGGCCAGGTGTTCATCACTAAGCGACAAGCCGTGCAACGCCACAGCCGCTCGAACCTCATCCACGATGTCAGGGTCGCTCGGTTCACCTGATTCTGCCCGGACAGAAGTGGCGGTTGGGATTTCGACGGCCTGGGCAATTTCCAGCGCAGGGCGCCTGTCGCGCCATGGGGTGGCCTGTTCGTAAGCATGCGCCACCTGCAATACGCGCGCATCGTCGAATGGACGCCCGGCAATCTGGAGGCCGAGGGGCAACCCCGACTCGCTGAATCCCATACATACCGAGATCGCTGGGCCTCCTGAAACGTTGAACGGCGTTGCAATGGTCGGATTCTTCCAGAAATAGGAAACGGTATTGAAGCCGTTCATTGATGGAGCCGGTCCGTATTGACTGGGCGTCACCAGAACGTCGAAGCGCTCAAACACCTTTTCCATTTCGTTTACCATGGTCCGCCGTTCGCGTTGCGCGTGCACGTAGTCGGAACCACTGAACAGCACCGCGGGCAGGCTGCGTCCGAGGAAATCGGCGCAGAACCCTTCGGGGCGCGTCATGAAATCCTGATGGTGAAGGGCGAAGAGCTCCGACTCGGCAATTACGATCTTCACATCGCAATAATCCTGCATCGGCCGGAGGCGAACCTCTTCCAGTTCGGCGCCGAGGTTCCCGAGCATGGTCAGGGCCGACTCCATGGCCGCCTTCACCTCGTCATTGGCGGGGAGATCGTCCTCCCAGAAATGCCTGACGACACCGACACGGAGTCCCTGGATTTCGCCATTAAGCCCATCCCTGTAGTCGGGGGCTGTGCAGTTCATACTTCCCGCGTCGCGTGGATCATGGCCCGCAAGAGCCTGCAACATCAGGGCACAGTCTTCGACCGTCCAGGTCAGAGGGCCGCAGGTATCGAACGTATAGGAATTGGGAATCACTCCGTAACGGCTGATCAAGCCATAGGTTGGCTTGAAACCCACGGTTCCGCAGAGGCTCGCCGGATTCCGGACAGAACCCCCAGTGTCCGACCCCATGGCACCAAGTACGAGCCCGGCGGCGACAGCGGCGCCAGAGCCGCTGCTCGATCCTCCCGTGAAATGGCTTGGATTCCACGGGTTGCGGGCCGGTGGCCACGGCAGGTCGAAAGCCGGTCCGCCGTGAGCGAATTCGTGTGTGGAAAGCTTTCCCAGCAGAATGGCTCCGGCATCATAGAGCCGCTCAACCGGCGCGCAGTCCTCATCCGGAACATTGTTCTCCAGGATTCTGGAATGCGCGGTGGTCAGAATTCCTGCTGTCGCGTAAATGTCCTTGAGGCCAAATGGGATGCCATGTAGGGGGCCACGGTAATCACCCGCCGCAATCTCGGCATCTGCTGCACTCGCCTGGGCGAGGGCGTGATCCGCGGTGACGGTGATGAAGGCATCCAGAGTGGGTTGCCAGGCCTCTATCCGACGCAGCAACGATTCCGTGAGCTCCACTGCCGACAGTTCGCGTGAAGAAATTGCGAGGGCCGCCTCTGCAATCGTCGGGGTATGGTCGATGTCGGACATGTCGTGGGTTTGTTCGATTTGTAATTCACCGCAACGACGGTAGCACTGCGATGTTGCTGTGAGTAGCGAGTTTGAAGGTCGAATTCTACATACCCGCAGTGACTGTGTGAGACCGGCGTGAAGAAGTGCGCTCAACCAGATATGATGATGGCAGATGGGGTTGCGCTCGCCGTCGAGTCATTAGGCGGGTGCGAGTCTGAATGCTGAGGCTCCTCGCGAAACCTATACACGCAAAACGATGAGGTGCTGCCAATGACAGGAGAACGCTCGAAAGAGGAGGTCATTGTGGCGTTCATGAAGTCGCGTGGTTATATCCTTCCGTATCAGCGGGTTCTCGCCGAATTCCAGCCGGAAGTTCTAGAAAGTTTCAATGCGTTCTATACCAACCTGACCTTGAATCCGCGCGACCTCACGTTGAAGGAACGTGAACTCGTGTGGACGGCCCTGGTGACGGCCACGCGTGAAGAAGTCGGGCGAATTCATCTGCAGCGAGGTATAGAGGCGGGGCTGACCATCCAGGACATCACCGACGCCATTGCTCTGGCAGCCGCAGGCGAGGCCTTCAGCGCGATCGAGTTCGCCGCGGGCCACTGGCAGGATTGGATGTCCCGGGAAAATGCCAATGAGCACTACGGTTCAATCATCGCCTCAGCGCGGGGCGGGATCGATCCCCGAGTCGCGGAGATCATGCTTGTTGTCTGCTTCGCCGGGCGACATGTGCCGGACGGACTGCGCTTCCATTTGAGCCGGGCTTTTGAACACGGTGCAACCGAAGGGCAGATCGCTGAAGGTCTCAGCTATCTGATAATGCCATGTGGTGCGAACACCCTGATCGATGCGGTTGATGTCTGGCTCGAGGCGGCTGCGGCAGGAGAATGCCCCCCGCCGTTTTCTGACTAATCCGGCACGATGGTCGGTTCCGGCGCTGGTTTGCCCAGAATTAGATCGGCCCCTTTCTCACCGATCATCATGGCGCCAGCGTTGAGGTTGCCCGACGGCATGGTCGGCATGATCGAAGCATCGACGACCCGCAAGCCCTCCATACCGTGCACTCGAAGCTGGTCGTCCACTACTGCTGTTGAATCACTCATCGGTCCCATGCGACAGGTTCCCATGACATGGAAGGTTGTGAACCCTCTTTGTCGGGCTGCGTCCAAGAGCTCACTGTCGCTGTGAACGGCTTCGCCGGGAGCACGTTCCGAATCAAAGTAGGGGGCAAGCGCTTCGGTCCGCATCAGCCGGCGCGCCAGCTTCATGCCGGCCAGCAAGACATGCCGATCCCCTTCCTCCGCCAGATAGTTCGGCTGGATGAGGGGCTTCTCGAACGGGTCGGCTGATTTCGCCCGCACCCAACCTGTACTTTCCGGCCGCTGTTGCCAGGAACCGATCGTGAAACCCGGCTCGTCGTCGAACTGCCACATCGCGTTCTCTTTCCAGCTGCCCGGCATGAAAACGACCTGCAGATCGCAGTTGGGGACCGCTTCGTTCGAATGCCAGAAGCAGTAGACCCACGCCGGGGTGAGCGTCAGGAGACTTTCAACACCGGCAACATATTTGATGATTTCGCCCGCCAGTTTGAGACCACGGCCGCGTTCGTTGAGTGAAGCGATGTTCTTGGCGCGAGCAACGACGCGCGTTCCGTAATGATCTCTGAGATTCTCGCCGACACCTGCAAGCGCGTGTTTCACGTCGATCCCGATTCCCTGCAACAGGCTCGGCGGTCCGATCCCCGAGAGATGCAGCAGTTGCGGTGAATTGATCGCACCACCGGAAAGAATGACTTCACGGTTTGCCCGCACTTCGGCGACCGCGCCGTCTGGCCCACCTTCGACATAGACCACGCCCACCGCGCGTTTGCCGTCCGGTAGGATGCGGGTGGCATGCGCGCCTGTTCGGATACTCAGGTTTGGCCGTGACATCGCTGGCTTGAGATAGGCGCGGGCGGTGCTGACCCGGCGAAGCTTGTGGACGGTGCGTTGGGCGTACGCCATGCCTTCCTGTCTGGCGCCGTTGTAATCGGCATTGCGCGGGATGCCCAGCTGTGTCGCACCCTCGATAAACGCCTCGCAAAGAGGGTGTCGCCAGCCAAGTTCGGTCACTCTGACCTTGCCCTGGCGACCCCGATAGGTGTCATCTCCTTCGCCGGCCCATTGCTCGCAGCGGCGGAAATAGGGCAGCACGTCGGCGTAGCCCCAACCCCGATTGCCACGCTGAGCCCAGCCGTCAAAATCCATCGGCTGCCCGCGGCTGTATACGTTGCCGTTGATCGAGCTTGAACCTCCAAGAGTCTTGCCTCTCGGAGTCTTGATCACACGGTCTCCGGTCCAGTGGCTGGGCTCATTCTCGTAGAGCCAGTTAAGATCTGGATTGTTCCAGATTTTCACGAACCCCGTCGGAATGTGAAGGAAGGGGTTCCGGTCAGGCGGCCCGGCTTCCAGCAAACACACGCTGTGCCGGCCGTCGGCGCTCAAGCGGTTGGCGAGGACACACCCCGCCGAACCGGCGCCCACGATCACGTAGTCAAACGTATCCGCCAAGGATGAGCGCCCTTCAGTTGATAAATCATCCGACGTCATTCGCCACGAATAGCAACCCGTACAAACAAACATCGCGTGGGTTACGATTGCAATGTTTGACAGCCCAGTGCGAGGAGGCCCCATGAAGTTCGTTGTCGCCATGATGAAACACGAGACCAACTCGTTCTCGCCGCTGCCGACCCCGTTGTCGAGTTTCGGACGGACGGGGGGTCATGACGGCCCTTTGTACGGGAGTCACGTTGCCGAGGTGTACGAGGGGACCAATAATCCGATCGCCGCCTATTTCGATCTCGCACGTGAGGAGGGGGCGGAGGTTGTCACCCCGGTCGCGGGGGAAGCCTGGCCGGGCGGTCCCGTTTCGGATGACGCGCACGAAACGTTCGTCCAGGCCATCTGTGACGCGGTGACCCAGGGATGCGATGCGCTGCTGCTCGATCTCCACGGGGCTATGGTCACCGAGAGCTTCGACGACGGGGAAGGAGAGTTGCTTAAGCGAATTCGTGCCGTTGCGCCCGACCTGCCGATCGCCGTCGCACTGGATTTCCACACGAACATGAGTGCGGCGACCGTCGAGAACGCGACTGTCATAACCGGATACCGAACCTATCCCCACATAGATATGCATGAAACCGGTCTTCGTGCTGGGCGGACGCTGTTGCGGGCGCTGAAAGGGGAGATCATGCCGGTCATCCAGTGGGGTTCATTGCCGCTGCTCACGCACATGCTGTGCCAGACACCGTCGCGTCAGCCCATGAAAGACGTGATGGACATGGCCATAGCCGCCGAGGCGCAGGGACGCGTCTTGAATGCCAGTGTGTTTGGGGGCTTTCCGCTGGCGGATCATCCACACGTGGGTGTGTCGGCGGTTGTTGTCGGTAATGGAGAGGGTGGGCCGGCCAACGACCTGAAGGAAGCATTACTCGAACTTGCCTGGGACCGTCGGGCGGATTTTGTCTATGCCTTGGAGCCCATGGAAGTGTCCATTGCCCGTGCCAAGTCTCTTGACGATGGCCCGATTGTATTGGTCGAACACGGCGACAACTGCGGTGCCGGGGGAAATCAGGATGTCATGGCCGCTATCGAAGAAATCATGCGCCAGGGTTTGACGGACGTTGCGGTATCTCCTGTATGGGATCCCGCGGCAGTGGCACAGATGATCGATGCCGGGAAGGGCAATGAAATCACGCTCGATATCGGCGGCAAGACTGACATGCCGGCAATCAACCTCAAGGGACAGCCACTCACCTTGTCGGGGCACGTTCAAGAAATTACGGATGGAAGGTTCGCCGTCACGGGGCCCATGATGACCGGTATGCAGATTAATCTCGGTCGGACGGCCGTTCTCGATTGCGGCGGTGTCGAGATCATGGTCTCGGAAGAGCGGATGGAACCTTTTGATCTCGGCGTGTTCCGCCACGCTGGCATTGAACCGACAGAGCGAAAATACCTGGTGGTCAAATCCCGTCAGCATTTCCGGGCGGCTTTTGAACCGATTGCAAAGCACATCGTTGAGGTGGCAGGTCCGGGTGTTTGCAGTTCGGACTACGACCTGTTCCCGTTCGAGAAGCTGCGGCGGCCGATCTATCCGTTGGATCCCGACGCAGCGCGGTAGCAGAAAACGCCTCCCACAATGCCCGTGGCAGTGCGTTCCAGGCCTCTCTCCGCTGATTGGGGATGGGCTCGAGTGGCGTCGCCGCTAGTCCGGTCCTGCCAGTAGCACAGCCAGAATGGCGGCAGGTCCTCCAGCTGCGTGCGCGGATTTCACGGTTTCGAAGTCTCCGGGATCGTCGGTGTACTTCAGGTGAAATGCGGGGAACACGACATCGCCGCGATAGGCGTTATAGGTGTTCCACGTCTCGCTTCCTTCCGGGCCCGGCGTCGATGGACTGTCAACGGGTGTGACGATCACGTAGGTCGCTTCTGTCTGCGGTTCGCGAACACGTTCACACAGATTGACGATGCTGTTGGCCGTCGGGTCGAGGGTTTCCGCGGCTCCCCAGAGCTTGCGCCACTCAACCCGGAATTCACTCAGCTTTTCGTCGCTCCACACCTTGTCGCCTGAGTCCCGGTCGTCCATCCCGAAGAAGTCGAAATGGCTGAAGCCGGGATTGACCCCGGCGTCGTCGATCACCTTCCAGTTGGTGTAGCGGACACAGACGTCGGAGCTGTTAAAAAAAGGGTTGTCGACGTCGATCAGCCATTGCTCGTAGCCGCGATCATTGGAGTCTGCGCGTGGCGTGTAGGTGATCAGGCTCATGGCATCATAGGCACCGGTGGCTTGGCTCATGGGTCACTCCTGTTGGGCCGTGGGGCGCGACGGTCGCGAATATGGTATGGTGACACATCCGGATTGAGGCGCAAATGCCGGGCGTCGGGAACGCCCCGGTTGTTCGGGAGAAACAACATGGCATCGAATCCTGCTGATCAAAACATGCCCTTCGAGGTGCTGGCCTACCAGTCCTTCGTGGTGGGTCTGAAACTGCACTGGACGCATGCGCTCTACGACAAGGTGGTCGAAGAAGCGCAGGAACTTGGTCTCACTGATCCCAAGAAGATCGAAAAGGAGATGCAGGGGTCTACGACCTACCAGTACTACGGTTGGCTCGAGCACTATCTGCAGCAGTACAAGTTCATGGGGCGCTGGGGATTTATGTCCCACTTCGAACCTCATGAAGGTGAACTCGAGAAGATCCTGGATAAGTACGCCAAGATCGAGGCGGACATGCTTGAGCTCGATCCGGATATCAAGTTCCCCAAGTACTACACGTTGGGTGACTTTCATCAGTTCCCGGGCGGCGTCTGGATTAACAACACCGGGGCTCATTCCTACGAGCAAGGATCGCGCACGACCATGCCGACTCATTCGGCACATGCCGATCTGCACACCCGCTATGTCCGTATGATCAAGAATCTATGCAAGCCCAAGAAAGTTCTCGACGAAGGGTGCGGCTTTGGCAAGACAACGATGTCGCTGAAGAAGGAGATGCCGAAGGCCGATGTGGTGGGCGTCGATTTGAGTGAACCGTGTCTGAAGCTCGCGCATCGCCGTGCCGTCGAAGAGAAAATGCCCATCAAGTTCGTCCAGGGCGATATCGAGTGCATGAAGTTCGAGGACGATAGTTTCGACACCATTGCAGGATCGATGGTGCTGCACGAGATGCCCCCGCGGGCGATCCGCAACACCTTCAAAGAAGCACGTCGCGTGCTCAAGAAGGGCGGGTATTACACTCACCTCGACTTTTACGATCCGCCGGGCGGCGATGTCGGTAAGTTCATCTACTACGGCCATGCGGTGCGCAACCGCGAGCCCTACATGATCACCATGGACAAGATGGATCTCACGGCCGAACTCGAAAAAGCCGGCTTCACCGATATCCGCGTGGAGCCCTTCGAGGAGTACGACGGCGCCCTGAGAAAGGGTGAGGAAATCCCCGAAGAGTGGCGCTTCCCCTGGACCGTGATTATCGCGAAGGCAGCTTAAATGACCCTACCCAAGCATCAATATTTCGAGGATCCGGCCATCACGCGTCTGATGGGCATGATGGTCGCGCTGGCGGGTGAGGTGTTCGTGCTCAAAGCCAAGAATGAACGCCTCGAACGTGCCCTCAAGAAGAAAAAAGTCTTGGGTGGAAAGGCGCTCAAGGCGCTCGACCAGGACAAGGACATGCAGGCGTGGCTGCTCAAGGAACGTGAGGAATTCGCCAAGTACCTGCTCGGACCCATCCTCGAACCGGATGTTGCCCAACTTCGCCGAGAGGAGTTGTTCGGCAATAAGGCGGACGACCGGCTGCCGATGTAGCGGCCGACTATGTCATCAGAGCAACCGTCGAGGTCGGAGAGAGTTCAATCCTCGCGCCATAAATACGGGCATGCGGCGCGTACCGGAAGATTATTGGCTAGTGTTGCCAAAATCGGCGGCTGGTCGTCTTCAGATGACCCGTCGACGAGGACTGTAACGCAATGCCCAGTCCTATTCTCCGAAGGCGACCATGGTGAGTTCGAAGGTTAGAGTTTCACCCGCCAATGGGTGGTTGGCGTCCAAGGTTGCCATTTCGTCACTAACCTCAACCACCCGCAACGTGATCTCGTTGCCTTGCGCATCTCCTGCCTGAAGCAATGCGCCGACTTTCAGGTCAATCTCGTCCGGAATACGTTCTCTTTCCACGGCGTGCAGCAATTCCGGGTCGTGAGGACCATAGGCGTCTTCGGGGCTCAACGTGATGCTCTTGGTCTCCCCTTCGGTCATGCCGACCAGGGCGTTCTCAAATCCTGGCAGCACCTGTCCTCCGCCGATCATGAATGCAATCGGATCGCGGTCTGTCGATGTGTCGAATTCCGTACCGTCGTCGAGGGTGCCCGTGTAGTGCACGCGAACGGTATCACCGGTCGCCACTTGCCTCATGGCATTGCTCCGTCATGTGGTTCGAAGTTTTCGAGTTAATTCGTTCGCCGCCGGGCAGGAGTACAGGTAGCGCCAATCGCCGCCGGACACGTGGTTTCTTACGATGGATGGGGCCTCGGGTAGTGCGGTCTTCGCAATCGCAGTGAGGTCAGCCTAACGTGCCTGTCGCAGCGAGGATGATGACGATAATAGCTACGCCACCGATCGACCCAATTGCGATCCACTTGTGTAGCTTTTCACCAAGTTCTGTTGGCTCGTTCATTTGTGACATAAGCACTCTCTGTCGGAATGGCCCTGACGCACGCTTTTCAGGTCTTCGAACTGAAGGCGGACAGCAGGCGGATCAATAAACACGGCTGGACCGTAACAGATTCTGTTGGCGATAGATATGGGCATCATCCGATTGAATCCAGCCAATTCGCCAGTCTGCCGAGGAATTAGCGCACTATAATTGCGTCATCAACCCGGCCCAGCGATCAAGCTCCGGTAGCAATCCATCGAGGTCTGTTGAGTCAAGCTCGGCAACGATCCGTGACACACCGCGATCCTGAAATCTCCTAAGCGTGTCCATGTCGCAAGGAGTGCCCCAGATGGTCACGGGTAGCGCCTCTGGATTTCTCCCTGCCGCTCGTGCCAAATCGTGGAAATCTGGCAGGAAATCAGTGACATCCGGGTAATCGGGGCGCCGGATGTGGGGTATCCAGCCATCCCCATAAACCACAGCACGTCGCGCGCCATAGGGGAAACTCCCTCCTACGTGTACAGGAGGATGGGGCTTTTGCACCGGTTTTGGCCAAGCCATCATGGGTGGAAATTCAACCAATTCTCCCTGGAACTCGGGCTCGGGAGACGTCCAGATCTCTTTCATGGCCTCAATCCGTTCCCGCACGAGCGTGTGCCTGGAATGGAAATCTGTGCCGTGGTCGGCCATTTCTTCTACGTTCCAGCCGCTTCCAACGCCGAACAGAAATCGGCCATCGGAGACCTGATCGATTGACGCGACCAGTTTGGCGGTCTGAATCGGGTCCCGTTGGGCGACGAGACAGATTCCTGTCGCCACCTTTAGTGAAGTCGTAGCCATGGCGGCGGCGGTGAGGGTTACGAACGGGTCCATCACGTCGTAGTACTTTTTCGGCAACTCCATGCCGGCCGGCATGGGTGTCGCGCGGGAGAGTGGTATGTGCGAATGCTCAGGTGTCCACAACGATTCGAACCCACGGTCCTCAAGGGCCTTGGCCAATTCTGCGGGTTTCGCCGAGTAGTCGGTGAAGAAGACACCAGCCCCGAACAGCATAATGTTTCTCAGTCGGTGAAAAGCCGGTCGATGAGGGTGTTGACGGTACTGTGGACGCCGGATTCCAGACCCACCATGGGTCCGGGCTCGAACCGGCGCGAGCTCAAATTCTTCTGTAGCGCAATCACCATGCCCATGTCCTCGTCAACGATCTGCGCGAGAAAGTCGTCGTAGACCTTGGCATTCTCCTTGAAATCACCGCATGCGATCTGCTCTTCCGCATAGATAGAGTAGATGATGAGTCTCGAACGAGTCGGACCCAAGGGCCAGCTCATCCATAGTTTCACGCTGTCGCTGTGGCAGGTGAAATAGGCGTTCGGCGGCATGTGCCCCGCTGCGGCCGGCGCATCATCTTCGATCCAGGGTAGATGTCCTACCAGGGCCTCACCGGTCGGCGTCAGAGAGCGGGAATTCGGGCGGAAGATAACGAGCTCATTCTCTCCGTAGGGCAGCATGCGGTTCTGATTCTTGTTGCTGCCGAAGGTAGCTGCATGCAGAACATGGAAGTGATAGACGTCGATCAGGTTTTCGGCGATCAGTTTCCAGTTCACATCCACTTCGATGTCCAGGATGCCTCCGATGCGGCAATCTTCCTGGCGAAAGTACCCGAGCTTCTCCTGATAGAGCGTTACGTGATCATCCAGGGAGCCCGCCTGCGGGTCGAAGTTGACGAAGATCCATCCGCCCCATGCATCGATATTGATCGGCGCCAGGCGGCAATTTTTAAAATCAAACCCTTCGACATCGTCAGTGAATGTGGTTTGGATCAACTTTCCCGTCACGTCGTAGGTCCAGCCGTGATAGGGGCAACTAAAGGCCTTGGCATTGCCTTGGCCCTCTGCGACCTTGGCGCCGCGGTGACGGCAGACGTTGGAAAACGCATGAAGTCCGCCGTCCTTGCCACGCGTCACGACGATCGGTTCGTCGACGATATCGAAGGTGAAGAAATCACCCGAATTCGGGATCTCTTCCACCCGTCCGACCACCAGCCACTCCTTGAGGAAGAGCCGTTCGGTTTCGAGCTCGAAGACCTCCGGGGAGGTGTACATCCAGCCCGGAAGGTGCCGAGCTTCGGCACGAAGCTTGTCTCGTGTCGGGGCCAATCTGGAGCGAGCCATTGCGTCTGCGCCTGGTTTGATTTGTGCCATTTCCAAAGCTTTCCGGTCAGTCGTCGAAAATGCGGTCTATCAGGTGGTTGACGGTAGCATGCACACCGGCTTCCAATTGGGTGATGGGGCCCGGTTCGAAATTCCGTGAACCCACGGTCTTCTGTAGTGCCGTCACCATATCGACGTCCTCGTTGAGAATGCGTGCGACGAACTCGTGGTACGTCTCGGCGTGTTCATCGAAGTCATTACGCGCAAGCTGCTCCTCGGAAAATATGGTGTAGATCATGGTGCGTGAACGTGATGGCGATATCGGCCAGCTCATCCAAAGCTGCACATTGTCGGCGTGGCACGTGAAGTAGGCGTTTGGCGGCATGTGACCGGCCGCTGATGGATCGTCTTCAGTCAGCCAGGGCAGGCGCCCGAGCAGCATCTCGCCCGTTGGCGTCAGGGATTTACCACCTAGCCGGTAAATTATGACCTGATCCTCATCGTAGGGAAGGCTCGTTGCCGGGTTCTTTTGGTTGCCGAATGTGCCGGCATGCAGAGTCCGGAAATGATAGACGTCGATGAAATTCTCGGCCATCAGTTTCCAATTGACATCTGACTCGATCACGAGCGTGTCGGACAGCCGGCAGTCTTCCTGGCGGAAGTAGCCGAGTTTTTCGTCATACAGCGCCACGTGTTCTTCCAGCGGACCCGCACCCGGATCCAAATTCACGAAAATCCATCCGCCCCAGCTTCCGATCTGGACGGGTGAGAGCCGGCAGTTATCGAAATCGAATTCACTGACGTCATCGGTAAAGGTCGTCTGAATCAACGCCCCCCCAATGTCATACGTCCAACCGTGATACGGGCAGCTGAAGACTTTGGCTGTTCCGCGCCCTTCGACGACTTTGGCGCCGCGATGGCGACATACATTCGAGAACGCATTGAGTTGGCCGTCCTTGCCGCGGGTCACGACCACCGGTTCATCGACGATATCGAACGTGAAGTAATCCCCGGGTTCGGGAACTTCCTCAACCCGGCCAACGATGAGCCAGTCCTTCAGGAATATTCGCTCCGTTTCACGCTGAAACACATCGGGGGACGTGTACATCCAACCCGGCATATGACGCGACCGTGTCCGGGGGTGGGTACGCGTGCGATCGAGTGCTCTTTGCGCGTCGGACGCTTGGGCTGGATCGAAAGGCGAAATCGTCATCTTGCCAGCTCGCTAGTTTTGAATGTCACCCAGGGGTCGGGTCGGTATGCCGCTTCCCGGGGGAATTTCATCAACGATGAACAGGTTCACTTTGGAGATGGGATCTCGAATCTTCTTGGCTTCCTGGTATTCGGGGGAATTGTACCACTTCCAGACTGACTCGCGGTTCTCGAAACCGATGATGATGTAGCGACCCGGGTCGTCACCCTCAATTACCTCTGCATCCCCGGCGGCGCTGGCGCGTCCGACATACCAGGCGCCATGTTCGATCAGCGTTGGACGCCCGGCCTTGACGTATTCCATGTACCCCTCGGGATCATCTGTTTGTACTTGGGCGATGAAGTATACGGTCATGACTTCCTCAACAGGCAAGAGGGTTTGTACGCACAGCTAAAATTGACAGGGGCGGGCTCGACTTTCATCGACCCGCCCCCGAAACAAACGAAATGCCGCCTACTTGTTTAGGGGCGGATACACCAGTGTGAATATCTCACACACCACGGGCAGATCCTCGCTCCATTCATCGCCCCGGCCCCAGGCGTTCAATTGCAGCTTGAAGTAATCTTCGTGCACTTCCTTCCAATGACGCAGGCTGGAATCGCCTTCGCCTTCAATGGCGGCATACTCATCATCGATCTCGTTGAATGGCGTGGACTTGACCGTGGTCAGTTGCACGATGCCGCGCGGCGCGAGTGATTTGTCCAGCATCAGCCAGTAGTCGCCTTCCGCACGTCTGGTGATGTTGTTCACTTCGAAGTCGATCTCGAGATGCGAGGTTGCTTGTTTCTGGCCTTCGAGGGCCAGTTCGGTGATCTCGTCGACTTCGTCGAAGAATTTCGGATCTCCGAACGTTGCCGCGTGGTAGGTCGACGATGGATCGATCCCCATCTCGCTACAGGCCTTTTCCCAGAAGGCTCTTACTTCTGGAGCATCGGATGAAAGCATATTCCCTGTCCTTTCCCATTTTTTTGATTGGAACTTCGTTTACGGAGCTTGAACCTGTGCGGCATCTTGGCCGGCGATGCGGCCGAACACCATCCCGCGTAACACCGATGTTGCCGCCGCATATTGCCGATAGTAAAGACCAATAACCTCTCCTGCCGCGTAGAGACCTGGGATCACCTCGCCATCGGTATTCACGACCTGTGCCTTGGTGTTCACCTTGACGCCCCCAAAAGTGAGGATGGGTGCGGAAATCAACGGATAGCAGAGGAACGGGGGCCGGTCGACGGACCGGGCCCAGTTCGATTTAGGCGGAACAACGCCGTCTGTTGCCAGTCCATCCTCATGCGTGGGCTCGAAACTACCATCTCGGCACGCGGCATTGTAGTCCGCCATCGTCTTCTTCAGGCTGTCAACCGGCAGGTCAAATTGCTCCGCTATTTCGTCGAATGACTGCGCTTCCACCGGCGGCTGATCCGTGAAAATGGAACGCGTGTACTCTTCAATGTCGTTGATGCGGTCGTCCATGATGAGGAACGCCTTGCCCTGAGGCTGATCTTGGATTTCGTGGCAGACACCGTCGTAGATCCGGTGGTCAGCGCCGGGGCCTTCGTCGGTGAACCGCTGCCCCTTTTTGTTGACCAGTACACCGAATGGAAATATCAGCACCTTGGCTTCGGGTTGGCCCGAACGGGGGTCCACTGGGTTGGCGTGATAGCCGCCGTAATCACCCGCAGGAGCGGCACCGATATCGAGCGCCATGCGAATGCCTTCGCCTTTGTTGTAATTGCCGCCTCGCGCTACCGGCCGGGTGTTGATCGCGCTCGCACCCATGTAACGCTGCAGCATTTCCCGATTGCCTTCAAAACCGCCGCACGCCAGGACGACAGCGCGGCCCATTACATCGATACGCTTGTTGCGTCGGCCCACCGCCCGGACACCGACCACTGCATCTGAATCGTCCTGGATCAGCCGGCGCGCTGTTGTCTCGTAAAAAATCTCGACGTCTCCCTTCTCGCAGGCGGCATGCAAGGCTTCGATCATGGCGATACCGCCACCGCTCGGGGCCAGGAGAGGAGGGTCTTCGCGGCATGTGACATGGGCGAGGTACGCCGGGATGAAGTTGACCCCGAACGTCTTGAGCCAGTCGATCGTTGGAACGACCGAGCTGGCAAACGTTTGAATGAGATCGGCGTCCGTGACGTCGTTGGAACGTACAATTCCCGGCCACTGCTCATACGGCTGCGTGGTCGCATGGACCAGCACGGGATCGGGATTGGCGCTGCCGACTTCCGCCAACAGGCTTTCGAAGTCGTCGAACAGTTCGTTTTCATTTTTGAGGCGAAGGAAGGCCTCCGTGTAACGCGTGTTGCCTCCGTACTCTTCAAATGGCGCGCGTTCGAGAACGGCCACCTTCGCACCGCTCTCCATGGCGGAGACTGCGGCCGACATACCGGCGATTCCGTGACCCACAACGACGACATCAAATTCACGCACGTCGACAGACATCCGCTGCTCTTTTGATCTGTTTCGTTTCCATGCCCCTTTGGCAGCCGTATTAGAGCCTGTACGGCCTGTCGATTGAAGAGGCAGATCGAGAAAACTGGATCGCCTCAATTTGTGACCCGGACGAATTGCTCAGGTGATAGTCTCCGGCGCATGCGCGGTCCTGCATACATGATATTCGCCGTGGCGCTTGGAATCGCGAGCCCGGCTTGGTCAGACTTTGATCTTGGGGTCGAAGCCTACATGCGTGGCGAGTACGAGATTGCGTTGAACGAATTTACGGGTTTGGCGAG
>DEBC01000010.1:2958-4460 GCA_002348365.1 Alphaproteobacteria bacterium UBA2966 | reverse complement strand
CGCTGATGGACTATTCAATCTGGGTTTCGCCCGGATGCCCCTCCTGGCAGCCTTGTTTAAGTTTTTATGCGTCAGTATCGGATACACCGCTTTTGACGATGAGGTCCGTGTTCTTGTTGACTCTCCCACTTCGGACGAAATGGTTCGTCGCGCTGCCAACGGCATCGAACGCAGGATCTACGCTTACCTGAAGGACTCGCTTCCCAGTGTCCAGGTCCAGGGCAAGTTCCAGGCCTTGCTCGATCACGCGAGGAGCGAGGGGGAGCCTTCCGAAATTGTGGTGGACGATTCAACGATTCTGGAATTCTGGCGGCGGAATTCGATGAACGAAGATGCCGGCAACTTCCGCCTTTTCCATAGTGTGTTCGATGCTTACATGGCCTTTCTTTCCGCCATCGAGTTTGCCCTTGATCGCGAGGCTGTGGTCCAGGCACGACCGATCGGCACCGATGGTGAAGCGGGCGAAGTAGACATTGCCTCCTTGCTCGATGATGGCTTGCCTGCGGGCGCTTGGGTATCGCCACTCCAGATCTTGCAGGAAACCGCGGCGGACCGGATCAAGTTTCTCAACAACACCGAAATGATGGCATTGGACTGTCTAATGGAGCACGGACCCCGGTTGCATGATTTACCCTGGTCCGTGGCCCGTGCGGAGGTCTTTGGAGACGTCCAGTCCCGCATTGCCCAGGCCATGAGACGCAAGGCGGATAACACAGCCCTGGCTGATCTGGTGGCGTGCGATGGTGCGATGTCCTATTCGGCGTGGCGCGCACGACTGCAGAAACTCGGCGAACAGGCAGAAAGATCACTCCGGGCAGCGCTCCACGTCGTGTTAGAAATCCAGGCGAGTCCGAAAGACGGCATGAATTCCCTTGGAGACGGCAACGGTCCCGACGAACTGGCCCTGGAGTCCGAAATGGTCACGCGCCAGGCACCTGATGACAGCCGACTGGAAATGGCTCGTGACACTGCACGGCAGGCCTTTCGAGGTTTCTCTCGCAAGGGTTTCGATGATGGCGCTTTTGAGGATCCGGATTCTGGCGATCGATTTGAGACGGCTGCCCAAGCCCTTTCGGAAATTCGGAGCCAGATCCATGCATTTGTAGAGGTGCTTGATTCGCACGCGTCACAGGTCTCTGGACTGGATGGGCAATTCGCACGCGACCGTGAGGTGTTCAAGGATCAGTTCTCGCGGATCTACGGAGGAGATCAATGACCACGAGTTTCACCCTGCCGGATGACAAAACCATCGAGCTAGCCGAGCAGGTGTTCGACGTGATCGAAACTCAACACTGGCCCGAGAGTGATGATGCCGGGCGATTCACCATCCAACGCCTGTTCGACTATGTGACGGATGCCGGGCTCGACGCATCAGACCTTGAAGCCGCGCTGGAGGAAAGTGCAGCTTTGCGGCGCGACCTGCGACGGCTGACCGCCAAAATCGCGGGATACCACATTCCGGAACTCGCGGCTGCCGCGTCCGGGCCTGTCACCCGGCGGGT
>DEBC01000010.1:0-2899 GCA_002348365.1 Alphaproteobacteria bacterium UBA2966 | reverse complement strand
TTCACCCTGCCGGATGACAAAACCATCGAGCTAGCCGAGCAGGTGTTCGACGTGATCGAAACTCAACACTGGCCCGAGAGTGGTGATGCCGGGCGATTCACCATCCGACGCCTGTTCGACTATGTGACGGACGCCGGGCTCGACGCATCAGACCTTGAAGCCGCGCTGGAGGAAAGTGCAGCTTTGCGACGCGACCTGCGACGGCTGACCGCCAAAATCGCGGGATACCACATTCCGGAACTCGCGGCTGCCGCGTCCGGGCCTGTCACCCGGCGGGTGACGCAAGGCTGCCAGATCAGCTTCGAGGCATCCCGAGCTGAGCCGTCACAGACCTACGTGGTTATTTCCCTCAGTGAGTTGGGGAGCCATCCGCGGTGGCTTGCGGTGTTTTCGAAGGACGATCAATGTCGCCGCCTCGCTCTCCCGGAACCTCGTGATGGTTTGATACAGCTCCTCATGGAGAGTGGTTCAGATCTCCTGGCGGCACTGCGCGACCCCGACAACGAGATCTTCATCGACGCATGAAAATCAGTGTTTACGTTGCTACCACGCGAGGGCCTGTTAGGATTGAGCGGATCACCCGTGAAGCCGCTCCGGTCTCGCAGATTTGCGTGGGCCGAACGACATCCGTGCTGCCCATAAGCCCCGACTATGACAGCTTCGTCCGGCAACCCTCTGGTGTGATCGAGCGCGCCCTTGGGCCGTATGAACCCGGAGGGTTCCGACTCGATGCGTCGGCGGATATCGGGGATGGCAATTCATGGCAACTTCCCGTGTATGTCGCGCATGCCCTTGCCAAGGAGGGTGCCCTGGCAGGCGTAAATGACTCACCGGATATTGCGCTGTGGGTCACGGGCACCGTGGGTGTCGACCTTCAAGTGGCGGGCGTGGAGTTTGTTGAGGAGAAGCTTTCGGCTTCGCGGGATGCACTTGCCACACTGGTGGATTCCGGATGCCGGGTCACGGTGGTTGTTCCCGATTCCAACCGGTGGGAAGCAGGGACGGACCTGGTGCCCGACGGGGTCGGTATTCTCGGCGTTCGGAACACATCCGAAGTGCTCCAACACGTCGAGCTGGGCTTCCGCAGCCTCGCCCTCGATGGTCCGGCCGCTGAGCCTGATGAGCTGGTTCCGTTGTCGATGGGGTCCATCTATATGCCGCGATGGCGGCTGATTTCCATGTTCGTCTCCATGCTCGTGTTTGCAGGCATTGGAACGGCGCTTATATGGGCTCTTCCGGAGATGGCCCCAGGTACGATCTTCCGGGATTGTGAGGTATGCCCCGAGATGGTCGTGGTGCCCGGAGGAACTTTTCTGATGGGATCACCGCCCGAAGAGTTGCAACGCGATGATTACGAGGGACCAGTCCATGAGGTCGAACTCAAACCGTTCGCGATTGCGCGATACGAAGTGACCAGGAGCCAGTTCACCTCTTTCGTCGAGGAAAGCGGAATTCCCGCGGATGACTCCTGCTTTGTCCGGACAGGTTCAGGTGGCCGGGTGGATGAGTCCAAGAGCTGGAGGGACCCCGGATACGCGCAAGGCCCGAATGACCCTGTGGTTTGTGTTGACTGGAATATGGCCAAGGCCTACCTCGCGTGGCTCTCACGGAGGACGGGTCTTGAGTACCGACTGCCGAGCGAAGCTGAATGGGAGTACGCGGCCCGTGGCGGGACGCAGACCCCATTTCACGTGGGTTCGACGATTACGTCGGATCAGGCGAATTTCAACGGCACGAAGGGATACGGGGATGGCGCCAAGGGGGTGTATCGGATGACCACGACACCCGTGGGCAGTTTTCCGGCGAATGTCTTCGGGCTGCATGATGTTCATGGCAACGCCTGGGAATGGGTCGAGGACTGCTGGAATGACAACTATCGGAACGCGCCGCGGGATGGCACGGCTTGGCTCAGCGGTAACTGCGGGCGGCGTGTCACGCGGGGCGGTGCATGGAGCAGCCATCCGGGAAATATCCGCTCGGCAAATCGCACGCGATTCATCCTCGAATACCGCAATTACAACTTTGGATTCCGCGTTGTTCGTGACTTGGGTCCATAGGACGTTTCATGCGTCCCGCAATTCACTCCTTTCATCCGAGCGTCGCTTCTGAAAAAATTAGGGAACTGGGATGCTATTTCGGCGCATATGGTTCTGAATTCAGAACAGGATAGGGACATGATCGAAGTCATACCGACCGGCAAGGCGTTGGGCGCAGAAATTCGTGGTGTTGATCTTTCGCGGCCGCTGGAACCAGCTGACGTTCAATCATTGCTGGATGCATGGACTGAGCATCTGGTTCTGTTGTTTCGCGGCCAATACATCTCCGATCCCGAATTGATTAGCTTCAGCCGAATCTTTGGTGACTTGGATCCGTGTCCGCCGAACGCCCTCGGCAGGCAGCATTCGGCCGAACACCTGGAGCTTGCCATCGTCTCCAATGTCATTGTCGACGGGGAGCCTCTGGGGAGCCTGGGTGACTGCGAACTGCGCTGGCACACGGATATGTCGAACCATCCTGTCCCACCCAAGGCCAGCATTCTTCATGCTCTGGAGGTGCCGCCCGAGGGAGGCGAAACCGAATTCTGCAACATGTACGCGGTGACCCAAGAGTTGCCCCAGCACCTGAGAGCTGCCATCGAGGGGAAATGGGCGCACCAGGACGGGGGTCTGGACAGTGCCGGCGCACCACATCGCGCTGTCGAGATCGACGGTGTGCGCCGGGAACCTCCCAGCGCACAGCATCCCTTGATGCGACTCCATCCCGATACCGGCCGGCCGGTCCTCTATCTGGGTCGTCGTCCCAACCAGTACATCGTTGGGATGGACGCGGACGAAAGCGACGCCCTGCTCGACGAACTATGGGAACACGCGACCCAGGACAAGTATGTCTGGACCCACGA
>DEBC01000122.1 GCA_002348365.1 Alphaproteobacteria bacterium UBA2966 | reverse complement strand
AGACCTTAACTGTATCCATTCTGGCGGTTCTAAGGGCCAGAGTCTCATCGCACATGGTGTTAAGTACATCAACAAATGGCACCTCTGCTACAACAAATGGCACCTCTGCTACTGCCGCGCCGAGAAATTCCCGCCTCCAGCAAGGATGGATCCCGCATGACCTCCTGCCAGTTCTCGTCCCGCAGCCAGGAATAGAAATCCTTGTCAGCGTGGCCATGGCGCGTGATCGCCGTGGGGCGGCGCGACGTCTGTGGCGGAACCTGTGAAGTTGTGATCATGTGAGTCGACACTGAGAAATAAGTGATGCCGGGTAGAGAGGCGTCAAGATTTACGCTGTCATCACGCGACACCCAAATTTGTCTATTTGAGCCAAAATCTTGTCGCAATGGGAGCACGGTTGAAAGTTTCCTGCTATTATATTTTGTTTCCTCTGGTTACAATTTCCTTCCGTCTGGGAGTCTCTTAGGTACATGCCCTTTGGCCTGTTGAAATATGGTCTGCGGCGGCGTTATCCGGCCCGCCGTGATGTGCCCGTCGCGACAGAGCTCAAACCATCCTACGACGTCGTTATCATTGGCGGCGGTGGTCACGGTTTGGCAGCGGCCTATTATCTCGCGGCGAATCACGGCATTACCAATGTCGCGATACTGGAGAAGGGTTATCTTGCCGGGGGCAATACCGCCCGCAATACCGCCATCATCCGCTCTAATTACCTGACCCCGGAAGGTGTCCGCTTCTACGACGAGTCAGTGCGGATGTACCAGGAACTTTCAAACGAACTCGACTACAACATTCTCTATTCAGAGCGTGGACATCTGACGCTTGCGCACACAGATGGCGCCATGCGGACCAGCCGCTGGCGGGCGGAGGTAAACAAGCATCTGGGCGTGAAGTCCGAATTGATTTATCCGGACGAGGTCGCTCGTGTTTGTCCGCAGCTCAACATGTCGTCTGACGTCCGCTATCCGATCATGGGAGCGCTCTACCATTATCCCGGTGCGATTGCGCGTCATGACGCCGTGGCCTGGGGCTACGCCGCCAATGCCGCGCGTCGAGGCGTTGAAATCCATCAGCAAACTGAGGTCACGGGCATCCTCAAAGAGGACAACCGTGTAACGGGGGTTGAAACCAACCGAGGCGTGGTGTCTTGCGGCAAGGTGCTGCAGGCGGTGGCGGGGCATTCGTCAGTTATGGCAGGGATGGCGGGATTCAAGTTGCCGATCCGGACGATCCCGCTGCAGGCCTGCGTGTCTCAACCGCTCAAGCCCTTCCTCGACCCGATCATCGTCTCTGGAAGTCTTCACGTGTACGTCTCGCAAAGTGATCGCGGCGAATTGGTCATGGGCGGCTCCACGGACCCTTACACACTCTACTCAACCCGTTCCAGTCTCGACTTCAAGGAAGGGTTGATGGGTCATATGCTGGAGCTATTCCCGTTCCTCAGCGAAGTTCGCCTGCTTCGGCAGTGGGCCGGCCTCGCAGATATGACACCGGATTTCAGCCCGGTGATGGGGCTGACTCCGATTGTCAATTACTACGTCGATTCCGGTTGGGGCACATGGGGATTCAAGGCCACCCCTGTTTCGGGCAAGCGCATGGCCGAGACAGTAGCAACCGGGAAGGTGCCCGACATTTTGGAGCCATTCCGCCTCGACCGGTTCGATACATTCGAGCAGGTTGGCGAACGCGGCGCCGCGTCGGTAGGGCATTAGCGGGTAGGACCTTGCCATGAAGATCATACACTGCCCCTTGAACGGCCCACGCAATATCTCGGAATTTGTCTATGGCGGTGAGGTTGTCGATATGCCCGACCCGGCCAGCGCCAGCGACGCGGAATGGGCGGACCACGTATTCCTCGAGAACAATACTCGCGGCGTCGTTCGCGAGTGGTGGTTGCATGTCGCCACGGCCTACTGGTTTATCGCGGAACGCGACACGGCGAACGAAGAAATCGTTCGGACCTACCCTTCGTCCGACATATTCAAAGAACGGGTCACATTCGCCGCACCGGATGAAGAGCAGGGGACATCATGACCGGTCGCAACCGACTGTCCGCGCCGGCGGGTAAGCTGATTGACCGGGATCAGCCCCTGACCTTCAAGTTCGAGGGCCAGCTGATCGACGGCTATGCGGGAGACACAATCGCCAGCGCGCTTGCTGCAAACGATGTCTGGGTTCTGTCTCGTTCGTTCAAATATCGGAGGCCTCGTGGCGCCCTTACCATGGCTGGCCAGGATGCCAATACTCTGGTGCAGCTGCCCGGGCGACCGAATGTTCCCGCTGATCTTGAGCCTATAAGCGACGGATTGGATGCCAGCGGTCAGAACTACGAAGGAAGCCTGACCCGCGATCGTGGTGTCTGGATCGGCTGGCTGCACCGCTTTCTGCCGGTCGGGTTTTACTACAAGGCGTTCTATAAGCCGCGCGGCGCATGGAAGTTCTGGGCGCCATTCATCCGTGCCAAGGCGGGTCTGGGACGCGTGAGCGAAGATGCACCCCACGGGTATTATGACAAAGAATACCGATTCGCGGATGTGGCCGTCGTGGGCGGTGGCCCCGCCGGGTTAAGCGCGGCGCTTACCGCGGCAGATGCCGGTGCAGATGTAATCCTCATTGACGAGAACCCCCAGTTGGGCGGGGCACTGAACTATGCGCGCTTTGACGCGGCGGGGGCGGTGGCGGGGCAGGAGTGTGAGCGACTGGTAAACGCCGTTCTGTCACACAACAACATCGATGTGATGTCATCTACTGTTGCCAACGGCTGGTTTGCTGACAATTTCCTCTCACTCATCCGTGGCAACCGAATGTTCAAGCTTCGGGCAAAGGAAGTTGTTCTGGCGACTGGTGCCATGGAGCAGCCTGCCGTCTTCCGCAATAACGATCTGCCGCGGGTCATGATGGGTTCCGCGGCACAACGGTTCATCCACTTGTACGGGGTCTGTCCCGGCACTCGGGCAATCGTGTTGGCGGCCAATGACGACGCCTACGGCGTCGCCTTGGACCTCGCCGATGCGGGAATCGACATCGTTGTGATAGCCGACCTCCGCGAACGCCCGGACGCGGGGCCGCTATCCGCAGCGGTTCAGGAGAAGGGCTGGCGGATAGAAACAGGGTGCACGGTCAGCGAAGCCCTCGCCGGTGAGGGGAGTCGTTCTGTCCAGGGAGCTGTGTTGTCACGGATCGACGGGAAGGGCATTGCGGGCGGTGGCGAAACGCTGACATGCGACCTGATTTGCATGTCGGTCGGTTATGCGCCCGTGGGACAACTGCCCTGCCACGATGGTGGACAGCTGAGATTGGATCCGGTGTCGTCGACTTTTGTCCTCGAGAACCTGCCGGATCACGGCCATGCGGCCGGGTCGGTATCCGGCACGCATTCCCTGGACGCGGTTGTTGCAGAGGGCGCCCGCGCAGGTTGGCGTGCCGCAAGGGCGTCGGGCTTCGACGTGGGTGACGAACCGGAAGTTCCAGACGCACGTGGCGCGGAAGGGTGCAATCATAACTGGCCGATCTTTCCGCACGTCAACGGAAAGGATTTCGTCGATTTCGACGAAGACCTGCAGGTCCAGGATATCCTGAACGCGTGCGCCGACGGCTATGACGATATTGAACTCGTCAAGCGCTACTCGACTGTTGGCATGGGGCCAAGCCAAGGCCGGCACTCCGCCCTCAACACGGTACGGCTGGTGACAGACGCCACGGGTCGATCGCTCGATGAGGCGAAGCCGACGACGGTCCGCCCACCCTATACCGCAGAGACTTTTGGCGTTCTGGCCGGTCGGGTGTTTGAGCCGGTTCGATACACGCCCATGCACCATCGACACCTCGAAGCGGGGGCTCAGATGATGGTCGCCGGTCCCTGGATGCGTCCCGCCTACTATGGGGCGCCGGATGTACGGGATCAGGCGATCCGAGACGAAGTTGCGGCAGTCCGGATCGGGGTCGGTGTATTGGACGTTTCCACCTTGGGCGGCATCGAAATTCGCGGGCCTGATGCGGCTGAGTTCCTGAACCGCATGTACACGTTTGCCTATGCACGACAGCCGGTGGGCCGCAGCCGCTACCTGATGATGTGCGACGAGACGGGAGCGATCGTCGATGACGGGGTGACCTGCCGCTTCCACGAACGTCACTTTTACGTCACGACGACATCAAGCGGTGCCTCCAACGTTTATCGCGAGATGCTGTGGTGGAATGCCCAGTGGCGCCTGGCCACAGATATTTCCGACGTGACGAATGCCTATGCGGCGGTCAGTCTGGCGGGCCCACAGACGCGCAAGGTTCTAGACCAACTGACCGAGGACATCGATCTGTCCCTGGAGGCGTTTCCGTACATGGATGTCCGTACGGGACACGTTGCCGGAATTCCAGCCCGTTTGCTGCGGATCGGGTTCGTGGGTGAATTGGGCTTCGAGATCCACGTACCATCGAGCCAGGGAGAAGCCCTCTGGGATGCGTTGATGTCGGCCGGTGAACAGTTCGACATTCGCCCGTTCGGCCTCGAAGCACAGCGTGTCCTGCGTCTCGAAAAAGGCCACGTCATTATTGGCCAGGACACCGACGGGCTGACCTTCCCCGCGGAAGCCAACATGACGTGGGCCATATCCCGCAAGAAGCCATTCTTTGTCGGAGGACGCGCCAACCAGGTACACGAATCGCGACCGCTGCTGCGCAAGCTTGTGGGATTCGCGATCGACGACCCGAAAGCGCCTGTCCCGGAAGAGTGCCATCTCACCCTGCAGGGCAATGACATCGTCGGACGCGTGACCTCGGCGGCTCGTTCTGAAGCGCTGGGACGAATCATCGGTTTGGCCTATGTCGCGCCGTCACAGGCAGAGACCGGAGCGACATTCCCGATCAAGATCGGAACCAACCGTTTTCTGGAGGCGACGGTGGTTCCGGTGCCGTTCTATGACCCCGACAACATGCGTCAGGAGATGTAGCCTGTGACCAGCGTCACTCTCAATCCGGCCGACTTTACGCGACGTAGCCCGGTGTATCGCGAGCTCAGGGACGCAGGGGCACGATTCGTCGAGTCATTCGGAGGCGCCATCGCCGAGGACTTCATGGAAAGTGCTGAAGCCGAGGCAAAGTCCGCTGCTGGGCTGGCCCTCGCAGACCTTTCGCTGCTCCCTCATTTTGGCTTTAAGGGCCGGGAAACGGTCGACTGGTTGCGCTCGCAGGGTGTCGACGTGGGTGATCAGGACAATGTCGCTTACCGGCAGGAGGACGGCGTGTTGGCGGCCAAACTCGCCCCGCGTGAGGTGCTTTTGATAGCTGATATTGTGGGACGCTCGGATCTTTGCGCGCGATTGGCAGATAGTGCGTCGATCGAAGAGGAGGTCGAAGCGTTTCCGGTACCTCGAGGGGACGGATACTTCTGGTTTCTGGTCCTGGGTGAATCCGCCCCGGCCATGTTCGCGAAGATCTGCGGCGTGGATTTGCGATCAAGCAGTTTCGGAGAGCTTGAAATAGCGCAAACGTCCGTCGCCCGAATGAACGTTGTGATCGTCCGGTGCGATCTCGGTGAAACGCCGGCTTATCACGTTCTTGGCGACGTAGCTTCGGCCAGCTATCTATGGGCCTGCCTGCTCGATGCCATGGAGGAATTCGATGGCCGGCTCATAGGTCACGGCGCCATCAGGCATCTGGCTGGTCTGTGAATCTTGCCGTGGCGATCCACCCGAAGACCCATCGATCTGTTATCCGTGCGTGGTATGCAGGCCCTGCAGCGGCGTCAAACGTTGAATGTGCTTACAATCGGATTGGCGCCAAGGGAGGCGAAGGACAAGACCCATGAAAAGTGACATTGAAATTGCCCGCGAGGCAACGCTGAAGCCGATTGAAGAAATCGGCGCCAGACTCGACATTCCGGAAGAGGCCCTCTACCGATTTGGGCCTTATAAATCGAAAGTGTCGTTCGATTGCGTCGATTCCCTCGCTGACAAGCCGGACGGCAAGCTCATTCTCGTTACGGCGATTACGCCGACACCAGCGGGTGAGGGTAAGACCACCACGACCGTTGGTTTGGGGGATGCGCTTAACCGAATTGGCAAGCGGACTATGATCTGTCTCCGCGAACCCTCTCTCGGTCCCTGCTTCGGCATGAAGGGCGGCGCAGCGGGTGGCGGTTTTGCCCAGATTGTTCCGATGGAGGATATCAATCTCCACTTCACGGGCGACATGCATGCCATCGGGACGGCCAACAACTTGTTGGCCGCGCTCGTCGACAACCATGTCTATTGGGGCAACGACCTGGAAATCGACAGCCGGCGGGTGTCCTGGCGCCGAGTCATGGACATGAACGAGCGGGCCTTGCGCAGCATTGTCTCGTCGCTAGGCGGCGTCGGAAACGGTTTCTCTCGCGAGGACGGTTTCGATATCACTGTCGCCTCCGAAGTGATGGCGATTTTCTGCCTGGCGTCGGATCTGCAGGATCTGACAGATCGGTTGTCACGGATCGTCGTCGCGCAACGCCGCGACCGGAGTTACGTTTTCGCCAATGACGTAAAGGGCGAAGGCCCCATGACGGTGCTCTTGAAGGAAGCCTTGATGCCGAACCTCGTGCAAACGCTCGAGAACAATCCGGCATTTGTACATGGTGGGCCGTTCGCCAATATCGCGCATGGTTGCAACACCGTTATCGCGACGAAAACGGGACTCAAGATGGCCGATTTCGTTGTGACGGAGGCCGGCTTCGGCGCGGATCTCGGAGCGGAAAAGTTCTTCGACATCAAGTGTCGGAAGGCAGGTCTGCGGCCGGACGCCGTGACGTTGGTCGCGACCATCCGCGCCCTCAAGATGCACGGTGGCGTTGCACGCGACGATCTGGGCACCGAGAACCTCGAGGCTTTGGAGAAGGGTCTGGAGAACCTGGCGCAGCACGTGGAGAACGTTCGATGTTATGGCGTTCCGCTGGTCGTTGCGATCAATCGTTTTTCAGCCGATACGGACGCCGAAGTCGAGCTCGTCGAAAAGGCCTGCGCCGAGCGCGGGGTCAAAGCGGTGATGTGTACCCATTGGGCGGACGGCGGTGCCGGTACCGAAGAACTCGCACACGCCACTGTGGCTGCAGCGGAGAGTGGAGAGGCCGATTTCAGTCCCCTGTATCCAGATGATATGCCGCTCTGGGACAAGATTCGGACGATCGCACAGAAGATATATCGTGCCGATGACATCACCGGTGACAAGCGCGTGCGAGACCAGCTCGCCGACTTCGAGAAGAACGGCATGGGCTCATACCCTGTATGCATCGCCAAGACGCAGTACAGTTTTTCCGCAGACGCTAATCTCAAGGGCGCACCCAGCGGTTTCACAATTCCGGTCAGGGAGGTGCGTTTGTCGAACGGCGCGGGTTTCATCGTCGCAATTTGCGGCGACATCATGACCATGCCTGGATTGCCACGGGTTCCAGCGGCGAACAGCATCGGCCTCAATGCAGAAGGAATGGTTGAGGGGCTGTTCTAGTTCGAAAACGCGCATTTTGTGACATTTAGCGGATGGTGTCGGTGTTGACACCATCCGCTTCGGAACCTCTCGATCAGCTAAGTGCTTGATTTCCTGAGAGATCTACCCGATCATTCCTGAATTGGGGTCGAAGAACCATGCGCTGGCGGTATGCGCTCACGCGTCCATGGTTGGTGGAATTGCGGGGTGACGCGGCAGATCAGCGCCTCCCAACCGCATAGGTTACAATGTCGCATGGATTTGCGGTTATGATGAGGGGTGGTTTGTAGCCAGCGGATCCTCTGGGCATCGGTGAATGAGCACACGGCAAATCGAAAGCGAGTCGAGCGAAGTCTTTCACCTGGAAGGTGAAAACCGGCAATTGCGGGATACGGTATTCGCTCTTCGTGAGGAGCTTGAAACTATCCGATATGCTCAGGATGAGCGTGTGCAGGCTGCGGTTTCGGATTCGAATGACGAGATTGGTCAACTCCGAAACACCATACAGACGCTTCGAGAACAGATGGAGAGTTTGCGATTCGATACCGACAGGCGGGTTCAAGAGGCCGTCGCAGCATCCAAGGACGAAGTGACGCAATTGCACAACACGGTTCAGGCGCTTCGAGATCAATTGGACGAGCAACGATTTGATGCAGATCGTCGTGTGCAGGAAGCCGTTGCGACCGCGAACGACGAAATCAGTCAATTGAGACGCACCGCGCAATCACTTCGCGACGAACTGGAACGACTGAGAATTGACAAGGAAAGCAGTGTACAAGCCGCCATCGCCGATGCGAGTGCTGAAATCACATTGCTCAAGCAGACGGCATCGTCACTTCGAGACGAACTTGATCGTGTTAAATTCGACAGCGATGACAAACTGCAGAACATGGAGCGCGATGCCCGAAACGAGGCGGCGCATCTTCAGGAAATGATCTCGACATTGCGTGATCAATTGGAGGCAAAGGGTGGCAACTAGTCCGCGCACCAGTCAAAACGGCAGCGGCGCGCGTGCGCAACCCAAGTCTCGCGGAGCCGAAAAGTCGACGCGGGCCGACCGCGGCAACGGCAAGGCGAAAGGCGCGAATGGTCGCGCCCGAAGCAAGGTCAATGGGACCACTGGCACTGCGGCCTTGAAGGCAACGGGCAGCGAAACGGCAAAAAAGGCAAAGGCGCAAACCAAGGCAGCGCGAACGCGCAAGGCATCCGCAGGTTCGAAGGCCGCTTTGTCGGGTGAGGAGCGCAAACGGCTGCGCAAGGCTGAGCTGCTCCTTCATGTCTCTCGTAAGGTTGCGGCGATCGAGAGTCTTGATGAAATTCTGCAGACCCTGGTGGAATTGACGACCTGGGAAGTCGACGCCGAGCGAGGCTCCCTCTTCCTCAATGACAAGCAGACCGGCGAGCTTTACTCCCGAGTCGCGCAGGGCAACTTCCAGCGCGAGATTCGCATTCTGAACACGAGCGGTGTGGCAGGGCATGTGTTCCAGTCCGGCGAAGGCCTGATCATTCACGATGCCTACAAGGACGGTCGGTTCAATCGCAGCGTCGATGAGCAGACCGGTTTCAGAACGCGCAGCATCCTGTGCGTGCCTGTCAGAACTGTGAATGGCGATGTTATCGGTGTCTCCCAGGCCCTCAACAAGAAGAAGGGCCGGTTCACGCAGGACGACCTGGAACTGCTCGAGACGATGACACAACAGGCAGCTGTAGCGTTGCAGAGCACTCAGTACGTCGAGCGCATGCAGCGCACGCGCGCGCAGGAAATGGAGTTTCTCGATCTGGTGTCGGACGTCACGTCCAACCTGGATCTCGATTCACTGCTCCAGCGGGTGATGCAGGAGGCGACCCGCATGTTGATGGCGGATCGCTCGACCCTGTTCCTGAACGACGAAAAGACGGATGAATTGTTCTCACGTGTGGCGATGGGCGACGCCATCGGCGAGATCCGATTGCCGAACCACGTCGGAATCGCAGGCCACGTCTTCACTTCCGGTGAGACCGTCAACATTCCTCATGCTTACGCCGATCTGAGGTTCAACCCTTCGTTCGACAAGCAGACCGGATACTTCACGCGCTCGATCCTGTGCGTTCCCGTCGTAAACCAGGATGGCAAGCGCATCGGTGTGACTCAGGTTCTCAACAAGAAGGGCGGGCCGTTCTCTGAAGAAGACGAGGCACGCCTTAAAGCGTTTACCGCACAAGTTTCCATCGCCCTCGAAAACGCCAAGCTGTTCGACCACGTTCAAAGCATGAAGAACTACAACGATAGCATGCTTGAGAGCATGTCGAACGGCGTCGTGACCCTCGACGAAGACGGCAAGATCGTAACTTGCAATGCAGCGGGCTATCGTATTCTGAAATGCCGCCCGACGGACGTCCTCGACACGCCGGCCGAAGAGTTCTTCGTGGACGGGAATGCCTGGATCATCGAGAAAGTCGAGCGCGTTTCCGAAACCCAGGAAATTGATGTGACGATGGATGCTGAGATGGTCGTCGACGACGAGCCGGTGTCCATCAACTTCTCTTGTCTTCCATTGGTGAGCGGTGAAGACAAGAAACTCGGTACCATGATGATGATCGAGGACATCAGCAGCGAGAAGCGCATGAAGTCCACGATGTCGCGATACATGGATCCGGGTATCGCAGATCAGTTGCTGGGGGCAGGCGAGGATATTCTGGGCGGTCAGAGTGTGGAAGCAACGGTGCTGTTTTCGGACATTCGCGGCTTCACGCCACTTACCGAGGAATTGGGCGCGCAGGGTACTGTGGCGTTGTTGAACGAGTACTTCACGATCATGGTCGAGTGCATCCAGAACGAAGAGGGGATGCTGGATAAGTTCATCGGTGACGCCATTATGGCTGCCTTCGGAATGCCCATTCCCCATGAAGACGATCCCGATCGTGGCGTCCGCGCGGCGATTTCGATGATCAGTGATCTTAGAAACTGGAACGTCAAGCGTGCCGATGAAGGCAAACTACCGGTCGATATGGGGATCGGATTGAACACGGACATCGTCGTCTCGGGTAACATCGGTTCGCCCAAGCGGATGGACTACACCATGATCGGTGATGGTGTGAATCTCGCAGCTCGCTTGGAGAGCGCTTGCAAACAATACAACGCCCGCATTCTGATCAGTGAGTACACCTACAAGCAGCTGCGCGGGACCTACCGCGCGCGGAACGTCGATCAAGTTGTGGTCAAGGGGAAGACAGAACCGGTCAGCGTGTACGAGGTCCTCGATTATCACGACGAGGCGTCGTTCCCGAATCTGATGGATGTAGTCAACTACTTCGGTTCTGGGGTCAATCACTATCGTGAGGCCGAGTGGGATAAGGCCATCAAGGATTTCAAAGAAGCGCTCAAGGCCAATCCTGATGACAAGCTGTCAGATACGTACATCGAGCGCTGCGAACACCTGAAAGAACATCCTCCCGAAGGCGAATGGGACGGTGTCTGGGTGATGACGTCCAAGTAACGCACCGGTTACAGTTCAGAACTGTGTTGGGTCGCGCGGTGGAGCCGTTCGCGATATCTCATGCTTGCAGGAGAACTCAATGACCGCATTCTATATCGCCCGTGTCGATATCACGGACCGGGAAACATATGCAGAATATGCCCGCATCGCACCGGGGACGGTAATCGCCCATGGCGGCAAATATCGCGTTCGCGACGGGCGGACAAAGACGCTGGAGGGTAAAGAGAACAACGCACGCAACGTTGTCATCGAATTCCCGAGCTTCGCGCAGGCTGAAGCCTGGTATAACTCACCCGAATATCAAGCGATTATCCCGATTCGCCAAAAAGCCAGCGAAAGCGACCATTTTATTGTCGAAGGGTACTGGTAGGCTGATCCAGAAAATCATCCGGAGCGCTTCCGGTTGAAGAGCAAACGCTGATCTCGATGCACAACGTGCGCACGCTCCTCGACGCGGGATTCACCAGTGCGTACTCTGGTGCCGCCGCAAAGATGCGGCTTGATGTGGTAATCCGCAACGAAATCGAAGTGGGTCTGATACCGGGGCCGGTGATGCGGGCCGCCAGTCCGGAGATCACGAACACCTCCGGTCTCGGCGATATTCGTCAGGAGCATCAGCATCGGGAGTCGCTGGTGTTGTTTGCCGATGGCCCGGAAGAGATACGTCGTGTCTGCCGACGCTGCATCCGCGAAGGCGTTGATCAGCTCAAGATCAATATCTCAGGTGACAACTTCGTGCTCGGTGCAACTGGCGAGCGGACGATCATGTTCGAGGACGAGATTGCGGAAGCCGTCGCGGTTGCCCGATCACACGGTGCGATGGTCAACGCATACGCCCGCACAGCAGAATCCGTCAAGCGTGCCGTACGGGGTGGCGTGGATGTCATCTATCATGCCGACTAAGCAGATGAGGAAGCATTAGACCTGCTTGATTCTGCAAGAGAACGGGTATTCCTCGGGCCGGAAATTGGCTTCAGCTACGGTGCCGCTCACGAGGCAGAAGCTTGGGGCATGACCCGTGAAGCGGTCGAAGAAAAGGGATTGTTTGAACGACTCGAATCCGCGCACCGCGTCTACGACGAGGCCCGCAAACGTGTCATCCGGGCGGTCATCGGCGGTGACTACGGATTTCCATGGGCGCCGCAGGGGCGGCAGGCCCGCGATATCGAGCACTTTGTGGAGTTGTTCGGATATCCCCCCCCACATATGCCCTGCAGTGTGCCACCAGGGTTCGGCAGTGAGTTGATGGGGCGAGGTGACGAATTGGGCCTGCTGCAACCCGGGTTCCTTGCGGATCTGCTGATTGTATCTGGAGACCCCGTGGCAGATATCCGCATTCTCCAAGACCAATCCAAAATTGTCGCCGTGATAAAGGGAGGTGTGTTTCATCGCGAACCCGAGCCAGGCGCTCGGGCTCACAAAGGCCGCAGAGCGGCATAGGTCAGAACACCAGGCCGAAAAAACCGAGCTCTGGGCAGATCGTTTGGCTAGTCAGTCTTGAAGGCATGAACGCCCCAGGACTGCGACAACGGCTTGACCGGTCGCGTCGGCAATCCATGGAACTTCGAGCGTTCGAACAGCGGCACCCTGGCACCCAGCAGAGAATTGTAAAACCACATCATGGCGTTGGTCATTTCGACGGGACGCTCGCGGGTGACGAAGTGACCGCAATCAAGAACCAGGATTGCTTCAAGCCCAGGTAGATGTTCTTCCATGCCGCGGGCGTACTCCATCGGCTGGCGCGGATCATGTTCTCCGTGCACGTAAAGGACCGGCATCGTGAATTTCGAGTAATCAACCGGTTTTCCCTTGGGAATGTCGCGGAAATAGCGGGGAACAGCTTCGGCCGTGCCCGGATGGGAGAACTCAGCCACGATTTCGTTGATCTCGGACTCGCTGGGGACCAAACCCGGCTTGCAGGAACTCTCAAACCAAACGCGGATGTAGGCATCAGTCTTGCGCATGAGCCGCGTGGTCGCTTCCGGGTTCTTTGAGAAGAAATGGTGGTGGAGCGAGTTGCGCGGGTCGTAATTGTGGAGGGCGAGGCTGGCACGCACATAGCGTTCCACGCGATCGGGAATGAGATTGATGACGTTGTCAGCGACAGCCACACCCCAGTCATGTCCCGCCAGGCGAAACCTCTCGATTCCGAGATGGTCCAGACAGGCAATCAATTCGGCCGCCACGTTGCCCATGGTGTAGTCACCCTCGGACTTATCCGATTGTCCATATCCCTTGAGGTCGAAAGCATAGACCTTAAATTGCGTGGCCAGAGTTGGGATTTGATGCTTCCAGCATTGCCAGCTTTCCGGAATGCCATGCAGAAGAACGACGGGATCACCGTCGCCTGCTTCTACCCAGTGCCAAAGCAACCCATTAACGGTATCCGAATGATGCGTGATCTCAGTCATTTTGTTATCCGCTCCAGGGATCGGGTGCGGAGCCGTCTCGCTCTGCCGCCGCTGAGCGATGTTTTGGGCAAACAGCACGGTCCGGTCAACCCACACCCCAGCTTGCGGGCTGGATCAAACTTGATAAAGTCCAGGAAACTTCAAAGGAGGATCAAGTCATGAAAGTCGTCGCCATCGCCCACCGGAGCGACAAGCATCAGGCCGAGGATTTCGCGCCGCATCTCGAGGCGGAGTCGGCATATGCCATGAAGCTCTTTGCTGATGAAAAAGTCCGGGAGCTATACAGCCGAAGCGATGGAAATGGTGCGGTCCTCGTCCTCGAAGCGGACAGCGTGGAAGATGCGGAGGAGATGCTCAACGGTCTCCCATTGGTGAAACTCGGGTTGCTATCTATCGAGGTCTACGGGGTCAAACCCTATCGAGGTTTCGTCGCAAACGTGAGTTAAGGGGACGTTCTGGCCTGTCCAAACCACGTCGATATAACCGCGGCGGCGGTGCTGCTGATTCCAGGTTGAGAGAGTTTGTGGAGGTTACCTATCAGCAGGACAATATCGCACGCACAACAACTCAGTTCGCCGATCGGCGTACGGCGGACGCTTCCGAGGGCATGAGGTGCGCCATAATCTGATCTGGATCGGCTACTTCCTGAGGATAGCCCGCATGGTCGATCGAGACGCTCGCACGAATCTCGGTCATGCCCGCGAATACGGCGATCTCAGCAATGTCCGCTTCGAGCTTTTGCATGACCGTGTCAGCATTCTCGATGGGGGTCTGAGGAAGCAGGATGAAGTATGAATCGTCGGTGACCCTTGCGACGAGATCGGCCGCTCTGAGATGCGTCGGAAGGATTCGGGAAATTTCAATCATCAACTTGGTCGCTGCGTCATATCCGTGCGTCTCGAAAACGTCCCTGTAGTTCACCAACCTCACCGACATCAATGTACCAGACTCCATAAATCGAACCGCGCCCGCCAGGTGTGTACGGAAGAACCGTGCAAACGTCTCGTAATTGATCAAACCCGTCTGGGGATCGAAGCTTGCTATGCTCAGCAGTTCGTCTTCTAGATTCAGGAGGCGTTTCCCCGTCTTCAATCGAAGTTTCAAAATCAGTGGATTGAACGGCTTGAAGAGATAGTCATCCGTACCAGCTTCGAATGCTTCCATGACGCTCTCATGGTCGGAACGCTCGCTGTAGAAGAGGATGTAGGTATAGCGGCCACGGTCGAGATTGCGAACCTGCCGGCACAACCGCCCGCCATCGATGACCTCCAGCGGCCAATCAAGAATCATGACGCGATAATTGTTGCGTCGCGCCAGGTCCCATGCTTCCGCGCCGGTAAGCGCCGTATCGACTTTGTGGCCCCATTTCTCCAGTTTGAGACGCACCAGCCTGGCAAACAGAACGTTGCTGTCGGCGATAAGGATTCTCACGAATACCCCCTAACCGGTGAGACCCGCCGTCCCGGCGATGAGTGTCTGCATGCGATCAACGCATCCAAGAGTCGACGAACTAACGTGTTCTCGCACTCAAAACAACCATACGTTCATTGAACTCACTGCGACAATCATAGGCTCAATGAAAATCAGGAAACAAATGGGGTGTTACAATAGTCAAAGTTGAAGACGCGTTTCTGATTAACTAATATTTAACTATAAGAATGCGACTAGTGTCATTGTTAGAAACTGGAAATCAGGTGCTCATATAGACATTCACAACCTGTTACCGCATAATCTCTGATCGAACGACTATCGTCTCGCGTCGGCAAGGCGGCTTGGGGAAAGAGCTTGGGTTTTCGTGGATATTTGAGGAGGGAATTGTTCTATGCGTAGCTTTCTGCGGACGCTGCTCGATGATAAATCGGCGGTCACGGCCATTGAATACGGCCTGATTGCTGGTCTGATCGCCGTGGTTATTATTGCGATCCTCACGACCCTTGGAACAGATTTGGCGAACCTGTTTAACGCCGTTTCCGGTGGTTTGCAGGACGCGACCACGAACGCGAACTAGGTAGGTTCCAACCGAACTGAGGCTCGCTGCGGTGTCAGGCACCGCGGCAGAAGTTCGATTAGCGATAGTCTGCCCCGGCGCGCAATTGAGGCGACCGGGGCAGCAGCATGTTTGAGCCGTATAAGCAGGCGCACGGACCATTGGCATGTCTGCGTACATCGAGCTCATATTCCCCGTGACGCTGCTGGCAGCGGCTACATCGGACATTGTCAGGTACGAGATTCCGAACGGTCTGCCAATAGCGTTGCTGGTTGGCTTTCTTGCCTACGCTCTCGCTTCCGATCGGAGTGTGATCGACATCGGCGCCAGTTTGGCCTGCGGCTTCTTGGTGCTTGCGGTTGGCGCTACCCTATTTCGCCTCAACTGGCTTGGCGGTGGGGACGTTAAGTTACTGGCCGCCGCTACACCTTGGGTGGGATGGGCCGAACTGCCGGCATTTATGATTTGGGTCGCGATTTGGGGGGGTGCACTTGCGCTTGTTCTTCTCATTGGTCGGCGGCTGGACTGGGTCAATTCCGTCATCTCGATGAAGTGGTGGCGGCGCTTGTGGTCAAACGACTCCGGGATACCATATGCGGTTGCAATTTGCGCCGGTGGGTTGTCAATTATGGGCGATATAATGAAGTCGGAGGGAATTTGGTAATATTGTAGACTTGGGTTTTGAGCACTGGTTTGCGTTGTTTGTTATCTTTTACTGAATGATAATTAAGTAACTAAACAGTATGACCTATTCGAAGACTGGTAAGGCATAAGTCGTATGCGCCTGGTAACGGTGATCATCATTGTTGTTGCTCTAGGCATATCAAGTGTCGCGGGATTTTTATTGCTACGCTTCGTGCAACAACCGGCGCCGAAAGTTATCGTAGAGCACGAGGTGATCCCCGCGCAGCGGGTGCTCGTCGCCAAAATTCATCTGCGACCAGGTCGCGTCCTTAACCAGGAAGATCATTTCGAATGGCGCGCCTGGCCCGAGGAAGGCATCGCGCCGGAATATGTTTTGGAGAATTCGGGTATCGGGGCGCAGTTTGCGGGTGCAGCGGTTATCAAGGAAATTGTGACAGGTGAACCGATCACGTCTGCCAAGGTCATTCGGCCGGGTGAGCAGAGTCTGATGTCAGTGACGCTTACGCCGGGCATGCGCGCCGCGACGGCTCCGGTCAATGTTGAAGCGGGAGTCGCAGGGTTCATCTCTCCTGGAGATCGAGTCGATCTAATCCTGATTTCTGGTGTCGATTCAATCGTAACCGAGGCGCGGCCGCGCGGCGGTGAGGAGGAGCGCAAGAGTGTTAGGCAGTATGGCGAAGTCATCTTGACGGATTTGAAGGTTCTCGCGATCGACCAAAGCGTCCAAAATCTTGGGACGGGCACCCATGTTGGAGGGACGGTGACGTTCGAAGTCTCGCCGAAACAGGCAGAAATTCTTGCGGTCGCGCGAACAATCGGTGAACTCTATTTGGTGCTTCGAAGCCTGACACCGCCGGAGATTGAACCCATTCCTCGCGAATTTCCGTTCACGAGCGAACTCGAGATCCTCACGTCCATTCGGGCCGACATCAATGCCGCTTACGTGGCCTCGCTCTTTCCCGAACGCGCCAAAGAACCTGAGACTCCCGTTCCCACACCCCCAGTTGTGTCGGTTCCTCCTGAGCCCGAAGAAGAGACGTTTGAAGAGGTCACCATTGTGCGTGGAGGGGAGTCCGAGACCGTGCGCTTCCCGCGCGAGGTTGAGGAGTCAGGAAATTGAGTCGCTTGGCAGCTGCTGTGGGTAGGATTGCACTTGCGGTGACGATGGTCTTCATCTTGTTCGCCGAGCCTGCGACAGCCCAAACGTCAGGAAAAACGGTACCCATGGCACTGGGTGCTCCTTCTAACGAGACCAAAACTCTGGAACTTGCCGTCGGCAAAGCTGAACTAATTCAGCTTCCTGTGAAGGTATCCGATGTCATCGTGGCTGACCCGACTGTCGCCGACGTCGTGGTGAGATCGCCCGAACTTGTAAACTTGGTCGGATTGGAAATCGGCATCACGAACATGGTTTTCCTGGATGCCGATCAGAAGGTTATCCATGCACTGAGGATTCTTGTCACGCATAATCTTGAGGAACTTCGTTCAGCAATCGAAACCTTGTTTCCCAATGAAATTATCAAAGTAGCGGCAATCCAGCAGAACATTGTGATCAGTGGAAGCGTGCGTACTTCTCGGGTGCTGAACAACATAGAGTCGTTGGTGGCGCGGTTTGTTCCCGAGCCACAGAATTTGATTAACCAACTGGCCGTGCGAGCGGAACAACAGGTAATGCTGCGGGTTAGAATTGCCGAGGTTCGACGAAACATCACCAAGGCGCTGGGCATCAGTGGCGTTGTCGGCGAATCCGATACCGTAACGGACATTGGTGGGGGCCTCCTTGCGCCACTGACCGCCGGCGGCGTCACCAGAACGACGGGTCAGACCAGTCAGGTGCGATTTGGCTTGTTTCCCGGGAGCCCCTTCCACAATGCCGCATTGGCCTTGGACGTGCTGGAGTCAGAAGGATTTGTCAGGACACTGGCCGAACCCAATCTGACGTCATTGTCCGGAGAGGGGGCAAGCTTTCTCGCGGGAGGCGAAATTCCGGTACCGGCAGGCGTGGACCAGAACGGAAACATCGTCATCGAGTTCAGGGATTTTGGTGTTTCTCTTGGATTTCGACCCACTGTCCTGGATTCAGGGCGCATCAATCTTCACGTTGCGACCGAAGTGAGCCAAATCGATAATACAAACGCTATCACCATCTTGGGCGCCACAATTCCCGGATTCACCACTCGGCGCACGGAAACGACGGTTGAACTCCCAAGTGGCGGTGCACTCGTCATCGGCGGACTGCTGCAGAATGATTTCGACAACACCGTAACGGGAATCCCGGGACTTACGGACATACCTGTATTGGGAGCTTTGTTCCGAAGCGTCGATTTCCAAAAGGATGAAACGGAGTTGATTGTAACCGTCACTGGTTACCTCGTGCGGGCTATCGATGACCGCGAGATTGTTCTTCCAGGCGACGGATTCGCGCCAGCCACCGACTCAGAGATGTACTTGCTGGGCCGACTCCATGCGAAGTATGGCCGACCTGGGTCAACGCAGCCACGTGGGTCGTTACACGGACCCATCGGGTTCATTTCGGAGTGACCGCTATGGATACTCTTCAATCTCCTTTGATTCAGTTTGCTACTCTTTCAACCACAGTGTTGGGACTGCTACTTGGGTCCTGCACTGTTGCCCCAAGTGTTTACGATCCTGCTAGCCATGACTACCGAGTCCGCCACCAGACGGAGGTCAAACCCGTGGTCGCACGGGTGAGCGTTGAATTCGAGAAAAGTGAGTCGAGGGTCCCAGAGAATGTTTCTCAAAAGCTAGAGGAGTACTTTGCGGCCTATCTGCGAGCAGGCCGAAGTCGAATCGACCTGATGGTTTATGAAGACGGGAGCGACCAGGCGATATTGCTTGAACGTGCGTCGGCAGTTGAGGCCTTCGCGATTGCGCAAGGCGTCAGGCGCAACGAGATCAGCAGCAGGATTGAAAAACCCCGGCAGGATCAGCGCTCGTTGATCGAGATGGCGTTCCAGACACACATCGTCCGTGTACCGGAATGTGGTGACTGGTCCAGAGATAACCTAGCGAGCTTTGACAATTCCGTGCCGACAAACTTCGGTTGTGCACTGCAAGCCAACCTGGGAAAGATGGTTGCGGATCCGGGTGACTTGGTACGAAGGCGTGACGAAACCGATCCAGATCGGGCCAGTGTCGCGCGGGTAATTGGCCGGCACCAAGCGGGCGAAACACCATCGAGTGCTGACAATTCAGCGGGTCCTGCCTCGGCTTTGGGCGCAACTGAGTAAACAGCTTCGGTAGCCAAAGACTCTGGAGTAACGCAAGGATGGCCATCGACGCATTTGTCGCCAGCGAGGAGACACAATCCAGAGTCCTTGATGCTCTTAAGGACAGGAATGTCTCTCGATTGCAAGGCCAGATCAACGACGGTGGTTTTCCGGCCGCGGTTCAATATTACTCTGACGTTCCGACACCTGATGTCCTTATTGTGGAATTTGAAGCCTCCGGCGAGGAGTTGATGGCGGGCCTGAAATCCCTGGCCGATGTCTGCGATCCGGGAACACGTGTGATCGTCATCGGAGAAGAAAATGATGTTGGGCTCTACAGGTCATTGATCAAAATGGGAATTAGCGACTACCTGGTCGCACCGGTAACGTCGGGTCAAATTTTTGATGCTCTTTACGCGCTGGTGGCGGATCCTGACGCCCTACCCAGTGGCAAAGTTTTCGCTTTCATGGGTGCTCACGGCGGCGTCGGGAGTAGCACGCTGGCGCACAATGTTGCATGGAGTCTGGCTGAAGTTCGGGATCTGGACGTCGCGCTGCTGGATCTTGATTTGCAGTTCGGAACTGCTGCGCTGTCGTTCAACGTTGAGGCACGCCAGGGCATCTATGATTGCCTGTCACAGCCGGATCGGCTCGATGAACAGCTTCTCGACCGATTCATGGTTCCTTATGAAGAGCACCTTAGAATCCTTGGCACGTCGGGATCCCTGAACCTGCCTGAAAGGCTGGATAGTGAGGCGCTCGACCAACTCGTGACGATTGTTGCCCGTCGCTTTCCTTTTGTCGTGCTCGATGTGCCGCCGCGCTGGAATGACTGGGTGCGGGCGACGATCACGTCGGCGGACGATGTCATGGTGACGGCAACGCCCGATCTGGTTTCCCTCCGCGATGCACAGAACTTGTTGCGCCATATCAATGAGGTCCGAGGCGATGAGCGCCGTGCCAAGCTCGTCATAAATCAGATCGGAAAAACCAAGAAAACGGAACTCAATGAGCGTGACTTCGAAGATGCGATTGGCGACAAACCGACATTGACTGTCGCCTATGATGCCATATTGTTTGGAACCGCATCGAACAACGGCCAGCCTGTTGGTGAGGTCAGCGGACGGTCCAAGGCTGCGGGTAACTTCCGGCAGCTTGCCGAGACGCTGAGCGGTAGTCAGAAGTCGGGCAAGTCCCGAAAGAAGGGACTGATATCTCTGTTGTCTAGGGGCTGAAAGTGTCATTCGGCAAGCGACAGCAAGCAAATGCAAACCCGGAACCGGTAGCGGAGACTCCATCAGTACCCGAGCCCGCCCTTTCGGTCGTGGAAACGGCAGTCCCAAACCAGGCGCCTGCCGAAACGGCCGAACCAGTTGCGGATGAACCACCGCCACCGGAAATTGTCGAAGAACTGGAAGAGGAACAGCCTGCCTCAGCGGAGTTGGAGGAACCTTGCGGCGCCGCGGGGCCACAGGAGCTTGCGGCTCTTAAGGAAGAAACCGAGAACAAGTCAGTTGAGGTGTTGGAGAAGCCGGCTTCTGTAGAGCCGACTATAGCCAGTCCGAAAGATGAAGCGCTGGAAGAAGCGAAGGTCGGAATCTTCAATGACTTGATCGATTCAGTCGATCTGACCGAGCTGAGCAAGCTCGACCCTGAGACGATGCGTGCTGAAATCGGCGACATCATCGGAGAGATCATCAGCGTCAAGAATTTGGTCCTGTCGGCCAACGAGCAGAACCTCCTTATTGGCGACATCATCAACGACATCATGGGCCTTGGTCCGCTCGAACCCCTGCTGGCGCGTGACGACATCGCGGACATCATGGTGAACACTTGGGAGAAGGTATACATCGAGACGAGCGGCAAGGTTGAACTCACGGATATCCGGTTCCGTGACAACGCCCAGTTGATGAACATTTGCCAACGTATCGTCAGCGCCGTTGGCCGCCGAATCGATGAAGCCAGTCCAATATGCGACGCGCGGTTGGCGGATGGATCTCGCGTGAATGCCATCGTTCCGCCCCTGGCAATCGACGGACCGATTCTCACGATTCGTAAGTTCAAGAAGGACAAGCTCACGCTCGACAGTCTGATCGGGTTCGGCAGCGTCAGTCCGGAAGCCGCCAAGGTGCTCGAGATCGCGTCTGCGTGCCGCCTCAATATTCTGATTTCGGGCGGAACGGGTAGTGGTAAGACGACACTATTGAACTGTCTCAGTCGTCAGATCGATGTGGGAGAGCGGGTTATCACTGTAGAGGACGCCGCGGAACTTCAGCTGCAGCAGCCGCACGTCGTGAGATTGGAAACTCGCCCACCAAATCTGGAAGGTAAGGGGCAGGTAACACAGACCGACCTCGTTAAGAACTGCCTTCGTATGCGTCCCGACCGTATCATCCTCGGCGAGATACGTGGCGCCGAGGCATTGGACATGCTGCAAGCCATGAACACCGGTCACGATGGGTCGATGGGCACCATCCATGCCAACAACCCGCGCGAGGCTCTGACGCGGCTCGAGAACATGATTGCCATGGGTGGGTTTGAGCTTCCGATCAAAAACATGCGCACGCAGATCGCATCGGCGGTCAATATGGTGGTGCAGGCATCGCGCCTTCGTGACGGTTCGCGCAAGATTACGCACATCACGGAGATCGTCGGCATGGAAGGCGATGTAGTGACTCTTCAAGATCTTTATACCTTCGAGTATGAGGGTGACGATGATTCAGGGAAGATCGTCGGACGCCACCAACCCACGGGCTTGCGCCCCGCATTCCTAGAGAAAGCGGCATACTTCGGGAGGGAACGCGAGTTGCTCCAGGCGATGGAGGGTTAGACTCGACGTGCTGCAGGCGCTGACAACAGGCTCCAGTCCCGTTCTGCTCATCGGGATCATTTTCGTCATTGTCGCCATGCCGATCGGCCTCGTCGTGATGCTGGTCGTTCGCGCCAGAACTCAAGCGCGATTTCGCAGGAGGCTCGAGCAATTCACGAAAGCTCATGTCGCGGCCGTACCTGGGAAGCGGGGTCAACGGCGCCGGCTGCTCATCCAAGGTAAACTTGACGAGATTGAAGGCGGCACGAAGAAACGGACCGAACGCATCACGATGATGCAGCGCTTCGAGATGGCGGGCATACGCATTACTGAGCGTCGGTTCTATACCTTCAGCGCCATGGGCGGATTGGTCGCGTTCGTCCTCCCCTTGATGTTCGGAATCTCCCTACTTCCCTCGTTGTTGTTCGGATTTGCCATGGGGCTTGGCGCACCACGCCTGGTCTTGGCGTACATGGCGTCGAAACGAAGAACGAACTTTCTCGACGGTTTCGCCGATGCGGTCGACGTCATTGTCCGCGGCATACAGTCGGGTTTGCCGTTGGGCGAATGCCTGACGATCATCGGCAGGGAATCTCCCGAGCCTATCGCGGGTGAATTTCGCATGATGATCGAGTCGACCCGTCTCGGTCTCAACCTCAATCAGGCGATGGAGCGTGCTGTCGTGCGTATGCCGGTTGCCGAGTTCAAATTCTTTTCCATCGTCCTGGCAATCCAGCAAGAGACCGGCGGCAACCTTGCCGAGACGCTTTCGAATCTTTCCGGAATTCTGAGAGACCGAAAGCAGATGAAGGACAAGGTCAAAGCGATGTCAGCCGAAGCGCGTACCACTGCGATGATTATCGGTTGTCTCCCATTCGTCATGGGAGGGATTCTTTTTCTGACCAGTCCTGAATACATCAAGACATTGTTCCTCCACCCTATGGGTCAACTGATGATCGGTGGTGGCGTGGTCATGATGGCAACCGGAACGGCCGTGATGGCCAAGATGATTGCGTTCAAGATATGAGTGCCGAGCAAATTGTCGCGCTGTTGACGAACCCCGAGAACATCATCATTGTCTTGGGGTCGTTCGGGACGTTCCTGACCGTAATTGCGTTTACACTCCCTTTCCTGCAGCGCGATTCATTGTCTCCTAGACTGAAGGCCGTTGCGGCCAGGCGAGAGGAACTTCGCCAGCAGGCAACGGCGCATCAGGCTGCCAACCGGCGTCCGGGGCGCAAGGAAGCGATCATGGCCATGAGCCGTGTGCTTGGTCGCCTCAACTTGATGAAACAACTGGAGGACCGAGAACTCCGCATGAAGCTGGCACGCGCGGGTTGGCGGGGCTACGCGCCGGTAGTCACCTTTGTATTTGGTCGGGTGCTGTTGCCGCTTGTCGTCGCGCTAACCGTCGCATTTTGTGTCTTCGTACTCGACATGTTTCAGTTGGCGCCGGCCATGAAGCTGGTGGCGGTCATGGGGGGTGCGGTTCTCGGAAACTACGTGCCCAATGTGATTGTGAAGAACGTCACCCAGAAGCGGCAGGAATCGATTCAGCTCTCGTTTCCCGACGCGCTCGATCTCATGATCATTTGCGTCGAAGCAGGATTGTCCCTCGAGGCGGCATTCAATCGGGTTGCGGACGAGATTGCGGAAAATGCAGGTGAGCTTGCCGAAGAACTTGGACTGACGACCGCCGAGCTGAATTTTCTTGGCGACCGTCGGCAAGCCCTGATGAATTTTGCGGACCGTTTGGGTATGGACGAGGCCAAGGCACTGGCAACGTCGCTGATCCAGTCGGAACAGTATGGCACGCCACTCACGGTTGCCCTCCGCGTTCTGTCCCGAGAAAACCGGGATGCTCGTATGTCGCGTGCGGAACAAAAAGCAGGGGCGCTGCCGGCGATGTTGACGGGCCCCATGATCGTCTTTTTTCTCCCCGTCGTGTTCATTGTTCTTCTCGGGCCGGCAATTATTCAAATCGTAACAAGCTAGCTTGATTTGGTGTCGGAGCTGGTGTGTTGGAAGATCTCGAAAAGAAGTCCGCGTTGGGAGATCCCGAAGCGCAATTTCAGCTCGCACAAGTTTTGCAGCATGGACTCGGCGTTCGGATGGACGAGGATGCAGCACTCGAGCTTTACCATGCGGCGGCAGAGCAGGGATATGAGCGGGCGCAGTACGCCTTGGGTGAAATTTATATGGAAGGCCGAATCACACCACAGGATCTTATCCAGTCTTACGTGTGGTTTTCGAAGGTCCGGAGGGGCGGGAATTCATTGTCCAAGGCGGCGGCGGAGAGCTGTGAATATCTCGATCCGCATATGACTCCGGAGCAGAGAGCTGAAGCGATGGCACTTACCAGTGCGGTCGATGAAACGGCGGGAAATGGGGCATCCGGGACCTGACTCAACGCCCATTTTTTCATGCCCGTGTGATGGATGTCTCTTGTTTACGTCGCATTAGTTCCCATGTGTGATGATGAACGCCACAGCTTGACGGGGAACGAGCGGCAGAACCATCAAGGAGGGACCGATGCCAGGAACGCGTGATATGGGAATTTGGCTGTTGCTTGCAGCGACGATTTGCATGCTCATTCTGGCGCGAATGCCGGCTGCCATTGCAGGCGAACTCTCCTCTTCGGCATTGTCCGCCCTCATGGCAGGCAATATCTGGGTCAGTGAGGATGCCGATGGAACGCCGTTCTGGATCAATTGGGACGCCGATGGCAGTTTCTGCTTGAAAAGCAATTCAAACGCTGCCGGCCAACCCTGTGAGCTTGAAGGGACGTGGCGGATGGAAGGCGCCAAATACTGCATGCGTCCCTCGAGCGGCGATTGGGAGCAGTGTCTGAGGGTGTCGGATGAGGGTGGCGGGAATTTCAACTCCCTGCTCGACGACGGGTCCGTGGATTTCACGTGGTCTGTCGAGGAATAGAAGTACTGATACGCTTCAGGGATTTACGATCGCGCAGTGTACATTGCTGGACTTCAGATCGGCGCAGATCGCGCTCGCCTGAGCGGTATCCGCGATGGGTCCTGCCCAAGTGAGGAAACGGGAATTCCCGTTTTCGGGATTTTGCTTAACGATCTCCACATTGTTCAGCTCAGCGAGCGTGTTTTGATGGCGCGTTCGGAGAGTCTCCCATAGATCAATTGCACTCTCGACGGTCGGTGAACCACCAACTTCTATTCGGAGCGGGCCGCGTTGAATTGTCTTTGAAAGTTCACCTGGGTCATTCCCGACTGGCTGCTTGGAGCCGAGCGCTTCCTTGAGGTTGGCATCGCCACTACGCAGCGCACGATAAGTCTCGAGGTTCTCTTTGACGTGGGCTGGATCCAAATCGATTGCGGCCAATTTCGCCGCCAACTCCTCATTTCCATCGATTCCGTACAGTAGAGCCAGATTTTGGCGAACCTGCATCGTGGCACCCGGCGAGCTAGCGGCGCGTTCCAGAATTCGGATGCCGGTACCGATCGCCCCGTCGAGTGCGTGAGAGAGTGCCAGGTTGTTCAGCACTGCTGTGTTGTCCTTGGATAAGAGCAGTGCCGCGTCGTAAGCCTGGCGGGCAAGCACATGACTCCCCTCGCGATCGTAAGAGATACCGAGAGCCATGAGGGTTTGCCACTCATCGTTCCCGGCTGTGATTGCTTCGTTTAGTGAAGCGATAGCGCCAGCATAATTTCCGATCATGAGTTGTGCTCGACCCAACTCCGAGAGGAGGGCGCTGTTTTCCGGACCTTCCGCCAACGCTTTTTCTAGAAGTTGCGCAGCTTCCTTGGAGGAGCCGATCGCACGCAAGCTACGGGCGAGCCCAAGAAGAACTGCAACATCATTCGGGTCGTTTCGGTGCAGGCGACGGTAATAAGTCAGGGCGGTGGCATGATCGCCTCTTTGTTCCGCGGATGCCGCAACCATGCGAAGCGATCGATCGATCGCTGCCGATTCGCGCTCTGATTGCTCCACTTCCGGTGAGGCGCAAGCACCCAGCACCAGAAACAGTGCCGCGCATAAAGTTAATGTCCAACGCAAAACGGTAACCCGCAGAATTTTGTCCAGTTGTTCCGCGCGATTTGACACCGCGATACCCGACGCTTGTCAATAGCATCGGCTTTTTCCACTAGTAAGATATACGGCTATTTGCTGATGCGAAGCTTGCTCAATTCCGCGCCAATGGCTTCGAATGCGTTCTGTAATTCCTGCGAGGTCGGAGAACTGAAAAAGCGTGAGTCGTTGTTTCCTGTGCATTCACGCATGAGATTTCTGACGGACGATCTGAGATTGCCAAAAGCAATGGTGTACACGAGGATCCCGTTATCGCGCATGCGGCTGCAGACCGTCCGAAGGCGAGTGTTGAGGGTTCTAGAGCTGACTGAGCCACCGTACGCAGAACTTGTTGACGAACCACGCGTGTTCGCCCCGTCCGTCATTATGATCACGGCTTTGTTGAATTCTTCGTCGCTGTAGGGCCTGCCCTGCGTAAACGGTTCATTCGGCGAAACCACGCGCCATGCCCAGACCGCGCCCAGGTTGACGTGCGTCGGACCTCGCGCCGCCATCTGATCGATCTTCGCTTTGATGGTCGCTTTGACGCCTGTCAGCGGTAGTAGGGCAACAGGGCAATCGTTGTTCGGACCTCTGATTTCGCCCCTCGCTCCGAATACCCTGCCGCGAACCCCCTTCCAGTTGTTTCTACTTCGGGTGCCGCCATCAGGCGCCAAATATGGCCTCCAGCGGGCGGTGGAGGTCGGGTCGTCTGTCTGGTCCCTTCCATTTCCTCGTGCATCCACACAGGCGTTCCACCTTGAAGGGGTGTATTCCGATTGATCCAGGGATGTCAGCAGGGCTTCATTATTCGTGCCGATGTTCACAGTCGCCGCGAACGGCACAACACCGATGAACAGTTTGTCGGACTGTTCATCATCACCAAACAAGATGTCGACCAATGTTTTCGACGCGGTTTTCAAATCTCTAAGCTTGCTTCCAAACATCGATCCCGTGTTGTCCAGCGCCATTACGACTTCCAGGCCAGTTGTCTCGCGCGTGATCTGTGAACTTGCTTCGACCGTGATCGTGTCGATGCCGACGTGCTGCATCAGCAGCGTGTTCACGTCGGCCGTGGCTGTCACGGTGATCAATCCGGTCTCATCGTTTATAGTCAAGGTCGGTATTGCCGGTATCCCGAGTTCCGATGCCGGATAATTGGCATCGAAGAACGATTGCGCCACACTTTGCAGAGTCTGAGCATCGTCACTCACGGTCGATCCGACGGCGAGGCCAGCTGCATCTAGCGCATAGGACAACCTGTTCTTGATGAGGTAGGCTCGTCCCAAATCGACCGCCAATCCACTCGCCACTGTCAACGGGACGAGGGCCAAGGCGAAGATGATGGCAACGGCGCCATTGCGATTGGTGAACAATTGCGTCAGAGGGCGGGTTATCGGCTTTGTGACATCGACCAAACGGTGTGTTCCTTTAGTTTTGGTTGAGCGCGACTTGCCCGCCAGTCCTGGGCCGCAAATACGCCCGGTCCGTAATAGTAAATCCAGAGAACAAGTCGGTGGAGAGGTTTGGTGCGTAGGGGTAGCTGGTAATGGTGATGATGACGCTGTCACCTGTCGCGTTGAGCAATCCTTGCGGAATATTTCCGATGGTCAGGGCGTTTGCGCCGGGAGTTGAGAATACCCAGTCCTGGACCTGATTGCCGTCCGCATTCTGTGAGACGCTGGCCAGAGTGATCACCAGATTGTCCGTGGGGTAGGGGCGCAGGATGTTATTGGCGATGTTGAGTATGTCCGTGAGTTGGTTGGGCGTCACTGAACTCTGCTGCGCGACGATATCGCCGACACTCTGGGTTGCCGACGTGACCTTGCGATCGAGGAGCAACGCATAACCCGATTCGGCAGCGCCGTAGAGCATTACAAGGCCAACTGGAAGAATAAGGGCGAATTCGATCGCCGAGACGCCGCGGACGTCGCGCCAGATTTGTTCAATTGTTTTCCAGAGCTCACGCATCGTTAGAACGGTTCATTCTGAATGACTGTGGCGGACTCTAGCGTTCTAGTTCCTGTGGAACCTTGGCCGAGATATTGGCCGAGCAGCGGCGTCATAATGTTGTAGTTGTAGGCAACGCGGACGAGGTTGATGCTGCCGCCGCCACCAGGATTGAACACCGTTGGTACAAGTTCACCTGTAACGGGGTCGATAAGGGGCGCAAAGGTGACGGCGGCGAAACTGTTAAAGGTTCGCACTTCGATCGTCAGGTTGTTGTTGCAGGCAACAACTGCGGCCAACTCGGCACAGAGTGCCTGCTGGAACGCGGCGAGTTGCTGATCGCCATTTCCTGCGGCAGCAACTCGGCCCGTTCTGATCTCGCGCCCTGCGCTTGCCACCCCATCCTCCAGGGAGATCGCTCCCAGGTAGAGCACCGCAACCTCGATAATGCCGAAGATGAGCAGGGAGAACGGCAGCATCACGAGGGCGAACTCGATGGCGACGACGCCCCGCACGTCGCACACGAAACTGCGCAACGACTCCCGGAATAACGTGGCTCTGTCCCTAGGTGACATGTTCGAATGCGTACGCTTCACCGTCGCGGCTAAAACACGAATCCACCCGCAGGCACGGCTCGGCTGCCCCGCGAGTACCAAATTTCCCCGCATTTGCTCACACCGCACATTAATGAATGCGGCTTAATTGCCGGTTAATGTCACCAGAATTCCGGACGCTTGAAAAGGGTAAAGGGATTGACGGCTATTTTTTCAGGGCCGCAACACCGGGAAGCGGCTTACCTTCAAGCCATTCCAGGAAAGCACCGCCCGCCGTCGACAGATATGTGAAGTCCTCGGCGACGCCAGCATGTGCGAGCGCGGCAACGGTGTCGCCACCCCCGGCAACACTGAGCAATTCCCCTGCTTTGGTGAGGCGGGCGGCGTCAGCGGCGACAGCATTGGTTGCGGCATCGAAGGGGGGAATCTCAAATGCACCCAGCGGACCATTCCAGACCAAGGTTCGGCATTCAGCCAGGCGTTTGCCCAAATGGGCTGCGGATATGGGGCCAATATCCAGGATCATCATGTCCGCAGGAACCGATCCCACCTCAACAACGTCGCATGGAGCACCTTCAGAAAGGGTGGCAGCTACGACCACATCCGTGGGAAGCGCGATCTCACAACTGGCGCGTTCGGCGGCGGCAACCACATCCCTCGCGGTTTCGGCAAGTTCCGGCTCGTGCAAGCTCTTGCCGACGTCGAGACCCTGAGCCTGCAAAAACGTGTTGGCCATGGCGCCGCCAATAACCAGAAAGTCGACCTTGGAGATCACGTTCTGCAGCAGATCGAGTTTGGTCGATACTTTGGCCCCGCCAACAATCGCAGCAACCGGTCGGTCGGGAGAGCCAAGGGCCTTTTCCAGGGCGTCCAGCTCCGCCTGCATGCCCCGGCCTGCACCGGCAGGAAGCAGTTCCGCCAGCGCGGCCACCGAAGCGTGTGCCCGGTGTGCACAGGAAAAAGCGTCGTCGATGTATATATCGCCCAAGGCAGCGAGGGCGGCAGCGAATTCGGCGTCGTTGGATTCTTCGCCAGGATGGAAGCGCAGATTTTCCAGCAACAACACATCACCATCCTGCAGTTTGTCAGATTTCTCCGATGCCGCTTCTCCGACACAATCGTCCGCGAATTGAATGGCGAGACCATCAAGGGCTGTGGACAATGCTTCCGAAAGTGGGCGGAGCGAAAGCGCCGCATCCGCCTTGCCCTTGGGGCGGCCAAAGTGAGACATCACGATGATCCGGGCCCCTTGATCGCGGAGGTGTTGGAGCGTTGGGACAAGCCGTTCAATTCGCGTCGCATCGGTAACCTGCCCGTCCCGCATCGGAACGTTCAGATCGGCGCGCACGAGCACCCGCTTTCCGGCGACCTCGATATCGTCGAGCGTCGCGAAACCGCCCATGATGTTCAGCCTAGCTTGCCGACCGCCGCTGCCGTGTCGCACATGCGGTTCGCAAAACCCCACTCATTGTCGTACCAGGACAGCACCCGCACGAGTTTTCCGCCCACGACCTGGGTCTGGGTCAGGTCGAAGGTCGAACTGGCGGGATTGTGGTTGAAGTCCGTCGATACCAGCGCCTCGTTCGTGGTGGCCAGCACGCCCTTCAGGCGTCCTTTTGCCGCTTTGATCATGGCGTCATTGACCGCTTCGACACTGGCCTTCTTGTTGGGAACAACCTTGAAATCGATCATCGAAACGTTGGGTGTCGGTACGCGTACGGCCACTCCGTCGAGCTTACCTTCAAGTTCCGGCAGGACCAGGCCGATAGCGCGTGCAGCGCCCGTCGATGTCGGAATGATCGATTGCGCCGCCGCCCGCGCCCGGCGGAGGTCGCCGTGCAGCGTGTCGAGGATGCGCTGATCGCTGGTGTAGGCGTGCACAGTGGTCATGTAACCCTGGGCGATGCCGACCGTCTGGTTAAGGATCTGGGCGACCGGTGCCAGGCAATTCGTCGTGCAGGAGGCATTCGAGATGACCTTATGGCGTTTGCGCAACTTGGTATGGTTGACGCCATAGACGACCGTAAAGTCGGCGCCGCTTGCCGGAGCGGACACCAGTACGCGCTTGGCACCGGCATCGAGGTGTTTGGAAGCGGCTTCCTTGCTCGCGAAAAAACCAGTGCACTCCAGGGCGACGTCGACTTTCAAATCGCCCCATGGAAGGGCGGCCGGGTCTCGTTCGGCACAGACCGTAATCTTGCCGCCGCCGATGTCGATGGCATTCTTGAATGTCCTGACTATTCCGGGGAATGGCCCGTGGATCGAATCGTAACGTAGCAGGTGCGCGTTGGTTTCGACCGCGCCGAGATCGTTGATGGCGACGACCTGGATGTCCCTGCGCTTGCGTTCGTGAATAGCCCGTAGAATGTTGCGGCCGATCCGGCCAAATCCGTTAATTGCGACACGCACTGCCATGAATGTTCTCCGTCGAGTGATGAAATTGATGTCTAGGTTAGTCGGGCCTTCACGGCGTCGACAACGGCCTCCGCGGTAATGCCGAAATGAGAGAAGAGATCTTTGGCCGGTGCCGAGGCTCCGAACGACTCCATGCCGATCACAGCGCCGTTGTCTCCAACGTAGCGATGCCATCCCATCGTTGCGGCCGCCTCGATGGCGACACGGACGGTGCCCGGCTGAAGAACCTCGTTCCGGTCAGATTGTGAACGTTCGTCAAACAGCTCCTGGCATGGCATCGACACGACACGGGTCGGGATCCCGTCGTCTTGCAGCCGTGACTGTGCATCGAGCGCGATGGCCGTTTCTGAACCGGTCGCGATGAGGGTTGCCTTGGCTTGGCCATCGGCGGGCGAGAGCTCGTAGGCGCCGTCTTCACACAGGTTCTCGGTGCTATGGCTGGTCCGGACGGGAGGCAATCCCTGACGGGACAAGGCGATCACCGACGGTCCGTTGGAGCGCTTCAGGGCCAGTGCCCAGCATTCAGCCGTCTCGATCGCATCCGATGGGCGGAAAACTGCCACATTTGGAATTGCCCGAAGGCTGGCCAGATGCTCGATCGGTTGATGAGTCGGTCCATCCTCGCCGAGCCCGATCGAATCGTGGGTCATGACGTGAATGGTGCGCTGCTTCATCAGCGCGCTGAGGCGCAATGCCGGACGCAGGTAATCGGTGAACACGAGGAATGTGCCCCCGTAGGGAATAATGCCACCATGCAGTGCCATGCCGTTCATGACGGCTCCCATGGCGTGTTCGCGCACACCATAGTGGATGTATCGGCCGCCATAGTTGTCGGCGGTCAGAAGCTCGAATGACTTGGTCTTGGTATTGTTCGACCCGGTCAGGTCAGCCGAACCGCCAACCGTTTCAGGAAGGTCGGGATTGATGACCTCCAGTGCTTCCTGGCTTGACTTGCGTGAGGCCCACGTGGGTGCCTCATCTATCAGGGACCGCTTGAAGTCGAGAAGGCTCTCCTCCCAATCAGATGACAACACACCATTGATCACGCGCCAGTATTCATCCGCTTTCGGCTTATCCGTGCTGCCGAGGCGCTGATCCCAGGCCTCCCGGTCTTGGGCCCCTCGTTGGCCTGCTTCACGCCAGGCCGACAGGATATCTTCAGGAATCTCGAAGGGGGGTGATGCCCAGCCCAACGCCTCACGTGTTGCAGCAATTTCGTCTGCTCCCATCGCCGCGCCGTGAATGCCCGATGTACCTTGCTTGTTGGGAGCGCCGTATCCTATCGTGGTGCGGCAGGCAATCAAGGATGGCCGATCGCTGCTCTTGGCGCGGTCGATGGCAGCCGCAACGGCGTCCGGGTCGTGTCCATCAATGCTTTCCGCATCCCATCCATAGGCCCTAAATCGCGCGAGTTGATCGTCGCTGACCGAAAGATCGGTCGGACCGTCGATCGAGATGCCGTTGTCGTCGAAAAGGACGATGAGTTTGCTCAATCGAAGGTGACCGGCAAGCGATGCGGCTTCGTGGCTGATTCCTTCCATCAGATCGCCGTCGCTGGCGAGTACGAACGTATGGTGATTGACGAGTTCCTCACCAAACCTGGCTGCCAGGTGCCGTTCGGCGATCGCCATGCCGACAGCGTTTCCGAGTCCCTGGCCGAGAGGTCCGGTGGTCGTTTCGATTCCGCGAATATGGCCGTACTCCGGATGACCCGCAGTGCTGCTTCCAAGCTGGCGGAAATTCTTGATCTCTTCGAGATTGATGTCCGGATTTCCGGTCAGGTAAAGGAGGGCATACAAGAGCATCGAGCCGTGCCCAGCGGACAGCACGAAGCGATCTCGATCGGGCCAGCCAGGCGTTTCGGCATCGTATCGGAGGTGCCTGGTGAACAGGATCGTCGCCACGTCTGCCATACCCATCGGCATACCCGGATGGCCGCATGTGGCGGCCTCGACTGCGTCCATGGAGAGGGTGCGAATCGCATTGGCCATATCGTGGTGTGAGACTGCCAAGGAAGCTTCCGAGGCATCCGGTAGGGACATGTGAGAATGCTCCGTCATGGTGTGGTCGCGCGTCGCCGGACCCCACCAGCCGGCATGCTACGGTTGGGCGCCACTATGGCGAATTCCGCCCGGAAGGGGAACACCTTCGCGATGGAAATTTCGGACAAAACGGAGTTTTCAGGCACCTGAGTTGGGGCCGGAGCCTGTGTATTCGTAATTTCACTGTCAGATTGCTTTGAGAAGGACCAAGGGTATCCTAGCCCCACAGTTCGGGAGGTGGAGGATGCATGGTGCTGTCGACGTACCGGATTCCAGGATCTCGATCCTCGGCCAGTAGCAGCGGGCCGTCCAAATCGACAAACTGCGCAACACTCGCCAAGAGCGACGCCGGCGCCATTCCAAGTGATGTGCCAACCATGCAACCCAGCATGATTCCAATACCCGCAGACTGGGCGGCATCCACCAAGCGAAGGGCTTCAGTTAATCCGCCTGTCTTGTCGAGTTTGATGTTGATGAAGTCGTAGCGGCGTGCGACTTCGGCGAGATCCGACGTGTCGTGGATCGATTCGTCCGCGCAGACCGGGACGGCCCGTCCGAGACCGTCGAGCACACTATCGGTACCGGCAGGAACCGGCTGCTCGACAAGCTTGACGCCAAGCTCCGCAAGCTCTCCGCCATACTCGGAAAAGGTAAGTGGCGTCCAAGCTTCATTGGCATCGACGATCAATGTTGTGTCGGGAGCGGCCTCGCGCACCGCGCGTACGCGCTGAATATCGTCGTTGCCCCCGAGCTTGAGCTTGAGCAGAGGGCGATGTTGATTCTCTCGGGCAACTTCGGCCATCACGTCTGGATCGTCGAGGCTGACGGTGAACGCTGTCGTAACAGGCTGAGGTTCGCTTAGTCCGGCAAGTCGCCACGCCGGTATTCCCGACAATTTGGCCTCCAGATCCCACAGTGCGCAATCGAGTGCATTGCGCGCGGCTCCCGGCTCCAGCATGTGCTGGACACCGGTGCGACCCAAGGCACCGCTTTCCAATTCCTCGCGTACTTTTTCAATTTGGCCTGCCGTTCCCTCACACGTCTCACCGTAACGCCGATAGGGTACGCACTCACCTTGGCCGCGTTGCCCGTCCTGATGAATTTCCACGACGATGACCTCGGCGGACGTCTTGCTGTTTCGCGCAATCGTGAAGGCACCCTCGATGGGCCACTCTTCTTTACGGACGATGACGCGCCGTTCACTCATGGAAGGGCATCTACCAGTCGTGAAACGCCATCCCGAACGGGGTCCACACAAGGGAGGCCGGTTTTCTTTTCGAGATTCTCCAAGTAGCTCCTGGCATCCCCGTTCTCGAGCGCCGACGTGTTGACGGCGACGCCGATCATCCGGCAGTCGGGATTGGTCAGATGAGCGGCCTCGACGTTGGCTCGGATACAGACATCCACCGGTGGCAAGGGCGATTCGGGGAGGCCGCGCATATTGGTGCGGGTCGGTTCGTGACACATGACAAGTGCGTCAGGTTGGGAACCGTGTATCAACCCCAGCGTGACGCCCGCAAAAGACGCGTGAAACAGCGACCCCTGACCTTCGATCAGATCCCAATGATCGGGATCGTTGTCCGGTGCAAGCCACTCAACCGAACCGGAAATAAAATCAGCGACCACAGCATCGACTGAGACACCGGTTCCGGCGATAAATATCCCGGTCTGCCCCGTGGCTCTGAAATCGGCCTTCATGCCCCGTGAATGCATGTCCTGTTCCATAGCGAGGCACGTGTACATCTTGCCAATGGAACAATCGGTGCCAACCGTCAGCAGCCGCTTGCCGGTTCTCGGCGTTCCTTTTCCCGTCGCAAATTCTTGCGTCGGATGGCGAACGTCGAAAAGGTTCTTCCCTAGGCGGTCCGCGGTCTCCTTCACGACGGGAACTTCCGCGACTCGCATGTGAAGTCCGCTCGCGACATCGAGACCAGCCTCCAATGCCTCGACGATCGTATCCGTCCACGTCTCCGTCAGGACGCCACCGGCATTTGCTACGCCGATGATCAGCGTTCGCGCACCTTGCGCGGCGGCATCGGCGATGGACATGTCGGGGAGACCAATGTTGGCGTTGCATCCCGGCAGGCGCAACTGACCGACACACCAATCACGGCGCCAGTACGCAATCCCATCCGCCGTTTTTGCAGCGAGCTGATCGCGTGCGTCCCCGAGGAACATTAGATAAGGATGTTCAATCTGAATTTCGCTCATTCGCTCGCTCCGTTGTCGTCCGCTACTGTTTAGGACTGTTCCGCCGGTCCGTGCGCTGCCCGAAAAGATTCAAGGCGCCGCTTGGCCTCCGCGTTGGTCTCCATATCGTCCCACGCCCGGTGCTCACCGCGCGCGTATGCCTCAGCGTTGAGATTGTAGAGGATGGCGTTGTAGCAGTTGGCGTCCCGGTTGTTGCGGGTTTTGATGACTTTGGCGGGAACACCAGCGACGATGGAATTCTCGGGAATGATCGTCCCTTCAGTCACAAACGCCCCTCCGGCAACGATGGTGTTCGCGCCGACGATCGCGCCGTCCATGATCGTCGCATTGATCCCGATCAGGCAATTATCCTCAATGACGCAGCCGTGAACGGTGCAATGATGGGTCACTGAGCAATTGTCGCCGATAATCGAAGGTGTGGATGAACCCACGTGGATCATCGTGAAGTCCTGAATGTTTGTGTTGGCGCCAACCACGACTTCATCGTTTTCCGCCCGAATAACCGTGTTGGCCCACATGGACGATCCGGGCCCGATTGTTACCTTTCCATAGATCAAGGTGGTCGGATGAATGAAGGCTGGCTCATTCAATGTGACCAGGGAGCCATAGTCGTTCATGGATCAGATACTCCCGGCAGTATCTCTGGAGAGGGGAAAGGTGGTGCTCGCCATCCGCCGAATTTCATGCGCATACCAATATATCGCGGGGAGTGGGAAGGACACTATTCAGCCTGATCGAATAGTGCGTCGACTGAACTGGAATCGCCGCCGCGGCCCTTGCGCAAATCGACAGCACGATTCTGATAGTACGCTGCGCGCAGAGCCGCATAGTAGTCGACCGAAGACGCCCGCAGATCATCGAGCGGCTGAAGCAGCGTTTCCCGCACGGTGACGGCGTTCACGCCTTTAATAGCGAAGTTGATCTCGGGATCCAGGATGTAGGTCAACGGCTGCAAAAAAGCGTCAACTCCGATACCAGCGGCATCCCGCGCCGTACTCGGCCCCAATACCGGAAGCACGATGTAGGGACCGGCACCAAGTCCGTAGGAGTAAAGGGTTTGTCCGAAGTCGGCGGTATGAGGCTCCAGTCCAACAACTTGCGCGACGTCAAAGATGCCCAGAACGCCCACCGTCGAGTTGATCACAAAGCGGCCGGCGGCCACGCCGGCATCGATGACATCAAGTTGCAGCAGATCGTTTGCGAACACGACCGGCTGGTTGAGGTTGTCGAACATCCGACGAACCGCGGATTTCACGACTTCCGGCATAACAAAACCGTAAATGGCAGCGATCGGCCGCAAAATCATTATGTCCAGGCCGTCGTTGAAGGCGAAGATCACACGGTTGACGGGCTCGATGGGATCGCTGATGGCCTCGATGCCGATCGCTGACAGGTCTTCTTCCACGGTGACAGGACCCGCCACCACTTGCGTTGTCGTCTCTGTGGCGAATGTCGGCCGTGGTGCGGGTGCGGCAGCGTAAAGCGGGGGTGATGCCGTAACCGTGACGGGGGGCGCGCTGGCAACGAGATGCGGCACGGGCGGCGCCGCAATTCCGGTCGCATCAGCGACTTCAGAGGCCAACCCGGGAAACGTCGAGAACAATCGGTGGGCGAGCAATTCCCGGATTTCTGGTGCGGCGTTGACGGCGGCGGATGTGATCTCACGGGCAAGGGCTGGATGCCGTGAAATCCAGTGGATTGTCTGAGTCCCGAGCTCTGTCTCGAGGCGCCGAAGTCCGCGTCGCTGGTAATCGGCGGCAAGGTAGGCGTTGCCGAGCCGCTGCGCCGTGGCGACTTCCTGCTGCGTGAACTGTCGGTTCTGGCTTGCGACCGAGTTCAGGAACGCAGCGATCTCCGATAAGGACTGGGCCTTTGCCTCGGAGGGCCACATGGCCAGGATCGCCATCAACGCGAGGTTCAAGATAATGGGCCGTGCGCCGACCCTTGTCGCCATGTCCCACATGTTGCCGACTCTACCCTTCAGGCTTTGCCTTCCAGGTGGCCGCGCGACGTTCCGCCAACTCTACGTCTGCTGGCTCCATACTTCGCCGCAAGGTCGCTACGTTTTCGACCGCCAGCTGCTCACCCTGATCTGCGGCGAGCAAAGCCCAGAACAGCGCTTGAATATTATCTGCCTGCACACCTTCGCCACGTTCATATCTTGTACTGAGCCGGCTCTGGGCTCTGGCGTGACCCTGGTTGGCGGCCCTCCGAAACCAGTAGACGGCAGCCACCATGTTGGGCGAAATTCCGTCACCGTCGCGGAAAATTTTGCCCAGATTGTACTGGGCGCCTTTATGACCCTGCTCGGCCGCCTTGCGCATCCAATTCACGGCCGATTTCATGTCCCGGGTCGTTCCCAGACCGTAGCCAAATATTTTCCCCAGCGTGTACTGAGAGCGCGCAAGGCCGTGTCCGGCAGCCCGCTTCAGCCATGTGAGCGCTTCTTCAAAATCGGGGTCTCCTCCTTCTCCGGCCAGGAAATGACTGGCCAGATTGTGTTCCGCGGCGGTCATTCCCTGTTCGGCCGCCAATCGCCACCAGTGGATGGCTTGTGCAGGATCCCGAGCAACGCCCTTGCCCTGGTCGTATAGTATTCCCAGGTTGAATTGAGCCCGGGCATCTCCCTGACGTGCCAGAGGTTGCCAGGCATTGAATGCGCCAGCGAAATCAGTTTTCTGATAGGCGTGCCACCCGGTATCAAAATCTGCATTTGCGGTAGAACTGGCGGTGGTCAATGCGCCGCACACCAGAACGAAAGCCAAGACCGCCGCTTTGGCGCGTCGTGCTTTCATGCCTGAACTGTGATTCGAGCCGACCATCCCTGCTTCTCGCTGTTGGTCCAACATCAGTGGGCCGATGCCGGCATTTTGTCGGTTCGCGCGCGCAGTGCGGCGAGGAGACCGTCAAAGCCATGATTCTTGATGACGGACGCGAATTCAGACCGCTGGGTGACCGCCATGCTTACGCCCTCCACAGCCACGTCGATGATCATGTACTGGTTCCCCTGGGCGCGCACTCGCCAGTCAGCGTCGATAGGGGGGGCACTCGGACGGACTATTCTGGTTTGCACGATTGCATCCTTCGATCCGGCCGGCTTCGCACCCTTAATTGAAAGGGATTCGCCACTGTAACCACCAAGGTGAGAAGAATAAGTCTGCAAAATGTAGCTGGCGAAGAGCTGCTGATATTGCGCCCGCTGATCGGGTGTCACCTTGCGCCAATGCCTGCCTAAGACGAAACGGCCGATGAACTGGAGGTCGAAGCCATGGCGCATAAGTTCGCGCACCGATGCTTCCCGCTGTTCGAGCGACGAATTCGTCGAACCCAATGTGGAGATTGCCTGATCGCCCAGCCACTGAATGAATTGAGCCGCGCCCTGTGGTGACGTCGCAGCCGAAGCCGAGCCAAACAGACCGCAAAGCGCGGCGGCAACCACGGCTATGCGCAATGCCGGGCGGATATTCGACACCGGGTGTTGCAGTGGCCTAAAGAGAATTATGCTCATTTGGTAAGCTGAAATACACGAATCCAAAATGCGACACGAACCGGATCCCGTTTCGGTTTCGAATAGCTAGTTCAATATCCCTCAGCCGGGCTCGATCGCGTCCTAGAACTCCTGATACTGTCCCATTTAGCGGCGATGAGCGCAACCAAAGCAGTGTTCGTGCTGATTATTGGCGGAACCATTGATGAGGGGTCGCACCATTTTCAGGGTGGAGTTTGCCGAACCCAGGCATATTTTGTGCCCAACAATCTCGAAATAACAACTTAAGGACAGTGTGAATAAATCTGTGGATAAAATGTGTGTGCATTGGGGCAGGGGAATGTATTTATGCACAACTTTTTTGTATCTACTGTCCATTTTTTCTTGAAGACCTTACTTTTGTTTCGCAATACTTTAATTGCACGTGAATACGTGGAAGTCCTTTAGTCGGGACGGTGACGCGATCAACCATCAGGTTGGGAGTATGCCGATCGGACAGGGCTTCAATCGAGTGGAAGTGACCGCAAGGATGCTTCCATTCGATTTGGAACGGCGAGTTCTCCCGTCGGTGCGGGGCTGTTCAGTGGGCCGTGGATCTCTTCGGGGAGAGGCGGGTCAGGGAGCGGCTCAAACATCGACCTGGGTTCGGATCCTGGGCTAATTGTTTCCTTCGGAAGCGAAAACGTCCGGTGACCTCCGACCCAAATCGGGTCTCTCGTCTTTCAGGAGGAGCCCTTCGGGGAATCTCCTGATCGATGGAAGCCCGATTCGTTCCGGAGGATTGCTGCTTCATCGAGGTGTCTGTTCCTCCGGGGATGGATGCATTGCTGGTGCAGCTGGACTTCGGACGGGGTGCCGACGCCTTGGCGTAACCTGTCCTTCGGGACATGCGACGCTTAAGGAACTGGATCCCGGGGAGAATTGGGGTTTTGCGGCCGGGATTTATTCCGCCTTCAGGATGTCCCGATTGCTGAACCGCTCCGTACGGTCCTCGCGTGGATCGTGCCAGGGGCTAGACCGGCTCCTGGGCGCCAGGGGGTGTCTCGCGGGACACCTAAGCATAGGCCCCACTCCTATGCTCCCTGGTGCCCTCTCGTTTTCCAATGATTAAAGACTCCCGTCCTCGCGAACCGGCTGATTTTGAGGAAAAAGCTCTGGAACAAGCCCAGGCGGCTCTGGCCAAAGTCGTGGACGCCAACGTGCCTGACGGGACATCGGTTCAGCAGATCGTTGCCAACGGCACTGTCTATGAAGAGATACTGAGCAAGGCGAGCGACATTGGCGCAGACTTAGTCGTGATGGCATCACATCGCCCAGAATTACAAGACTATCTGCTGGGGCCGAATGCAGCTCGTGTGGTTCGGCATGCGCCCGTGTCTGTGATGGTCGTTCGGGAATAACAGCAAGGTTTACACGCGCACAAAAACGAAAACGCCGCTTTCACAAGCGGCGTTTGTCATTTCAGGATCTGTCGAATGGTTGCGGCTACATCCCTTCCTTTTTCATGTAGGCGATGACGTTTGCTCTGTCCGCTTCCTTCTTCAGGCCTGGAAAAGCCATCCGGCTTCCCTTGATCATCTTCTTCGGGCTGGTCAGGTACTGATCCATCAGGGCATCATCCCAGGTAAACCCAGCTGTCTTGAGCCCTTTCGAGAACTTCTTGAAGCCCTCCGCTGTTCCTGCCTGACGTCCGAAGATGCCATACAGGTTAGGGCCAACGCGGTGCTTCCCGCCCTGTTTCAGGGTGTGGCAAGCCTTGCATTTCTTAAACACTTTTTTCCCTTTTGCCGGGTCACCTTCGGCGAACACCGGTGAGGCTACGGCCGCCAATGACAAAACTGCTGCAAGAGCCAGAAATTTGCGAACCTTCATGCACCAATCTCCCAGATTGACTTCGCTTGGCGGGATCTAAGAATTGATACCCGCCTCTGCGCCGTGTGTATCACACGTCTCTGACGCTTGTAACCATCTAAGCTGGTACTGAATGGGCCAAAGACAACGGCGGTACCAGGAAATTCTGGCACCGCCGTCATTCAGGCCGACGGGACGAACAACAACGTTAGTTGCTGGTCGTCCGATACTCCTTGGGCAGGAAGTAGAGATGATCCTGATCATCCACTGCCGAATGACAGTCCGCACAGAACTGAACATTGGCCGATCCCTTGCCGCCAGTGGTTCCGAATACTGAACCGTCAGGCATGACCATCGTGTACTTCCAGTTACCGGATTCCTCGTTGAAGCCCTTCCACATCTTCTCCATGACGAAGAGGGGCCCCGGTGCGGTCTTACCACCCGCGGTGACCATGAAACTGTCTTTTGCCATCATGGCGCCGACAGGCATCGCACCGACATGTTGGGTACGCCCATCCCAATATTGATCGCGAACGACCGGCGTGCGACCGTGAAGGGAGCGAACACCGCACAGAATATAGATAATATCGTGCGGATTTTGCCGACGTCGCAGGATTGAACGGTAATGTCGACCGAGACAGATGCGATTCAAGGTCCGGCTACTGCTGCCTGGCTCAAGATGGAACACCGCAAAGGCTTGAGGCTGTTGCGGGCGGGTGGACGCTGGGGTATTGGCGATGCGGCCCATTTGGACGCCAAGTTGCGTCGCCTTGAAATCAGCACCGGCGAGGCTGTTCAGATCGACGCCAGTGACATCGCGGTTATGGATACGGCGGGTGCCTGGGTCCTCTACCGTGCCATCAAGGGGCTGCGGGCGCAGGGACTGACCGTGGAAATAGCGAACGCGACGCCCAACGTGGCCGAGATGTTGGACGAAGTCGTACGCAACGATAATCCCTGCGAAATTGCACCGCCCCAAGGAAATGCCGTTGTCAACATGATCGCCCAGATCGGCGAATCAGTGGTCGACATTGCTGCCGAGACAGCGCAGTTGATCAGTTTCTTGGGTAGCATATTCGTCACGCTTGCTCGGACGGCGGCCCAGCCCCGGCGCCTGCGCCTGGTGCCCCTGGTGCATCACATGCAACAGGTCGGGCTCAATGCTCTGCCGATCGTCGGACTGATTTCGTTCCTCATCGGTGTCGTGCTTGCCTATCAGGGCGCGAGCCAATTGCAAAAATTCGGTGCGGAAGTCTTCGTCGTCGATCTGATCGCGATATCTATCCTGCGTGAGATCGGAATCCTGCTCACGGCAATCGTCATAGCAGGGCGATCCGGTAGCGCCTTCACCGCACAGATCGGTTCGATGAAGGTAAACGAGGAAGTGGATGCCATGCGTACGTTGGGCCTCGATCCCATGGAAGTGCTGGTGGTGCCGCGCGTACTCGCTCTCGTCTTCACGCTGCCACTCCTGGCATTCTTCTCTGACATTATCGGACTTTTCGGTGGCGCACTCATGGCCTGGATCACGCTCGATATTTCCCCTGGCCTGTTCCTCGAGCGCCTCCACGCGTCGCTTGGCCCATGGACCTTCTGGGTCGGGATCATCAAAGCCCCCGTGTTTGCGTTCATCATCGCAATGCTGGGATGCTTCGAGGGATTTCAGGTGGTGGGATCCTCGGAAAGTGTGGGCCAGAAAACGACACGTGCTGTCGTCGAATCAATTTTTCTGGTGATTGTCGTCGACGCCATTTTTTCCATTTTCTTCGCTTTCATTGGTATCTGATCCAAGGTCATGGCTGACACCTCAGATGCCATCATTCGCGTGCGGGGACTGCGCAATCAGTTCGGGAGCCAGGTCATACATGACGGTCTCGATCTCGATGTGAATCGCGGTGAGGTGCTTGGAGTTGTTGGCGGTTCCGGAACGGGCAAATCCGTGCTGTTGCGGACAATTGTCGGTCTTAACCGTCCGGCTGCCGGCCGAATCGAAGTCTTCGGCCAGGATCTGACATCGTTGTCCGAAGCAGAACGTGAGATGCTCGAAGAGCGTTGGGGCGTTCTGTTCCAGGATGGCGCCTTGTTCAGCAGCCTAAGCGTCGCTCAGAACGTTGAGGTGCCGTTAAGAGAGCATTCCAACCTGCCGCCCGATCTCATAGATGAAATTGCGGCCCTTAAGATCAGCATGACAGGGCTTCCCGCTGAGGCCGGACCCAAGTTTCCTTCGGAATTGTCCGGCGGGATGCGGAAACGTGCCGGCTTGGCGCGCGCGCTGGCCCTCGATCCCGAAATCCTGTTTCTCGACGAACCCACGGCGGGGCTCGATCCGATAGGCGCGGCGGCATTCGACGAACTGATCAAGCAGTTGCAGCAGGCTCTGGGTCTTACCGTTTTCATGGTGACACACGACCTGGATTCACTGCATGCCATCTGTGACCGAATTGCGGTACTCGCGGAGAAGCGTGTTATGGTGATCGGTACCATGGAGGAGATGCTGCAGCACTCACATCCATGGATTCGCGAGTACTTCCACGGTCCCCGTGCGCGCGCGGTCGTGGGCGCCTGAATTCGGTTGGTTGTAGAGCAGATAATATGGAAACGCGCGCCAATCACCTTCTTATCGGCGGTTTCGTTCTGGCCACGGTCGTGGCGTTTTTTGGATTCGTTATCTGGATGGCGAAAATCGAAATTGATCGAGAATTTGCGCGATACGACATCTACTTCGACGGTTCCGTATCGGGCCTCAGCGTCGCAGGGCAGGTCCGATACAAGGGTGTGCCCGTTGGCTCGGTAAAGGAAATTGCCATCGACCCACAAAGCCCCAATCGGGTTCGCGTGACGATCGAGGTGGGTGGCAGTACACCGATCAAAGAGGATACGGTCGCGCAGCTCGAACTCCAGGGCATTACGGGCGTGTCGTACGTGCAGCTGACCGGCGGTTCGGCCGCCAGTCCGGCGCTGGAAGTCCATTCAGATCAGCGGTTGCCCGTGATCGCCTCAAAACCATCTCAGTTCGAGGAGTTGTTCGCGGGCGCCCCGGAGCTGATCAATCGCTTCATCTTTCTCGTGGGTGAAGCCGCCAAAGTATTTAATGCCGATAATCGAGCGGCGATGTCAGACACCTTGCGCAACATGCAGATTCTTTCTTCGACGCTGGCGGAACGCAGCGGGGATATCGACGGCATCCTGACCAACATTGCGGAAACAAGCGATGAGATGCGATTGGCGGCAGTCAATGTGAATGTGGCCCTTGAGAGACTGCTTGCCGAAGTCGAACGCGTCGCGGAAGGTGCGGATTCGACGATGTCAGTTGTCCGTGGCGCGGTTTCAAATGCCGACGCGATCATGGACAACGACGTGCGCCTGCTGATCGGCGACGTCCGAAAAGCGACCCATTCGTTTGCGGCGGTTGGTGAGCAGCTGGATCGGGTCATGGAAGACAATCATGAGACCGTCACGGATTTCCTTGGGGAGGGCTTGTACGAGTTCACTCGTCTTGTTACGGAGATGCGGCTGATGGTGGGCAACCTTACGCGTGTCGCGGATCGCCTGGAGAGCGATCCAGCACAGTTCCTATTTGGGGATTCATCGCAGGGGTTTGAGGCACAATAAATGAAGAAACGAAATCTGCTTCCTCTTGTGTTGTGGGCGGTCACCGCCGTTGCCGTTTTGTCGCAGGCTGGGTGCGCCGGGTTGCCCGGAATGGGAACACCGGCACGGCTTTACATGTTGTCACCGAAAAGCACGTTCAGCGAAAAAATTCCTGTTGTGAAGTGGCAATTGGTCGTTGAACTGCCTGTGGCGCCGAGCGGTCTCGCCACGCCCAGCATCGCGCTGACTCGTGATCCGATCCAGCTGCAATACTACGCCGACGCTCGCTGGGCTGAACGCGCGCCACAAATGGTGCAGACCCTGATCGTCGAATCTTTCGAAAATTCAGGGAAAATTATTGCGATCGGCCGTCAGGCGATCGGACTTCGGTCAGATTTTAACCTCAAGAGCGACCTCCGTGAGTTTCAGGCAGAGTACCGGAAGGGTCTGTCCACGCCGACTGCGCACGTCAAGATCAACGCCAAGCTGATCAAGCAGCCACGTCGTCAAATCATTGCCTCCAAGGCGTTCGAGGCGAGGGTAGAGGCGGATAGTGGCAGCATGGGGGACATTGTCCGTGCATTCGATGCGGCGCTGGGCAAGGTTCTGCGTCGGATCGTCGAGTGGACATTGACTACCGCGTCATAGCAAGACCATCTGATGACAGAAATTCGGCGCAAAGCAGGTGAATTCTTCCTCGAGGCTGCGGTCATTCTTTATGACGACCTTGCGCGCAGGGCAGCGGAAGAAGGTGCCGAAGAGGCGCTGGTCCAGCGGCGGATATCTTCGGCCCGGCGGCTCGTCGAATTGATTGATCTCCATGGAAGCGGACGGTGGGAGGTCCAGCGGCAGAGGCTTTGCGGCACTACTTCCCGACAACAGTGACCTGCGGCGACTGAACCCGGCGAGTGGTGGGGCCAGAGACCGCCACGAAACACGCGTAAGACCGATTGCGTGATCGACCTCGTATCGCGAAGCCCAACC
>DEBC01000154.1:4114-4296 GCA_002348365.1 Alphaproteobacteria bacterium UBA2966 | reverse complement strand
ATCGTGGTCTTCGATGGGGTCGAGGTCCTCGATTTCGCGGGCCCGTATGAAGTCTTCTCCGTCGCCGGAGAGGTTATCGACCCCGGCGCTTTCAATGTCTACCTGATCGCAGAATCCGCGAATACCATCGCGGGCCGCAACGATTTCAGGGTGGAGCCACACCACACATTTGCCGATTGCCC
>DEBC01000154.1:3281-3719 GCA_002348365.1 Alphaproteobacteria bacterium UBA2966 | reverse complement strand
GTCGATTGGGTATCGGCCAGAGCCGAGGCGGCAGAACTCGTGCTGTCAGTCTGCACGGGCGCGCGCATATTGGCCAAAGCGGGGCTTCTCGACGGGTTGGAGGCCACGACCCACTGGGTTTCCATCGACGAACTCAAGGAAATGGCACCAGCTGCCACCGTCCATGACAACCGTCGCTTTGTCGACAACGGAAAAGTCGTGACCTCGGCCGGCGTTTCCGCAGGCATTGATATGTCACTGCACATTGTCGCTCGCCTGTGCGGCGAAAAGGCCGCCACAGAAACCGCCCATTTCATGGAGTACGATGGCTACAAGCGCGAAGCTGCATAGAACAGGGGAACAGCTGTCGCGACGCTGCGTTAACCGGTTCGATAGGTTCTGGGCTTAGAATTAGCGTCCTTGTCCGACATCCGGATCACCAATAACGCTGGTGACGTG
>DEBC01000154.1:0-2886 GCA_002348365.1 Alphaproteobacteria bacterium UBA2966 | reverse complement strand
CCGTTGTCATTCTCGGCATACACCTCTGGCAAAGCTAGGCGTCTGTCACACTCAAACACGTGTCGCAGTTGCCACAAACCGAACTACGAGCGGTCTACTACACAATCGGACCAAACGTGTTCCCGATCGAGTCAAGACACTGGCGCACCCTGGTCGAGGAATTGCCGCACCTTCCGGTCACATCGGATACCGGCAGGGACCGTAAACCCTGGGGGGCGCTGATGTGCTTCGAACTGGATTGGGGCGAAGACCGGCGGTACTGGGTCCGGCTACGAAACCGCGAAGGCCTGGGTGACAGGATAATTGCGAGCCTGGAGGAGCCTCTGGGCGATGCTGGCTCGTTCCATCATAAAGGTCATTACGATGGTGCACCCCTGTGGTACTGGTTCAACGCGACGAAGCCGAGAGTTCGAGGGTTCGCTCATCAGGGCGGCGGTCCTGGTTGCCTGCCCATTCGGGGAGCCAAACGCTCCCACCTGCTTCCGGCAAATTGGTAGGTTCAAAGCGACTTGCCGATTTCAGCATCCAGGTACTCGATAGCCATCTTGGCGGGCACATAATCTGGGTCGTGCCGCAGAGACCTCTGAAATTCGATGCGTGCAGCTTCCAGCTTGCCTTGCATCAGCAATACCCGCCCGAGATTGAAATGCACAAACTGGTAGAAACAGTACCGTTTGGCTTTAGTTGCTTTCTCCAGCCAGGGAACCGCCTCATCAGGTCGACCGAGATCGATCAGGTAAACCCCAATATCGTTGTACGGGTTGCCAAACTCGGGATCGATCGCGATGGCCTTCTTGCATTCCGACAGCGCCTCTTGGATCTTCCCCAATTTGCTCAGTGACCATCCGAGGAATGTGTGGCCCTCCGCAGTGGGATGAACCGCTATCGATCTTCGAAATTGAACAACAGCAGCCTCGAAATCGCCTCTGATATGAAACAGGTAGCCCTGCTGCCAGAGGGCATAGGCCCTTTGTTCGCCAGAGATTTCTGGTGGATCCTCGGAACTGGGGGCGGCGAATGCCACGACTGCCAACATGATCCCAGTGAATAGCGCGACCGGTGTAGCGAGACGGGTCACTGGATTCTTCATGGTTGATCCCACACCGGACCCAGACTGACATCCAAGAGACGCAGATTTCTGGCCTGGAGGGTTGAGATCTCGTCCATTTCTTCGGTCGTCAGCGAAAAATCAAAAATCTCAAGATTCTCGCGGCAGCGATCCACGTTGCCGGTCTTCGGTATTGCCGCAACCGCTTGTTGTTGAATAAGCCAGCGCAGGGACACCTGTGCCGCCGTCTTGCCATGCTGATCCCCAATCCTATTCAGGATAGGTTCCTGCAGCACTTGGCCTTCGGCGATCGGTTTGTATGCTGTCAGCATCATGCCGTAGTCGCGCACCCGGTCGAGCACGCGCCGTTGAGACATTAGCGGATGGTACTCCACCTGATTGCAGGCTATGTCCACGCCGTGCTGCTCGACCGCTTCCGCCATCATCGCCGTATTGAAGTTACTGACACCTATCAACCGCGCTTTGCCCGCTTTTCGTACCTGCTCGAATGCCGGCAGTGTTTCGCTCAAGGGAATACTCTTGCTTGGCCAATGGACCAGCAAGAGATCGACATAATCAGTATTCAGGTTCCGCAAGCTGTCGTCGGCACAACTGAGAACATTGGAGTACGCGAGATCGTCAGGCCATATTTTTGTCGTAATAAACACATCACTTCGATCAACAGTTGAGTGATGAACCGCCTGCCCGACTTCGCGCTCATTCCCGTACATGCGGGCCGTGTCGATATGTCGATATCCCATGTCCAACGCTGCCGTCACGATTTCAACCGCACGGCTTCCGCGAAGAGAATAGGTTCCCAGACCGAGAGCCGGAACCTCAAAGCCTTTGACGTTAATCTTCATCGTCGGTAGTTGCCTTCACCTCAAAAGAATGCTGAGTGATGTCACGCATGATGGAGGACGCGATGACCTTTGCACCACCCCCCCGTTCGGAAAAGCCCCGCACAGCGGGTATCACGGCAATGATCGATTTCGGCCCAGACGAGATGGGCTGGACCGGCGAGAACGGCCTGCGCGATCTCATGGCGTGTGCCGCCCCATTCATCGACTTCGCCAAAGTTTATGCCCTCAACGCCATTGTCATGCCGGAGGACGCCGTTAAAGCCAACGTTGCCATCTACCGTGACAACGACGTGACGCCCTACACGGGCGGCGTACTCTTCGAATACGCATACCTCAAGGATCAGATCGATGACATGCTCGATCACGTCGAGCGGCTTGGCGTGCCCGCCCTCGAAATCTCGGAGAATTACGTGACCTTCGAGACGGACCAACGGCACGATTACATCGCACACGCCACGCAGCGAGGTTTTCAGGTCATCTGGGAGTTCGGCCGCAAGAATCCCGAGGCGCCGTTCGATCTGGATGAAGTGGGCGGCATGATCCAGGGCGCGATGGATGCCGGCGCCCACCACGTGATCCTGGAACAGAGCGAGCTTGATGTTCTTGAAGAAGCCTCACCCGACGAATTCTCTAAACTCTCCGATCAATCCTGGTTCCTCCACGCCCTGATCGAGGGAGACCCATATCGATTTCCGGAGCAACACGGCAAAATCATCAAGCAGTTCGGAGCGGAGGTTAATCTCGCCAACATCGCGGCAGGACAGTGCTATCGCCTGGAAGGATTGCGCCGTGGGATCGGCCGTGCTGTCGATTACGCCATGTTTCGAGAGTATGGGTTGTAACGGGGCAAATTTGAATTCAGAAAAAGTTTGCATCAATTCCCAAGACACACTCACGGCATTCATCACTTCTAGCGCTGCGAGTATTCGACACTAATAGTTCAATCTAATCCCTGCCTTTGAAACGTGCACGGGT
>DEBC01000067.1:21464-35269 GCA_002348365.1 Alphaproteobacteria bacterium UBA2966 | reverse complement strand
CAACTGCTTGTCGACATCGACCGGAACCGCGCGGCCGATCTGGGCGTCTCGATCGATGACATCGGGCGCACTCTCGAAACCATGCTGGGTGCGCGGTTCGTCACAACGGTCGACGTGGGCGGGAAGCTCTACAACGTGGTGCTGCAGGCCCGCGCGGAAGACCGCACTCGACCCGGCGATCTGAGCAACATCTACGTGCGATCGCGAACCAACGAGGAGTTGATCCCCCTTTCTAACCTGGTTTCATTCCGAGAGACCGCAGGCGCTCGAGAATTGAAACGCGTGGACCGCATGCGCGCCATCACCGTCACGGCCTCACTCGCGCCGGGTTACACCATGGGCGAAGCCATCGAACAATTAACCGAAATCGGTGTCGAAGAGCTTCCCGTGACCGCGCGTGTCAGCTGGGATGGCGCGTCACGCGAGTTCAACGAGTCGTCAACCTCCCTTTTCGTCACGTTCGGACTGGCGTTGCTGATCGTATTTCTTGCGCTCGCAGCCCAATTCGAGAGCTTCGTCCACCCCCTTATCATCATGCTCACAGTACCGCTGGCGGTCACCGGTGCCCTGGGGTCGATTCTGATCTTAGGACTATCACTGAACATCTACAGCCAGATCGGCATGGTCATGCTGATCGGTCTCACCGCCAAGAACGGTATTCTGATCGTCGAATTCGCCAATCAGATGCGGGATGAGGGACGCGAACTGCATGAGGCGATTCGCGAAGCTTCGATCACCCGCCTGCGCCCGATCCTGATGACCAGCATCGCAACTGCATTCAGCGCCATACCCCTGGCCACCGGTAGCGGCGCGGGCGCCGAGGCCCGGCGCGCACTTGGCACCGTGATCATCGGCGGCGTCAGCTTTGCAACCCTGCTGAGCCTGTTCGCTATACCAGTACTGTACCTGCTGCTCGCCCGCTACACGCGGCCCGCGGGCTATATCGCGCGCCGGCTAACGGCCCTGGAAACCAGGCATCGCGACAAGGGCGTTCAGGCGGCAGAATAGGACCTGCGCAAACCCAACTTTTCAGGTTGTCAGGAACTTGCGGCCTCGATCTTCGCCTGTTCCTCTGCCACGAGTTCTTTTTTGGAGAGCTTGCCAATCATCGTTTTGGGCAAGGCGTCGCGGAACTCAATGTGTTTAGGCAATTCGTGACGGCCTAGTTTCTCCTTGAGGAATGCGGTCAGTTCCTCCTGGGTCAGCGCCTGCCCTTCCCTCAATTTCACGAAGGCCTTCACGCTCTGACCCTGATATTCGTCGGGAACACCAATCACTGTCACCTCTTCCACGGCAGGGTGCTGGTAAATTCCATCCTCGACATTCCGGGGGTAGACGTTGAAGCCGCTGACGAGAATGAGATCCTTGATGCGATCGATGATGAACGTATAGCCATCTTCGTCGATGTATCCGACGTCTCCCGTGCGCAGCCGACCATCGACGATGACCTCACGTGTCGCTTCTTCGTTTCGCCAATAGCCCGCCATGACTTGAGGCCCTGTGATGCAGATCTCACCGGTCTCGCCCTGGGGCAGAACCTTCGTTGGATCTTCACGATCGACAATCTCGATCGCCGTTCCTGGTAAAGGAAGACCAATCGAGCCGGCCTTGGCCTGGTCCGTGAACGGATTACAGGTCGCGGTCGGAGAACACTCAGTCAGGCCGTATCCTTCAACCAACTTGCAGCCCGAAAGTTGCTCGAAACGCTGCTTGACCTCCACGGGGAGCGGAGCTCCACCGGAAATGCAGGCTTTGATGGACTTGAGATCAAACTCCTGAAGCTTGGGGTGCGCATTGATGGCTCCGAACATGGTCGGCACACCGTCAAACACGGTGGGCTTCTTCTTGTTGATGTCTTGCAGGACCGCGTCGAGTTCGAAACGTGGGTGCATGATTATCACCGCACCGATATAGATGCTCATGTTCATGACGGCAGTCATGGCGAAGACATGGAAGAACGGCAACACCCCCATGATTCGCTCGACACCAGGTTCGAGTCCCGGGAACCAGACCCCGCACTGGACGGTATTCGTGTAGATATTTGCGTGAGTCAGCATGGCTCCTTTGGGTACGCCCGTGGTGCCGCCCGTGTACTGCAACACCGCCACATCCTTGTCGGGATCGATTGTGGCGGGTTCGTAGGCGCCGTCGTTGTTGATCAACTCCTCAAAGGGAATGTGGCTGGGTTCGTTCGGGGCCCGCACGACGTCGCGGTGCTTGACCAGCGGAAACAGCCAATTCTTGGGAAATGGCAGCACTTCGCTCATGGTACCGACAACCAGGGACTTCAACCGGCTCTGCTCGAGCATGGCTTGCGCCTTTGGATAGAGCGCCACAAGGTTGAGGGTGACCATGATGTCGGTCTGGGAATCCTCGATCTGTTGCAAGAGCTCCGGCTCTGAGTAGAGCGGGCTGTAGTTCACAACGGTGCCGCCCGCTTTCAGAATCGCGTAGTAGCACACCACGAACTGCGGGCAATTGGGCAGGAAGAGGCCAACCTTGATGCCTTTACCGACGCCCAGTTTCTGAAAACCAGCCGTCGCCCGGTTTATGAGTTGGTCGAGCTCGGTGTAGCTGTAAACCCTGCCCAGAAAATCGAGACACGGGCGCTGCGGGAACTTGTCGACGGCGTCATCGAAAAGCGTATAGAGCGCTTTCGCGGTTATCGGCATGTTCCAATCCACGCTGTCGGGGTAACTCTTCAGCCAACTGTGCTCTGTCATGACGAGGTTCCTGAGCTGCAGGTTTGAGGCCCGGACGCCTGGTTACGCCGGAACGCGTTCTTGCTCTGCCGGTAAAAGACCCGCGAGACGACCGTTCACGATCTCCGTCGCTTCGGAAATGATCCGATCGACGAGTTCTTTGACAGTGGGGACGTCTTCGATGAGTCCAACTGTCTGTCCGCCCCAAATGATCCCGAGGTCGAGATCGCCGGTCTCGAGGACTTCGCGGCTTTTCTCGCCGGATACGTAGGGGATGAGATCCTCGATCGTGTGATCAGGGTTCGTTGTCTCCACTTCCCGAATTTTTTCAGCGACGCTGTTCTTAAGAATTCGAGCGGTGTTGCGCAGATTGCGAAGGATCAAAACCGTATCGCGCTCCGTGCACTGGACCATGAACTGCTTGACGTTGTCATGGACCGGCGCTTCCTGGGTCGCCACCATCCGCGAGCCCATATTGATCGCATCTGCGCCGAGCGCCAGAGCTGCAACCAGACCCCGCGCATCGGCGAATCCGCCCGAAGCCACGATGGGAATCTCGATCTGGTCCGCCGAGGCGGGCAACAGGATGAGGCCGGGGATATCATCCTCGCCGGGATGACCTGCGCATTCGAGCCCGTCAATGCCAACTGCGTCGCAACCAATGCTTTGCGCTTTCAAGCCGTGCCGTACCGATGTGCACTTGTGCAGCGTCTTCGCGCCCGCCGCCTTGAAGATGGGCATCAGGGGCTCGGGATTACGACCTGCCGTCTCGATGATCTTCACACCCGAGTCAACCGCAGCATGAGCGTATTCGTCGTAAGGGACCGGTGTCAGGGTCGGCAAAATCGTTATGTTGACGCCGAACGGCTGGTCAGTCATATCGCGCGTCCGCTGGACTTCCTTAGCCAAATCTTCAGGCGTCGGCTGGGTCAACGCCGTAAGGAAACCCAAGGCTCCCGCATTGGCGACGGCGGAGACCAGTTCGGCCTTGCCCACGCCCTGAAGTCCGCCCTGAACGAGCGGATGCTCGATCCCGAATAATTCGGTTACACGCGTTCTGAACATCGTCCTCTCCGGTTCGTCTGATCTGCCAAATCGTCCGAATTTGCACCCCCGCGGACCATGATCCGGTACGCGCGGCAAGGCCAAAACAACTTGATCAATCCCGCGCGACTACATCATGTCGCACGCTTGAATTCAACTTGGCCCGGAATGCCTGCGCACCCGACACCAACCTATTCGCCGCGAAATTCCGGAGGCCGCTTCTGCATGAACGCCATCATGCCCTCGGTAAAGTCATCGGTGGCCGCGCAGTGGGCAAAGCTCTCCTTCTCCGCCTTCAACTGGACTTCCAGATCCGATGTCAACGACGCCTGCAGCAACGCCTTTGTGCGCCCCAGGGCAATCGTTGGGCCTTCCGCCAGGCGCAGGGCCAGAGATCTGCTCTCTTGCTCCCGGTCAGCGGGCGCAACGACCTTGTTCAAGATGCCGAGTGACAGGGCGGTTTCAGCATCAAACCTGTCACCCAACATGGCGATCTCCATAGCCTTTTTGAGTCCGACAATTCTCGGAAGACAGTAGGTGCCGCCCCCATCCGGACTGGTCCCAATCTTGATATAGGCAAGTGTAAACACGGCATCGTCCGCCGCGATCGCAAGATCACAACCCATGGTGATCGACAACCCGGCACCGGCAACCGCACCATGGACGCTGGCGATGACCGGTTTGGAAAGCGTTTGCATGGCATTGACGACGACGTGAAACCGTTCGATGAACATCCGAAACTGTTCCTGCCGGGTTTCAACATCTGCAGTCACCCAATCCTGCATCAATTGAATGTCTCCACCGGCACAAAAGTGATTGCCTGCGCCTTGAAGTATCACGCAGCGAACGTCCGGATCCTCATCCGCCCGTTTGAAACCCGCCGCCAAACCGTCAACCATATCGCCGCCCAAAACGTTGAGCCGGTCCGGCCAGTTCATGGTGAGCGTCAGGATGTTATCGGCGACGTCTTGGGTTACCGCATCGGTCATTGAGTCCTCCGAGGCTAAAGTGGAATGACGCAATCCGCGACGGGTTCGCAGGCTGCGACTAGTTCGCCATGTGTTCCGGCTCGATGGCAAACAAGAGCTCAGCGCCACGCGTCACCGGACCGAGCAAGGCACCGGCACGCGGTAGAACATGATCTCCATAAAACCGGGCCGTCGCGATTTTGGCACTGAGGAACTCGCGATCACTACTGCCATCGGCCAAACGCCGTTCCGCAGCCAGCGCCGCGCGCGCCATCAGGTAGCCCCCTGTCGTCACGCCCAGCATGCGCAGGTAATCGGTGGCGCCACCCGCCCAATCGTTGGCGGCGCCTGCACCGCGGGTTTCGATCATCCAGTCGGTCGCCGCCGCGAGATCTTCAACGGCCGCCGCCAGGCGATCTCCCAGATCCGAAGTTCCATTGGAACCCGAACCAAGATCGCCGACGGTCGCTCGCATATCATCCAGCAATCGACGCACATGGACGCCGTCATCGTACGTCAATTTCCGTCCCACGAGATCCAGGGCCTGAATACCGTTGGTTCCTTCGTAAATCGGCGTAATACGGGCATCGCGGTAATGTTGGGCGGCACCGGTTTCCTCGATGAATCCCATGCCGCCATGCACCTGAACACCGATGGACGCCATTTCGACACCGATGTCAGTCGCCCACGCCTTGACCACCGGCGTCAGCAACTCGACCAACCCCTGGCTTTTGCGGCGCTGTCCCTCCTCGGAGTGACGCTCGGCAATATCAAGATGCGCGGCCGTGAAATAGGCCAGTGCCCGCGCGGCCTCGGTCGTCGCCTTCATCGTCATCAACATGTGACGCACGTCCGGATGTTGGATGATGGGTACCGCATCCTTCCGAGACCCATCCACCGGGCGCCCTTGCACACGTTCCCGGGCGTACGAAAGAGCCTGCTGGTAAGCGCGGTCCGCGATAGCGATTCCTTCGAGACCAACATCGAGGCGCGCCATGTTCATCATGGTGAACATGCAGTGCATACCGTCGTATTCCTCACCAATCAGGTATCCGATGGCACCTTCCGAATCCCCAAATGACATGACCGCGGTGGGGCTCGCATTGATTCCCAACTTGTGCTCGAGCGAGACACAGCGAAGATCGTTTCGCTCGCCCAGGGATCCGTCCGCATTGACCAGGTACTTCGGGACAATGAAGCATGAAATTCCCTTCGATCCGGGTGGCGCGTCAGGCGTGCGTGCCAACACCATGTGAATGATGTTGTCGGCCATCTCGTGCTCGCCCCAGGTAATGAAGATCTTCGTTCCGGTAATCCGGTAGTGGTCGCCCTCTGGCACGGCGCGAGTCTTGAGAGCGCCAACATCAGAACCGGCGTGAGGCTCTGTCATGTTCATGGTGCCGGACCACTCACCGCTGATCATTTTCGCCAGGTATGTTTGCTTCTGCGCCTCTGTTCCGTGATGGATCAGAAGGTCGACAGCGCCATGGGTGAGCATCGGGCACAGACTGAACGAAAGATTTGATGCCGCGACCATTTCACTGACCGCTGTACTGACCGCCCGCGGCAGCCCCTGCCCCCCGTACTCGGGATCGAACGCCACGCTGCACCACCCGGCCTCGACAAATTTGCTGTAGGCTTCCTTGAACCCCTCGGGGGCGTACACCACTCCGTTCTCGAGCCGACTACCCGACAGGTCCCCTGAACGGTTCATGGGCGCGAGTTCGTTCGCGGCAAATTTGCCCGCCTCGCCGAGGATGGCATCAACGAGATCAGCCGCTACATCCTCATAACCCGGAAGTCCGGTGAGCGCCTCAAGGCTCGCTATTTCGTCGAGGACGAAACGCATTTCACGGACTGGCGCTACGTAATCGCTCATTGCATTCCTCGTGAGTGCAGGACATTTAAATGCAATCGAATTACATATGGCACGGAATGGTGACGTGGGCAAAGTACCGCCTGAGTGCTGACAAATTTCAGAGGATTCCAACACCATCGCTGCGGTAGAACCTCAGTGATGAGACGTCTTGGTAACTCTCGAGATACGACCCCCAGGAGGAATGCGTGAGCAAGAGTGGGCGCATCACCCCCGATCTCGCTGTGATCGAGCAGGTGTCGCAGACAACGATCAGGAAGTCCGCCGCGCTGCTTAGAGCAGGACAGCTGGTCGCCTTTCCGACAGAGACCGTCTACGGGCTGGGGGCCGATGCAACAAACGATACTGCCGTCGAAGCCGTGTACGCAGCGAAGCGGCGTCCGAAGTCCAACCCGCTGATCATTCACGTGGCGGACGTGGAGGGCGCCCACCGCATCGCGGAATTGGACGAGCGCGCGAAAAAATTGGCCCGTGAATTCTGGCCAGGACCGCTCACAATGATATTGCCGCGGCATCCTCGGTCCGCGGTGTCGACAAGTGCATGTGCGGGCTTGAGCACAATTGCAGTGCGAATACCGGCCAATGAAACGGCACTTGCACTAATCCGGGAAACTGGACGCCCCATCGCCGGACCAAGTGCCAATGCGTCAGGTAAAACCAGTCCGACGATTGCGGAGCACGTCGTTCAAAGTCTTGGAGAAGTCATCCCCATGGTGCTGGATGATGGTCCTTGCCGGATTGGTATCGAATCCACCGTGATCAATCTGAGCGGAGCGAAAGCCGTACTCATGCGACCTGGCGGGATTACCGTGAGCGACCTGGAAGCGTTGATCGGGCCCATCGCAATGCCCTCCGCCACGACTGAAGCTGATCACGCGTCACCGGGCAGAGCCCAAAGCCACTATGCGCCAAAATTGCCCGTCAGACTTGAAGCCGTCGATGTTAACAGCGATGAAGCACTCCTGGCCTTCGGTCCAGATCCATTGAACGGAGCGGGAAAGATGCGGAATCTCAGTCCCGCAGGCAACCTCGACGAGGCGGCAGCCAACCTCTATCGAATGCTGATTGAGCTGGATGACTCGGAGTTCAGGCAAATCGCGGTGATGCCACTGCCTGAGACCGGCGTGGGCCAAGCGATCAACGATCGACTACGCCGGGCGGCCGCGCCGCGACCCAACCCCCGAAACTGACCCGCCTTGTTCGCGAGCCCGGCATCGGATACATCGACACAATGACTGAACTCTCAGGACAAAAGCCCAGTTCCGAGACGGTGGACGCCTTGGTGACCGAGCTCGCCTCGATCGTTGGGCCCAAAGGCTGGACAACCGATCCGGAGGTGCTGGCACCGCGCCTGGAGGAGAGACGCGGATTGTTCCACGGCGCTACACCAATCATGGTTTCGCCAGCGACCACGGCGGAGGTCTCGCAAGTCGTCAGAGCCTGTGCCGCAGCCAATGTCCCGGTGGTCCCACAGGGGGGGAACACCGGCCTCTGTGGAGGCGCCGTGCCAAACGAGTCAGGTTCAGAAGTCCTGCTCTCGCTGCACCGACTCAATCGAATTCGCGAGATTGACCCCGCGAGCAATTCGATGACAGTCGAGGCAGGTTGCATCCTTGCGGATCTCCAGGCCGCGGCAAACGAAGCTGGTCGACTGTTCCCACTAAGTCTGGCAGCTGAAGGAAGCTGTCAAATTGGCGGCAACATCTCGACCAACGCCGGCGGCACCGCAGTACTGAGATACGGCAATGCCCGCGAACTGGTACTCGGCCTCGAAGTGGTTCTGCCAGACGGTCAGATTTGGGACGGCCTGCGCAAGCTACGGAAGGACAACACGGGCTACGATCTCAAACAGATATTCATCGGCAGCGAAGGGACGCTTGGCATTGTCACCGCTGCTGTATTGCGGCTGTTTCCAAGGCCACGTTCGGTGGTCACGGCATTCGTCGGAATGCGAGACGTGGACAGCGCACTTTCCCTGCTAAACGAGACACGGTCGTGTTGTGGCGACTCCATAACGGGTTTTGAGCTGATTTCCCGACGCTGCCTCGAATTCTGCCTGCAGCATATTCCTGGCACACGAAATCCCCTCGAAGGTGAACATGCCTGGTACGTTCTGGTCGAACTCCAATCAGGCATTGCAGGTGTGGGCTTGCGGAATTCGGCGGAGGAGGCGTTTGCCACCGCATTTGAGTCTGATGTCATCCAGGACGCCACAATCGCCGAGAACGAGTCTCAGGCTCTCGCCTTTTGGAAGATTCGGGAATCATTACCGGAAGCCGAACTGCACGAAGGCGGCAGCATCAAGCATGACGTTTCAGTCCCTCTACCGGACATCCCTGCCTTCATTGATCAAGCAAGCGAGGCCGTGGAGAAGGTTCTCCCGGGTGTTCGCGTCGTAGCCTTTGGACATCTCGGCGATGGCAATATTCATTTCAACGTCGCCCAACCGGAAGGGGATGACAAGGACGCCTATCTCGCCAAGTGGGGTTTTGTGAATGAGATCGTCCATGGAATCGTCGGCTCCTTCGATGGGAGCATCAGTGCCGAACATGGACTCGGCCGTCTCAAACGTGATGAGGTTCGGCACTACAAGTCTCCTTTGGAAATCGACCTGATGGAAAAATTGAAGGCGGCGATGGATCCGGATGGAATGCTCAATCCCGGCAAGGTGGTGCGTTGAAGCATCGTCCGGCGGCAACACGCATCACGAACTTCCCCCAGCTAACGAACTGCTGAGTTGAATGTCTGCCTGGATACGCAACGATACGACACCTACCGCTCCATGGCGTATCGGCGTCGACGTGGGCGGCACGTTCACGGATATGGTTCTGGCAGATGCCAATGGAACGATCCACACGTTCAAAGTGCCATCCGTACCCGCGGACCCCAGCGAGGGCGTGGTTCGCGTGCTTCAGACCGCGGCGGATGCCTGGCAGCTGCCGCTGGGTTCACTGTTGGGCGATTGCAACCTGTTTGTTCACGGCTCAACAGTCGCAACCAACACGATGCTTGAAGGCAAAGGTGCGACCGTCGGACTGATCACGACTCGGGGATTCAGGGATAGTCTCGAAATTCGGCGCGGGTTCCGTGAGAACCAATGGGATCATCGCAGGCCTTTCCCGCCTGTCTTGGTGCCCCGGTACCTGAGATTGCCCGTCGGGGGTCGGATCGACCGAAATGGGGACGAGATAGAACCGTTTGTTCCCGAAGACCTTGAGGCCGCCGTCCGTGAATTCCAGTTGGAAGGCGTTGAGGCCATCGCTGTCGCACTGATCAACAGTTTCCTCAACCCGGTCCACGAGCAGGCTTGTGCCGAGATGTTGCGTGACATCTGGGACGGAGAACCAGATCTCGTTTCCCTTTCAAGTGAAATCATGCCCATCATGGGCGAGTACGAACGCACTTCGACGACGGTCATCAACGCCTACCTCGCTCCGCGCGTGGTCCCCTACCTCAAAGAGTTGAATGCCCGTCTTGCTTCCAGTGGGCTCGCAAGGCCATTCCTCCTGGTCCAAAGCAACGGGGGCATGACATCAGTTGAACGCATCGCCACCCGGCCGGTGAACCTGCTGTTGTCGGGACCCGCGGCCGGCGTGGGAGCACTGAATGCATACCGATCCGCCTCGACAACCGACAATCTCATCTCGATGGAAATCGGTGGTACGAGCTGTGACGTGATGCTGATGGGCCAAGGCACGGTTCCGGTGCATGACGAGCTGATGGTCGCCGAATACCACGTGGCCTCCCCTGCCGTGAACATCCACACCATCGGCGCGGGCGGGGGCACGATTGCGGGCGTCGACGACGGCGGCATGCTATTTGTCGGCCCTAAGGGCGCCGGCGCCGTTCCCGGACCGGCATGCTATGGCCTCGGCGGGAGCGAACCGACCGTCACCGATGCCCAGCTCATCCTGGGGAGGCTGCGCGAAGGGCCGTACGCAGATGGCTCGATATCACTGAGCCGCGAACTGGCAGAGGCTGCAATCAAGCAGGCCGTGGCCGACCCCCTCGGCCTCAGCATCGAGGATGCGGCGGCCGGTATCGTTCGCGTCGTCGAGCAGCATCTCCTGCTGGCGGTGCAGCGAATCAGCATTGAACGTGGCCACGATCCTCGTGATTTCACATTGGTTCCCGCGGGTGGCGCGGGACCAATGCACGGCGCACCGGTCGGCCGCGCCCTGGGATGCAGCCGCGTCTACATTCCGCGGCATTCGGGCGTCTTTTGTGCCCTCGGCATGCTCTACACGGATGTCCGGCACGACATCACACGCGTGTTTCTCTCGACCGTCGACAATGCAGAACCGGACGATATCGAGGCAGGTTTCACAACACTCGAAGCTGACGCTCGCAAGATGCTGGCCGAAGAAGGGTTCGAAGGTTCTGCGGTTCGCCTGGCCCGGGAGCTCGACCTCTCTTACCGCGGGCAGCAGTGGGTGGTGCGGGTTGCGCTGGACGCAGATGGCGGGCGAGACCCGGCAGACATCCGGAGCAGATTCGAGCAGGAGTACGACCGGCTGTATGGTCATACCCAACCGGACGGAACCATCGAAATCAGTAATCAGCGCGTCGTCGGGACGGGCCTGCTTCCTGAACTGTCGCTCGGCAGGTCCGAACGCACCACGAAAGAGCCCGTCCCCCTGGAAACACGTTCCGTCTACATCAGTCCTGAAAACGGATGGCAGGATATCCCTGTGTTCGCCGGTAATGAGCTACGACCGGGCCATGTGCTGGACGGCCCGTTGCTGATTGAAGAGCGAACCACGACCGTGCTCGTGGGATCAGGTGATCGCCTTCAAGTTGACGACGCAGACAATCTCGTCCTGGAATTACAGACCATCGACTCATGAGCAGGCAGTCGTTGGAGCACTCTCAGGGGACGGACATCGACCCGATCTCGCTTGCCCTAACCCAGAACCGCCTGGACGACATCTGCCGGCAGATGGGGTGGGTGATGACCCGTACGGCTCGGAGCCCCATCTTCAGTGATTCTCACGACTTCTCGTGTTTCATCACCGATCACGAAGGAACATTGGTCAGCCAGGCCGATGGCATCCCCATTCATACGGGCGGTGGCGGGTTTACGGTTGCCGCCATACTTTCTGCGTTTGGTGAGAGAATCTCCGAAGGTGATGTTTTCGTGTCCAGCGACCCGTATGCGGCTGGCGGGAATCACCTGCCCGACTGGGTGATCTCACGGCCCATCGTGACAGACGGCCAACTGATCGGATTCACATGCAACCGGGCCCATCAATCTGATATCGGCGGCGGTGCGGCAGGGACATATAACGCCCGGGCGACAGAGATATGGCACGAAGGCATTCGTTTGCCCCCCTTACGGATCGTGGAGCAAGGGGTCATGCGCCAGGATCTCTGGCGGCTATTGCTGCTTAATTCGAGGACACCGGATCTCATGGATGGCGACCTCCGGGCGATGGTGGGATCGACCCGAATCGGGGTCGAACGCGTCAATGACCTCGCCCGCGAGCTCAGCGTCGGAACCACCGTCGAATTCATAGCCGCCATTCTTGATCACGGAGAACGCCGTCTCAGGTCAGCTTTGAAGACCTTGCCCGAAGGCCGATATGAGAGTGTCGAGTACACCCACACGGATTGTTTCGAAGAGGTCGATATCGCCATCCGAGCGGCGGTCACCATCGACAAAGGTCACGCAACTGTCGATTTCACCGGCTCGGACCCTCAGATGCGCGGTTTCAAGAACAGCTCTCTCGTCAACACGCATTCCGCCGTGTATCTGGCAATCACCTCTTACTTCGAGGCGGATTTACCCCGTAACGGAGGCGCGTTTCGCGCAATTGACGTCGTCGCCCCACTGGGTACCGTCGTTAATCCCCGGCCACCCGCTCCGCTCTCGATGTGCACGGCAACCATCGCACACGAAATCGGCCATTCCGTCTGGAAAGCCATGGCTGTCGCAGATCCCGAGCGTGCCTGTGCGGGCTGGGGCAAATCGATCCACGGCATCACGGCAGGCGGCATGGGTACTCCCAGTCCCTGGGTCATGTATCACTGGAACACGCTTTCCGGTTCCGGCGCGGTCAAGGGACGCGACGGGTTTAATCAATTCGGCCACGTCGGAACGTTGGGCGGCATCACGATGCACAACATCGAGAATTACGAACAACGATACCCGGTTCAATTCGTGCGCCAGGAATTTCGATGCGACTCGGCTGGATCAGGAGAATTCCGAGGCGGAACAGGTATCGACTATGAAGTAATGATTGGCGAGAAAGCGGAGTATTCATTCCGTGGCGAAGGCCTCATTCACCCTTCGGGATATGGGACAAACGGCGGAACGATCGGTGAGCCAGGACGCATGACGCTGACATTCGACGACAGCGCCCAAATCGAGGCCCCGCAATATGGAGTGGAAACCTATGCCCCACTGCAATTGCACGCGTTGTCGCCCGGCGGTGGTGGATGGGGCAATCCGTTCAAACGCGACGCCAAGTACGTACTACGAGACACCCTTGATGGCGTTGTCAGCCCCGAGGCTGCGGAAACCGTTTACGGCGTTGCGTTGAGTTCGGACCGTCGCGAAATCGACCTGGACAAGACCAACCGACTGCGGGACGTGAATACGACTGCCGACGCCTAGTCTGGACTTAAGACCACAAGCGCTCGGTCGCCAGCGCTGCGCCCTCAGCCATGGACGCATATTTCGCCCAGCCGATGTCGGGATCGACCTTGGTGTGGCCCGCCTGGGTAGACATCCCACAGTCTGTGCAGGCGATCACGCGCTCGCGGCCCACGATATCGGCGTATCGGCAGATGCGGTCAGCAACGAGTTCCGGGTGCTCGATGAAATTAGACACTGAATTTATAACGCCAGGGAACAGGATTTTCTCGTCTGGCACGTCGATATCCCGCCAGATTTTCCATTCGTGCTCATGACGGGCATTTGCGCCTTCGAACGTGATCCCTGCCGGCCGCGCCTTAAGCACGATGTCGACAATGTCCTTCAGTTCGACGTCATGGTGATGCGGACCGTCGTAATTTCCCCAGCACAAGTGTAAGCGCATCGAATCTGCCGGCAGATCCCGCGTAGCATGATTGAGAGCTTCGATATGCAGTTCGATGTTCTTGCGGAACTCGTTCAGCTCGAGAGAGGCGAATTGCATATGCCGACCCATCCCGAGATCCGGAGAATCGAATTGCAGTATGAACCCGGCTTCAACGATTGCCTCGTATTCCTGT
>DEBC01000067.1:7232-21075 GCA_002348365.1 Alphaproteobacteria bacterium UBA2966 | reverse complement strand
AACCAGAGCGATACCAGGCCTGGTGTCGCGGAATTGAGAAATCGATCAGAGACCTCCGAACCTTGTGACGCCGTCTTGAGGTTCTCGAGGTCTGTCATCACGGCGGCTCGGTCGACGTACTCAATGGGGCCGGTACAGAGAGGGCGTGTCATCTTGTCGAAGCCTTCAGGGCCATACAGACGTCGAAAATAGACGGGAAACTCATCGAGATCAGAGGCATGAATGCGCGGCGCCTCTTCGCCGTCGTATCCGGTCAGGCGCTCTTTGACGTAGGCGCCGTAACCGATCTTGCTCATCTCGCCATCGTTGACGATATCGATTCCCGCAGTGATCTGTTTCTGCACGATGGCGTCGACGGCCGCCTTCAGCCTCTCGTCAAATGCAGACTGATCGTACGGTTCGCTCTGATCCCGCGCGACGAGCAATTCGAGCAGGTCATCGGGGCGCGGAAGACTGCCGGTGTGAGTTGTCAGTATGCGGTCGCTGCTAATCTGCATGGCGGTGTCCTAAGTATTCGTTGAGTGACCCGTTGCGACAGACAAAGTCCCTCGATCAAATGCAATTGACTTCACAAGTGCAAATACCGGTTTACCTGGCGCCAACTCGAGTTCAGCGACGGATTGGCGGGTGATTCGGGCGCGAAGCCGCCCGCCTCCGATATCGATTAATGTTTCCGCATGCGCCGACTGCGGATCCTCTGCGACCTCTACAATGGTGCCGGAAAGGACGTTGCGCACGCTGATGGCCTCTGGCCGCTTGGTGGCCAGCGAGACATCGCGCGCTCGAATTCGCAGGCGAACCTCCGATCCAATAGCAACATCGCGGGCCGGCATGGAAATGGCCTGGCCATGATGATCCAGGTGCGTGACGCTGAACTTCTCATCATGTCCGGTTACCTGGGCCGTAAGCAGCACTCCTGCCTCGAACCGGCCCGTCTCGGGCTGGAGATCGAGGCGTTCGAGCAGATCCTGCACAGGTCCTTCGGCGATCTTCATTCCTGAGGACAGCATGACCATACGGTCCGCCAAGCGTGCAACTTCGGTTATATCGTGGCTGACATAGAGCAATGGGATTGATAGCTGCTCGTGAAGCGCCTCGAGATACGGCAGAATCTCGTCTTTTGCCATTTGATCAAGCGAAGAGAGCGGCTCATCCATCAAGAGGAGGCGTGGTTGCGAGAGCAGGGCACGCCCGATTGCCACGCGTTGACGCTCACCACCCGAGAGAGCAATGGGATCTCGGTCCATCAGTTTTGCAAGCCCTAGCAGATCGATGACGTCGTCCGGAGGAATGACAGCTGGAACGCCCGATCGTTTGGCCCCGTACATCAGGTTCTTGCCGACGGTTAAATGGGGAAAAAGACTGGCCTCCTGAAACACCACTCCGACCGCGCGCTTGTGGGGCATGAGGAAAATGCCGCGATCGTCGTCCTGCCACATCTCTTCATTGACGAACAGTTGTCCGGGCAGGCGTTGCAACCCGGCTATACAACGCAGTGTCGTGGACTTGCCGCAGCCCGAAGCGCCAAACAACGCCGTAATGCCATGCATGGGCGCCTCAAACGCCACGTCCAGAGTGAATCCGCCAAGGCTTCCCGCAAACGATGCTCGGATGGCTGGCTCCTTACCGCTCATTGGCTGGCCCGCCCCATTCGCTTCTCGACGATCATCATGGTCGAGACGACCAGGAATGAGAACACCAGCATCCCGCCAGCCAGCAGGTGCGCTTCCGCCCATCTGAGCGTCTCAACCATCTCAAAGATCGCAATCGAAAGAACTCTGGTTTCGCCCGGGATGCTGCCCCCGATCATCAACACCAGCCCGAACTCGCCTACGGTGTGCGCGAATCCCAAGACCGCCCCGGTTACGTATCCCGGACGCGCAAGAGGTACGGCCACCGACCAAAACGCGTCCCAGGGAGATGCGCGCAGTGTGGCTGCGACCTCAAGCGGGCGATCTCCAAACGACTCGAAGGCATTGCGAAGCGGCTGCACGACGAAGGGTATGGAATAAAAGACGGAACCGATTACCAGGCCCTGAAATGTGAACGCGAGGGTGCGCCCGCCAAACAATCCGGCGATCCATCCCCCTGGTCCGTCAGGGCCCAGCGCAATCAGGAGATAGAATCCCAGAACTGTCGGCGGTAGTACGAGCGGCAACGCGACAACAGCGGCAACAGCCTCCCTCCATCGCCACCTGGACCGCGCGAGCCACCATGCGATCGGGGTGCCGATCACCAGCAGCAATATCGTCGTCACGATTGCGAGCTCGAGAGTCAGACGGACGACTGGCCAAAGTTCTGAAATTTCCAAGCCCGCACCTCAACCCTTGGTGCCGTAACCGTGCTGCTCGACGAGTTCCTGCGCCTCACTGCCGCGCAAAAAAGCCAAGAAAGCGCGCGCGGCAGCATTGCTGGAGCCGCCGACCAGAAGAACTGCATCCTGGGCAATCGCACGATGGAATTTGTGAGGCACGATCCATCTGGAACCGCTCGACTCGCGTGAGACCTGCGACAGCGCTACGAACCCAATTTCGGCATTACCTGTTGCTACAAACTGATATGTCTGAGTGATGTTCACACCCCGAACGAGTTTGTCCTCAAATCTCTCAAGTACACCCAAGGCACGCATCACCTGGACCGCAGCCGCTCCGTAGGGCGCAGTGATGGGGTTGGCGATGGCAATCTGCTGAAGCGGGGCAGTACGCAAGGATTCTGCGTCCAACCGCAGACCTGGAATGCGGCTATAGAGGACGATTCGCCCCGTGGCATATGTGAACTGCGAGCCAGAGATTGCCCAGCCTTCGTCGACTGCCGCTTGGGCGCGGGCTTGGTCGGCCGAGAGAAATACATCGAACGGGGCACCCTGCACGATCTGTGCATAAAGCTGGCCAGTTGACCCAAAGCTAAATCTCACGCGATGTCCGGTTGCCGAATTAAATGCAACACCCAGGTTGTTAGCGACACCAGAAAAATTCGCGGCGACGGCCGCTTTGAGTTCCCCCGCCGCGCTGTCGATGGGCCGACCGGTTATTGCCAACAGGAAGGCCACCGACAGGCAAAAATCGCGCAAAACGGGTTGTGAATTCCTGCTGGTGTCTGAACTCGTCATGACGGCATTCTGCGGTGGCTCTAAGAAAGAAGGATACGACCGTTCACCTGGTGCGAGAGGTTTATCCCCTCCAACGTTAGAGTCATATGCATGTCCAGCCCATCGACATCGCCTAACGCGCCGCTTGTGAAAGCCTCGCGGACCGCTTTTTCGATCTCGCGTTGCGACGACACGCCAACCTCTTTCAGGAACTTACGGATACTCATGTTGAGCTGATCTTCATTCATCTTCACTTCCCCCAGCGAGCGAGTGTCCGGGCCCCTATGACATCTCTCGTATTGCGCCCCTCCGTTCGACCATTGTATGGGTGCACGCCGAGATCACAACGCGGCACGCCAACTGGTAACAACCCTGAACAGGGTGCCCCTATCAACGAGAGCCACCCCGGACCGGGAGTCATCACGGCATGAAATTGATCACCTTTAAGACTGATGGAGTCGAATCTTACGGAACGGTCACAGAAGAGGGCGTGCGTGATGCCGGTGATCGCTTGCGTGGTCGATACCCCGATTTGAAGTCTGTACTGGCTGAAAATGCGCTGGAAGCACTGGGTGCCGCCGCCGCTGAGTCTGCGGCCGTGCCAGTCGACTCGGTGGAGATCTGTCCCGTCATCCCAAATCCAAACAAAATTCTATGCATCGGAATCAACTACGAAGCCCATCGTCTGGAAACGGGCAGGCCTGAGTCCGACTACCCGACAGTGTTCATTCGGTTTGCAGATACGCTGGTTGGCCAGTCCCAACCCATTCGCAAGCCGTTGGCGTCCGACCGAGTTGATTGGGAAGGCGAGCTGGCCGTCATTATCGGACGTTCAGGTCGCGCCATTCCCGAAAGCGAAGCTTTGAACCATGTCGCCGGTTACGCCTGTTTTAACGATGTCAGCATTCGCGACTGGCAACGACATACCGGACAGTTTTCGCCGGGCAAGAATTTTCCCGCAACCGGCCCCTTCGGTCCCTGGATGGTCACCACGGACGATATTCCCGATCCACATGCGCTCACACTCTGCACACGCGTCAACGGTGAAGAAATGCAGCGCACGTCCACGGATGATCTCACCTTTGGCGTACCAGCTCTGATCAATTACATCTCGACGTTCACACCACTCGCACCGGGAGACGTCATTTCCACTGGGACTCCCGGTGGTGTTGGCCACGCACGAAAACCGCCGGTCTACATGAAGAATGGTGACAGCGTCGAAGTCGAAATTTCAGGGATTGGGGTCCTGAAGAACCCTGTCGTGAACGAGTAGCTGGACGCTACCTGATCTTGACGTTGAACAGAGCCGTCGGTTCGCCCACGCCCTTGATCGTCACTTCACCCATCGCATCGAAGCTCAAATCCTTGCCGGCGCACAGCTCTCGCACGACCTGGGATCAGTCATTCGCGAATCCTTCCACGCATAGATCTGCGCAGTTACAGCCGCACGACGACGAAATTCGACAACCACACGAAAGCTGGCGACTCTTTCACGGCTCGATGGGTCTTGTAAACGCCCCAAATCCCAGCGAAGAAGGTTGCGGCGGTCCGTGTAGATGGCATCGCCTCCCTGACAAGTCAGTTTTGTGCAAACATCTTCCTGATGATGAATTCTTCACAGGTCGACGATCCTGGTGATCGGCTGCCCGTCTGGTTGACCATCTGCCAATCATACGGGATCGTCTTTCGCAACCTGGGCGTATTCATGGCGCTTGCATTGCTACCGATTGTGCTCACTTTCACAATCCAGGAGATCAGCCGCGAACTCGTGAATCATTGGGAATGGCCGCGGCGCGTCCGCCTGCTCCTCGAAGAGCCGTTCCGGTGGCTTTTCTGGACCGTATTCGCAGTCGCCTGGCACCGTTATGCGCTGCTCGGGCAGCGGGACACCACCGCTTGGATTCAATTCCGAGTAGGCTGGCGGGAAATCCGCTACCTATTCTACTCCGCCGTCGTTGCCATTCCCCTGCTCGGTGCCCGGGTTCCTACAATGGTGCTTATTCAGAACCTGCAGGAGCTTTCGGCCGCGACGGCGCTTTGGCTTTCGCTCATGGCGCTCATGGCCATCGGTCTGGGCCTCGTCGTCCTGATCCGATTTTCCTTTATCTTTCCGTCGGTTTCCGTTGAGCGACCTACCGGATTCCGCCGCGCCTGGAAGGAAACATCGGGCGCGGGCTGGCGCATATTCTGGGTGACATTCCTGGCGTCGATTCCGATTGGGGTGATCGACCGCCTCTTGCGAGAGGTGACGCTCGCCATGGAACCTGCCGTCACAAGGTTGGGTGGTGGCTATTTCGATAACATGCTGAGCAGATGGATGCTGGGTACGCAATTAGCTCAGCTTATTTTCACATTCCTGTTTACGGCGATTCTGGTCTCGGCCCTTTCCCTGGCTTTCAAGGACCGCACGAAATGGGCACCGGGAAAGAGAGTGTCCCCGGCGACCGCGTAGCTCCCGATCAGTTTGTTGTGTCTCGGGCGAATTCCCCGGCCGGTCACTATTCGCCTGCCGCAGCGGCCGGTGCAGCCTGCAGATTGGCGGCGAAGAATTCGGAGGTCCGCTCCTGGGCCAATTTCGCCGACGCGGCGTCGTAGTCCGAGCGTTGATCACAGTTGAACCCGTGATTGGCGTCATACCTGTAGACCGGCACGCCAGGATGATGCTCTGCGACGACTGCGGCGCTCTCCGGCGGCACATGAACGTCGTGATCCGCGAAATGGGCCATGAACGGACATCCTGGAGTCTCGTCAATGAACTGGACAATTTGGCCACCATAATAGCTGACCGCGGAATCCACACCGCAGCGCGTCGCCGCAAGCCAGGCGAGAGAGCCGCCCCAGCAGTATCCCACGACGCCCACCGGACCCGCCTCACGCGCCAAACCGATGACAACGTGCATATCAGATATGGTCTGCTCCCAATCCATACCCTTGCGTAACTCTAGAGCCTTAGCGAGGTCCTCTTCGGCGTAGCCTGGAACCTCGGTCCCGTAATCCACTCGATCGTAAAGGGCAGGCGCAAAAGTCAGATAACCCTCGGCCGCATAGCGATCACACATGTCGCGAATGTGACTATTCATGCCAAATGCCTCCTGCATGACCACCATGCCGGCGCGTGGTGTGCCTTGCGGATCGGCGCGGTACACGCGAAGTGTCACACCGTCTTCCATCTTCACATCAGCCATGTGTCCCATTGAATCCTGCCTCCCGTTCCGAAATTCTGTTGGCATTATACAGACTGATTCCCATCACCCCTCTGCTGGCAATTCAATATGCTAGTATTTCAGGTGATGAACGAATGCGGGGCGAGTATGGGCCCCTGCGCATCGAGGAGGATCTGCAGCATGTCCCGTAACGCAGCGGAGTGGAGCCAGCGCCCGAGCCTCGCACCGACACATTACGTCGACCCCCGCATCTACACCGACGAGGCGTTGTTCGTGGAAGAGCGGGAAAAGATATTCAAAAAGGTCTGGTCAGTCGTCTGTCACGAGAGCGAAGTGCCGAACGCATATGACTACCGGCGTTGCCAGCACATGAGCGGGAAGGAGCTCCTAGTCGTGCGCGGCAAGGACATGAAAATCTGCACATTCTACAACCACTGTTCACACCGCGGGAATCTGCTGGCGATGGAGCCTTCAGGGACCGCCAAGCGCATCACCTGCATGTTCCATCAGTGGGCCTACGACACCAAAGGTAACTGCGTGGAGATCACCCGTCAGAAGGAAGGCTATCAGGACCGAATTTCCAAGAAGGACATGGGCTTACGCGAGGTCAAGACGGAAGTCGGTCTGGGCGGGTTCGTCTGGGTCAATGTCGATGACAATTGTGGTCCGCTCAAGGACTTCATCGGCGATACCCTGGACTACCTGAAGGACGAGCTCTCCACCAAGCCGCTCGAGATCATCAGCTATCACAAGTCAGTGGTGAACTCGAACTACAAGCTCTGGTACGACACCAACAGCGAGCTCTATCACGACTTCCTGCACCACCATAATCGCAAGATCGCGCTGATCCAGCCAGGCTACTGGGAGCGCCGGGTGCACACACACGACTATGGCCACATCAGTGTCGATTCCATGGAATGCCGATACGACGCTTACGAGGGCAATGACGGCCAACAGCGGCAGCTCGGCTGGCCCGGAGGCGAAGTCGCCTGCCACAAGCTGATCGATATGTTCCCGACCATGACGTTCATCCTGCGATCGCCCGCCTTCCGCCTCGATACCATGGTGCCGCTCGGTCCCGACAAGGTGATCATCGAGTTCCGCGGATTCGCAATCAAAGGCGATTCGGCGAAGGACCGTGACGCGCGCGTCCGCGACCATAATTCGATCTGGGGACCGTTCGGGCGCAACCTGCCGGAGGACGAGATTGCCATCGTCGGGCAGATGATGGCGATGAAGAATGGCGACGACAGCACGTACATTCTTCATGGCCGCGAAGAGCCATCCATTCAGAACGAGATCGGCATGCGCCACTATTATGGTGAGTGGAGCAAGTGGATGGAACGCCCTGCATCAGATCCCTTCGGCAACCGCGCCATCGCCGCGGCGGAGTAGGCTTAGCCCACTCTCCTTCGACTACCCAAATCGAATCCCCTCCCCGAGTTCGGGGAGGGTAAGGGAGGGGCGATTTTTCGCCCCCACCTGAAACTCCTGTGCGCCTCTCGGCTCTTGATCGGGCCTATCCTCCCCCGATCCCGGGGGAGGGATAATTTGTGAACTCCTCGAGCTTGGACTCGTTGACGACGACCCCCAGGCCCGGCCCCTGGGGCACGGGAAGGCAACCGTCTTCCAGTGTGAAGGGCGTTTCGAGCAATTCGTCGCGAATGGGATTTGGCGAGCGGTCGAATTCGATCACTGGCTCGTTCTGAAGAGGCACCCCTACGGCGGTGTGCGGTACCAAGGGCAACGTCGCGATGGCCTGGAGCGCCGCCGCCACGGCAATGCCCGACCCCCACACATGCGGCACGGTCATCACGCCATGGCTCGTGGCTATCGCGACAATCTTCTGCAACTCGCTGAAACCGCCAGCACAGCAGATATCCGGCTGGGCAATATCGACGCAACCTTCCCCGATCAGATCGCGGAAACCATACCGCGTGTATTCGCACTCGCCGCCCGCGATGGGGACGTCAAGGGCGGCGCGGACTCTCCGGTATCCATCCCGATCCTCGGGGACGACCGGCTCTTCGAACCACAGAAATTTCTCGGCCTCCAGAGCACGACCCATACGAATGGCCGTGGCCGCGTTATAGGCATGGTTTGCATCAGCCATGAGGGGAAAGCCAGGCCCAAACGCCCCACGTACGATTGAAAGGCGCTCCACATCAACTTCGACCGGCACGAGGCCGATCTTCACCTTCATCGCCGTCAGACCGGTCTTTGCAAGAGCGGCCGTCTCATCAGCCAAAGCCTTTAGCATGCGGTCCGTATCTGTGAAGAAATCCGGGTAATAGCAGCCGGTACCATAGGCTGCGACGCGGTCCCTGACCGCGCCGCCCATCAAGGCGTGAACCGGACGGCCAAGCGATTGGCCCCAGATATCCCAAAGCGCGATATCGACGGCGCTCAACGCCTCGATGTATGGGCCTTTCTGGCCAAAATCGCGGCAAAAGGCGTAGAGGTCATCGAACACCCGAACCGGTTCGTCGGCGCGGCGACCGATGAGCTGCGGCGCCAGAACCTCGTCGATGCAGGCAGCGGGTGGCTCGGGCGGGCCGTACTGACCGGCTTCTCCCCAGCCCACAGTGCCGTCATCGGTTTCGATGCGGACGATCATGCTGCTACGGACGGAGAATCGCGCCTGCGACGAATAAAAGGCCTTGTCCCCGATATCCTGACGAAGGATGAAGGTTTTTACGCCCTTGATTTTCATTATCACATTCAGCCCTGTGCTTAGTCCTACGTCCCCGAATATAATAAAATGATAGATTAGGAAAAGTGACCTAACTGAAACGGGCGATCGACACATGCCTCAAAGCGCCACCCAATGGGGACGGACACCCAGTCTTCCGCCGACCCACTACGTCGACTCACGAATTTACACTGACCAAACGCTTTTCGAGGAGGAGCAGGAAAAAATCTTCGAAAAGGTGTGGTCCCTCGTTTGCCACGAGAGTGAAGTGCCGAACGCCTACGACTTCCGGCGTTGCCAACACATGAGCGGCAAGGAATTACTGGTCATCCGTGGCAAGGACATGAAGATTCGCACGTTCTACAACCAATGCCCGCACCGGGGGAATGTGATCGCATTCGAGCCGTCCGGAAATGCCAAGCGGCTGACCTGCATTTTCCACCTGTGGTCATTCGACACAAAAGGCAACTGCGTCGAGATAACACGTGAGAAGGAGGGGTTTCAGGATCGCCTGTCCAAGAAAGATGTGGGACTGCGTGAAGTGAAAACCGATTTAAGCGCGGGCGGGTTCGTATGGGTCAATGTTGACGACGACTGCGGTCCGCTGGAGGAATTCATCGATGGTTCTCTCGATTGCTTCCAGCACGAATTTTCTACGAAGCCACTTGAGATCATCAGCTACCACAAGGCAATTGTGCCTTCGAACTACAAGCTGTGGCACGACACCAACCGCGAGCTGTACCACGAGTATCTCCATCGCCATAACCGCATGGTCGCAGTGATGCAGCCCGGTTATTTCGATCGCCTCTACCATATCTTCGGCAACGGCCACATGAGCGCCGATCCGATGGACACACGCTATGATGCCTACGAAGGTTATGGGGGAGAACAGAGAAAGCTGGGATGGCCCGGTGGCGGGGACACGATTCACAAGTTCAGTGATCTGTTCCCGACGATGACCTTCAATCTCCGGCCTCCTGCACTACGCATCGATACGATGGTTCCACTCGGGCCCGACAAGACGATCATCGAATACCGCGGGCTCGGCATAAAGGGAGATACGCCGGCGGAACGCGCCGAACGCTTCTGCGATCACAACGCTGTCTGGGGGCCATTCGGACGCAATCTGTCCGAGGATCAGATCGCCGTCGTAGGTCAGATGATGGCGATTAAAACGGGGCGCGATAATTCATACATTTTGCACGGCAGAGAAGAGAATGGAGCCCACGACGATATCTGCCTGCGACACTACTACAGCGAGTGGAGCAAACGCATGGGACGCAGTGCAGCGGATCCATTCAATGAGCAAGCCGCTGTCGCCGCGGAATAATCTTCGAACATCAGCTCACGATCGAGGACGACCAGATGGCAACAACCAAGACCGCAACGAAGAAACCGCGCAGCAAGTCAGCCGCGGCGGCGAAACCCACCCTTAAGAAGAAGGTGGAGTTCAGGTTCGAGACCCTGTTCGAGCGAGAGAAAGCAGTCCGCGAGTTGATCGCGCGCACCTGTCTGACAATGGATGCGTACGACTTCAATAGCTATTTGGATCTGTGTCACGAGGACTTCCAATACACGATCACGACCTACAGTCCAGAGCTACGCAAGGACATCATCTGGTTGGACCACGACAAGATGGGTATGAAGACCTTGCTCGACGTGCTGCCACTGCACGCCAGCGACCACTTTTTGCGCCTCACGATGTCCCGCCACCTCAGCGTCTACACCATCGATTACAGCGCCAATGACACGCGCGCGTCGGTGGTTTCGGGCCTGCAGGTCTTCAATACGGCCAAGGACGGCGGCGTTACCGAGCTTTTGAGCGTTGCCAAATATTTCGATACAGTGGCGCTGGAAGGTGGGAAAGCGTCATTGCTGAGCCGCGAGGTGCGCCTGGATACCCGCATGCTCGGCGAAACCGGCTCCCTCATCCCGTTCTAATACCATCGTATCAGTCGTAGGATCCTAGCAATGCCACGTACAGGGACACAGTGGGAATCGAGACCCAACCTACCGCCCACGCATTATGTAGATCCCCGGGTCTATACGGATCAGTCGCTGTTCGAAGAGGAACGGGAGAAGATCTTCGACAAGGTCTGGGCGATCGTGTGCCACGAGAGCGAGGTGCCCAACGCCTATGACTACCGGCGCTGCCAGCACATGGGCGGCAAGGAACTGCTGGTCGTGCGCGGCAAGGACATGAAGATCCGCGTCTTCTACAACCAGTGTCCCCACCGCGGGAACGTCATCGCATTTGAGCCGTCCGGAAATGCCAAGCGCCTCACCTGCATCTTTCACCTGTGGTCATTCGATACCAAGGGCAATTGCGTCGAGATCACGCGCGAGAAAGAAGGGTTCCAGGACCGCCTGTCCAAGAAGGATGTAGGCCTTCGTGCGGTGAAGTCTGAGATCGACATGGGTGGGTTCGTCTGGGTCAACGTGGACGATGACTGTGAACCCTTGAGCGAGTTCCTCGGAGATTCAATCGATTTCCTGCAGGGCGAACTGAGCACGGCACCGCTGGAAATCATGTGCTACCACAAGACGATCGTGCCGACGAACTACAAGCTCTGGCATGACACAAACCGCGACCTCTATCACGAGTTCCTGCACCGTCAGAACCGCCTGATCGCGATGGGCCAGCCGGGATACCTGGACCGCCAGTATCACATGCACGTCCACGGCCACGTCACGGCCGATCCCTCGGTCAACAGCTACAAGAACATCGAAAAAGGGACTGACATTCGGCGGGAGATGGGCTGGCCAGGGGGTGAAGCCAACCTTCACAAGCTGCTGAACCTGTTCCCCACGGTGACCTACAACATGCGGCCGCCGGCGCTGCGCATCGACACCATGGTGCCGCTTGGGCCCGAGGAGACCATCGTCGAGTTCCGGGGATACGGCATCAAGGGCGATTCGGACGAGGTCCGCCGCGAACGCATGCGCGACTACAACTCATTCTGGGGACCTTTCGGGCGCAACCTGCCTGAGGACTTCATCGCCATCGTGGGCCAGTCCATCGGTCTCAATCATGGGCGCGGCAGTCCCTACATCCTGCACGGCCGCGAGGAAGAAACACCCCACAGTGAGGTCTGCATCCGCCACTACTTCGCCGAGTGGAGCCGGATGATGGGCCGCAGCGCCGCGGATCCATTCAATGAGATGCCGGCCGTTGCCGCTGAGTAGTTCGCGCGGCACCTATCCTTACAACGTCAGTGCGCTGAGGCCGATGCCCATAAGGAGCCAGAGCACAAATCGGCGGTAAGTCGTATGGGAAGCTCCTCTTACGAGCAGAGAGCCCAAGCATACCCCGAGAGAATAGGGGATCAGCAGCGCAAGCATACGGGTCACGGTCGTCAGGCTGACGGTGCCGGCGATGATCAGCGCTCCGGCCATCAGCACAGCCAGGCTGTAGGTCACCATGTAAATGTTGGCCCGAGTCTGGGTTACGCTTCCCGGCCACGAGATGAAGTACGAACTGACGATCGATCCGCCACCCGACATGAATCCGCTGAGGGCACCGCTGGAGACGCCGACGAACAAGTTCGTCATCAGGTTTCGCGGACCGTTATAGGTCCATCCGGACAACATGATCAGCGCGAACACGACGAGTAAGCCGCCGATCACGCGCCTTACCGTCTCCGGCTCGCTGATCAGCAGCGTGACGGTGCCGCATGGCACACCGATCAAGGCAGCAAGCAGAATTGGGCCCACAGTGGCCCAGTCGGCGTTACGTATGCCGTGCGGCAGCAATTGGGCGGCGCCGATGGCAACAGCCATTCCGACGATGGCAAGGGCTGTCGGTGGGTCATAGACCCAGGCCAAGAGCGGCACCATGCTGAGTCCCGCCGCGAAACCAGCGAATCCGAAAATCGTCCCGCCCATCAGCGCGATGCCGATCGCGACGGCGAACTGCACTGTGAAGAAATCGGCGATTAGCTCTGACATGTGACTAAATCACGCCGCGCCCATGTCCAAAGAGCGCTCACTGTGTGCCTGGTTCCAGGTCAAGACCAGCCGAAAAGAGCGCACAGTCCTGCCATCAGCGACTAGCCAGGCTTGGTCGCATCACCGTCTTCAGCTGAATGGGGATCAATCCTTGAAGGATGGATCGGCGCGCTCGGCCCGGCGCATGAGACCTGCAAAATCTCGTGCGGAATGCCCTGGACCATACGCCTCGAACTGCTTGGCGGTATGCTCTGCCACATCCTCCGGAACTTCCAGAAGCTTCGCCCCCGTCGACATGGCGTCGATCTGAACCTGACTACATGTTTCGAGATAGAACATCAGCTGAACCGTGTGCTGGATCGTCAGGCCCGCCGTCAACAGGCCATGATTCTGCAGAATCATCACATGGTGCGGTCCCAAGTCCCGGATGAGGCGTTCCCCCTCGCTGAGATCGTGGGCGATACCCTCGAACGGGTGATAGCCGATCCGGTTGTGAAAACGACAGGATTGCTGGTCGATCGTGAGCAGCCTGCAATCGATAGCGGAGATCGCCATGCCAGCGCGGGTGTGCGTATGCATCACCGAATTAACATCCGGGCGGCCAGCGAGAACCCCACTGTGAATTGTGAACCCGGCGGGGTTCACCTTGAAGTCCGACTCGGTCAGCTGGTTGCCTTCAAAGTCGACCTTGATCAGGCTGGATGCCGTGACCTCCTCGAAGAACACGCCGTGTGGGTTGAGAAGGAACGTGTTGTCCTCCCCCGGCACCCGCGCGGAGATATGAGAGGCCCCAAGGTAGGTCCATCCCTGCATGGCGGTGATCCGATATGCCGCCGCTAGTAGAACCCGCGCCTCCCATTCCGCTTCCGACACACTGTCGCGAATGGACTTTGGCGATTGAACGGCCTGGATCGACATATATCTTCTCCCTGAATCAAACTTGGTTCCGCC
>DEBC01000067.1:471-6905 GCA_002348365.1 Alphaproteobacteria bacterium UBA2966 | reverse complement strand
CCGTCACACCTGGCGAAACGAAAGTACCTTCCCGAGGACCATGTTTCCCTCTATCTCTCGGTCAACTCTATACCACAGCCAATTCAGCGGGAAGGTCGTTGCCAGCCACGCGAAACCTAGTTGTACGGGATGTCGGCGCCACCGGTGACGTTGAGATTCGCGCCGGTAATGAAGCTGCCGGCATCTGAGCACAACAGAAGCGCCGCACCGACCAGGTCTTCGGGCTGTCCCGCCCGTCCCATGGGGCTGATCCGATCGATCATGGCCTGCCAATCAGCAGGATTCTCCCTCCGAAACCGGTTGCGGTCAGTCTCTATCAGACCCGGTGAGACATTATTGATGGTAACACCCGTCTTTACGTACTTGCGGGACAGGTTCATGACCAGATTGTACTGGGCGCTTTTGAGCCCGGCGTAAACCGCAAGCTCGATTGTCGGATTGGCCTGGTTGATGCTGCCAAGCGTCAGAACCCGGCCCCAGCCACGCTCAGCCATCGGTGGCATCGCCCGCTGGAGAAGCTGGATCGGCACGCGGTAATTCATCTTGCACTGAAGATCGATCTGTTCCGCCGTGACATCCTCGAAAGGAGAGACGATCTGGATGTTCGCGTTACTGACGAGAATGTCGACGCGCCCCAAGGCGTCCACAGCCCGATCGAAAACATCGAGGACCGCGCCATCGGCCGAGAGATCTCCTTCGATTGCATACGCCTTCACACCGTGGGATTGCGCCTCATCGACGAATTGCTGGGCCGCATCGGGAACGCCAATTTCAGCGTCGAACGACGACGTATGATTGATCGCGACGTCGGCGCCGTGCTGTGCCAGGGCGATGGCCATGGCCCGCCCGATACCCCGGCTTGCACCCGTTACAAATGCGGTACGACCCGCAACGCTGAAACGATCCACCATAACTTGCTCCCTGATTTACAACCTCAAATGAGTCTCGAATTATCACACTACACCTAGAGACAAACGGATGTTTGGCGCCATGCCCGTTCACCAGCAATTATTCTGCAGCCATATGTTGCCAATTCATCTCAATGTTCTACTGCCCTTTGGGTGATTCGCAGTGTTAGAGTAGCGCGTGGGCATCTTAGGGGACTCGAACATGCCAAAACCTGGCTCAATTAAGAAGCAACCGGACGACGGTACTCTCGTCGACGCCAACGAGGCTGCACTGGTTTTCGGTGAGGATGGTGAGCTTCGCCTCATCCTGCCCGACTATGAAGACGACAACGATATTCCCCCCGGCGCGCTGTTGCTCGCGGCCGTTCTGGTTCGCGCAGAAGATGAAAATTGGACCAACCAAATGTCAGCGTTTCTTCTGGAGCACTATGCCGACGACGAAGAGAGTGGTCCGTTGCTTCAGTAATCCCCATAATTCCCTTTAAACGGCGGTTGAGTCTGCATTTCAACCGATTCGCATCGCTAAATTCTCGCGTATCCCGTCGGCGTGAGCAGACCTCGGTGGTAGAGTGGCGATCGACTGTTTACGTGTATGGGAGAAATGCTGCTTCATGGCCCTCATCAACTATCTGACGAAGATTCAATTCGACCACGGCTCCGTGTCGTTGCTCGGGGAGGAACTCAAGGCGCTTGGCATGAAGGCGCCCATGATCGTAACGGATCGCGGCGTCCGGGACGCCGGATTGCTTGATCCGATCCTCAACTCAAATGATGGCAGCTCGAATTGGGCCATTTTTGACGAAACACCCGGCAATCCAACAGAGGCGGCTGTGGAGTCAGCATTGGACCACTATGTGGAACGACAGTGTGACGGCCTTATCGCGGTCGGTGGCGGCTCGTCGATAGACCTGGCCAAAGGCGTCGCGCTTTTGGCAACGCACCAGCCGCCCCTCGAACAGTACGCGGCGATACTGGGCGGTGTAGAGAGAATCACGTCCGATGTCGCGCCCGTAATCGCCATCCCCACGACAGCGGGCACCGGGAGTGAGGTCGGGCGCGCTGCCTTGATCACACTCCGTGACGGAAGGAAACTCGGGTTTCTGGCCCCAAACATGATCCCAAATGTCGCCATCTGCGATCCGGATTTGACACTCGGCCTGCCGCCCGGACTGACCGCCGCCACGGGAATGGACGCCCTCACTCACTGTATCGAGACCTTCCTGTCTCCGCGGGTCAATCCCCCAGCCGACGCCATCGCGCTGGACGGCGTCGGGCGCGCGATGCGGAACATCGAGCGCGCCGTCAATGATGGCTCCGATCGGGATGCACGCTGGAACATGATGATGGCCTCTCTCCAGGGCGGGATGACGTTTCAGAAGGGCCTTGGCGCGGTCCACGCCATGTCGCACCCCCTGGGAGGTCTGGCCGAGCCGATACTTCATCACGGGACTCTCAACGCAGTGATCTTGCCCCCGGTTCTCAAGTTCAATGCGGATCATGCTGGCGACAAATACGAGCATCTGCGTCTTGCCATGGAGTTACCGCCGGGTACAGAGGTGGCGAACGCCATCGAAAGTCTCAATCAACGTCTGGGGCTGCCCGCGAACCTGAGAGATATGGGGGTCACGGACGATGTCCTGCCTCGCATGGTTGCAGGCGCCGTAGCCGATCACAGTACGGCAACAAATCCGCGGCCGGCGGACGCCGATGATTACGAGGCTCTGTTTGCCGAAGCCATGGGCTAGAGCCAGGATGCAGGCCAGAAGACGTTCAACCGGAGGACTGATGCGATGACGGTTCCACTAGGCTTCATAGGTCTCGGCAGCATGGGAATGCCGATGACACAGCATCTCTTGAAGGCCGGACACACGGTCATCGTTTACGATCTTGATGATGCAGCCGTAAATGAGGCCAAAGCAGATGGCGCCGAGACGGCAACGTCGCCCGCCGACGTCGCGGGTCGCGCGGAGATCGTTTTCGCATGCGTGAACACACCGCAGGCACTGATTGATATCGTTCTCGGGGAAAACGGTGCGTGTCAGGGTGAAAAGCTGCGCGTCTTTGTCGATCTGTCGACTACGGGTCCACCTACGGAAATTGAAGTCGCTGCCGGCCTTAAGGGCACCGGCATCACCCTTGTTGACTCGCCCATCAGCGGCGGCCGGCGCGGTGCGATTGCAGGTACGCTCGCCGTGATGATGGCAGGACCCGACGCGGCGTGCGAAGAGGTCAAACCCCTCATCGAAACGTTCGGCAAGAACATATTCCGCATTGGGGATACGCCGGGACAGGCTCAGACCATGAAAGTGGCCAATACACTGATGGCAAGCACAGCCTCCGCGGTCACGGCCGAAGTTCTGGTCATGGGTGTCAAGGCAGGCCTCGATCCAAATTTGATGATCGATGTGTTCAACACCAGCACGGCACGCAACTCTGCAACCCTGGAGAAATTTCCCGATGCGGTACTGCCAAGAACGTTCAATCTCGGTTCAATGCACGCCATCGTGCTAAAGGATCTCAATCTCTACCTTGAGGCGGCACGGACGGTCGATGCGCCCACAATCTTGGGTCCCGCCGTCGTCGACATGTGGGAAGAGAGTATGGCCGCAAACGGCAAAACAGCTGACAACTCGACCATCGTCAAATTTTTGGAGTCGAAAGCCGGGGTCATCGTTGGCTCGGAGTGAGGCGAAAGGCAAACAGCATGGATCATGACAACTTCATCGGCCACGCACTCGACGAGGCGCAGACCTCAATCGATGCCGGGAACATCGCGGTGGGAAGCGTCATTGTTCGTGACGGTGAAATCATCGGACGCGGACAAAACCGTGTGGAGAGTGAGAAAGACGTAACGGCCCACGCAGAAGTGGATGCCATTCGGAATGCCTGCCGGAATGCAGGCCCCGCCGCACTCGTCGGCGCAACGCTCTATACGGTTTGCGAACCCTGTCCGATGTGCCTCGGCGCGATCAACGAAGCCGGGATTACATGCCTCGTCCTCGGGGGACAGCACAGCAAAGTGGGCATTACACGTTTCGGTGACTACTGCGTCGAACGTATGGTCGAGTTAACGAACAGTGACTTGAAGCTCGTAACGGGAATTCGAGAGAACGAGTGCGAGGAGATGCGGCGCCGTTCTTCATGACGCCACTCATTGATGCTCAGTACTGACCACTGACATGTCCTTCCCAATGGACGACCTGCTCACGGTCGAATCCGTCGTTGCCCTCATTGTCGCAGTCGTTGCGGGAGTCTCCCGTGGCTTCACGGGGTTCGGATCCTCGCTCATCATGACACCTATCCTTGCCGTGATGTACGGGCCCGCAGTGAGCGTGGTCACGGCACTCGCCCTGGAAGTCATGGTTTCGGTCGACTCGGTGACGCGGGTTGCGAAGATCATCCCATGGCGAACGATGATCCCGATATGGATTGCGGCATGGATTGCGGTTCCGTTTGGGACATGGATCCTCCTTATCGCTGATGCGGATGTGATGCGCCGAGTGATCTCGTTGATCGTCGCCTTCATGGCCATTCTCTTGATGGTGGGCTGGCGCTATCACGGCCCCCATCGGCTCATGTCCAACCTGGGTGTCGGTGTACTGAGTGGAACCCTGAACTCATCGACCAGCCTCGGTGGTCCGCCCCTGATCTTCTATATGTTGATGGGTCCGAGCACGACTGCAGCCGCGCGCGCCGGATTGATCGCCAATGTTTTCGTTGTCAGCATCCCCACGGTCGCCATCCTTATCCTGAATGGAACCCTGGACAATGTGGGGTTGTGGCGAATTGTCGCCATTTTTCCCTTCTTCCTGGTGGCGACCCAGATCGGTAACCGCATCTTCCACGCCACAGGCGAAAAGACCTATCGCCGCGCCTCTGCGTGGCTTTTGCTCATCGTCGCAGTCGGTACGTTGATCGTCGAATGACGATGCACCGAAAGCCCGTCGATCCGGTCAGTTGAAACCGTCGCGCCTAATCGACATCGTTCAGTCCTGACCCGCTCTTAAGGAGCCAATCATGGCGCCGCCAAAGAAACGGAAGCCGCAGCCCAACACCAGCCGTGCCGCTGATATCCGGGCGAGCCTCGACCACCCCGTAGTGGATGCCGATGGGCATATGCTGGAGTACGCCCCCGTCTTCCTCGACTTTCTGAAGCAGGTCGCCGGCGCCCAAACGGTCAAGCGCTATACATCCCGGTCAAAGAAGGCACGCGCCAACCTGTGGCACAAGATGTCCAGGCGGCAGGTGTTGGATAATCGAATTTCTCGGCCACCGTTCTGGGCGGTTGCCGCGGCTCATACACTCGATCGGGCGACATCCATGCTGCCGGGGTTATTGCGTGACCGCTTGGATGAACTCGGTTTTGACTACACCATCGTCTATCCCACGTTCGGCTTTTTTCTCATCGACGAACCCGACGAGGAACTGCGTCGGGCGTGCTGTCGCGCTCAAAATACAATGGTCGCAGACATATTCGGTCCGCATGCCGACCGCATGACACCGGCTGCATGCATCCCGACCGGCACGCCCGTTGAGGCGATTGATGAACTCGAACACGCGGTGAAGGAGCTGAACCTCAAGGTGGCCATGGTGGCCAGCCTGTTCCATCGCTCCACCAAAGCGGCACCACGCGTCGAGGACGACCCGCGCCTCCATGCTTACTGGATCGACAATCTCGCGGTGGATAGCGAGTACGACTACGATCCGTTTTGGGCCAAGTGTGTCGAACTCGGTATAGCACCCACCGCCCATTCACACATACAAGGCCACGGGCATCGCCGTTCGGTAAACAATTACCTCTACAACCAGATCGGCCACTTTGCCGACGCAGGAGAAGCTTCCGCGAAGGCGATGTTTTTCGGCGGTGTCACACGGCGATTTCCGGAACTGAATTTCGGGTTTCTCGAGGGAGGCGTCGCCTGGGCGTGCAGCCTGTATGCGACACTGGTCAGCGCATGGAACAAGCGAGGCGCACACGCCATCGACCAGTTCGACCCCTCGAAGATCGATTTCGACCAACTCGGCGAGTACTTCGACAAGTACGGTGGCGAATCTTTCGCACGAGCATTGAGGAACCGGGCGACAAATGAGACGAAGCGCCTCGGATACGTCAACGTCTCGTCCGACGGCACCACTAATCAGGCAGATCTAGATCTGCTGGACGACTTTGCGGCCTGCCACATCAAGAAGGCGGAAGATATCATCGACCTGTTCGTCAAACCTTTCTATTTCGGCTGCGAGGCCGATGATCCTATGGCTGCCGTCGCATTTCGGGGCAAAGGACTGCCGTTCGGCGTCAAACTCAATGCCGTGTTCGGCTCCGACATTGGTCACTGGGATGTGCCGGAGATGCGGGAAGTCCTCGAGGAGGCTTACGAACTGCTCGAAGACGGGTTGGTCGGGGCCGACGATTTCCGCGATTTCATGTTCACCAACCCCGTCATGCTGCATGCCCGTGGGAATCCGAATTTCTTCAAGGGCACGGTGGTCGAAGAAGCGGTGGACAAGCTGTTGAAGACCGAAGCG
>DEBC01000067.1:0-125 GCA_002348365.1 Alphaproteobacteria bacterium UBA2966 | reverse complement strand
AACGATCAAAGGGCAAGAAGTCCGGAATAACGAGGCAGGCTGCGGTCACGGCGTGAAGCGGAAGTAATTTTCTTCGCGGTCAGTGATCGCTGCGGGCAACCAGGGAGGAGAACATGGCTGCAAAT
>DEBC01000080.1 GCA_002348365.1 Alphaproteobacteria bacterium UBA2966 | reverse complement strand
GACCGCCAGAAAATTAGTGTAAATTTGAGCCGGCGCGTAGCACAAAATATCCTTGCAATTTTCTCCGAATCACCTCCAGTGAGACCTCTCTGCGCGCCATTTTGTGGAAATTCCGGCGGCGCAATTCGAATAGGGAAGGTCGCGCCCGGACAAGTCCGTGGCGGAGTAGAGCTAAAGGATGAGGCCGCGGCGAGCAGAGTGCTCCGCCGGGTGTTATGGGGAGGACGGCGATGAAATCGCAAGCGCGAGTCGTGGTGATCGGTGGCGGCGTAAACGGGGTGAGCGTCCTCTACCACCTGGCGAAGAAGGGATGGACGGATGTCGTGCTAGTGGAGCGGACCGAGCTCACCGCCGGATCCACCTGGCATGCGGCAGGCCTTCTGCCCTTATTCAACATGAGCTACTCGGTCGGCCAGCTGCATCAGTATTCGGTCGAGCTCTACAAGACCCTGGAAGAAGAAACCGGCCAGGACGTCGGCCTGCACGTCACGGGTAATCTTCGCCTGGCGACCAATCGTGATCGCATGGACGAATACCGCAGTTATCAGTGCACGGCCGAGACGATCGGAGTGGAGAGCCACCTGATCGGTGTGGATGAGATCAAGAAGCTGTGGCCCTTGTGCGAGACGGAAGGCCTCGTCGGTGCCCTCTGGCACCCAACGGACGGTCATATTGCACCCGCCGACGTCACCATGGCGATGGCGCGCGGCGCCCGAAACATGGGCGCGGAGATCTACCGGCAGACCGAGGTGACGGGAATCGAACGCACCGACTCCCTCGAGTGGATCGTCAAGACCGCGAAGGGCGATATCACGTGTGAGCACGTTGTCTGCGCCACCGGGAATTACGCGCGCACGACGGCAAGCTGGGTTGGTCTTGAGATCCCCTCGGTTCCCGTTGAGCACCAGTACATCGTCACCGACGAGGTTGCGGAGCTGAAAGAGTATCGCGAAGCCGGCAACCACGAGTTGCCCATCCTTCGTGAATCGGATGCGTCATATTATTTCCGCGAAGAGCGCATGGGCTGGCTTCTCGGGCCGTATGAACTGGGTGCGCCGGCGTGCTTCGTTCACGGGGTGCCGGACACCTTCGAAAAAGACCTTTTCCCTGGTGATCTCGAACGTCTTCTTGTCCATGTCATGGCGGCGGCCAATCGCGTGCCGTCATTCGAGAACGCGGGCATCAAGCAGATCATCAACGGTCCGATCGCCTACACGCCAGACGGCAATCCGATGGTCGGGCCGGCATTTGGTTTGCCCAACTTCTGGCTCTCGGAAGGTCACAGTTTTGGTATCACGGCTGCCGGTGGCGGTGGCTGGCAGCTCGCCGAATGGATGGTCGAAGGCGAGCCCAGCGTGGACATGATCGGCGTCGATCCTCGCCGTTTCGGCGTTGTGTCCAAGAATTTCGCCAAGCTCAAGAACCAGGAAGCCTACGAGCACGTGTTCATCATCCACTACCCGATGGAAGAGCGCCCGGGGTGCCGGCCGGCGAAAGCCCCGCCTTGCTACGATCGCCTGGACACGAGAGGTGCGGTGTGGGGCCAGCGATTCGGCTGGGAGCGGCCGAACTGGTTCGCGCCGGATGGCGTCTACGCGAAGGACGATTACTCATTCCGCCGCTCAAACTGGTTTGAGCACGTCGGCAACGAGGTGCGCACCACCCGGGAACAGGCTGGTTTGATCGAACTGTCATCTTTCTCGAAGTTCGAAGTCGAGGGTCCCGGCGCCCGCGATTGGCTGGACCAGATCGTCGCCAATAACGTGCCAAAGGGCGTGGGGCGTCTCACCCTGGCGCACGCCCTCAATCCATCGGGTTCGGTGCGGTCCGAATTCACCATCACACGACTGAGCGACGGACCATGGGGTGAGCGGTTCTTCCTGATTAGTTCGGGTGCCGCACACGATTACGATCTCGACTTCCTGACAAAGCTCCTGCCGGCGGACGCCTCGGTCTATCTCAAAGACACGACCACGCAGTATGGCGTGTTCGTGCTGGCCGGACCGGAGTCGCGCAACATTCTCGAGAAGCTCGCAGACGCCGACGTTTCCAACGAGGCGTTTCCGTGGCTCACGGCACAGGAGATTCCCATCGGATACTGTCCCGGCGTGCGCGCGTTGCGGGTTAACTTCGTGGGTTCGCTGGGTTGGGAACTGCACCATCCCATCGAATATCAGAATCATCTGTTCGATGCGCTCATGGACGCGGGCGCCGAGCACGGGATCGGTCTCGTGGGGATGCGGGCCATGGATTCCATGCGCCTGGAAAAGTCATACAGGCTCTGGTCGACAGACCTCAATCAGGAGAACACCGTCTTTGAAGCCGGCCTGGAGCGATTTGTGCGCCTGAACAAGCCTGCTTTCATGGGGCGGGAAGCCCTCATTGCGCAACAACAGGCGGGAGTCCCCAACACGTTCTGTACGATCGAGATCGACGCTGACGACGCCGACCCGTTCGGAAACGAGCCAGTAATCATGGACGGCCAAGTCGTCGGCCGGGGAACCGCCGGTGGATATGGACACTATGTGAAGAAGTCCCTGATGCTCGGCTACGTTCGCTCCGATGCGGCAGAGATCGGTCGCGAGTGCCAGGTACGGGTTCTCGATCAACTGCGGCCCGCACGCATCATCGCCGACAGCCCGTACGATCCTGAGAATGAGGCACTTCGGGCATAGTAATATTCTCACTATGGTAGTGGTCAGATCTATTTTTACTTCCCGATAACCCTGTCCCTTGACCGGGTGATAAGCGGCGGCGCGTAGAGTCATCCCGCGTCGGCTCTTCCAACATGCCGGGGGGCTTGAGCATGAGCGAGGGACATGCATTTCGGAGGGTATGGCTGCCCGCCAACAAGATCGTTTTCGAAGAAGGACACGCGGGCGAAGAGGCTTATCTGATCCGCCGTGGCAAGGTCGAGATTCGCAAAGGCTCGATGAGCGGCGCGCCAACCGTGGTTGCGGCGCTTGGCCAGAACGAGATCTTTGGCGAACTGGCCCTTATCGATTACAGTCCGCGCACCGCGACGGCGATCGCGACGGAACCGACTGAAGTGGTTGCCATATCGCGCAGCGAATTCCAGCGTCGATTGGAGACCGTGGACCCGACGGTCAAAGGTGTGATCAAGGTCTTGTGCAAGCGGTTTCGCCACATGACACGCGATGCGTCGACGCCCAGGGACGAAGTGAATTGGGCGGACTGGCGGCGCGCGCCCCGGAAACCAAAGTTCAGAATCTCGCAGACATCCTGACGGCTGCGCCTGTTCGTCAAGCGCGTACGGTGCGGTTGCAGACCGTGCCCCGCCGCCGTAACCTTCTCCTCAGTGGGATGCGAAGGCCCGTGTTTCAAAGCCCGAACGAGCAAGTTTCATGAGGGCAGAACCTGAGGGAGGCATCGATGAGCGACGAGAATCAGAACGGTGGTGGAGATGGTGGCGGCGGTGGCGACGGCCAGGATTCTCAGGACCAAACCTTCCTTGGCAAACACGGATGCCTGATAACGATCATCGGTGTGTTGCTTGTCGGTGCTGCGCTGGGTCTGTGGGGATTCGTCTCCTGGCTCGAACGGGGCGGCTGAGTTCCGGCAATAGCTAGCCCAATTATTCGCACGTGAAGATTTCCGTTCGCACCCGCGGCGAGCCCTTCGAGTTCGACTGCGCCGAGGGTGAGAAGATCCTGCATGCCGGGCTTCGCGCCGGCGTTGGCCTGCCATTTGAGTGCGGCAGTGGCACTTGCGGCACCTGTAAGGCCGAGCTGGGCAAGGGCGAGCTTGATGAAGGCTGGCAGGAGGCTCCGGGTCGTGCCTACGTCAAGGAAGAGAAATCCGAATTTCTCATGTGCCAGGCATCGCCACGGTCGGACTGCACCATCGGTGTACGCGCCAAGGTCGATCCGCTACCGGACGAGGTTCCCGTGCCCGGGCGGATGTCAGGCCGTATCACCAGATTCGAGACGCTCACGCACGATGTATGCCGGTTCGAGGTGTCCGTCGGCTCATCGATTTCATTCAATGCGGGACAATTCATGCTCGTCGGAACAGAGGTGGTCGAAGGGCAGCGGGCATATTCCATGTCCGACTACCACGCCAGCACCGAGACGCTCGAATTCGTGGTCAAACAGGTGCCCGACGGTGGCTTCACGAACTGGCTGTTCGCGGGCGATCGTACCGGTTCGGATCTCGATTTGTTCGGTCCGCTCGGTGTCGCGACCTATGCGCCATCGCTGCCGAACAATCTTGTCTGCATTGCTGGCGGTTCGGGACTCGCACCGATGCTCTCGATTCTCGAGCATGCGATGGAGGCGGGACACTTCTATACGTACGAGGGTGATCTCTTTTTCGGAGTCCGCACTGAGCGCGACATCTATCTTCTCGAGAGGCTGAAGGAATACGCGCGTAAGGCTCCGGATAAATTGCGAATCACGGTTGTCCTTTCGGATGCCGCGACGTCCACCGATCTGGTCGACGCCCACAGCGGACTGCGTTTCGATGAAGGGTTCGTTCACGAAGCGACGATGCGCCAGATGGCTGGACGTTGGGAAAACGTGATGGCTTACCTGGCGGGTCCGCCGCCCATGGTCGACGCCACTCTGCGGTCCTTGGTGATGGAGGCCAAACTGACGCCGGCAGCTATTCGCTACGACAAGTTCAGTTAAGTTATATCCGGCAGGATTAGCGGTAAGGAGAAGTAGAGATGAGCTGGCAGCAGGTTTGCACGACTGACGACGTAGATGAGGATGCCATCGAGGAATTTGACGTGGGTGACATCACTTTGTTGGTCGCCAATGCGGGGGGCGAATACTACGCTTTTCCTCCCAATTGCCCTCACCAGGAAACGCCCCTCTCTATGGGCATGATCGAGGGCGAGACGCTCATCTGTATCAAGCATCTCTGGCAATGGAATTTGCGTACAGGCGAATTGGGCGACAACGCCGAGAGCCCCTTGCTCAAGTACGAGGTCAAGGTGGAAGAGGGTGCGGTAATGGTGAACCTGGAGAAAGAGCTCAAGTACAACTACCAGTGAGGGGCGCACCCGCACGAACAACCGTTTGCTGAAGCTCGGAAAGTCCAGTTTCAGCGTTCACCGGCGTTGCCACATGCTGTATTATAGCTTACTCTTTCTAACTAGGTCAGTGACGCTGACCTATGGGTCATTAGACGTGATTTACGAATTGGGGACTTCACATGTCGCGCAACGCTGAAGAGCATCTATCTCCGCCCAAGGTTGCGGATGGCGAATCGTACATCCACGCGTCGGTATACACCGACCCGGACCTCTTTGCCGAGGAAGAGGAAAAGGTTCTGCGCCGCACGTGGAAGTTCGTCTGTCATATCAGCGAAGTCGAGAAGGCCGGTGACTATCGGACCCATCAGTGGACAGGTGTCCCTCTGGTCACGATACGCGGCAATGACGACAAGGTACGGACCTTCGTGAATACCTGCTCTCACCGCGGCGCCAAAATCGTGCGCGACGTGGCCGGCAACATGAAGCACATGACATGCTTCTTCCACATGTGGGAGTATGACCTCGAGGGCAATTGCACCTATCAGCCCCGCGAAGAAGGCTATGAAGAGCTCGGTCCCACCAAGGACGATCTCTCGCTGCGCGAAATCCGCACCGACATTTTCGCCGGCTTGATATTCATCAACTTCGACGGCAACGCCGAGTCATTGCGTGACTACATCGGCGAAGCCGGTGAACCGTTTGAGAAGATCTTCAACAACCATGAACTGGAGGTCTTTCACTACAACCAGACCCACGTGAAGGGGAACTGGAAGGCTTGGTACCTCACCAATTGCGATCTCTATCATGAATGGTCGCACCTAGTGAATCGCACTACGAGCGTGCTGACCAAGGGCTATCACGATCGCCCCTGGCGTATTCAGCCCAACGGACATGGTTACAACGCCCATCACCTGGACGGCAGCCCGTTCCAGGTGAACTACAAGAAATACAAGAGCTGGGAGAACCGCGACCACCTTGTTTTCAAAGGCTTGGCACCGGGCGAGTTCCGGGTCACCGACATCTTTCCGAACCTGTCGGTCTTCTTCCGCGCGACCTGTATCCGATTGAACCATTCGACTCCGATCGCGCCGGGCCACTGCATCATGGAAGAGCGTGGCCTCGCGATTAAGGGGGAATCAAGAGAGGACCGCAGGATGCGAACTAAGCAGTTCGTGCAGATCTGGGGCCCCTTCAGCCGCAACGCATCAGAGGACTGCGCCTACGTCGAAGCGACGCATGCCTGCCAGGAAGCTGGGGCGAACCCGTATGACTTGATGTCGCGGGTCGAGAAGTTCGAGGACGGGGTTCACGAGCGGATCCACAGTGATACCTATCTGCGTCATTTCTGGGGTGAATGGAGCCGACTCATGGGACGGCCGGCGAACAACCCGAAGAATTTCATGGAGGCTGCCGAGTAGCCTCTTGAGTTTTGGAGCGGGCCCTTCGAGGCTCGCTCCTCCATGTTTGAAGAGTTGCCATGACGATCTCCGACGATCAGATCAAGAACCTGATCTACAAGTCTTGCCGGCTCCTCGATGCCGAGGAGTTTGACGACTATCTCGACCTCTACACGGAGGACTTCGAATACAAGGTCACCAACTACTCCCCTGAAATTAAGAGTGATCAGGAGTGGATGGACGCGAATCGCGCGGAATTGAAAGGCCTGCTCGCAAACGTGCCGCTGCACTTCCGCCTGCTTGGGAGCTTCATGCGTCACGCCACGGTCTACGATATCGAGCGAAACGGGGCTGATACCGCGAATGCGCTGACCTACGTGACCATTTACTACACGACCCCTGAGGGTGCGACGAGCGTCTGGGCGGTAGGTCGTTACCACGACAAGATCGACGTGTCGGGGGACACGCCATTGATCGCCGATCGAAACATGAAACTTGAGACCCGAGAGGTCGGTATCGGCACACACCTCCCGATGTGAAGTGGCGTTCGCCCTGTCGGCCTCCCAAGAAAGGTGCCAAGATCGAGAGCGCTGTTCTAGATTGGGTTAGCTGACATGCCGCGTACTGCCGAAGAATTTCTCTCGCCGCCGAGTGTTCCGGAGGACTGCTACGTCAGTTCCTCGGTCTATACGGATCCCGATCTCTACGCTGAAGAAGAAGAGAAGCTGCTGCGCCGGACGTGGAAGTTTGTTTGCCATGTCAGCGAGGTTCCCAACATCGGAGATTACCGTACTCATGACTGGACCGGCGTACCTCTGGTGACAGTGCGGAGCCCGGATAAGAAGGTCCGTACATTTGTGAATTCGTGCTCACACCGGGGGTCACGAGTCGTGCGCTATCCCGCCGGCAACATGAAGCACATGACCTGTTTCTTTCATCTGTGGGAATACGACCTCTACGGCAATTGCACGTACCAGACACGCGACGAAGGATACGAGGCGCACGGTCCCACAAAGGAGCAGGCAGGCCTGCGCGAGGTTCGGACGGACACATTTTGTGGCTTGGTCTTCATGAACTTCGACGGCAACGCCGCCCCCTTGCGTGAATACATCGGTGAGACGGCGACGGCCTTCGAGTCGATATTTGGAGAGAACGACTTCGAGATCTTCCACCTCAACCGGACCCATATGAAAGGGAACTGGAAGGCGTGGTTCCTGACCAACTGTGACTTCTATCATGAGTGGGGTCACCAGGTGAATCGATCCACCAACCTGACATCGCCTGACTATCACGATCGTCCCTGGCGCCTGAACCACGCCCAAGGTCATGGCTACACGGCGCGCAAGCTTGATAACGAACCATTCGTCGTCCAGTACAAGAACTACAAGGGTTGGAAGAATCGGGACGGACTGGTGCTCAGGGGTTTGCAGCCCGGCGAACTTGTCCTCACCGACCTGTTCCCCAACACATCGGTGTTCATGCGGACCACGTGTGTCCGCATCAACCATTCAACACCCTACGGTCCCGATCACACCGTCATGGAGGAGCGAGGGCTCGGTATCAAGGGCGAATCCGAAGCGGACCGCAGGCAGCGAGCCAAGGAGTTCACACAGGTTTGGGGCCCATATAGCCGCAATGGCGCGGAAGACGTCGCATTCGTTGAAGAGAGCCACAGGTGTCAGGAATTCGGTGCCAACAAGTATGACGTGATCTCGCGCAATGAGCCGATCGGAGATGGATTGCAACGTCCCCAGAGCGATGCATACGTGCGTCTTTTCTATGATAAATGGGGCGACTACATGGGCCGGCCCGCCAACAATCCGAAGAACCTCATGACGGCGGCTGAGTAACGGCTGTACGCTTTGGCATGGTTCGCCGCGACTCGAACGACGACGTGAACTCCAGGAATGCCGATCTCTGACGAACAGATTACCAGGTTGATCTACCGATCCTGCCTTCGCCTAGATGCCGAGGACTTCGAGGCGTACCTCGAGCTTTTCGCACCGGAATTCGAATACAGGATCAGCAATTACAGTGTGGAGATCCGCAAGGATCAGCGCTGGATGGACGTCAATCAGGACGAATACAAGGCCCTGCTTGAGAGTATCCCCTTGCATTCCAAACCGCTCGGCACGTTCGCCCGCCACGCCAACGTCTACGACATCGAACGCAACGGCGAGGACCGGGCCAAAGTCACGACGTTCCTCACAGTCTACTACACGACGCCCGACGGCGGCACGAAAGTGTTCGCGGTGGGCAAGTACTTCGACGAAGTTGACATTTCTGGTGATCAGCCCCTGATCGCTGATCGCGAGGTACGCCTCGAGACACGAGAGGTCGGCATCGGCAGCATCGTACCGATGTAGTATCCCCTCACCCATTCCCTCTTTCTTCGCGTAAGAATTTCCTCCCCCTAGCAGGGGGAGGTGAAGGTGGGGGAGGCTTAACCTAAAACACTGCGCCGCGCGCGGCGATGGGCCAGACATTCTCGACGACGCCGTCGCGCACGCAGACATACCAGTCGTGCAGGTTCACAGTCGGGTCGCAGTGACCGGGTACCAATCGGATCTTGTCGCCGACGGACAACAGCGGTGTTCCCGACCCCAACGTCAGCTTTCCGTGCTCGTCGGAGGCGCCGACGTACTCCACGTCCGGCAGGTCGTGGGGCACGGCATAGCCTGAATCGACAGCGATGGCCTTGAGCCCGGCATCGATCACCGCCAAGCCGTCTTCCGGTTGGCTCATCACCGTGGCCAGTACAAAGAGGCTCTGCTCGAATGTCGTGAAGTTTCTGCCGTCTTCCATCAGATTGCGGCCGTAGTCGGCGTCCATGAAGGCGTATGATCCGCACTGGAATTCATCCCAGGCACCGGTTTCACCCTCGAATTCGAAACTCCCAGTCCCGGCGCCCGTGACTTTGGAACAGGAAATGCCCGAGCTGTCGAGGGCCGCCTTGGTGGCACGCACCTTATCGGCAGCTGACATGATGGCCGCGCGGCGCTTCGTATGCTCGCGAATGTGCTGTGCACCGCCGTGGTAGGCCTGCAACCCCGCGAAGGTCAGGTGTTCTGACTGATCGATGGCGCGGGCCAATGTCACCGCATCCTGCGAGTGGCGGACTCCGCAACGCCCGCTGCCGACGTCGATCTCGACCAGGACGTCGAGGTTTGCGGCCTGCGTTGCGGCTGCCGTGGAGAGCTCCGCAAGATTGGTCTGGTCGTCGACGCATACCGAGATCTTGGCCTTGTTCGCCAAATTCACCAATCTCTCGATTTTGCGCACGCCCACGACCTGATTGCTGACGAAGACGTCCTCAGTTCCGCCTTCGACAAGGACTTCGGCCTCGCTCAATTTCTGGCAACACTGTCCAGCGGCGCCGAGCGCAATCTGCAGAGCGGCGATTTCGGGCGACTTGTGCATCTTGGCGTGCGGCCGAAGCGCCACGCCGAGCTCGCGCGCCCGGTCCGCCATTAGCCGGAGATTGCGCTCGAACGGCGCCATTTCGATCAGGAGAGCGGGCGTGTCGACCTTGTCGACCGGCATGCCGATCTCAGCGGGCGGCGGTTGAGTCATTGTTTTGCGCCTCTATCCATCATCCGCAGGCAGGTTGAACGCCTTCCCGAAAGGTGAATGCCTCCGAAGTTGGTCCCTCGCGGCGAAGTCGGTCCAATCGCTCGATTACCTCTTCAATGCTGGGGATGTGACCGGCGGGCACCCACCACATGACGAGGGTGGCCTCGCTGGAAGGTTCGAACCATTCGTGGCGCTGTCGGAATACTTCGACGTGGTTGCTGTGATACGTGAAGGCTTTCAGCGCATCGATGCTTTCCCAAACAGACAGATTGATGAGGTCCCGATCGTCCTCATAGGGGCGCAGGGCTGTGGCGTTGCCTTCTTCGGTCTGCAAACGCCAGACGAAGCCTTCCGTTCCGTCCACGAGCGCGTTGATTTCGTCGAGCCGGTTCATGAACCCGGCCATGCGCGGATCTTCGACGGGATAGCGGATCCGTCCCATATTGAGCTGGGCGAGATGGAACTGAGTCTCAGACATATGGGTTCACCGGAGTATCCGATTTGAATCCTCGCCAGCTTAGCGCAAAGAAAAAGGGTGCCGAAGCGATGCTCCGGCACCCTGAGGAGGCACGTATGCCGAAAGCCGTTACGCGGCAGTTTTGCGGAATGACTGCTTCGGGATCTCCTTGTGCGGGTCCTTGAACGGTACCGGCACAACCTTTGCCTTCACGGGCGCGTCCTCAGCCGGCAAAGTGACTTTGAGACTGGTGCCAATCTTGGCGTAGGCGACCGGAACCATCGCCAACGCGATATTGGTGTTGTGGGTGGGCGACCAGAAGGCGCTGCTCACGTAGCCCACCTGATCCCCGTATCTGGTTGTCACATGCCAGAAATCCTCATTGTACCAGGTGATGGGGCTTCCTCCCATCACCAGGCCGACGAGTTTCTGTTGCACACCCTTGCGTTTGATTTCCTGTAGGGCCGCCTTGCCGATGAAGTCGTCCTTCGAGAAATCCACCTGCCAGCCGAGACCCACCTCGTAGGGATTCGTCTCGATATCCATGTCCTGGCCGTATGAGAGGATTCCGGCCTCGAGACGGCGGATGTGGCTTGGCGCGATAACCCGCAGGTTGAACTGTTCGCCGGCCTTCTTGATGGCATTCCACATCTCGTCGGCGTGGCGGGTGGCATCACGCAGGTAGATCTCGTAACCGACTTCGCCAGAGAAACCGGTGCGGGAGATCACGACGTTCAGCCGACCGAGCTTGGCGTGCAGGAGGCCGTAGTAGGGGATGTTCATCACCTTGCGGCCGAACAGCTTGGTCATCAGTTTGACCGACTTTGGACCCTGGATCTGTACCGGGGCGACATCGATTTCCTGGATCGTCACGTCGTAACCGGCAAAGGCATTGACGCCTTGGGCCCACAGAGCCACGTCCGAATCCGAGATGCTGAACCAGAACTCGTCCTCGGCGACCCGCAGAAGGACGGGGTCATTGATGATGCCGCCTTCCTGATTGCACAGGATCACATAACGGCACATGTTCACGGGCAGCCTCTTGTGCACGTCGCGCGTGATCAGCAGATTGACGAAGTCGGCGGCATCGGGGCCTTTCACCTGGATTTGCCGTTCCACGGCGACATTCCACATGGTCACGTGGTTCGTGAGGTATTCGTACTCCTTCATCAGACCGCCCTGCATCATGCTGATGTAGGCGCGCGGATGGTACATGTGGTTGTAGACGGTGTAGGCCCAGCAACCTTCTTGCTGAGAGAGGTGCCAGTAGGGGCTCTTGCGCACGCGCGTCGAGATCAGCATGCGGGCTTCGCTGTTGCCGCTCTGACGCGTGTTGATGGGGACATTGCGCTTCTTCACCTGAGGCAGAGGTGAACGTTTGGCCTTGGAACGCTGCGCAGCCTGTGGGAGCTGAATCGTCTTGGAGACGTGTGATTTTATAGGAATTGAGCTCGGTGCCATGGCAATGACCCTTATGAAGTAATGACAATCAAGAATCGGAAGGGACGCGCGACTGCGCGTCCCCTCCCTGTCCTTCGAAATATCTGATTCTCCGTGCCCGCCGTCTGTTCCCGGCGCGACATTTCAGGGGCTTCAAACAGCACAAACGCGACCACGTCGTCGCGAAATGCACGCGCCTAGGTTAGTGTCCTGCTGAGGGCCTCACGAGCGGCATCGGTGATTGCCTCTTCGTCCTGATGGCGGCCGTCCTGGACCACCCACTGTCCACCGACCATGACGTCCTTGACGAAGTTGGCGTGGGACGCGAACACCCACGCGTCCAGAATGGCATCGCCCTCGAATTCGGTGAGCATTATGTTGGCCTCATCGAGGACGACTAGGTCGGCGCGTTTGCCCACCGCGATCTCCCCGATCGGGCGCGCGAGGGCCTGGGTGCCGCCCTTCAGGGCGCCGGTATACAACGCCGCACCCACCGAAGGCTGTGTGTCTGTCGTCAGCATGTACCGGTGGCGGTAGAGCAGTCGCTGGGCGTATTCCAGAAGCCGTAGCTCTTCCGCCGGATCGATCGTGATATGGCTGTCCGAGCCGATGCCGAAACTGCCGCCGGCATCGAGGAACGAGCGAGCCGGAAATATGCCGTCGCCGAGATTCGCTTCCGTGGTCGGACAGATCCCGACGACCGCGCCACTGTTCGCCAGGCGGCTGATCTCCGACCCTGCCAGGTGGGTGGCATGGATCAGGCACCATCGCTCCGAGATTTCGAGATTGTCGAGCGCCCAGGCAACGGGCCGAAGTCCCGTGTGCAGGACACAGTCTTCGACCTCGGAGAGTTGCTCCGCGACGTGGATGTGAATGGGCGCTTCCGCGTGGCTCTTGCTGAAGGTGCTGATCGCCGCATCCAGCATGTCATCGGAAGCGGCCCTCAAACTGTGTGGAGCGATGCCGATTGCAAATTGCGTGTCGTCGGCCGTCGACAGGGCGATGGAGTCCACGATGCGCATCAACAGGTCCGGATCACAGACGAACCGGCGCTGTGATGGGTTCGGAGGCTCCTCACCGAATCCGCCGTAAGCATAGAGGACGGGCAGATGGGTGAGGCCGATCCCGGCTGCCTTGGCCGCGGCCACGATTTGATGCGACATCTCTGCCGGATCGTCGTAGCTCTCGCCTTCGGGACCATGATGCAGGTAGTGGAACTCTCCCACCGAGGTATAGCCGGCCTTCAGCATGTCCGCATAAAGCCAGGCAGTGACGGCCCGGAGCGCGTCGGGATCGACGCGGTCGACGAATTTGTACATCACTTCGCGCCAGGTCCAGAAGTCGTCACTTCCCGGTCCGGCGCGCTCCGTCCGTCCGGCCAGTGCCCGCTGAAAGCTGTGTGAGTGTAGGTTCGGCATACCTGGGACCACGGGGCCCGCTGCCCGTTCGGCGCCAAATTCGGCGGCGCCGCTCTCGACGCTGATGATCGTGCCGTCATAATCGATCTCGAGACGGACGTTGTGGAACCACCCGTCGGGCAGGAGCGCACTCGGACAATGAAGGCTGGTCATGGGTGAGCTTGGACTACTACGCTGAGGTCGTTGCGGAAAGGGCGGCCAGGCTAAGGCCCCCGATGGCTTGCGGCAACCGGTTACGGAGCATGTGGGACGCACTCTGGATTAACGCGAATCTCGCGACGATGACAGCGGGCGCTGATGATGCCTATGGGCGGATCGAAGATGCCGCAATTGCCGTCACCGGCGGTCGGATCGCCCACATCTGTGCGATGTCCGAGCTGTCTCACGAGCCTGCCACCCTTGCCAACAGCGTGCACGAACTGCACCGGCCCATGCAGTCCTCAGATCGGCTGGAGGCTGCCGTATCGGCTATTCGCGAGGCCGTCCCCTTCTATGATAGGGACCGTCCGATGGCGCCGGATATCGCCGCAGTGAAGGCGATGATCGGTGCCGGAAAGTTCGTGGCGCATGCCGTAGCGCTGTTTTGACACCACAATCAGGGGAAAAAGAATGACCGACACCAATCTGGTCGTGGACCGTCCCGAGGTGACTGGTTTCGGGGCGCCAGTGGCTGCCTACAGCTCCGTCGTCGGTGTTCGCGGCGGCCGCATCCTGTTTATCGCCGGCAAGGGCCCTGTTGACGAGAACGGAAAGACCATCAGCGATGACATCGAGTCACAGGTCCGCCAGGCCATGAAGAACATGAAGGCCGCACTCGAAGTTGCTGGCGCCGGAATGGAACATGTCGTCAAGGTCAACGCCTACTTCACCACCAAGGATGCCATTCCATCCTGGAAGCAGGTCAGACTGGAAAATTTCCCCAGCGACTTTCCGGCTGCAACCGCGGTAATCGTTGCGGGTCTCGCCATCGACGACTGGCAGGTCGAGATCGAGGCCTACGCCGCCGTCCCGTAGGTCGTCGGTGATTCCCTCCTAGAGAATTTCCTCCCCCCTAGAGTGGGGAGTATAGAGAGGGGTGTGTTGAAATCTCTCGCCCTGAGCAGTTCGGAGCGCCGTCATCTCCACCCAACGGTGCCCCTGCTACGGGGGTATAGTGATATCGGATTCTGTTGATACTTTTGGCAACACCTCTGGTGCCCGCCATTAGGGTGATATTCACCTGACCCTCAACGTCCGGTTCCGGGCAGAAACCAGTCGTCCCAAGCGTCGGGTGAAGTGGGCTGGTTTTGACCCAGTACAGACAAGTGTTCTTGTCGGAAATCCGCATACACCGGACACCGAGGTTTTGCGCACCCTGCGGCCGGCAATTGGTTGATCAGTGCCTATGCCTGCCGCAGTCTCTACTCCGCGCCGATACAGGCTTTGAAGAAATTTTCAATGGTCTTGCGGTCGATAACGCGGGCGGGCCGAAATTGCCAGTGGTTTAGCATTCTTGGAAGCGGCCGCTCGTGCTCAAAAATCGTTGGTCCATGGATCAGGAGACACGGTCGTCCGCTTGTTGAGGCAAAGTAGCAATCGCGTGCGGCCAGTGCCCGCGATGGGCGGAGAGCGGTGCACGATTCCGTTGCTCGGTCCGGTGAAGCTGCCCTTGAAAATCGCCACGTCGTGGACCCGGAGCCGCTCCCATGGTCCTTTGTACGATTTTTGCTTGCCCAATGCCTCTTCCGCGTGGAGCGGTTGGACCCACTCGGTAGCAGGGCCACGGTAAGTCGTCAGCAGGCGCGCCTCCACGCAGTCACGGTGGAACTTCCAGCAGGCATTGTGGCTAACGCGCTCCAGCCGAACGTCAACCAGATCGCTCTGGGTGATCCTGGCGAACGCCGAGACGAGATTATCGACATCTCCGAGCAGCAGGTCCCGCATGTCCCCCGAAGGCATACCACAGTCATCCAAATGCGGTTCCACAGCCCTTCGAAGGTCGCTCGGTTGGACAAGAACGCGTATGTCAGGGAAACGCGACGGGTCCATTCGTTCGAGCCAGGTCTGAAAGTACAAAGATAGCGCGCGGCGCCAGATTTGGAGCTCAATGCCGGGCGTGTTGATGGCGGCGAGGCCTTCAATTGAGTCGCACGTCTCGATACCCACGCCCAACGTAGCGGAGCTCCCAGTGACCTCAACTTCTAGAGATGCCAACGGACCAGTCACGACGGTTCTGCGCGTCTCCAGTCTGGCGACGGCTCTTCGAGTTTTCTCCATGCCGGATGGTGCATGGCCTCGGCACGGGCATCATCATCATTCATGGCTTCACTGGTTTGCCGAAGGGGGGCTGCCGGAGGCCAATATCTCGCGGGCAAGTTCGCTCAATGCAGAAGCCACGCCATTTGATCCGTAGGCCTCCACGAGCCGCGGCATCAACTCTGTCATCAACGCGGCGAGTACCGTATCTCTGGGGATCCCCGCGTCATCGCACCGTGCAATCGCTGAGCGCACCTCGGCCACGGCGTCGGCAAAGCGTGGGGGCAATTGGACATCAGAGATATCGTCGACGGGCTCAAGCAAGGTAAGTGGTTCTGTTCGATCGGGCATACGGCCGTCCTACCTCAAAGCTGCGTCGGGTTTGGCGAATCGCCATAGATGGCCTTCGGATCGAAGGTTTTCCGTGACTCCGTGAACATGTGCCGAGAAGGGCCGCCGACCTCCACCGTCGTACGGGCGGCGAGGGCTGCTGCTGGATCGGACTTGTCAGGAGCCATTGGAGCCGCTCCTAGGGCTTCCGATCATCGCGAGAAACTGCCGGCGGGTGGCTGAGTCGTCGCGAAAGGAGCCGAGCATGCGGCTGGTGATCATGCTGACGCCCGGCTTGCGGATGCCGCGAGTGGTTATGCATTGGTGCGCCGCCTCAATCACGACGCCGACACCGCGCGGCTTTAGCACTTCCTGGATGGTGTCCGCGATCTGCGACGTCAGCGCCTCTTGAATCTGCATCCGCTTCGCGAATACCTCGACAAGGCGCGCCAGCTTGGATATTCCGACGACGCGGCCCGCCGGCAAGTAACCAACATGTGCTTTGCCCAGGATGGGAACGATGTGGTGCTCGCAGTGCGACTCGAGACGGATGTCGCGTAATACGATCATCTCGTCGTAGGCGGCGGTCTCCTCAAATGTCGTCGAAAGTAGCGCGACCGGGTCTTCGTTGTATCCGGCGAAGAACTCTTCATAAGCCCGCACCACGCGTTCGGGCGTACCTGCGAGACCTTCTCGTTCGGGGTCGTCGCCCGCCCATTCGATCAGCGTCCGCACCGCCGCTTCCGCCTCTGCTTGGCTGGGCCGTAGCCGTCCACCCGCGTTGGTGAGAACTGAATCAATGGGTCGGCTGCCGACCACCGCTGTGTCCATGTCAAACCCTTTCCCGCGGTCACCCCAGGTGACCAGGGGCAATCAGCTTCTGAAATAAATATATATATTGTTATAACATTACATACATGGCGCGCAAGAAAGAATAAGCTTGTGACGCTTCCGCTATCTCAATCTCGGCCCTGCGCCATTTGGGGGCGTCGAAATTGGGACGGCGCGCAAGGCCGCGCCAAATGTCCACTCTTGGCTATTTGCAGAAGTTGATTGGAACGCCTAACAACGACCGCTTGCTGTCTTGAAGCGGAAGCAGATATCGCCGAGGCATATCAATCCGCGGTTACGATTTAGTGGTGTTGCCAAAAGTGTTAACGAACTCCGGTATCACGATACCGCCCTGCAAGGGGGAGGCGGTGATGCCTAGCCCTCATCCAGTTCCCGCACGAGGTCCGCGACGGCCTGGCCGATCTCGTCGGGGCTGTCTTCCTGGATGTAGTGGATGCCTGGAACTGGGACCTCCCGCGTGTTCGGAAGGTTGCGGCAGAAATCGATGCGCGATCCCTGTATCAACCCGCCGGGTTCACCCCGGATGAAGACCTTGGCGACCTGTGTCTCCTGAAGCCAGGCGGCATTGGCCTCCACCGTCTCCACGACATCCGCGGGTTCGCCCGAGATCGGAAGGTTTCGGGCCCACGTGAGTGTCGGTCGCCGGTCCTCGCCGGGGTTCAGATAGGGGCAGCGGTAGACGTCCATTTCTTCTTCGGTAACTACGCGCAACGTGCGTGTCGGGATGCGGGTCTCGACGAACATGTTGTCCTCGAGGATCATCCGTTCGCCTTCCGGAGAACGCAGTCCTTCGAACCAGGCGCGCGCGGAATCGTCATCTTCGGGGTTCTCGGGAAACTCTTCCCAGGTGAACGGCGTGATGATGGCTTCGAAGTGGACAATCCCGCCCATTCGGTCGGCGTGATGGCGAGCCCAGTCGAAGGCCAGAACCGAGCCCCAGTCCTGACCGACCATGACGACACCGTCCCCGAGATCGATCTGGTCCAGCAACCCGTCCAGGTAATCGCGATGGACGGCATATTTGTAGGCCTCGTCATCGGTTGACGGTAGTTTGTCGGAATCACCCATACCGATGAGGTCGGGCGCGATACAGCGCGCCACGGGCTCGATGTGCGGGATAATGTTGCGCCAGAGATACGACGAAGTGGGGTTGCCGTGTAGTAGGACGACGGATCGTCCCGCGCCGACATCGACGTAGGCCATGGACCGGCCATCGACGGTTGCGCGCTGGCGCGGATATCGGTCTTCGGCGGAAATCACTCCTGCACGAACTCCGCGGGTGCGGACGTTTCATGCCATCCTTTGGAATTGTCCCCGCTGAAACGGTCGTCGTCCGGTGTTTTCACCTGAAAGATGTTCTCGGGTTCGATGATCGTATAGTCGTAATAGCCGAGGCGACCGACGGGCCGCAGCTTCTTCATGTCGATCAGACCCTCGTCGGTGATGACCTCGTCGGCAATGTGGATCTGCACGACGTGGCCGATGACCATCGCGGCGCGGCTGCCGTCGGGCGGTGTCGGCAGGTTCACGGTCTGCAGATACTTGCATTCCACGGAAATCGGCGATGCCTTGAGGCGCGGCGGCTTGACCTTCACGCAGGGGACCGCCTCGAGCCCGGCCTCGGCCATCTCGTCGTAATTGCGCGGCGAGTGCTTCGACGTGACGACCATCTGGTCGAGAAGCTCGGCCGTGCACATGTTGTAGACGAACTCTCCGGTCTCCTCGACGTTGGTGAGCGAGTCCTTGACCTCGCGGGTGCCTGGCTTGAAATAGTTGGGGCAGTAGACGACGCAGGGCGGTGAGCCACTGACCGAGTTGAAGAAACTGTAGGGCGCCAGGTTGAGGTCACCCTCCGGGCTCATGGTGGAGATCCAGCCGATCGGACGCGGCACGACAAGGGCGTTATAGACCGTGTGCTTGAAGGGCGGCGGCTTCATCCCGACTTCATTGGGATCGAAATGCACCA
>DEBC01000084.1:5168-21099 GCA_002348365.1 Alphaproteobacteria bacterium UBA2966 | reverse complement strand
TAAAATAGGATGATACACTAAATTTTAATAACTCTTTGGAAAAATTTTTTATGGATGCCACTGATCGGAAAATATTATCGCTACTACAGGAAGATGCAACTCTTTCGATCGAGAGCATTGCATCTAAAGTACACCTTTCTTCCACGCCGTGTTGGAAAAGAATAAGGAGGCTAGAGAAGGACGGCGTGATAGAAAAGCGAGTTGCTCTCCTAAACCCGCAAAAAGTAGGGGCAGGGGTGACCGTCTTCGTCGCCATAAAAACTAATCAGCACAACCGCGATTGGCTCGATAATTTTGCAACGTCTGTAGAAGATATGCCAGAGATACTAGATTTTTATCGTATGAGTGGCGAAATTNNAGATTATAGAAATATTTTTCTGAGACAGCTGAGGCATCAATGGACGCTATCGACCTCAAAATCCTTGCCTGCCTGCAAGAAGACACGACCCTGCCATTGGCGGATATTGCAAAGCGTGTTGGCCTTTCCTCCACACCCTGCTGGAGGCGCATTCAAAAGTTGGAGGAGGCCGGTGTCATCCGCCAGCGGGTGGCATTGCTGGATGGCACCAAACTCAACTGCGGTGTGACCGTATTCGTTTCAATTCGAACGAACCAGCACACGGCCGCCTGGCTTAAAAAATTTGCCAACGTCGTGACCGACTTTCCCGAGGTAGTTGAATTTTATCGTATGAGTGGCGAAATTGATTATCTTTTAAGAGTTGTCGTGCCTGATATTGCGGCTTATGACAACTTCTATCAGCGGCTCATTAAAGCCATTGATTTGACTGATGTCAGCTCCAGCTTTGCAATGGAGCAGATCAAATACACGACATCCTTGCCGCTCGAGTACGCCTAATTTAGAAAATTTCGGAATCCTTTGGTTGCAAATACCATCAGGCATCTAAGATGAGATTACCTTTTGGAACGCTAATACATGTCAGACACGAACCAGCTTCAGGAGGACTTCCCGGTTCGTTGATGTAGGATACATCACCCTCCTTGATCGCCGTAATGCAGGTTCCGCAGTTACCTGCCCGGCACCCCGAGTCGATCATCACTCCTTGCTCCTCGGCGAATTCCAGAATTGAGCCGGCAACAGGACTCCAGGCAGTTGTCTTACCGCTACGAGCAAATGTGACATTGATCTCTGCGCCAATATTCTCCGCCTCAACCGCTTGCGCCACCTCCCGCTTAGCCTTTTTCACAGATGCCGGGCCGAATGCTTCAAAATTGATGCGATCTTCTGGCACACCCCATTCCTCGAGGCCTTCCACAATCGATGTCATCATCGGCGGCGGCCCACAGAGATAAAACTCAAAATTTTTGGTTGGCAAAATTTCCTTGAATAGATCAACAGTGACACGCCCTTCATGGTGAAAAAATTCACCCACCAGATCATCAGTATGTGGTTTTGAGTAGCAAACGTGTATATGCACGTTTTCATGCTCAAGACTAAGCTTGTGCAAATGGTTCTTCATTGCATGGTCACTACTATTTGTGACCCCGTAAAAAAAATAAGTTTCGCGTTTAGAGCCGGTCTCAACGATTGCATTTAGCATGCTCAGCACCGGCGTCAGGCCAACACCGCCACCAATCAAGACAACCGGGGCGTGCTTTGTTGTATCTAGAAAGAAATGTCCTGATGGTGCCTTAACGTCAAGAATATCCCCTGCTTGCACCAGATCATGGAAGTAGTTTGATGACAGGCCTGGCGGTACATCTGGATTATCTCGGGGCGACGGCACACGCTTAATGGTAACTCGATAGTACTGTGGATGGTTTGGACTATCAGACAGTGAATAACATCTAATGAGCGGCTTTGGTTGATCTGGATGATTAATTTGGAATGTCAAAAATTGTCCGGGCTCGAATGGAGGCAATGCTTTGCGGTCATGAGGTTGAAGATAAAATGAACAAACACCTTCAGCTTCTATCTCCTTTCGCTCAACCTTAAATTTACGAAAGCCATTCCAAGATAGTTCAGAACGCTGGCGCTCAAACTGGCGACGGTCCGCAATTTGACTGATCTTTTCACGTAAACAATCTATTTCAAGTTGAGTGCTTATTTTTTCTAACGCAGTCTGCCGAAAATACATAAAACCAAGGCTTACTAGGTAAAACGTAAGCCCAGCAAAAAATGCTACCGCGAAAAAATTGACGGCTAAATTCATAAACTGGTCAGTCATTTTTCAATCCCCAGTTCTCGGGAACCTCTCAGATTAGTTTGATGGGGACATCCCATTATTTTCCAGGGGCCATTTTGGCTTCTCAAGAACCATCTCGATCTTATAGTTCGGCTCAATATGGTACTGGTGACATAACTGGCAATTTTGAGCCACACGACTACGTGCGTGGCAGCTAGTACATGTTTCCTTGGTTATGCCCAAAAAATTGCTTGCGTAAGATGATGGGTCAGAGGCTTCGTACTCTCGTAAAGATCTATCAAAGCTCCCACGGAAATCAGATTCGGTATTCATTTGATGACATGTCGCGCAGCCTGGCTTGGAGTTTTCTACCGATATGGGGCCAATTTCCTCGTCGTGAGCTTGCTTGCGCCTAGCCTCAACTAAAGGATGAGAACTATGAGAGTATCTCTGGTGTGGCCCTACCTCTTCGCGAGTTTGCTCATAGTTCCAATTGACAGCAAGAACCTCGTCAACTTGGTATACTGAGTGGCACTTAAGGCATGCGCCTGGGCCGTTCTTTGGAGACAAAAGAGACTCCCTCATAATCCGGGCGCGCTCTTTTTCTTCATCCCCGACTGCATTTGAATAGGCGTTGATGCTGAACTCAATCCAGTTGCGTAAAACCGGGTCCGCATGGCGAGTGGGCTTATATTTTAACTCAGTGAAATCACCGTACCACCCTCCATAAGATGGCTCATCGAACGGCAATTCATATTCAATGTTCGATGCCCAAGCACATGCCAACCTCTTTACAACTTCTGGATTTAAGCCAGAAAAGAGCTTCTTGCTTTGCTGGTTTCCTATACGCTCATTAGTAAATTCAGATATTTGAAAACTTCTTGAAGTAATGATGGAGCTCAAAAAATCCCTGAACAATTGATCATAGTTATCGATATCATCAGAGTTATATCCAAAGATGAAAGATGAAATTACATCTAATTCATCACCTGAAATACTCTCGTACTCGTCCTCTACTAGATTTTCCTCACTGATAACTGCCTCTATGTATTCAATCGTTGGGCCACAAGCTTCTATCAATTCATCATCTTCGGCCGTTCTCTCCAGGAGCTCGGGCAAGTTCAATACGACTAGTTCGCGTGCTGCAATCTGCTGATCGTGGCACCCCTTACATCCAATATCGTACCCCAATGGAGTTACCCTTCGATCGGCATTGGGCTCGTCGTGACAGGTGATGCAGCTCTCGGGGATTAAAGGACTGTGTTTGCTGAGTTTGGAGTCAGAAATTGACGATAAATATTTATCACTAAAAAAATGTTTCCCAATATGTGAAACGTGATCAAACTTTATGGATGGGCGAATGAAATACGGAAATCTCTCTCTAAATTGGGGATGTCCGGAGTCAAAGGCATCAAATTTATTTTCGTGGCAAATTGAGCACTGCTCATCGCTAAGAGCTGATATATCGGCGTCAGACCCTTTATGTTCTGTATGACACATGACGCAATCAGTTCTCATCACTGATTGCGTAGCAGATATTGTCTGGTTATGTGCTAGGCGGGCCGGCCCCTCAAAAATGTGACAATCTAAACATTTTGAGGTCATGTCATTGTCGACAAACGCAGAACTTAACCAGTACCAACCAGAGCTTTCATGAGGGGCATGACAAGCGGAGCAGGATTTAGAACTTGGACCGACAAAGTTTAAATGATCCCCCGTCAACGGTCCGGGATTTAAAGCGCTGAGCGCAGGAACCGAGCCATTCGGTAGCCCGTTGAATACAATGAGCAAAGCCGCAATAAGACCGAAAATGATAGCAGAATAGCGACCGCGTAGCCGTCTCAAGCTCCGGCGGGGAGTACAAGGAGACTGGCCCTCTTCCGCACCACCACAGGTACCGTCAAAATTAGGCCCTGAGAGACAAGGCGTTCCCCAATTTGAACCGCGCCCGCAAATATACTTATTGTTGGGGCGCTCATACGCACTCGTTTGATGACTAAACTTTTTAGGGTCGATCATAATGCGTAAATGTGCACTAACAGAATATGCCACACCGAAGTGACTAGGAGTGCCACCGTCAGTGGAACATGAATAAGCAGCCAGCCCTTCATTACCCCTTGATAAACATAATGTGTGTCTAGTCCATTCTTGTATTCAGCCAGTTCAATTAATTGGTCCAAGTAAACCTTCTCATCATCACTCAAATAACGACGAACCGCTGCATCTTGTTGTCGCAACCATTGCCGCCCATGCTGACTCCCAAATACATGGTGGCTAAAAAACCGAGGACGTCGAAAATACCAAGCGAGCGTGTCCACGTAGTGTCGTCCCAACGTCTCGCTTTCAGTCTTTTCTGTACACTCCAGAACTAGATCTTCAACTTGATCTCTAAGTTCCGAAACTTCCCTTGGTATACGCTCGTAAATAACCTCCACACCGGTTTGCGTCAGGCGTTTTGGATAGGTGCGCTGGATGACGTAACCAAATACGCCTGTCAGGACCGTGGCGTATATCAACAGTGCGAGGAGTTGCTCGTATAATCCAAGAGGCCACAGATTTCCTACGTGCAGCCAATACACGGCAGTGACTAGAACGCCCCCAGCCGTATGAAACAGTAACCATGTCTCAGCCTTTCCAATAGGCAGCATGGAGAGCTTTTTCCGGATATTAAATAGGGCAAGAAAGACCATTAAACAGAGCAAACACCACCCCGTAATAACTTCGGCTGACTCGAGCGACACACTCGCGCGCCGGGCTTCATAGAATAGGAACCCAAATATGATTAATGCCGTGACCCAGACGAAGCCTGTTCGCAGTCTGGAAACCATATTCACGGCGAGTCTTCCGCGAGGGTCTCGGGTTGGAAATCAACACGGCTGAGCGCGCCGTGCGGACAAGCCCTGACACAAGCTGGACCACCGGGGTTAGTTGCACAGAGATCACACTTCGTTGCCTTTTGTATCGGCAACTGAGTGTTTGGGTTGAGGACTAGGCTCCCGTCACGGCTGCGCACATCCACCAATCGAATGTTATTGTAGGGGCACGAGTTCGCGCAGGTTCCACATCCAATGCATGTATCGTCATTAATAATAACCATTCCGCCGACTTGGGACCGATGGATCGCACCAGTGGGACAGCCAATCATGCACACCGGGTCTGCGCAGTGCATGCAAGCATTAGCGACCATCCAGTGATCAAAAGTCTTCCCGTGTCTCACAAAACGTGGGTTGCCCCCATGAGTGGATGCACAAGCACGTACGCAGTCGTCACAACGCACGCAGCGATTGAGGTCAATCAACATCGCTTGTGTACCATTGATGAATCGTTCGTCTACACTCCATTCAAGGAGGGAGTCATCAGAAACCGAACGATCATCAAGGCTCACAAATGTGGGCGGGCGACCAGAAATATTCGGGAATACGTGTTCTTCCAGGATGGGGGCTGGAACCCTTAGAACATCTACATAACCAAGGGCAGTGAGAGATGATCCAAGAGCTACATCTGTGCTGCTCTTCCACGAATCATAAAGTGCCCGTAAGCCGTAATGCTGCCCCGCACCAAGGTATGCCACTGTGCGATTACTTTTCCCGTAATTGACAGAAACCCTAGCGAATCCTGCCCGGATTAATAGCAAGCCATCTGCATACTCACCTTCACTAGCAATTGGCACCTCATGCTCGGGCCCACTCCGACCTGAACTACGCATCTTCTGGTATGAAATATGCCAGTCAAATGCTCCATAGGTCTCAAACAGCGTGGCAGACACCAACTGCTCGAGAACATCATCTTCAAGACCCGTAAATAAAGGGGTCTCCCTCAAATGAACCTTTAGTGCATTCTCACGATATCGGGTATCAATTTGGCGCCTAAACTCCTCATTGTATTTTCGGAGCTCGCGTAACCCCTGCCAACGAATTTCAAGAAGTACAGAGTCCGTCTCCGAGAATATCGTTGCGGTCCTTGGGATCCTACCGAGTGCCGCTAATTCCCCAAATACGGCACCCTCTTCAAGTATAGCTGTGCGAAATTCATCCAATACGGCCGGGATATCCTGCACGAAGACACGAGCAGCATCTGAATCTTGCCGACCTTCCCTCAGGTTTTGCGTGCCATAATTTCGAGTGTCGCGAACCTCTGGGATATGACTGTTACTAAAGAGTTGGCTTAACGCACTGAAAACACCACGCTTATTAATAGATTGCCGCCCAAGCAGGCCTTCTGGGCCCTCGTTGCCCACAAATACGCGCAACGAGCCTTCCAAGACAATAAATGCTGAATTACCGTAGTCACCCTCACGCACCACTATGTCACCGGCGTGGAAATTCACTATTCGGGTATCATTTTTTAAAATCCCCTCAAACGGCGTGTGCGCTGGGAATAGATCCCTATCCACCGTCAAAAATGCGGAAGTATTGAGAAGGCCGGACACCTCCTCATCCGTCAGATCAGGATCGAATGGAGAGTCCCAACGCTGGGGAGCAGATTCCAAAGCAACAACCATACTTCCGTCCCCGACGCCTATAAGCGCCTCTGTCTCATAAGATCTTTAATGGCAGAACACTCAAAGAATGCAATCAGAATGATACGTGGATCACCCTTTAGGTGACTATTTGTACGAACTCTTATCGGGCACCAATCCACCAACTTCACCCGTCAGATCCTTTTCGGCAATGGCATCCACTAACTTCCGCGCGTTGGCTTCATTAGGCTCAGCAACGAGAGCTGCCGCTTCCGGAACGCTCTTGACGGACGACAATGCCGCCGTGGCATCCGCGGCACGCTTGTTCTGCGCTTCCTTATATTTGGCGTCGCTCGACCTGCCCGCCGCTTCCTTGGCCGAGACAAGCTTCGCGGCCTGGCCCTCAACGAAAAGACGGGCCAGCTCTTGCGCTGTCATCTCTGCATTTTCATTCACGTTTGGCGGATAGAATCTGTGTCGAACCGTTCCCTGTGAATATTGAACAAGCTCGAATTCCGGATTGATGGGGTGACCGGCCCCCAACATCTTAGCCAGCGTGTCGCCGTCCAGATCGGGATGGTTCAGACCATGGCACGTCATACAGTTTTCCGCGATACCGTAACGGTCACTCGCCAAAATCATACCCTTGGCCTGGGAATCCGCGAGCCGCTTCGCTTTGTGCTCAGGTGTTTCAGTCTCCCGCTTAACATTGGGCCCGCCGTAATCATTGTGGATGTCGAGCCATTCGGATGCCGGCGTGTGACAGCCTTCGCAACCGGGACCCGACTTGGCCCGTGGTTTGGCAGTCGCGTTCTTCTGCACCATGGAGTAGTGGCAGAGCGTGCACGCCTCACTGCCCTTCATCCGCTTGGCACCAACTGCTTTCAGGATGCCTTTGGCTTTGTCCGATCGGTGGACCGAGCGAAACGAACTGAAGTGCTTGGTTCCCTTCCACACTTCGTGCTCCGCACCATGGCACTCGAGGCAGACCTTGTCGCCAAGAACGTATCCTTCAGCAGATGCGTTGCTACCCCAACCCAGGAGCACCGCAGCCGCCAACAAAATTATCGAAAGCGCGTGAAACCGCCAAATCACCATTCCATGTCACCTCCTACTGGGCCGGTTCTCATCGACCATGGAACCGGTTCTTTTTTGAAGGCTACGGTCTTCTCATATTCCGGTCAACAGCCGGTAAAAGACCTCTTCAACAATGGAATTCTGAAGCCGGTCTACATCACCTCATCACTGGCATGACATATTCCGCGCCCTGCCGAATTCCCGTGGGCCAGCGCGAGGTGACCGTCTTGAGTTTCGTATAAAACGTAACCCCTTCCGGGCCATGCATATGCAGGTCCCCGAATAGGGACCGTTTCCAGCCGCCAAAACTGTGGAATGCGAGCGGCACGGGTATCGGCACATTGACCCCCACCATTCCAATCTTGCAGTCATTGCTGAATGTCCGCGCCGCGTCCCCGTCCCGTGTGAATATCGCGGTGCCATTGCCGTACTCGTGCTCATTGACGATTCGCAAAGCTGAATCGAAATCGGGCATGCGCACGACCGAGAGAACAGGGCCAAATATCTCCTCCTGATAAATTCGCATCTCGGGAGTGACATTGTCGAAGATGCTCGGCCCGATGAAGTGCCCATTCTCATAGCCTTGTAACGTGAACCCCCGCCCATCGACCACGAGATCGGCACCCTCTTCGACACCTAAGTCAATGTAGCCGCGTACCTTCTCCAGATGCTGAGCCGTCACCAGGGGCCCCATCTCGGACTTGTCATCCATTCCCGGCCCGACCTTCAAGGTTTGGGCGCGGGGAGTCAGCCGCTCCATCAGAGCATCACCGGCCTCACCCACGGCAACCGCCACGGAGACCGCCATGCAGCGTTCACCGGCAGATCCGAACGCCGCACCCATGAGGGCATCGCTGGCCTGATCCATGTCCGCATCCGGCATGACGACCATGTGATTCTTTGCGCCACCGAGCGCCTGCACACGTTTTCCGGATGCCGTACCCGTTTGATAGACGTACTCGGCGATGGGCGTCGAACCGACAAAACTCACGGCAGCGATATCGGGATGATTGAGAATCGCATCGACCGCGACCTTGTCACCGTGGACGACATTGAAAACACCCGGCGGCAGGCCCGCCTCTGCGAGCAACTCTGCCATGAGATTCGCGGCAGAGGGATCCCGCTCCGATGGCTTCAAAATGAACGTATTACCGCAAGCGATAGCGACCGGGAACATCCACATCGGCACCATGGCCGGGAAGTTAAATGGGGTGATTCCAGCACATACGCCCAACGGTTGGCGCATGGAGTACATGTCGACACCGGTTGCGACGTTGTCAGAGAAAGCGCCCTTCAACAGGTGTGGAATACCGCATGCGAACTCCACGACTTCGAGGCCTCGAGTTATAGAGCCCACCGCGTCGGAATGAACCTTTCCATGCTCCGCCGTGATGATCTCGGCCATGGCATCCATGTTCTCATCCAAGAGCGCCTTGAACTTGAACATCACGCGTGCGCGCCGCAGTGGTGAAGTCGCCGCCCAGCCTGTGAAGGCCTCACGTGCCGCGGCTACCGCAGAATTGACCTCACCTTCCGTTGCCAACGGCACACGAAGCGTCACCTCTCCGGTTGCGGGATTGTCGACGTCCGAGAACCGGTCGCTCGTACCTTTGATGAGATTGCCGCCAATGTGGTGGCGCAGTGTTTCCATATCCTGAATCCTCCCTGGGAATTCAGACGTGTGTAATGCTATGCCGCCAGCGCGTCCAGGGGTGCAACGAATTCCTCTCCGGTGTCGCGGGCGACCGCCTCGTAAGTGATACACCCCTTGAACACGTTGAGGCCGTTTAACAGGTGCGCGTCTTCCTCCATGGCACCCTTAACTCCCTTATCCGCCAATGAAACGATGAACGGTAAGGTGGCGTTATTGAGCGCGAACGTCGAGGTCCGCGCCACGGCACCAGGCATATTCGTCACGCAGTAGTGCACCACGCCGTGCTCCACATATGTGGGTTCGGTGTGGGTCGTGGGGCGGCTTGTTTCCATGCAACCCCCCTGATCTATCGCGACATCCACAATCACGGAACCACGCTTCATGCCCCGGACCATATCTTCGGTCACGAGCTTGGGTGCGGCGGCCCCGGGTACGAGGACAGCGCCTACAACAAGATCGGCCTCTGTCACCAGCTGCTCAACGGCATCCCTGGTCGAATAGATCGTGTTCAGCGTGGGGCCGAACTGCAAGTCAAGGTCGTAGAGGCGCGACAACGAAATATCGACAACCGTCACACTGGCCTCCAGTCCCATCGCCATACGCGCCGAATTTGTGCCGACAACGCCTCCACCAAGGACGCAGACTTTACCGACCGGTACGCCCGGCACGCCGCTCAGCAGGGTACCCCGACCGCCCTGCCTCAGTTCCAGACAATGAGCGCCGGCTTGTATGGCCATGCGGCCGGCCACTTCGCTCATGGGCGCCAACAACGGCAAACCGCCACGATTATCGGTCACGGTCTCATAGGCCACCGCGATACAGCCTGTGTCCCTCAGTTTTCGCGTAAGATCCGGATCCGGCGCCAGGTGAAGGTATGTGAACAGCACCTGGCCTTCGCGTAATAGAGGCATTTCCTGAGCAAGGGGCTCCTTCACCTTCACGATGAGATCGGCAGCTGTGAACACATCCTCGGCCGTCTCTACCACCGTGGCCCCGGCAGTGCGATAATCCGAATCCTCGAGACCGATGGCGTGCCCGCAATCGCTTTGGACAACGACATCGTGGCCATGCAGCACGAGCTCTCGCACCGATGTGGGTGTCATCCCAACCCGGTATTCCTGATTCTTGATCTCTTTTGGGACTCCGATTTTCAACCTGACCTCCTCGCTGACACTGTGCGCTGCCGCACGTCACCCGTTCGCTCAAATGCCTGGCCTCAATCGAAGCCTTTGATCACGTCCTCCAAGGCACCCGCGATCTCATCGATCTGCGACTTGTCGATGATGAGCGGTGGAGACAGCAGAATGGTGTCGCCTTTTCCGCGGATGAGAACTCCTCGTTCGTAGGCTTCCAAGAACGCTCGCGTTCCCAGCGGCTCCTCACCGTTTCGGGCGGGCTCGAAATCCATGGCGCCGACGATTCCGATATTACGGATGTCGACGACTCGGGGCAGATCCTTCAAGGAGTGCAGTGCCTCTTCCCAATACGGCGCGAGTTCGGCGGCATTCTCGAAAACGCCTTCATCGCGATAGAGGTCGAAGGTGGCGATCGCAGCGGCGCAGGCCAGTGGATGGCCGGAGTAGGTATAGCCGTGACAAAACTCAATGGCATCTTCCGGTCCGGACATGAAGGTCTGATAAATTCCCTCGCGAACCACGACGGCGCCCATGGGAACGGTACCACTGGTGATTCCCTTGGCCAGCGTCATGATGTCTGGAATGACTCCGAACTTCTCAGCCGCAAACGCAGCGCCCAGACGACCAAAGCCGGTGATCACTTCGTCGAAGATGAGCAGGATACCGTACTTGTCGCAGATCTCGCGCAGCCGCTCCAGATAGCCCTTGGGCGGCGGCAGAACCCCGGCAGAGCCGGACATGGGCTCGACGATCACCGCTGCGATTGTGGAAGCGTCGTTAATTGCGACAATGCGTTCGAGCTCATCGGCAAGCTCGGCACCCCACTGCGGCTGACCCCGGGAGAAGGCATTCTTCTCGATGTTCAGTGTATGGGGCAGATGGTCAACTCCCGGAAGTAATGGACCGACCATTTTGCGATTGGCGGCAATCCCACCAACGGACAGGCCCCCGAAATTCACGCCGTGGTATCCCTGTTGCCGCCCGATCAGACGTTGCCGCGATCCCTCGCCCCTTAAGCGATGGTAACCGAGCGCAATTTTCAGAGCAGTGTCGGCAGACTCTGAACCGGAATTTGTAAAGAAAACACGGTCGAGATCGGCCGGCGTCAACGCAGCGATGCGTGAAGCAACTTCGAAAGCGAAGGGCGCGCTCATGTTGAAGGCTGGCGCGTAATCGAGTTCACCGGCACGAGCACTGATGGCCTGAATGATGGGCTCGCGACAATGGCCCGCATTCACACACCACATGCCCGCGGTCCCATCAAGCAATCGCCGCCCATCGTGTGTTGTGTAGTGCATGTCCTTGGCGCTGACCAGGATGCGCGGGTCCGCCTTGAATTGGCGGTTCGGCGTCATTGGCATCCAATATGACTCGAGGTCGTTCGGCAGGCTCGTCGTGCTCAGGCTGGCATCCGCCATGGTCATTCTCCAGGATTCACATCAGGAATTTGCGCGAATCAAACGTAACCAATTCAGAATTGTATTGTAAGCGGTGCACGTACCGGATGGCGTTTTGTTGCCGACGACTTGCGTCGAGATTTCGCCCTCCCAGTTCCAGATCCGGCACCGCTGTTAGAGAACCCAGAACCGGCACCGCTGTAACTGAACAATGAGTGCCAACCGTCCACGAAAAAAAGGCCCCGCTACTGCAGGGCCTATCACCTCCAAATATGACTTAAACGAACCCGTCAGGAGCTCTAACTCTCTCGGATCCCTTGAACGACGATCCTGCTATTTCGCTGGACCTGTTGGCATCAAACCAAATTCGCCGGCTGCCCAGCTTAAAACAGCCAGTATTACTAAAGAGACAGCGATCACGATGACGGTTGTTTTCAGGGTCCCGCCAGCACTCTGCTTCCCCGAAATTTCTCCCTCCGATTGATCGCTGGTAGCAGTGTCAGTCTCATTATTCTGAACCGACATGGGTTGCTCCCTTCATTAAAAAAAGCCCCGCGGCCCCTCACGTCGGTGCCGTTGACACGAGCAGAGTGAGGTTCCGCGGGGCCGACATCACCCTAGACCTATGCTGGCGGCCAAACCAGACAAATCGCTTCATGCCCAGGACGGTCGAACAGGAGACGTTCTAGAGATCTCGGTGAAGCAATAGCGTGGAAACCCTTCGGGAAGAGCAACTGGGGTCAGACCCATAAGCCGTTCTCAGGCCCGTCTTTCCACCCAAGCAGTTATCGGCGATAGTGCGCACCCCGACACAGAAGATTTGCCATGAGCCTTGTGCACCGCACGCCGGATGAGCGGTTCGCCGACTTGGCGAGATACGCCTTCGCGCCCAATTACATTGAAGATCTTCCGGGATTTGCGGGCCTGCGTGCGCATTATCTCGACGAAGGTCCTGTCGACGCCAACGACATATTCCTCTGCCTTCACGGTGAGCCGACATGGGCTTATCTCTACCGGCGAATGATCCCGGAATTCGTGAATGCGAATGGCCGGGTGGTGGTACCCGACATGTTCGGGTTCGGACGTTCTGACAAGCCAGCCGATGAAGCCACTTACACGTTCGACTTTCACCGCCGCTATCTGCTCGAATTCATCGACCACCTCGATCTCAAGAATATCACGCTCGTTTGCCAGGATTGGGGCGGTCTCCTCGGGCTAACGTTGCCGATGGATCTTCCCGGCCGATTCATCCGCTTGATCGTTATGAACACCATGCTGGGGACCGGCGACGAACCCTTGAGCAAGGGCTTCCTGGCCTGGAGGCAATGGGTTCGGGACAATCCGGACATGGCAGTCGGCCGCCTGCTCAAACGTGCTTGTGCGCATCTAAATGACCAGGAGGCGGCGGCTTACGATGCACCATTTCCTGATTCGCGATTTCTCGCTGGGGTCCGGCGTTTCCCGGAACTTGTTCCGGACAACCCGGAAGCGGATGGCGCAGAAGTGTCACGGCGCGCCCGAGACTGGTGGCGGAATGAATGGCGTGGCCAGGCATTCATGGCTATTGGAATGGCCGATCCCGTGCTCGGTGGGCCGGTCATGCACGGCCTGCGCGAGGACATACGGGATTGCCCACCCCCGTTGGAAATGGCGGACGGTGGCCACTTCCTGCAGGAATGGGGCGTTGACGTCGCCCGCGCGGCGCTCGCGGCCTTCGCACGCGGCTGACAGCAGTAGTCATTGCGACAATCGTCACCCGTGACATCGTCCTCACCTCAACCCACCCAAAGCGGCGACCGCGTGCTGCGCGGCATCTTGTACATGCTGCTCGCGGTGACACTTTTCTCTGGCCTCAACGCTTCGGTGAAATTCCTGACGACTGACTACTCCACAGTCCAGGTGCTGTGGCTGCGGTATACGGGTCATATTGTTTACGTGTTCGTCCTGTTGGCGCCACGCGGAGCTCTGGGGGCCATTCGGTCAAACAGACCCTGTATCCAACTGTCGCGTTCCATGATGATGATTGGCGCTACGGTCTGCTACTACACGGCACTGCGTTACGTCTCGCTCCCGACGGCGGCCGCTGTCAACTTCACATCCCCGCTGATGGTCGCCCTCCTCGCCATTCCCCTGTTGGGCGAGAGCGTCGGAATGCGCCGCTGGGCCGCCATTCTCATGGGTTTTGCCGGCGGCCTGGTCATTGTCCGGCCAGGGCTCGATGTCGTTCATCCGGCGGTGCTGTTGGTTTTCGGAACCGCATTCTGTTACGGCATGTATCAGGTCCTGACGCGAAAGGTTGCGCCGTATGACTCCTCCGAAACCAGCATCATATACACAGCACTTCTCGGTTTCATTTTTACGAGCCTGCTCGTGCCTTTCGACTTCAGGCCACCCAACAACTGGATCGATGCACTTGTTTTCTTCGCGCCGGGGTTTTTCGGTGGCCTCAGCCACTTCTGCCTGGTCAAGGCTTACGAGAACGGCCCAGCATCGGCGATTTCGCCATACAACTATACGCAACTCGTGGGCTCGGTCACTCTGAGTGTCATAATCTTTGATGAGTTCCCCGACTTCTGGACCTGGGTCGGCTGCGGCATCATCATCGCGAGCGGCCTCTATCTGATGCACCGGGAAAGTATCGCCCAACGGGCGAGCGCCAATACAGGAACGGGTTCTCAGTAGGACGAAGAGAGATGAGCGTGAATATCCCCGAAGGCTACGAGGCAGAACCTGGAGACAATGCGTTCGCGGCGCTGGTGGGCCCCATCTTCCAGAAGAGAGAGGGCGACGCCATCAAATTCCTCTTTCAAGCCGAGGAAAAGCATCGCAACCCTCGCGGTGTCGTGCATGGCGGTATGCTTATGACCTTCATGGATAATCTCCTTGCCCACACAATCGTCCACGTTATCGGCGACGTTAAGAAGGCTACGATGAGCCTATCGTGTGATTTTGTGGGGCCTGCCTACCCCGGGCAGAGAATGGAAGGCTGGGGAGAGGTTACGCGCGCAACACGGAGTGTGGTTTTTGCGCAGGGCTCGATCACCGCCGACGGTGCACAGGTGGTCACGGGCTCAGGTGTTTGGAAACTCTTGGGTCGTGGCTGACGGTTAATTGCAACCCGTCAACTCCTGCAGGATCTCCGAGTGAACATTGAGGTAACCATTTGAAAGATGCCGGATACGTGGTGCCAGAATCGCGTGCAGTTTTGGCAATGCGTGGAAGGGAATTCCGGGATGAGCGTGGTGTTCCACGTGGTATGGCATATTCCAGGTGAGACGGCGGACCAGAGCATTGGTCAGTGTCGTTCGCGTGTTCTGCGTCATATCCGTGACAAAGGGGCAGCCCGTGTGCTCGGAAAGAAGATAGAGCCGGAGGAAGGGTTGCCCCACCACGATCGGAAGTACCCAAAGAAGTAGAAGTTCCTGCCACAAGTTCAGGGCCACAGCCGCCGTTACCAGGGTGCCGTAGATGGCCCAAAACGAACGCGCTTCTCGCACGACGATGGTTCGGGAACGGGATGGAACAAACGCATCTTCAACCCCGCCGAATGCGTGCCTGAGCATCGCCGTCAGGCGGTCACGCCAATAGAAGAGGCCCGACACCCAGACAATATACTGCGGCAGTGATTGAGGTTTCGGTCTCGCCAGTTCGGGATCGCGGTCAGGATCTTGTGTCCACCGATGATGGGCGAGATGAAAACAACGGAACCATGCGGGTGGCAGAACCAGAACGAGTCCTCCCAACCAGGCGACAATCCAATTCAGTTTTCTGGAGCAAAATGCCGTGAAGTGAATGGCCTCGTGTTCGCCCGAGAACAGAAAGACGAGTACGACGGCGTGCAGGGCAATCGCAATTGGCAGCCACGCGCTGTACCCGGCAGAGAGCACCAGCCAGCCTGTGCCGCATGATGCGACCAAGTGCCCCGATATCTGTACAAGGCCAGCCACATCCGATCGCCGGCTCAGATCGCGGATGATTACAGGCGGAATGGTTGTTGAGTGAGTCATCTGCCGAGCCTATTGCGTCACAATATTACCGCCCGTCACAGAAGAGAAGGTTGCGCC
>DEBC01000084.1:0-4769 GCA_002348365.1 Alphaproteobacteria bacterium UBA2966 | reverse complement strand
ATGTACAACCTTTCAAAACTCGCTCCAGTTAAGAAAGATTGGTGAAATGTCAGACACACAACAGATCGACAATTTCACGGAAGCACGCCAACAATCTGTTCGGGCATTCAAGAAATCAGTGATACTGGATGCCGCCCAGCGTGTACTTGATCGGAAGGGTATCGAAGGCGCCACCGTGCGAGCCATCGCCAAAGAGGCCGGTTATACGCCTGGCGCACTCTATGCCTACTATGCCGACAAGGATGACATCCTCGCAGAACTGCTGTGTAAATCACTTGGCCGTGCTGCACGTGCCGTCCGGCACTTGATCGAAGTCTCCTCAGGTTCTCCACCCGGCGCCGCCGACCTCGCAGCGACGTTCACGGCGTACTATCGCCAGGAGCCTGCTGAATTCGACCTGTTTCTCACCGTCCTGCAGTCACGACGAATCGGCAACCTTTCATCGGAGACAAGCCGTTCCCTTAACGGTCGTCTGATCGCCGCTCTATCCCCCATCGCTGAGTCCCTTGAAGCATCCGGGCGTTGGGACTCGCAGCCTGCCAGCGAAGCGACTCTGCAGGCTGCCGGAATGGGCCTGGGTATATTGCTGTTGGAAAACTCAAACCGGCTGTCTGCACTGGGCATGGATGGCGCGACACTTCTAACGAGTGGCAACGCGACCCTCCTGTCTTGAGACGACCCTCGCTCAGCAGCGCCGAAGTTGTGGTGCCCCGCGGTCCGCGATATCCGAGCCATGATACATCCGTTCGATTCCCGCCCAGTAAGCCGCCGCTTCACACATCGGACAGGGCACGGATGAAGAATACATGACGCAACCGTGAAGGCTTCACCCTCCCAGGCGCCGTGCTGCATCCCGGATCGATTCCATCTCAGCATGGGCCGTCTGGCGTCGCGCCGTCAGCGCCAGGACTGAGCCAAGGGCCACGGAGCCGAGAAGCCACAGGCGTCTGGAAACTCCCCCTCCATCCTTGAGCGACTTCATACGACAGTCCTCCCGATCATTCCCGGGCATCGAGTCCTGGGCTACGTCGCGAACAAGTTTTTGCTGCTTGCCGCCATGCCGCGTAGAATCTCTGGCGGGCTGAACCGGGGCCCACAGGATTCGGCAAGCTCATTACATTCGATTATGAAGGGCTCAATACCCACCGTATGCACCATCGACAGCACCCCACCCAAATAGGATGGGAAACCCCAGCCCAGAATTGACGCAACATCCGCATCCTCGGGTCCAAGGACAACGCCCTCTTCGAGGCATCGTGCGGCCTCCACCCCTTGAATGTAGAGCAGCTGTTTCTTGACAGTCTCAACATCAGGCTGCTCCGACGCCGGCTCATAGACTTCTGCAAGTCCCGGCCACAGGCGCTTGTTGCCGTCATCCCGATAATCATAAAAACCCTTGCCTGCCTTGCGTCCTGGTCGATTCAGCTTTTCCACCAGGGTGACGATGACGGAATCACCGGTTCGTGGATTGAAGCCATCGCCGAGCGCTTCTTTGGTTTGGGAATAGATGCGATGCTCGAGCTCCAACGACACCTCGTCGCATAGGGCTAGTGGCCCAACCGGAAAACCAGCCAGCCTCGCGGCGTTCTCGATGAGAGCGGGACTGACCCCCTCCATCAGCAGCGTTCGTCCTTCATTCAGGTATGTCCCAATCACTCGGCTCGTGAAGAAGCCACGAGAGTCGTTGACGAGGATGGGCGTTTTGCGGAGCTGCTTTGTGAGATCCATCGCCGCGGCGATGGCGTTGTCCGAGGTCTTCTCTCCTCGGATCACCTCGACGAGATTCATCCGTTCGGCGGGCGAGAAAAAATGCATTCCGACAAAACTATCAGGCCGCGCGCTTGCCTCGGCCAGTCCGGAAATCGGCAGAGTCGAAGTGTTCGAGGCAACGATAGCATCCTCGTCGATCACCGCTTCTGTTCTGGCTGTGGCATCAGCCTTGACGGCCTGATCCTCGAAGACGGCCTCGATAACGATTTCACAACCGGCGAGGTCGGCGAAACTGGTTGTCGGAAAAATTCGATCTAACGCCGCCTCACGTTCTGCCTCCGTCATGCGGCCCCGCGCGACGTTCCTGTCGAAGGTGGCTTCGCTATACGCCCGTCCCCTTTCCGCCAACTCGGTCGATCTATCCAACAGAATGACTTCAAGGCCGGTGATGGCCGCCGCACAGGCGATTCCCGATCCCATCATGCCGGCACCGAGTACACCCACTTTCTCGAATGTCCGCCTCTCGCTCTCCTTGGGACGCCGTTTGAGACGATTGGCATCGCCCATACTGAAGAAGAGCGAGCGAATCATGTTCTGCGCCGCATCACCGACGGCAAGATGTGCAAACTGTCGTGCCTCGATCTTGAGACCGGTATCGATAGCGACCTGACACCCCTCGTAGACACACGACATGATGGCCAGCGGTGCAGGGTAATTACCCTGGGTCTTCTCCCTCATCTTTGCTATGCCCGGGACGAGGAGCATGTAGCCTTCCATGCTCTGCACCTGCGCGCCGGGCACCTTGAAACCCCTCTCATCCCAAGGTTTCACGGCATTTCCGTTCTCCTGCAACCATGTCCGCGCGGCATCCAACAACTCGTCCGGCGGAACGACAGCCTCGACGATGCCCGCTTCAAGCGCCTGGGCCGGGCTATGACGCGTTCCTTCCAAGAGCAAAGGCAGCGCTTTGGCGATACCGATCATACGCGGGAGCCGTTGCGTACCTCCCGAACCGGGCAGAAGGCCGATTGAGACTTCCGGAAGACCTATCAGTGAGCGCGGCACATCCGCCGCGATGCGGTGGTGACAGGCCAGGCAGAACTCGAACCCGCCTCCGAGCGCAGTTCCGTTGATCGCGGCGACAAATGGTTTGCCACCGGTCTCGATCTCGCGCCAGATCTGCTGAAGCTGGCGACACCGGCCCATGTGCACCTGAGGATCACGTTCGCCCAGCAGCACGGTGAGGTCGGCCCCCGCCATGAAGTCGTTCTTGAGTGAGGTAACAATAACGCCGCTGACTTTGTCGTCGGCAATCGCCCGGCGCACCGCAATTCCGATGGCATCGGCGGATTCATCATTGAGGACGTTCATTGGCCGATCGGCCATATCCAGTGTGATGGTCGCAATGCCGTCGTCGCCGACCTCATAGTCGATCATTTTGCCCTTCCCGTTCTGGACGGTGTACTCAGACGCGTTCGATTACTGTGGCGACACCCATGCCAGCGCCGATACAAAGTGTCGCAAGACCAGTTTCGAGATCGCGCCGCTCGAGTTCATCCAGGACGGTTCCCAAGATCATCACGCCCGTCGCGCCCAGAGGATGTCCCATGGCAATTGCGCCCCCATTGACATTGATCTTGTCGTGCGGAACGTCGAGATCCTGCATGTAGCGGAGGACAACGGCAGCGAATGCCTCGTTGAGTTCGTATAGATCGATGTCTCCGACTTCCATGCCGCCGCGCTTCAGAACCTTGCGCGTCACCGGTCCGGGGCCCGTGAGCATGATACTGGGCTCGGTACCGATAGAGCCGAAATTGCGGATTCGAGCCCGCGGCCTCAGGCCCAAGGCATCACCAATTTCGCGAGTGCCGACGAGCACTGCTCCTGCGCCATCGACGATACCGCTAGAATTTCCCGCGTGGTGTACGTGATCGATGCGCTCAACTTCCGGATAGCGCTGCAAAATCACCGAATCGAACCCCATCCCCTGACCCATCTTCTCAAACGCTGGGCTTAGGGCGGCCAGCGCCTGCATGTCAGTGTCCGATCGCACATGCTCGTCATGATCGAGGATGATCGCGTCGTTCTGATCCACTACCGGGACAACCGAGTCTGCGAAACGGCCGGCATCCCAGGCTTCTGATGCGCGTCTTTGCGATTCAACAGCGTAGGCGTCGACATCGTCGCGGGAGAATCCGTATTTGGTGGCAATCAGATCCGCCGAAATTCCTTGCTGGACATAGTAGGTCTTGAAGGCGACCTCGGGGTCGGCGAACCATGCACCACCGCTTGACGCCATGGCGACACGCGACATCGACTCGACCCCGCCACCGATGGCGAGATCGGCCTGCCCCGACATAACTTGGGCCGCCGCCATGTTCACTGCCTCGAGTCCGGAAGCACAGAATCGGTTTATCTGCACGCCCGAAACCGACTCATCGTAGTCGGCCATCAGTACGGCGGAGCGCGCGATGACCGCGCCCTGTTCCCCGGCTGGTTCCGAGCAGCCGAGCACCACATCATCGACGAACGCGGTGTCGAGGTCGTTGCGATCGCGCAACGCGGCCAGAGCAGTCGCGGCGAGCTTGACCGGCGACACTTCGTTCAGCGCTCCCTTCGCCTTGCCCTCCCCGCGTGGCGTACGCACGGCGTCGAAGATGTATGCATCGGTCATGACGGGTTCCTCGCAGTCTCAAGCGTTGGCCACCGGCCGTTAAGTCGTATGGCGAATTCGTTCGAGTTCCATCGTAACCGCCAGTCCAGGCTGATCAAGTCGGGAGCCATTGCATTCCCGGACACATCAGAAAGACCTTTCGAATCGGCTGATGGCAGTTTCGCGCTCGTCGAGAACTTCAGCTGTTGTCATGCGGCCCGAGGCAACCTCGCGGACGTAACCATGGAATTGGTCCGCCATGTCCTTCATCGGCGTACCCTTTTCCAGGACATCCGAACAATCAAAGTCGATGTTGTCTTCAAGTGCGGTGGCCGTCTTGGTATTGCCCGTCACCTTGACTGTTGTTGCCACCATATTGCCGACGGTGTTGCCGACACCCGTCGAA
>DEBC01000151.1 GCA_002348365.1 Alphaproteobacteria bacterium UBA2966 | reverse complement strand
AAACCTTCCTCGGTGATCCAGTTGGCAACCTTGTACTCATTGTAGAAGTTCTTGCTGAGGTTACTGAGGTTCGGAATGTTCGCAGGATCGTACTTCTCCACAAAGCCACCCTTCAGCGTCTCTGGCGTCGAATCGACCATCTCGACGACATCAAACGGGGCATCTTGACCACGCGCTGCGACCAGCTTTTGCAACAGGGCCCTCGGGTTGCCGGAGACCCATTCCACCTTGCCGCCTTCCGCTTCGAATTTGGGGCAGAAGACGCTGCAAAGACGGTCCTTCCAGCTTCCTCCGAAGGTCCCGATGGTGACGGTTACTCCTTCGAATTTCCCTGCCGCAGAGGCCGATCCGGCACTCAACGCCAGCACCACCGCGGTCGCCAGTGCTCCCGCAGTTAAATGTTTCAAGCTTTGCTTCATACCAGTTCCCCCTTTCCCAAGTTCAGCGCTCCGATGGAACGCCCTCTATCCGCTGCCCCCGCTACGCAGGAGTACGTCGAGGCCAACGAGTCTCTGAATGAAGTATAGGACAACGAGCGACCCCAACAGAACGACCGTCGAGATCGCCAGCACCGTCGCTTCAAAATCGAATTCCATCCCGTGAAAAATCTCGACAGGCAATGTCGTGTACGTCGCGCTGGTGAGAAACAGTGCAATCGGTACATCACCAAATGAGACCATGAATGCAAACAAGGCCCCGGCATAGATACCCGGCATGATGATGGGCAGCGTGATCCGCCGGAACGTGGTCAATCGGTTCGCCCCAAGGCTCAGCGCCGCTTCTTCCAGACGGATATCGAAGCGCTGCAGTGCCGCACCGACCGAGCCCACGACATACGGCGTCGCCACGAAAGTATGGCCAAGCGCCAGACCCGCGAAGGTGCCCTGCACGCCAATTCCTAGAGTGTTAGCGACATAGTAATAGGTCTGCAAAAAGGCGATACCGATGACGATGAAGGGAATCTGCAGAGGCGCGCGAAACAGTGTCGCAATTAGTGTCTTGCCGGGGATGTTGCTCCTGACGATGCCAAGTGCCGCCGGCACGCCGATCAATGTTCCCACCATCGCAGCGACCGCCGCTACGGAGACACTCACGCCCAAGGCCTCCCAAAGGCGCGGTTGAATTTGCTCGTACCAGTAAAATGTCAGATCGCTCGGCGGAAACTGCAGAAATGCGCGGCCCGCAACGGACTTGCCACCATCGAAAGAGGCGGCCGCAACGACTATGACCGGCGCCAGCAGGAACAGGTAGACCAGGAAGACGAACGAGCCCACCAGTGCCTTCGGGAGCTTCTTGGACCCACTCATGTGATCACCAGCCTCGCCTTGCGGAAGCGATTCAGCAGCCACACCGACAAAATATTGATGAGGATCACTGAGACCAGCAGGATCGCCGAAAGTGTGCCACCCATGGCGTACTCGATATCGAGGACGATGGTTCGTTCGATAACGACAGGCAGGGTGAGCACCTTGCCGCCGCCAAGGAGAGCTGCTGAGACGAAAGCCCCCATGCACAGGTTGAAGATGATCAGCGCGCCGGTCACGACCCCCGGAAGGCTGAGCGGAAAGACAACCCGCATGAACATCCGGTATGGCGAGGCACCGTGAATCAACGCCGCCTCTTCCAGCGAGCGCGGGATGGTCTGGATGACGCTGAACAGCATCAGCACCATGAAACCCAGTACATAGTGCATGAGACCGATGATCACGCCGTAGATGTTTCCCACCACCTGCAACGGCTGATCGATAATGCCGAGACCCACCAACGTCTGGTTAAGAGCCCCATCACTGCCGAAGATGATGATCAATCCCAAGACCTTGATCACGATCGTCACGAACGAAGAAACCACTATGGCAGCGAGCATGATCATGGCCAGTTGCTGGGAGCGCATGCGGGCAATGACGTAGGCCACCGGGTACGAGCAAATCAGTGCGCACACTACTACCAGGACGGACACCTGAATATTGAGAATCAGGGAATCGAAGTAAAAGGAATCGGTGAAAGCAGTGACGTAATTGCTTAGGACCAGCTCGTCACCGATCAGCCCGATGCCAAGGTCCTCAAAGAACCCGGCGCGGATGAAGAGGAACTGCGTCCCTCCCAACAGGAGGAAAGAGAACAGCATCGCCGGAAAAAGCACGAGGGTCCAATTGGCTCTCATGCGCGCGTCACCCCCCTTTCAGCACTATTCTAACCACCTCAATCCCTTGGCGCTTCCGAAATTTCCCGAAGTAGCCCCTCGATATGGGTGATCCTTTCGGCAGACGGAACCTCGTGGCCGGATTCAATGGCATCCAGGACCCGCTCTCCTACCTCCGCCAGCAATTCCCTGTCATCCGCATCAGTCTTCGGCGGTACGTAGAGAACCGTGTCATGTGAAACGGTGGGTATGGGTCCCCCATCCGCCTTGCGTCCACCGGGAAACTGGCGAGGCACAAACTTGTCCTCGACGGCCTGACCGAATAGGCGGCGGAGCATGGCCACTCCGACATCGGACGATCCCAGATGCTCCATTTTGTGGTTGGCGATAGGACGCTGGCTGACCTGGGCCTCCCAATCACCGGGATTGCGTTGCCCCTCGTCGTATCCCCGTCCACCGGTTTGGCCCACGAAGTCGACGCTGTCATGTCCACACAGGGACTCGTCACCCAGATGCTCCGGATCGACAATGTCGTTGAAATGGCGCCAACCAAAGAACCAGGTGCTCGTGTCGTCTTCGGGAACAGTCCAGCGGCTGAGGCTCACGCGGCCGAACAGTTTCTCGCCGCGGTCACCGTATTCCCAAAGAGCACCGGTCTGCGCAAAGTTTGGAAACACCATCTCGGCGCTTCGCACCCAAATCATGTCGCCGAGGCGCCGTGCAGTGACGTAATACATGCCTTTGTCGGACTGCCGGAAGTTCAGCGTCGGCATCTCGAGCCAGGCCTCGTTGAAGTGTTGTTCACCGACCCGGCCATGGAGGAACACTGCGTGTACCGGGTCGATGCCGTTCTCGTGCACTTGTAGCCAGTTGCATGGCGTGTGAGTCGAGTACGGCACCAGCTTGTTGTCCGGCAGCTCGAACACGTCATAGATCGGGAAATCCGGCTTTTCGTCGGGCGGGCCCAGATACGTAAAGATGAGTCCCTTGTACTCCAACGCCGGATAGGCACCGTGGACGAAGCTGTCCTTCAACTTTGAATCGGGTGGTTCGCCTGGCGTCTCGAGGATCCGGCCGTCGATGTCGAATAACCAACCATGGTAGCAACAACGGATTCCCCGTTCGCTCGGGATTCCGTATTCAAGTGATGTGCCTCGGTGGCTGCAGTGCCGGTGCAGCACACCCACGTTTCCCGACTTGTCACGGAAGACGACCAAATCCTCGCCCATTATGCGCACGGCCACAGGCAATTCCGTGACCTGGGACGAAAGGGCCACCGGATTCCAGTGCTTCCGAAAGTATTCTCCGAGCGGTGTGTTCGGACCTGTATGAGCGAGTTCCCAGTCATCCTCTGGGACATCCCGAACGTGGTATCCGCTGTATGCGCGTTTCGATTCTACGGCCTGAACTGACATTCTTCATTTCCTTGGCAGACCTGTGGGAGGCCCGCTTGCAATCATGGATGCTGACAATGTGAAACGGATGAAGGCCCCGGCCGGAGATAAGAATTCTTTATGACCAAACGAATTCCGGCCCAACCGAAGATGCCCGCCGCCTCGCGTTGCACTGCAACAACGGTAACGGAAATGAACGTGTCAACCCAAATAGATACTTTTTGTCCAAAACATAAGTTTTATTTATGATTAATTTATGGCTCGCAAGCTTCCGCCACTGTATCCACTGCGTACGTTCGAGGCCGCCGCGCGTCACCTCAATTTCACGAGGGCAGCAGAGGAACTGAGGCTGTCGCAGGCCGCTGTCAGTCAGCAGGTTAAATCGCTGGAGGAATTTCTCGAAGTCGACCTCTTCGTCCGCCGTGGCAGACGCCTGGACCTAACCAAAGACGGTGAAAGCCTACTGCCAGTGGTGCGGCGCGCCTTCGACGATATTGCGGGAGCTCTGGAGGCCCTGCCCGGAACCCCAACCGGCCGCCGGGTGAGTGTCGCGTTGGCACCTCATTTCGCTGCAGCCTGGCTCACACCCCGGCTGGCAGGGTTCCTACAGAGGCATCCGGACATCGAACTGCGTCTCATCCAGCGTATCGAAGACATTGATTTTGCCCGTGAGGAGGTCGACCTCGCAGTGCGTTTCGGTGTGGAAGGACAGTGGCCGGAGCATGAAACTGAGCCACTGTTAACTGCGCCTTTGACGCCCGTCTGCAGCCCTGCCCTCTTGGCGGGCACCAAATCCATCCGTGCACTAGAGGATCTCACCGATTTCGTTCTTCTGGACGTACCCAGGCTGAACCTCTGGGCGCAATGGACCAATGCCTCCAGCGCTGACCTCGACTTCCAAAGCGGCACCATCATCGACGACTATAACGTTCTGCTAAGCGCGGCCGTCGACGGCCAGGGCGTAGCACTCGGCATCAAGGGTTTGATCGACGAGTACCTGGAAACCGCCAGACTCGTACAGCTGTTCGACACCTACCAGGAAACAGAACTCAACTATTTTCTGGTCTACCCTCGCGGCACAATGCACCGCCCGGAAGTCAAAGCCTTTTATGATTGGCTGTCCGAGGAAGCAGGGACCCAACCCGCGAGATAGCTGGTTTCAGTCATGACACCGCCGTCGTGCTAAACTGGCGATGTGACATCAACGCCTCTCGAGAACCCATGACGACCATCACACCGATCCGCAAGGCGCCCGACAGACCTGACGTTATGACCGAATTGGATATGCGGGTAGATCTCGCTGCCTGCTACCGCTTGATCGCTCACTTCGGCATGGACGATCTCGTCTATTCCCACATCACTGCGCGTGTTCCCAGCGAGGACAACCAGTATCTTCTGA
>DEBC01000118.1:22300-23067 GCA_002348365.1 Alphaproteobacteria bacterium UBA2966 | reverse complement strand
GGCCAAGGCAGGATCATATGTGCCCTTGGCATCCGCCCAGGCGCCGACCGCGCCAGCACGCCACTTGTCCATCTCAGCGGATGTCGGCTTGTACCAGACGTCGATTTCCTTCTTGAGGGCCTCGGTCATTTCATGAACCCAGGCCTTGTCCTTCTCACACGTGTACCTGGAGAACTCATCTGCACCTTCGCGCAGCCATTTCTTCTCCTGGGAACGCTCTCTGGTAGTTGTCGATAATGTTAGACGGAGAGACGCCTACTTGGCCAGTTCGAACCGGTCGCGCTTGATCTTCGACAGATCCTGGCCCTCGACCCGAATGAGGCGGGTTTCCTCCTCGCGACGGGGCGTGTGGACGTCGCCCGTGAGGTAAACCATCGTGTCGCCGGCGTGGAGGTCATAGGTCTTTACGGCCTCGACCTTGCCGGGAGAGTCGCCGCTGGGCGCTTTCAACACCTTGAAGTCCGTCATTTCCGTGACGCCGGCGGCCTGCCCATACACGGCCCAGGTCGGGCCATGATCGTGAGGGGGTGGGTTGGCGCCACCCTCGTAGACGTGTGCGATGATACAGAAGCCAAGATCAGGGTCCTCATAGAGGATATTTCTTGGGGAGTCGGCTTCGGGTCCAAGATGGGTGGCAATGAATTCCTCGTCCGTCAGAGCGCGTGCCACACTCTGGCGGACCCGCTCCAGGCCGGCCTGTTCGGAGTCGGCTGAAAGGGCATCGCGGCAATCGGATGCGAGTTCTTCGATTGAATAAGCCATTTCCG
>DEBC01000118.1:0-21907 GCA_002348365.1 Alphaproteobacteria bacterium UBA2966 | reverse complement strand
CGTTTCCAGACATCCGGAATCCGAAAATTTTCGGCCACATTGGCTTGGCCAGGGTCTGGGGCCGAACCTGAAATCTGCCGCCCGCCGAATGCCAGGATTGATCGTTCCACCCTCCAGGCCGGCCACGACATCAACGGTCAGAATGAAGACACCGTCGTAGGAGTTGAATGCGATGCCCCACGAAGAATTGCTTGCCGAACTCGATCGCCGCCGCGCTGCCGCAGAAGCCATGGGCGGCGAAGAGAAGCTTGCGAAACGCAGGGAGCGCGGCGATCTCAACGCGATGGAACGTCTCGAATTCCTGGTCGATGAGGGTTCCTTTATCGAGACCGGCCTGCTCGGCGTCTCAAGCATGTTCAAGGAGGATGAATCCAGAACGCCACGCGATGGAAAAGTGGCTGGTTTCGCCAGGATCGACGGCCGCGACGTGGGCGTAATCATCAACGATTTCACGGTCAAGGCCGCTTCCACGAGCGCCACCAATTCCAAAAAAATGGCGCACGTGCGTCGGGTCAGCACGGAAAAGGGCATGCCGTTCGTCCATATCGGCGAGTCCACGGGCGCTCGTTTGCCCGATGTCATGGGTGCGCGCGGAATGGGAATCATGCTCGGCAACGATCCCACGCAATTCCTCCGAACGCGCGAAAATCCCTGGGTGGCAGCGGCACTCGGCACCTCGTTTGGATCATCTGCCTGGCTGACGTGCACCTCCGACTTCGCGGTGATGAAGAAGGGCTCCGTCATGTCGGTGTCGAGCCCGCGCCTTGTCTCCATGGCTGTCGGTCAGACCGTCGATGTCGAGGAACTGGGTGGCTGGAAGCTGCACGCCGATATAACAGGACTGGTCGACCGGTTCGTGGACACGGACGAAGAGGCTTTGCAGGATATTCAGGCATTCCTCGGCTACATGCCGAGTCACAACCAGGAACTGCCTCCTGAAGTCGAACCGTCTCCGGATGCCGAGCAGGATCAGGCCGGAATTCTCGAGATCATCCCCGAAAAGCGCACAAAGGTTTACGACATGCGGAAGATCATCCGTTTGTTCGTGGACAAGGGCACCTTTTTTGAGCTCAAGCCCCGGTTTGGGAAGGCTGCGGTCGTCGGGCTCGCGCGCCTGGGTGGCAAAGTCGTCGGCATCATCGGCAACAACCCGATGGTGGGCGGTGGCGCCATTTCCGCGGATGCCTGCCGCAAGATCATCGACTTCCAGGTCATGTGCGACAGTTTCAACGTGCCGCTTGTACGGTTCATGGACACGCCCGGGTTTGTGGTGGGAACCAACGCCGAGCGAAAAGGCGCTCCGGGATGGATCATGAACTTCATGAATTCCACCTGCCTGCTCACGGTCCCCAGCATCACGGTCATCGTGCGAAAGGCCTACGGCCGCGCATATGTCGCCATGGGTGGTGGACGCCACAACGAGGAGATGATCGCCTGGCCCACTGCCGAGGTGAGTTTCATGGACCCTGGGTACGCGACGACAATTGTCCATGGTCTGGAGCCCGAAGATGAGGGCTTCGATGAGGCGTTCGAACAGATCCAGAAGGATGCCGGCGTCTGGGACATGGCGTCGATGTATTCCCTGCAGAACGTGGTGAAGCCGCAGGAGACGCGCAATTACATCATCCGGATGCTGGACGTGTACCGGTCACGCAAGAACAACGGGATCGGCAAGCATCTGATGAAGACCTGGCCCACCAGTTACTGAGGGCAGTAGGCCTGGGAGAGACGCACCTGCTTTTGATCTCCGCCGCGTACTCCAAGGGATTGAGCATTCCTGAGGCGTCCAAAATGGCGGATCGCGCAGGTGGTGAATGACCAGCCGGGTATCGCCCAACGATTTCTCAGCGGTCGAACGCTGGATCATCCTGTCAGTCCTGGCGTTCGCGTCGGGGCTCGCGATGCTCAGCCTCACCATCGCCAACGCCATCCTACCGCAGATGCAGGGAGATCTCTCGGCCGGATTCGAAGAAATCTCCTGGGTCGTCACAGCGACGATGGCCGCGACCGCCATTGCCATGTCGGCTGCAGGCTGGATCAGCTCGCGACTGGGTCAGCGCCGCGCCCTCATCATCTGCGTGATCGGATTCACGATTTCCTGCGCGATGCTCGGGGTGGCCGACGGCCTTGGAGAAGTAATTTTCTGGCGTGCCTGCCAGGGTCTGTTTGCCGGGCCGATTCCGCCGATGTCTATCACGGTGGTCCTGAACATCTTTCCGATGCGCGAACACGGCCCCGCCACAATGGGCATGACCGCCGGTTATGCCCTGGCTCCTTCCATGGGACCCGTGGTGGGAGCCTATCTCACGGACATCTACAGCTGGCATGTCGCCTTTACATTCATGGCGCTGCTGGGTGTCATCCTCCTGTTGCTGATCATGGCCAAGACACCTGCAATGGATCGGAGGCCGGGACTCCGTCTCGACTGGTTCGGTTTGCTCACCCTCGTCATTGCCCTCGGGGCAGCGCAGTGGACGCTCGATCGAGGCAACCACGAGGACTGGTTCGAATCTCCAGAGATTCTGACGTCGGCGATCATTGTCGGTTTCGCGACGTACCTGTTCCTGGCTCACAGTCTTACGACGCGACAACCCTTCGTCGATCTGCGTATCTTTCTCGACAAGAACTACGTGATTGCCTTCATCTTCTGGTCGGTCGCCGGTATCCTGGAATTCGTTCCACTCGTGCTGATGCCAACCTTGCTGGGGCGCCTGCAGGAGATGCCGGTCGAGATTGTCGGCATTCTGCTCGCGCCGAGAGGGATCGGGTTCATGTTCGGGATCATCATCTTCGTAAGCCTGGACAAATTCGTATCGTCAAAGACGTTGCTGATGGTCGGCATGTCATTCCACATCCCGGCCCTCTGGTATCTGTCGACATTCGACATGATGGTCGGCCTGGAACAGTTCGTGTACGCAGGCATTCTCCTGGGCATCGCCGAATCCATCACATTCAGCGGGGCGACCACGATTGGATTCTCAACACTGGCCCTGGATTTGCGGGCGTACGGATCGGCGATCTTCTTCTGCGGGCGCTTCTTCATGACCAGTGCAGGTATTTCAATCTTCGTGACGTTGCTGTCTCGCTCGACGCAGTCCAATCACGCGTCGATCAGCGAATTCGTGTCACCGTTCAACCAGGCGCTGCCACTGATCAACAAGGCGGTGTTCTGGGACACTTCCAGCCTGTCCGGGCTCGCACGACTCGACGGAGAAATTACCCGCCAGTCGGTGATGATCGGTTACCTCAACGATTTCTGGATTCTCCTGGTACTGTCGATCGCCGTCATGCCGCTGATCCTGCTGATCGACCGTCCCGCTGCCCGAAAGAATTGAGCCATGGCGCATTTCGGGAGCAGGCAACATTTATCGGTGTGACAGAGAACCAGGTCACGTCGTTGAGTCCAGTTCAGCTGGTCAAAGTGACGGTGTGGCGCCGCCGTCCACGTCGATCAATGATCCCGTAATAAAGCTGCCGCGCGCCGAAACCACAAATACGATCATTGAGGCGATTTCACTGGGATCTCCTAGCCGTTTGATCTGATGGCCCGCGACCAATTCCGAAACTGCCTCGTCAAACGAAATGCCCAGTTCCTCCATCATGAGCTTAGCAAGGTAGGCAATGCGATCGGTCCTGGTGAGGCTTGGGTTGATTGCGTTGACCAGCACGTTGTGCGGTGCACCCTCTTCGGCCAGCGCCTTGGTCAGGTTGAGCAGGGCTGCGTTCACGACGGCGACAGTCATGTCGTAAGGCTGAGGGAATTTCCCGTTACTCCCGACGATATTGACAATCCGCCCGCCACCCCGCGATTTCATGCATGGAAAGACCTCGCGGGACGGTCGAACCTGTAAAAGAAACTTGGTGTCGAGGGCCGCCAGCCAATCTTCATCGGAAAGTTCTGTGAAGGGCTTGGTTCGCGGACCGGCCGAGCTATTGACCAGAATATCGAGTGGTCCCAGATCGCGCTCTACGTCATTTGCAAGTCTGGCGACCTCCCGGTCTTCCAGAAGGTCGACCCTGTAGGTTGCCACGTCCCGGCCCGTCGCCTGTTTGATGGCACGGGCGCCTTCTTCGAGTGCGTCAGCGTTGCGCGAGGCGATTGCAACACGGGCACCTTCATTCGCCAATTCCAGAGAAGTACAGCGCGTCCAATACCTTTACTCGCTGCGGTAACCAGGGCCGCCTTGCCGTTGAGTTCGAGATCCATACCTTTATTCCCGTCTACGGTTCACAGCTTTACCTACGTTGCTGACGAGCCCCCGTTTTAGCGTCGCGGGGAAGGCAAGCCATGACCTAGGTAAGTCAGGTGCTACAGGATAGGGTTAATCCGACATTCTGCCGCCAAACCAGACGCGAGAATATGAGCCTGAGGTTTGCAAGTCTCAATATCGCTGCGGGTGCCATTGTTCTGGCCCTGATCCTGTCTTTTGAATCCTCGGGATCAGCCGAGACTGCGCAACCCGAAGCCGATGCGGTCCCGCACCGGATTTTCGTCATGTCGAATGGCTGGCATTCAAACATCATCATGGCACGACCAGACATCACGCCTGGCAGAATTCCGGAAATCGTCGACTTTCCCGGCGCCGAATATCTGGAATTCGGATGGGGTGACGCCGAATACTACCCGGCGAAACGAACGACGTTCGGCATGACCATGCGGGCGGCATTTACATCGACGCCGGCCGTGATGCATGTCTTGGGATCGTTTCGCCATCCGAAACGCAGATACCCGACCGCCGAAGTGATCGAACTGGCGGTCGACAAGGCCGGGCTCGAAAAACTCGTCCAATTCATTCACGACTCCTTTGATCGAAACCGCGTCGATCGCGCCAAGATCTCCAATCCGGGGCTCTATGCGAACAGCCTGTTCTATCTGGCAACGGGCCGCTTTCATCTCGGAAACACCTGCAATTCATGGACGGCGCGGGCGCTGAATGCTGCCGGGTTCGACGTCGACAGCGCGGCAGCGGCGCCGGCTTCGGATTTGATGCTACAGCTGAGGCAGTTGGCCAAGGCACCTTGACCGATCGCACGTCGTCACGGCAGATAGGCCGCTCTTCGAGATTGATACGGAAAAGATCATGGCTTCCCAGTTAGCGCCCGAAAGAACTGAAGACGTGGGCACGACACGAGTGCCGGCGTTGTTCACCCCATTGACCCTCCGCGGCGTGACACTCAAGAACCGGATCGTGATCTCGCCCATGCAGCAGTATGCGGCGGGCCGCGACGGGCTACCGCTGGACTATCACGTCGCACATTACGGACGGCTGGCGATGGGTGGCGCGGGACTCGTGCTCACGGAGGCACTCTGCACCTCTCACCAGGGCCGCTTGACCTACAGTGATCTTGGTAGTTGGGACGATGCTTGCATCGAGCCTCTGGCACGTATTGTTTCGAACGTGCGGGAGCAGGGGGCGACCCCCGGCGCGCAGATCCTCCATGCGGGACGAAAGGCGTCAGTCCAGAGACCCTGGGACGGTTTCGAACCACTTTCGGAGACCGATCTCGCCGAGCGAAATGAAGCACCTTGGGAAACAATCGGTCCTTCCGCATTGCCCGCAAACCCTGGTTGGCCGGTTCCCCGCGAGATGAGCCAAGCCGATATCGATGCGGCGCTCACCGAACACGCTGAGGCCGCCCGGAAATGCCGCGAGGCGGGGTTCGATGTGCTCGACATCCACGCGGCCCACGGTTACCTGATCCACACGTTTCTCTCGCCGATCAGCAATCAGCGCACGGACAAGTATGGTGGCAGCCTGGAAAATCGCATGCGGTTTGCGCTTAAAGTCGCGCAGGCGGTTCGTGCGGAGTGGCCCAAAGACAAGCCGCTCTTCTACCGGATCTCCTGCATCGACGATGAGCCCGGAGGATGGACTCTTGATGAATCGATCGTTCTCGCCAGGGAACTGGGCGAACAGGGCGTTGATGTCATGGATTGCTCCTCGCGGGGCCTCGGTCTCCGCGGCACACCCGTGGTGGTGCCCAGGGAACAGGGGTTTCAGGTGCCGTTCGCCGAGCGGCTGAAGCAGGAAACCGATCTCGCCACCATGGCGGTCGGGTTGATCATGGATGCCGAGTATGCCGAGGCTGTCGTCGCCGAAGGCCGGGCCGATCTCGTGGCAATCGGACGAGAGGCGCTCAACAATCCGAACTGGCCGGTCCACGCCGCGGACACGTTGATGGGTGACGCTGCCTATGAGGGTGTCTGGCAGCCGCGCTATGGCTGGTGGTTGTCGAAGAGAGCCAAATCGCTGGAAGCGGCAAGACGTGAGCAGTCAGGGAAGTAGGGACCGAACTCTGCCGGCTTATTGTTCCTTGACCGACGGGGGAATGTGGGTCGACGGTTTGCCGCCATACTCCTTCCAATACTCTTCGCAATCCTTTCTAGAGATAAAGGCCCCATCGAGGTTGTTGCGGCATGAAGCGTGAGGGACGATTCGCTGCTCGTAATTGAGAATCCAGGCGCCGCCGCTCAGCAGGACAATCAGAATCAGGGCAAGGAGAATACGCATAGCGGTCATTTACCACAGAGGCACCCCCCTGTGGGTGAATTCGTCAGTTCAGTTCAATTAAACGGTCGCACGACGGGAAAGCATGGAGCGCGCCAATGCTTCGCGATCTTCGGTATCAAGGTATTCGAACGCCGCCGGCAATACCACATTGTTTTCCAGGTTCTGGTGCCGGCGCTGCAGCATCGTGAAAACACGTACGAACGCCGCAAAGAGAGCGAGATCCGGTATGGCGCGCCCGAATGACAGCCTGTGTAGCGAATCGCGTAGTGCCTCAACATGTTCAACATCCACGCGATGCTCGGTCTGAAGCTGTTCGATCACATGCATGAGGCGTTCGTCGAATGGCGCCCGCTTCTTCAGTCTGGGAAACAGTTCATCCTCTTCATCCGAGATATGCCGGGGTAACGTGACCTCCAGGAATTCCAGGAGAGTTGCCGCCACGCGCGGGGCATCGTCGGTTGTCGGGTCTTCGGAGAGGCGGGCCAGCTCATCGCACCACTCAACGAGGTCGGCGTGCTCGCCATAAAGGAATTCGACGGGATCCCCTATCGTATCCTCGATCTTCTTCGCCGGCGCTTTGGCCATGCTTCCTCTCCATCTGCGTTCAATAAACTAGAAACGCATGCAAGTGAGGAAAGCACGATCTCGGATATGCATGTTTGATGCAGATAAGGACGGTGCGATCCGGAGAGGTCAGCGGCCCAGATGTTCAGATCGAAATATGAGGAATAAGCGTGAAACCGGGCGCAAGGTTCCACCGGTGCAGTTCAGGCAATCGAATTTCGCCTGACCGCAAATAGACCCGGATATCCGGGAAGCGCCGGGGTGGCCACCTCCAGCCGAGGCTGGAGGTGGCAGCCAGAATGGCTAGTCGGCGAGAGCCAGGTTCTCGGCCGACGACTTGCCGTCACGACCGGGCTGAAGCTCGTAGGAGACCTTTTGGCCTTCCTGCAGGGTGTTAAGGCCTGCCCGCTCAACGGCGGAGATGTGGACGAAGGCATCCTTGCCACCATCATCAGGCTCGATGAATCCGTACCCCTTTGCAGGATTAAACCATTTTACAGTTCCCGTAGGCATAGTCAGTTAGTCCTCAACCAGTAGATAGTGTCCGTGCTGCACACCGTGTGTCGGCTCGGTCGTTGTCAGTGCTCACAATGTCACGGGAAAGCAAGGCTTATCGGATTAACGGCCGTTCAGATAACACAAGTCGAATGCGAAGCGCAGTTCGCATATATCGTTGCAATCCCCGTTAAGTCAATATCGTTTCCCGATTCTGCCCATTGCTCGGATACCCCAGAAACCGGTTCTGCCCCCGCTTACGAGGTCCACCAGGGCATTGTAGCCACGGTCTGAAATTCATCCTCGCCGGCTTTGACCTGCCGCCAGCCCATGTCGAGCGGAACATCATAGAGGCGCCCGGGCGCGAGTTGAGCCGACAGACTGCGTAGTCCCGGCACGACCACACGGACCACGCTTCGAGAAGCGTCCTCCACCGTCCGGTCGAGAACGATCAACTCCAATCCACGGGTTCCCAGCGTCTCCACGCAGCTTTCAAGAACAGCGGTTGAATCGCCCTTGAGGTTGAAATCGGTCGCAAGCCGCGAATCTGGGTCTGAATCCAGTGCAGGCATATAGATATGCTCCGGCACCGATATATCTGCGGAGTCTTCCATGTCGCCATAAACGAGCTGGTTAAGCTCGCCGACAGATTGGCGGATGGCGCAGGCGTGGTCGACGTGTGCGCCAAGCCCCAGCTTGAGGCCTGTGCCGTCGGCTATTTGCCATGAGACGGCAGCTGTGACCGGCACCCCCAGATCGTGGGTCAGGTCGAACACCTTCAGGGTCCGACCGAGATCTTGCATTGCATTGACGGAGGTGAGCAAAAAGGGATCAGGGAGAACGGCGATGTCGATCGTCGGCCGGTGCAGCCGATTGAACCACCAGATGGCGCAGGCGTCGCGCTCAACGAGTTCAAAATAGCCGTGGAGGATGGCATCGTTCAGGTTGTCTGCCGCTGCACAACCACTTGAATCGGCACGATAGTGCGGCCCTTTGGGACAATGGGCGTGGGCGAAAAAGCAATGCGCGGCCGGCAACCAGACGGGCTCCTGCTGCGACCAGGACCATGCACCGATCCAGTCGATCGTGGTCACCGGATCATGGAGTTTGGTAGGCGCAGGGGGCATCCTGCCGACAGCGTGCGAATGCTCCTGATCCCCGCGTTGAGAGGTGCTGAGCAGCTCCAGTTCATGCGGTGCGATCGCACGTCCTTCAAGATCGTCCATTCGTGCGCGACAGAGGCTCGAACTCGGGGCCGAGAACATGGCACGTCGTTCCTCGGCCTCTCCCAGACAACGAGTGCGCGCTTCTTCATCAGTGATGCCCCAGCCCGAGACCGTGACGGGTTGCAGAAGCACCCCTGTCGCCAGGCGCGATTCGAGAGGTTGCCGCACGATCATTTTGTAGACGTGAATGTGAGGCGGCGTGGGGACCTTGGTGAGTGTGGAAGTCGGGGCCTCATGCGGTTTTTTGCCATCCGGATCGGGCAGCGTTTTCACGTCGAGAAGGCCGCGGACCTCCAATCTGACCAGAGCGTAGTAAATGCGCTCACGCGGGAAACGTTCTGCCAGGCACTCAACCAGAGTGTCGGGATTTCGAGATCCATCCAGCAGGGGATGCATGGCTGCGTATTCCGACCCGCTCAGGACGTGCGTATCCTGTTCGGAGAGGAGGACGACCTCACCCGACTCCAGTGCACGCGCCTCGAACCGCGGGTGGAATTGAATGCCCCGTTCCGTGGTCAGAACCGATGAAGCGTCCGAATTCATTTGAGCTGCCAGCGACCCTTTGTCGGAATGATGTAACAAGGCACAACGGAACCACTGGCGATCTGGTCAATCTCCTCCTCTGAGAGCTCTCCCTCGGCGGGTTGCGGTGGGAGGACCAGGTTCATCTCGGTGGCGTTGTTCTCACGCACGTGAACCTGAATATCGGCAGGATATTCGACGCCCACCGAAGCCAGAGCTGTTCGCGCATCCTTGAGCAGCAGTGCCTTGAAATCCGGGTCCGACCAAGCCCGGGCCACGACCTTGCCGTAGGCGCGCTGAAAATCGTCTCTGTCGATCATGTCCGCTCTCCGTTCTATCGTGAAAAACCAGAAGAGGCGCATCATAGCGATTGCGCACGAGAAGAGGCGCATCATAGCGATTGCGCACGAACTGTTGTGCCACAGCCTCAGAGTCGGCGGTGGCATATTGCGACATGCTTAAAAGGCTCATCTCGACTAACATTCGAGAACGCGGAAGCAAAAAAATAACCAGCGGGAGGCGAACATGGCGTTTTCAGGAGTGCTGAGACCGGGACACGTGCAAATCCGTGTCATGGATATCGACGCCGCAACAAAGCATTACCGTGACGTTCTGGGATTGAACGAGGTCGGGACGGATTCAGACGGCCGTGTCTATCTCAAGGCCTGGGACGAGCACGACAATCACAGTGTCGTGCTGCGCGAAGCAGAGTCGCCGGGCATGGACCACTTGGCCTGGAAAGTCCTCGACTCCGATACGATGACAACTCTCGGCAAGAAGATTTCGGATTCCGGTATCGACGTGGAGACCTTACCAGCGGGCGAACAACCGGGTATCGGTGAACGAGTCAGATTCACGGCGCCGACAGGTCATGTCTTCGACCTGTATGCCGAGATCGAACAGCCCGGCAATGGTCTTTCCATAGAGAATCCGGAAGTCTGGCCGGATGGTCTACATGGCATGCATCCCACCCGCTTCGACCACGTTCTCCTCTACGGTGACGATCTCGACGGGTCAGTGAAACTGTTCCGGGAGGTGCTCGGTTTCAGCCTCGCGGAACAGGTCGTGACCCAGGACAAGTCGCTGATGATCGGTGCCTTTCTGACCTGCAGCAACAAAGCCCACGATATCGCCTTCATTCGATCCGAAGGGAAGGGGCAGTTCCACCACGCGTCGTTCTATCTCGAATCGTGGCACGACATCATGCTGGCCGCCGATATCATCAGCCGAAACGATGTCGAGCTCGATATCGGACCGACCCGCCACGGAATCACGCGCGGCGGAACCATCTACTTTTTCGATCCCGCAGGAAATCGCAATGAGGTTTTCTGCGGCGGTTATCAATACTACCCGGACAATCCTGTTCTCACCTGGACCGACAATGAGCTCGGTAAGGCGATTTTCTACTACGATCGCAAGCTGAACGAGAATTTCCTCGGCGTGACAACGTAAGGGACGGTGACGATGGCCGAAACAATCGGATGACTAGCGTCAGAGATCTGGTGCAGCCCGACCGCGTGCACCGAAGCGTCTATCTCGACGAAGACATCTTCGATTTGGAGATGGAGCGTATATTCGGGCGAGCCTGGATGTACGTCGGGCATGCGTCGCAAATACCGGAACCGGGCGATTTTCTGACCACGTCGCTCGGACGCCAGCCCGTGGTTCTATCGCGTCATGAGGACGGTGAGATCTTCGTGATGTTCAATCGTTGCGGTCATCGGGGCGCCGTTGTCTGCAACGAGCCCAACGGTAATGCCAGGCATTTCCGGTGCTGCTATCACGGATGGACATTCCACACGAACGGATTGATCAAGGCCATTCCGCTCCAGGCAGGTTACCCCAAGGGCACCAATCTCGATGATCCCAGCCTCGGAATGGTTCAGGTCCCGCGCGTGGAAATTTACCGCGGCTTTGTTTTCGCGAGCCTTGCGGTCGACGGACCCTCCCTCGCGACCTACCTCGGTCCCATCGTCCAGACCATCGACGACATATGCGATCGATCACCCGTGGGGGAGGTTGAGATTACCGGGGGTGTGCACCGCTACGAATTCCAGGGCAACTGGAAAACGCAGATGGAGAATCTGAACGACCTCTACCATGTGCCTCATTCGCACGAATCCACCACGTCAGGTGGTCGTCAGTTCCAGCGTACAGGGACGGCCACAGGATCGCGTCTGAGTCGGGAGGACGGTTCACCCATTTCGTTCTGGGATCAGACCGGGGTGTGGGCCTTCGACGGCGGTCACAGCTACTGTGGGCGGATGCCCAATGCCAATCCCGTCTCGCGGGAGGAACATCCGGAATACGTCGCGGCACTCGAGGCCCGGCTGGGGGAGGAACGGACTGCCCAGGTATTGAACGTCCACTGGCACAACGCGCTCATCTATCCAAACCTGTGCCTGCAGTCGATGGCGCAGCATATCCGCGTGATCCGTCCTCTGACCGTCAATCGCACCGAAGTCCAGGTGTATCCCATCAAGTTGAAGGGCGCGCCGGAGAAGCTGAACCAGACGGTCATTCGCTATCTCAACGTGACGCATGCCGCGGCATCGTTAATCCAAACCGACGATCTAGAAGCGTTCGGCCGTGTACAACGTGGGCTATCGACTGACGGGTCGGAATGGGTGTTCCTGGGCAGAGGCTTCGGGCAGGAGCAGCCGCTCGATGACGCAGTTGGTTACCGATCGGAAGGTACCCATGAACTGCCATTGCGCAATCAATATCGGGAGTGGCTGAATTTCATGGGTGAGTACGCAAACTAGCCATGCCCGCTGCCGTTTCCGGGCGAGAGGACCCGGCCCCGCCACTTTCGACGGAAGAAGCCGCAAGCTTCCTGTTCCAGGAAGCTCGACTACTCGACGAACGACAATTCGAAGCCTGGCGAGACCTTTTCACGGAGGACGGTTACTACTGGGTGCCGGCGCGGCCCGATCAACCAAACCCTCTCGATGAAGTCTCCATCTTCTACGACGATAAGGAGCTGATGGAAACGCGCATCCAACGGCTCCGGCATCCACGTATCCACGCCCAGATCCCTCACACCCGGACGGCGCACCTCGTCACAAATGTGATGCTGGAACAGGAGGTGCCCCCGGAGGCACATGTATTGATCTATTCTAAGATCATGGTCGTGACCTACCGCCAGGACCAACAGGACGTTTATGCCGGCGACTGCCATCACGCGCTGCGGTGGGAGGAAAGTCGTTGGCGCATCGCATGGAAAAAGGTGACGCTGATCAACAGCGATGCCATGTTGAAGTCTCTTTTCGTACCTTTCTGATAACGTCGAGCGGTCGAGCAACGCAGAGTCGGGGGAAACATGTCAGACGAGACCGGGATTTATGCGAGACAGGGTCTTGGCACCCGCATGGGCTTTGGAAGCCAGCCAGCGCTTCTCCTCATTGACTTCAGCAAAGCCTTCAACGATCCGGATGTTCTGGGTGGCGGCAACATTCAGTCGGCGATCGACCACAGCGAGACGCTTTTGGGAGCCGCGCGCCACCACGGCATACCGATTGCCTTCACGACACATTGTTACGCCGAAGACGGCAGTGAAGACGGGGTCTTCAACCTCAAGCTTTCCCGACTGACGGAGAAACTCACCCGCGACACTGAAGGTACCAGGGTCGTCGAACAGCTGGAACCGCGTCCGGGTGAGAAGGTCATCGAGAAGCAGTATCCGTCCGGGTTCTTCCAGACGGATTTGTCGAGCTGGTTGGCCATGCGCCGCGTGGATACGGCGATCGTCGTGGGTGCCACGACATCCGGTTGTGTCCGGGCGACAGTCGTGGATGCGATGGGCCACGGATTCCGTCCCATAGTTCCGCGGGAGTGCGTCGGTGATCGCGCCGAGCCCCCCCACGAGGCGAACCTGTTCGACATGGAGCAAAAGTATGCCGATGTCATGTCCCTGGACGAGGTGCTCAGGGAACTCGACAAGCTCAATCCGGGGCAGAAAAATGCCGGCCGGAATGAGGCCTAACGCATGATGAGGCAATGGGCTGACGGAAGGGATTTGCCCACACCATGATCGTGCTCTTCCAGCGTCTGCTGGACTCGTTTCTTGATCCTTCCCTGAGAGTCGGTGGTGATATTCGTAACTAGGCTCAGTTGCTGATCGTACTGGTCCTGTTTCTTTCCGTAATTTCATGGTTCGTGGGACGGTCCACCGGAAGCGGCGAGGGCACACCGCTCGGATCTCTCATTGGAATCTGGATCCCGCTGTTGCTGCTCGGAAATCTGGCGATCCTCAGATGGCTGGGTAATTTCAATCTGGCCGCGTATACATTCCTCGGCGAGTATCTGTTTTATGGAGCATTGGTATCGCTGGCCGATATCCATGAGGCGCCGCTCATATCTCCTGCACTCATGATCTATCCCGTGGCTGCCGGCTTGCTGTTGGGGCCGCGTCTCGGATTTATCGCTATCCTGGTGGTCGCGGTGGGTACAACTGGATTTGCGGTGCTGGAGCCGCACGTTTCTGAACCATTGTTCAACAATGAGCCAAGGGTCACAGGGCTTATGTTCGGTTCGCCGATCACATGGGTGTTCGGCGTGGCTGTTTTCAACGCCATTGTGATATGGGGCATTGCCGCTACCAGGCGGCTTGCAGACGAACGGGATCGTTTTCTGGTCTTGCGATCTGAACTCATCTCCGCAGTCAGCCATGAACTTCGAACCCCAATCACCGCGATTGCCGGGGCGATCAGTTTGATAGAGGGCGGAATGGAGGGCCCCCTAGACGCGCAGGCGAAAAAGCTGATCGCAATCGCGAAATGCAATTCGGATCTTCTGGCATCTCTCGTCGATGACATTCTAGATATCGAACGCATGGAGGATGGCAATTTTGAATTCTCCGTCGAGGAACTGAATCTTGTCGACCTCGTCCGTGAATCAATCGAACTCAACGAGATGTACGCACAGAGCTTCGCCGTAACATTCCATCTGCTGGATGGATCGGCAATTGCGAAGGTCAAGGCGAACAAAAACCGTCTCTTGCAGGTCCTCGCAAATCTGCTTTCCAACGCCGCCAAGTTTTCATCGCGTAATGGCCGCGTTGAGATATCGGTGGCTCGCCGAAACGGTTGTAACAGGGTCTCTTTGGCTGATGATGGCCTCGGTGTACCCGAGAAATTCAGGAATCGAGTATTCGAGCGGTTTAGCCAAAGCAAGGAGGCACGACCGGGTGTGCAGTCGGGTACAGGACTCGGCCTCAGTATCGCCAAGTCAATCGTCGAAGCGCACGAAGGAATGATAGGGTTTGATGCGAATAAAAATGGCGGCGCAACTTTCTATTTCGATCTGCCAGCATCGGAAGAGTCAGCGACAGCCGTGCAGGATTGATCTCGCACCGCGCCACCGCCATGCGGTAGTCTCCGTGACATGGTAACCACGTTTGACGAACTCATCGCCCCGATAACAGCCGAAGAGTTTTTCGGCGCGTACTACGGGCAGAAGCCGCTGCACATTCCGGGTGAGGCGGACAAGTTCTCCGACGTGATGTCGTGGGACAGCCTCAATCAGGCATTGGCCATCAACGCATTTTGGACCAAGGACAATTTGAGGCTCTTTCAAGATATCGCCCCAGTCCCGGCGGAAGACTATTGCCGGCTGGTTCCGGGTTTGGGCACGCGCGTCCTGCAGCCCGATCCGGAATTGGTCAAGTCTCAGATGTCTCGCGGCGCCTCACTGGTCCTGAACTCGATCGACACGATATCGCCCGGTATCCAGGCAGTTGCCGATCTTTTGGAACGCACGCTGAAGGGCTACACCCAGCTCAACCTCTATTGCTCCTTCGCCGGTCACAAGGCCTTCGACAGTCACTTCGACACCCATGAAGTGTTCGCCTTGCACACCGAGGGGGAAAAAACCTGGAACGTCTACGAGGGACGCCTTGACAATCCGGTCCATCATTCGACTTTCCTCGACCTCACGACCGAACAACATATGCAGAACCGCCGCGAGCTGTTGATGGAAGTTCATATGACTCCCGGCGACCTTCTGTACATTCCTCGGGGTCAGTACCACGACGCTTTGGCTTCCAGTTTCGCCACGCTTCACCTCACATTCGGGGTCATTCTGGTTCGGGGCCTCGATCTCTTCGAATTGATGGAGGATGAGGCCATGGCGGACAGCTTGTTCCGCCAGGATCTTCCAAGGGACGATGGCAACGACGGCGTTGCAAATCTTGGTCAACGGTTGAGCGACCTGGGGGACCGCCTCAAGGCGATGGTGCAGGAGCCCAATTTCCTCGATGCCGTGGTTCAGCTGCAGAACCGGCGTCAGGGAACGCGGGGCGCGTATGATTTGCCCGAGCGTCCGGCGGCCAAGGAAATTCAGTTGAAGACCGAGGGGCTTCGGGTCGTCCGGCGCGGTGACACCTACTTTCTGCGGAGTGAGAAGGCGGGTATTCCGATTCCATCCGGTGCGCAGGATCTCGTCAGCTGGGTGCTGGAGCATCCAAAGTTCCTGGATACCGAGGTTCGGGCCCTCTTTGCCCATCTCGGCGAGGAGCGTGTTGAAGAGCTCTTGGCCCAGCTCCAGAACATGGACGTGATCGGTCCAGCCGCATAGCGGTGCCGGGTCCCCAGACGGCACGGTGACTCATGAGCACGCAAACTGTACCCGCGCAGCCAGACCTGCCGTTTGAAGGCGAGATTCTATCTCCGACAATCGGGCTGGAGATCCGCGGTCTGAGGCTGGATCGTCCCCTCCAAGAGCCAGTCCTGAAGGAGATCTGGGCGGCTTTCCTGCGCCACCACGTGCTCGTCATCCGCGATCAGGATCTTTCACCGGAACAGCAGATCGCATTCGCCAGGCACATGGGTGAGCCTGACATCTATCCCTTTGTTCCTGGAATTGAGAACTATCCGTTTATCACACCCGTCATCAAAGAAGCCCACGAGATGCAGAATTTCGGTGGCATCTGGCACACCGACACTGCATACCTGGAGCGTCCGCCGTCGGCCACCATGCTGCTGGCCCGGGAAATTCCTCCGAAGGGTGGGGACACTCTGTTTGCCAGCCAGGTCGCGGCCTATGAAGCGCTGTCAGACGGAATGAAAGCACTTCTGGCGCCCCTGCGTGGCTTCAATACATCTGAGAAGGCAAACCAGATTCGCACCAACGTCAGTGAGAAGCGCAAAAGCGAAACCCTTACGGCAGTTCACCCCGTTGTCCGCACACATCCGGAAACCGGAGAAAAGGCCCTTTATGTCAATTCCGGCCACACAGTGTGCTTCGACGGTATGACCCAAGCGGAAAGCACGCCACTGCTGGAATTTCTGTTCCGACATCAGGTGCAGGACGCCTTCACCTGCCGGGTGCGTTGGTCGCCCGGCACACTTGTCATCTGGGACAACCGGACGAGTCAGCACCTGCCCCTCAACGATTACCAAGGCCATCGCCGGGAAATGCATCGAATCACCCTGAAGGGGGATATTCCCTTCTGAGTTTGCTCCGGTCGTGGTGCGAAGGTTGATCTATACGTGTTGAAGGGTTAAGTCCCGCTATACCTTCGGGACAAGCAGGAGATTGTGATTTGCGGGTGGGGATTGAAGTCGGCGGCACGTTCACGGACCTCGTCGCTATCGACCAGGGCAAAGTAACAGTTGCCAAAGTACCCAGTACGCCGGCACGGCCCGACGAAGGCGCGCTGTCGTCGCTCGATGCTGCTCAGATCCAGCTCGATCAAATCGAGGACCTTGTTCACGGTTCAACGGTCGCCACCAATGCCATTCTCGAGCGTAAGGGCGCGAAGGTCGCATTCTTTGTGACTTCGGGGTTTCGCGACCTCCTCCTGCTGCAACGTCACGACCGCAAAAGGATCTACGATCTCTTTTATCAAAAGCCCCAGCCCGTCGTGGCGCGGTCCGATACCTTCGAGATCAACGAGCGAATCACAGCGGACGGCTCTGTGGTCACATCGCTCGACATGAATTCGGCTCAACACGTGGTGGAGGCGGCGCTCGCTGGGGGGAACTATGGGGCGGTCGCGATCTGTTTTCTTAATTCCTATGCCAATCCAGCTCATGAAGAGCAACTGGCCAACTTGATACGCGAGCGATTTCCAGACGTATTTGTGACCCATTCCGCCGAGGTTACCCGGGAGTTCCGGGAGTACGAGCGCGCGACGACGACAACGTTGTCGGCTTATGTTCAGCCGGTCATTGATTCCTATATTTCGCGCCTCCAAGACGAACTCGATGCACGCGGGTATCGACGCAACTTTTCAATCATGCAATCGAACGGCGGGCGCCTGCCCACTGAGGGCATTCGTCGGAACGCCATTACAAGTCTCTACTCCGGTCCCGCGGCGGGTGTGATGGGCGCCGTGCGGCAGGCGGGGATCTCGGGTTTCACCGACATCATCACGCTGGACATGGGAGGCACCAGTACCGATGTGTGTCTCATTCGCGATGGCCGGCCCGATCTTTCCACCGAGACCGAGATCAACGGACTTCCTGTTCGCACACCGGTCATCGATATCGCTACCATTGGGGCCGGGGGTGGCTCCATCATCTGGGTCGATGACGGCGGTATGCTCCGGGTCGGCCCGGAGTCGACAGGGGCGGATCCTGGCCCGGCCTGCTATGGCCGTGGCGGAATCCTGCCGGCGGTGACCGATGCACATCTGGTGCGCGGGACATTGAAGTCAGAAGCGTTTGTCGGCGGGCGCATGTCACTGGATCACGCCAAGTCGGAAGCGGCCCTGTCATCCTTGGCTGAACGGTTCGACATGAATCTCGAACAGATGGCTGATGCTGCATTGCGGGTTGCCGATGCCAATATCGTTCGCGCGATCCAACTGGTATCGACCGAGCGCGGTCGTGACCCGCGGGACTACGTACTCGTCCCGTTCGGTGGTGCCGGACCGTTGCATGCGGTTCGCGTCGCCGAAGAACTCGAGATCGGTACCGTTGTGGTGCCGCCGAATGCCGGCGTGTTGTCGGCATTCGGATTACTTGCAGCTGATTTTCTGCGCTACGACAGTTTCACACACCACCTGATCGTCGAAGGAACGGTCTCTGATGACGTCCGTGAGATATTCGGGACGATGAGGGAGCGCGCGGCCCAAGCCTTCGCGCAGTTGGGCCTGACGGAGGACCTCGACTACACTCACACGTTGGAGATGCGGTTTGTCGGCCAGGCGTTTGAAATACCGGTGACCCTCGATGATGCCGCGTTACGTGAACTCAACACGGATATTCTGCTGGAACGCTTTGTCGAGGCGCACCATCAGATCTTTGCGTTCGGGGACGCGGGCCGACAGCGAGTGGAAATCGTCTCATTCCGGCTTGGGGTTTCGGCACCGCCCGGTCCTATCCCAACGTTGTCGGAAGTCCATGGGATGGAGGCCTTCGAAACAGACGGCGAAATATTCGATCGTGGTGACAAGACCCAGTGCCTGGTGATGAGTCGTTCCGCGTGCGAGCGAGGTAGGAAGTTGACGGGTCCGGCGCTCATCGCAGATGAGACATCGACCATTTATGTGCCGCAGGGCTGGCATTGTAGCCACGACGAACACGATAATCTTATTATCCGGAAGGATGCGTAGACTTGCCCTGCGAAGGACTGAGGCACGACATGAACGTTGATCCAATCGATCAGGCTGTTATCAGCCAGGGACTGATCGCCTCTGCCCGTGAAATGGGCGTGAAACTGATCCGGTCCGCCTATTCTACAATTCTGCGTGAGGCGAGCGACGGTTCTGCGGCCCTGTTGGACAGAAAGGGCAATGTGGTCGCGCAGGCGGAATTGATTCCGATGCAACTGGGGCCGTTGGGCGCGACCTTCAAACCCTGTGCCGAGATCGTCCCGCCCGACGACCTCGAGGAGGGCGATTTCTACATCAACAACAGCCCGTTCGAGGGTGGCCAGCACCTCCCGGACGTTTTCATCTTCTCTCCGATCTTTTACGAAGGAACCCTTGTCGGCTTCAGCGCCAGCGTCGCTCACCATCTCGATCTCGGTGGTGGCGCACCAGGAATGAATCCCGATGCCACGGATGTTCACCAGGAGGGCATCATCATTCCGCCATCGCGCTACAACATGCAGCGTGACTGGAATGGTGGTTCGTTCGAGAGATTGATCACCGCCAATATTCGCGTGCCCGAACTGACGATCGGGGATTTTAATGCCCAGTTCGCGGCCAACGCGATCGGCGGCGAACGGGTCAAGCAGCTCTGTGCCCGCTATGGGGTCGAGACGATCCTCTCCGTCATGGAATCCCACCTTGCATACTCGGAGCGGCGTATGCGGGCCGCAATTTCGGAGATTCCCGATGGCGTCTATGAGGGTGAAGATGCAGTCGACGACGACGGCATTCATACCGAGCCACTGCTTATCAAAGCCACGGTGACAGTCGCCGGCGATGATATCTCGGTCGATTTCACCGGAAGCGCCTCCCAGGTTCTGCTGAATTTGAATTGTCCGTTCGCGTCAACGGTTTCGGCCGCATTGGCCGCAGTGAAGGCTGTGGCCAGTTCTCCGGACATTCCGTTCAATCAGGGATTGGCGGCGCCGATAACGGTCACCGCGCCATACGGTAGCCTGCTGAACCCAAAGCCTCCGGTTCCGGTCAGGGCCCGCATGATTCCGGCTTTTCGCGCCTTCGACGCAGTTGTGAAGGCGCTGGCCAAGGCCGTACCGGACAAAGTGATCGCGACAGGCTTCGACACCACGCATTCGATCTGCATGAGCCAGCTGGTCGATGGCAATTACAGCATCTATCTGGAGATTTATGGCGGTGGTTATGGCGCCGGTCCCGGATCGGACGGTACAGACGGTGTGGACGGCCCGCTCTCGAATTGTAGCAATATTCCAGTCGAATCTCTGGATCAGCAGTACAACTTCTTTCGCGTAACCGAATATGCCTTGCGGCCAGATTCGGGTGGACGGGGCAAGTTCCGTGGCGGTAACGGACTGCTGCGAAAGTTCGAGATTCTTTCAGACGATGTCACCATGGCGCACTATTCGGACCGTTATCGAGTGGCGCCAGAGGGTGCATTCGGCGGCGAGCCAGGCGATCATGCGCGCACGCGTGTCGTCCGGATGAACGGAAACGAAGAGGCCGTTGCCTCAAAAACAAGTATCAAATTGAACCGTGGCGATGTCGTGATCAGTGAGACAGGTGGCGGCGGAGGCTACGGCGACCCGAGCGAACGCTCCACCGATCGACTTCACGACGATCTGGAGTCCGGCCTGGTCACGCCACCGGCCGCTCAGGCGGCCGAGTAGAGGCCTCCGCACCTCGGGCCGCATGCCTGATCCCAAGACAATCCCCTATGATCCACTGACGGCAACAGGCCCCGGCGCCGGACTGCCCCTGCCGGACAGCTATTGGGCCGCGACGGCAGGCCCGCAACCCGAAGACGATGGCGTCTTTCAAACCGATCGAGAGGTAGACGTGGCCATTGTCGGCGGCGGCTACACGGGATTGAGTGCCGCATATCATCTGGCCCGAAATCACGGTGCGGCAGTCGCCGTACTGGAAGCCCACGTTCCGGGCTGGGGTTGCAGCGGTAGAAATGGCGGCAGCGTCAGGCCCGGCATTGGCCGAGTTCCTCTGCGCAAGTGGATTGAACATTGGGGTGCCGAGAATGCCCATGCGTTGTTCGAAGAACAGCTGGCCGCAGTGCGTACCCTGAGAACCTTGATCGCCGATGGAAATATCGATTGTGACGTGCAGGACGAGGGGACTCTTCGTGTGGCGCACAACCCGGGCAGCGTCGCTGGGCTGGATTCCGACCACAGGTTGATGACCGAAACCTTCGGTTACGGTGCGGAATTGCTCGACGCCAGCGAGATCGAACAGAACTATTTCAGGAGTAGCGAGGCCTACGGTGCTCTGAAGTTCCCGGACGGCCTGGGTGTTCATCCCCTGAAACTTGGCCAGGGCGTATTGCGAATGGCCCGGGGTGCCGGCGCATCCGTATACCGTTCAAGTCCCGTTCTGGGGTGGCAGTCCGATGATGATGGGTTCGTCGTGCAAACATCGGGCGCGGGCCTCCGCGCCAAGCACATAATAATTGCCACCAACGGCTACACAGGTGACGCCCTGCATCCGTCTTTGAAGCACAGGACCCTGCCGGTGCTGTCGAACATCATGGTGACGCGGCCCATGACGTCGGAAGAGAAGGCAGCAACGAACTTCATCTCGACTGCTCCCGTGTCCGACACCCGGCACGTATTGTTCTACTACCGTCGTCTGCCCGACGATCGACTGATGATCGGTGGGCGAGGGCCTATCAATGAACGCGCGGCAGGTGCGCCCAAATGGAAGGACAATCTTCTCAATGCCGTTGCGAAAAAGTTCCCGGCGCTCTCGTCTCTGAGCCTCGACTACTACTGGGCCGGATGGGTCTGCCTTCCCTACGATTCATCCCCTCACGTCCATCATCTCGACGAATTCCCCAACGTGTGGTTCTCACTGGGATACTGCGGAATCGGCGTGGCGCCGGCCTTGCATTTCGGCTCTCTGCTTGCCGAGCGGATTGGCGGTGATAAGGCGATTCCCCAGGCGTTGGCCCGACCGATCCCGCAATTCCCCATGGCCAGATTCCGTCGTCTCGGACAACGCGCCAT
>DEBC01000145.1 GCA_002348365.1 Alphaproteobacteria bacterium UBA2966 | reverse complement strand
GGGGCCCACTTGGGAAGTGTCGGAATCGCTCGCGCGATCAAAAGCTTGATCCGTGCTGGTCAAGGGCTTGCTGTGTTCGTAAACCGCCGCCGTCAGTTCCGTTTGTAATCTATCGACGCGTTCCTCAAACAAATCTATTAGCCCACCGTTCCCGTAGTGCATGATTACGCTGCCAACGGGAAGACTATCGTCGCTCCTGAATTTGACGTTTGGGAACTCCTCGGCGAGGTTGAGTCCATCTATTGTCTCGCTCCATTCCTCTGGGTGCATCAAGGAAATGTCTACCGTGTCTTCATCGGTAATTTGGTTGAGCAATTGGCGTATGAACTGACTGATTTTTTCAGATGAATGGGACAGTTCAAGTCTTGCCAAAAGTTGACCAATTCTGAGGGAAAGCTTCGTGAGTTCTTCGACTAATGGTCTCTTGTCGTTTATTGCAGCAGAAGAGGCAACAATGAGATTCCCAAGCGTTTCCTTCAGGGTGACAATTTCGTTTTCAGTTCTTGCGTGAAGCTCATCTTTCGCCGCATCCCGCCCCTTTTTTTCAGCATCCGCTAGCAATTTCTCAAGTTCTGAAGATTCAAGTTGTAAATATTCAGGTTCCTCTTCAAGTGGTGCGGCAGGCAAAATAAGGTCGTCCTCGTCATTTGGGTCGTCGCCTTGTGCCTCGGTCGGTTCGCTAAGTGGAACTTTCGTTTGTAGTCGCGTCGTAAGACCTGATCCTTCGAACAAGGCTGTCTTCACGGGGCTTGAATTTCTTGGCGTAAAGGGCTTCGATTGGTCGAAAGAGTTTTTCGACCAGATCTCGCTAGCCTGAAAATTGGACACCTTAGACAAAGTCACCACCATCGGGCGAAGCCAAAATCAGCTCTCCTTGATCTTGCAGTTTGCGGGCCTGCCTAATGATCGACATTTTCGCCGCCTCGACTACTGAAATAGCCAGAGGGGGCATGATGTCAATTTCGTCTTGGAACATCTCGGCTTTGTTCTTTGACATGTTTCCTTTGAACTTCTCGAGAAGATCTTCATCAGCACCCTTAAGGGCTGTTCTCAGTTCCTCCTCGTCGAAGTTATTGATCATGGTCTGAATATCACGGTCCGCGAGATCAACGAGATTTTCGAAGTCAAACATGTTGTCTTCGATCGCCATAACGAGATCCTGGTCGACTCCCCGCATTGCTTCGAATATTTCTGCAGCGTCTTCAGTTCTGGTTTTGTCCATAACCTTCGCCGCCACCCTTAATCCGCCAAGCTGTGAAGCTGATATCGATGTAGATTCGGAGAATTTGGTCTGCATCACGCGTTCCAACTGGGAGAGCGCAGCGTCGGATATGGTATCGAGTGTTGCTAATCGTCCCACGACGCCGGCACGCAATTCGACTGACAAGAAGCTCAGTACGTCGGCCGCAATTCGCTCTTCGAGCATCGCGAGGATGGTTGCGATTATCTGTGGGTGCTCGTCTCCAACCATATCTGCGATGGCCCGAGGTGCCATCCAGTCCAGCATTTCTAGCCCAGACGACCGGGCAGCTGGGTCAACCTTGGATAGGACCGTAGCAGCTTTTGACTCTCCTACAGCTTCGAGCAGCACTTCGCGAACGTAACCTGGGCCTTCGAGGCCCAAGTCGGTCAACTCTTGAAGAGATTCCAGGAACTCATCGACCACCGCCACGACAATTGGTTGAGGAACATCGGTCACTCTGATCATTGCGCTCGACACTGCAGTGACTTGCTTTGGCGACAATGTTTTCATCACGGCAGCCGCCCCGGATTTCTCTAGGAGAACCATTACGATCGCTGCCTTTTCCGTTGTCGATAGCGAGTTGAACGCTAGCTGATATTCCTCTTCCAGCGGTGCAGATTCGGTGGCTATTTCCGACATTGGCTCTCCAAGGAGTTCATTCGATCCAACGCTTCAGCAGATTAGAGACTCGTCCCACATCGTCCTTTACTAAGAATCGCATTAGCGCGACCTTCTGATCGTAAGGTTGGGAGGTATCTAGGTATTCAGCGGGGATCCCTACAGCTTTGGGTTTAAGGCGAGCAGTTACATCCTGGATGGTTTCTACGTCACCCATTTCGACCAGTTGCCGCTCCTCATCTGTAATTTGATCGGCGTCCAAATCTTCGTCTGGAACTTCGAATTTGCTTTGTTGATTTGATTTAATCAAAGGGCGAGCAACTAGTAAGTAGACAAACGTCAAGACGAAAATTATGGCTCCAATTCGAATTAAATCATCCATTATCTCCGGCTCGAGATACCACGGGCTTCGAGCGTATTCGACAGATTGAGCGAACTTTGTGGCAACGACGTTAATTTGGTCTCCGCGGGACTCGCTGTAGCCCACAGCACCTTTGACCATTTCCTCGATATTCTTGAGCTGTTTCTCCAGTGCTGCATCGTTTGTAGTGTCGTCATCGGATGCGTAAACAGATTCATTAATCACTACGGCCACCGATATCCTCTCGATGTCCCCAACCTGCTGTTTGACATAGCGAATTTCTCTATCCAGCTCGTAGTTTCTAGTTGTTGAGCTACTGGAGACCTCTTGATTCGCACTATTTGCAGTTGCACGTGTTTCTGTTGTTTGCGTGAATGTTGGACTTTCAGGTGGTTCGTTGCTGAAACTGCCTGGCACGCCTTCTGCTGTCGCCGCGCCATCTTTTTCAAATTGCAGTGACTCAGAACGGGTTCGGGGGCCATTGTTGTCCCGGTCGTAAGCTTCGTAGGTTGATTCCACCTCGGTAAAGTTTAGGGAGACATCAACTTCTGAGCGTACATTTCCAAGACCAACGACGGCTGAGACCAGTTCCTGGATTCGCTGCTGATAGCTTTGTTCCACGAAGCTTCGATGTTCAGTTTGAGCCGTCGTAAGTGAAAGTGCTGACGCGCCTTCGGAACCGGTGAGTAGCTGTCCGGTGTCGTCAACAACTGTGACGTTGTTTTTCGTGAGGTAGGGAATGCTGGAAGAAACAAGATGAACGATTGCCTGAATTTGTGGGCGCGAAACGCTTCTGCCAGCATGTGGGCTGACAACCACAGAAGCTTTTGATGGTGTTTGGTTCCTAACAAATACGCTTTGCTGAGATTCAGCGATGTGAACTCGAGCCGAACTAATGGATGCAATTTGAGAAATTGTTGTCGCCAGTTCGCTTTCCATTGCGGCACGATAGCTGACTTGTTCCATGAATCGACTTGTAGTCAGCGAACCTTGTTCGACAAGTGTCCCAATGGTGCCAAGAGGCGCTGACTTAGGGATGTTTTGCGATGCAAGCAGGATGCGCGCTGCGTGATATCGATCGTTTTGTACTAACACTTCACCGCTGTTCTGGTCGATCTCGACCATAAATCCACCGTTCATCAGGGCTTCATACGCTGCTTGACGATCGACCTCTGGCATACCTGGACTTACTGGCCGCAGCCCTGGTGCGGAGATCCACAAGTACAAGATCAAACAAAAACCCAATACCAGTAGAGCGGAAGCCATAGGTATTGACTTCTTCACGGCGGGTTGTTCGAGGAATTGATTAAGGCGCGACCTTAGCCCATTCTCGTCGGAAGAAGGTTCGCTCACCGCAAGTTCCGGCGGTTCTCCGGGCAGATTGGCCTGCCGAGACTCGAGGATTTCCGCCTGGGGATTTAGTGCTATTTCAGACACGATGCTTGTCCATCATTCGCATCAGTTCAAACTGGCATATTCAGAATGTCTTCGTACGCTTTGAGAACTTTGTTGCGGACTTGCAAAGTTGCCTCAAAAGCGAGCGATGACTTCTGCATCGATAGGACGACTTCTGTCAAAGGAATATCCGAGCCTTGCTCATATGCCTCTTTTAGGGCCTTACTAGAATTTTGGGATTCGTGTACGGATTCGAGAGCGCTAGCAGTAAGCTTCCCAAAGTCGATGTCCTGTTGGGCTGGCTTCGTTGCATCTATCCCGTTTTCCCGAACTGAACGAATCTCAGACTTGTAGTCCTGAATTTGTTGTAAAAGTGAAGCAACGTTGCTGGGGCCGTTGGAGTTGATCATTGTTCTGGCTCCAAACTAGACCATCTTGCGCTTCGGTATGTCGATTCCACGCTCACGCATCCGCGCGATTTTGTACCTCAAGGTTCGTTCACTAATCCCCAAGATATGGGCGGCTTCTCTCCGGGTTCTTGATGATCTGAGGGTGTCAAAAATCACCCGAAATTCGCTAGCGTCTACAGCAGCTTGCAGTCCGTCTCGGTTAGGTTCGGCGTCTTCAGAGCTAGAACTAAATCGGGGACTTGTTGCGTATAGATCCTGTGGATCAGATGGGTAGAGAGCTGCGCTTGCGTTCGGTCCATCCTCTACAAAAGGTCGATCACCAACTTTTTGATTTACCAATCCGGTGGTGGAGTCTATTGGTTCGTCGAAGAACAGATGCTCGGCCTTGATCTGTTCCCCATAAGACAGTACTACGGCACGCTGTATAACGTTCTCAAGTTCCCGGACGTTGCCTGGCCACTCGTAACTCAGCAGCTTTCCTAGAGCTTCTGGCGAGATGGTCGTGCTGTTGCCGGAACTGTCGTGCTTTGATAGGAAATAGTGAGTCAACGGCAGGATATCGTCTGCCCGGTCTTTCAATGGAGGCACGTTGATCTTGAAGGTACTTACCCTAAAGTACAGGTCCTCTCGGAATTGCCCGTTCCGTATGGCAGTCCTGAGGTCTCTGTTCGTTGCAGCCAGAATGCGCACGTCAACGGATCGTGTTTTTGAGCTACCGACTGGGGTGACCTCTTTTTCTTGAATTGCTCGCAGTAGCTTTGCTTGAACCGTGATTGGTAACTCTCCGATTTCGTCAAGAAAAATGGTGCCACCTTCTCCTTGCTCAAAAAATCCGATTGAGTTCTTGGACGCTCCTGTAAATGCTCCCTTAGCATGTCCAAACATCAAGCTTTCTGCCAGAGTTTCTGGCAATGCTGCGCAATTTACGGCGACAAAAGGTCCGCTCTTCCGAGGTGAAAAATGATGAGCCAATCTTGCCAATACTTCTTTTCCAGATCCGGTCGGCCCAACCATTAGAGCGTTAACTTCAGAAGATCCGACTCTCTCAACCAAAGCCAAAAGGTGTTGGGAAAGCTCGTCTACAAAAACGTAGGTCTCCTTTTTGGCTTTTGCGATGCGTGCCGTTTCGGCAATGGATCTCCATCGCTCAGCAGAGTCTTGCTCTGGAGCAATTACCTCTTCGATGCCGCGCTTGACTGCGTCAATAGCCAAGTTGAGATTAGATTGATCAAATCGAAGGACCAGCGTCACGGAATGAGTAAGGCTTTCTTTAAAGCTAAGAATTGCATCAACCGACGCAAAGCTGTTTGCAGACACGACGAAAACTACCGGGCCTTCCAACTCCGCGATTGTTTGGTTTGCCTGGCTTAAACTTGTTGGCCGCGGGCTCAGGTCGGCTTGTTTAAGTACCGCCACAAGGTTTGCGCTTATGGGCGACGCCGTATCCCATGCGATATGCACGTGGTCGCTTGACTGCATGATGACTACCTAGGGTTAAGTGTGGAGGCATCTCAGCAAACATCGTGCCAAAAAATAAACGTCAATAAAAACAGTTATTTACAATGGGTGTGGCGTTTTTATGCCGTCAGCCGGCATGAAATTGTCGGTTTCCCGACAAAGTTGTCGTCTATTGCAGACGATACCTCTTTAATCGGTCGATAAGAGTCGTTCTGTTCACACGTAACAACTTGGCGGCGAGCGAAACATTACCGGAAGATTCTTCAAGTGCCCTTGTGATCATCAATTGCTCAACCAAGTCAAGCTTGTCCTTCATCGAAGTTGCTGAACTGCCCAACGGTGAGATGCCTCTGGCGCACGCCAGGATCTCGTGTAAATCGCCTAGGTCAGTTTCTATATCCGCGGCCTGTTCCATGTTGTCTGTGGGAACCATTTGCGACATTGCTGGGGGGAGCATGGTCGGGTCAATATTTCCTATTTCTAGCGTTTGCCCAGGATGGAGCACTGAAAGGCGCTGTATGAAATTTGAGAGCTCCCGAATGTTCCCAGGCCAGGAGTAATTCTGAAGCTGGATCAAGAAGTTTTTCGTCAGCGAGATAGGTACCCCATCCTCTGCATAATTATTTGCAAAGTGACTGACGAGGTCGGGAAGTTCCTCTACGCGTTCCCGTAGCGGGGGTACTGTCAGAGGGATGACATTTAATCTGAAATACAGGTCTTCCCGAAATCGACCCTCAACGATCTCGGTTTCTAGTTTCTTATGTGTGGCAGCGATGATGCGCACATCGATAGGAATGCCTCTGTCTGAGCCGAGTGGGTTGATTGTCTGTTCTTGGATAACTCGCAGGAGCTTGACCTGCATGTTGAGAGGCATGTCGCCGATTTCGTCGAGAAAAATGCTTCCGCCTGTTGCTAACTCGAATTTACCCTTCTTTTGGGAGAAAGCACCTGTAAAGGCCCCCTTGCTGTGACCGAACAGTTCGCTTTCCAGAAGGTCTTGCGGTATTGCGCCGCAATTGATGGCCACGAATGCCCCATTTTTCCTGTCTGACCGCCGATGTATCTCGGTAGCTACAACTTCTTTGCCAGATCCACTCTCCCCAGTAATCAATATGTTCGCGTTCGACCTCGAGATCTTTTCAAGTAGGGAGAGCAACTTTGAAGTTGCGTTTGTCTGTCCGAAGATCGGTTTCATTTGGGGTTTGATAGCCATTAAGTGCGAGCGCAAGGGTGGAATCACGTGAATTATGCAACAGCTGTTCTGTAATACTTAGCGAGCCCCTCTAGTTTCTCGTTAGCATTCGATCACCAGGTAACCTTTGTCTGCCGTTTGTCAGTCCTCCGCGATCTCCATCACGATCGCCGACACCGAGCGTAGATAGGAAGCTTCGTTCGGAAACAGTTCCGCCACTCGCATCCGTCGCCGGAGTTCCTCGTTAAGCCGCTCGACGATGTTGGCCGTGCGTAGCCGCCGTCGATGCGGAACCGGCAACGAGAACGCGGTGAAGCCCTCCTGCCGGTTCTCGGCCTCCCAGCGTGCCAGCCCTCGACATCGCCTGCTCGTGGCGAGCAACGAACTTGGTCTGCAGATGCTCCATCTCTTCAAAGTCGTGCGACCCCTTGAGGTGCGAAGGGCTGAGTTTGTCCGAATATCGTTACGGGCATCGAAGGACCAGCATGCGTCAAACCGATCTTAGGACCCGTCCCGGGTGCACGCCCGTATGTTCGTCGTCACGCAGTATGACTTTACCGTTGCAGATAGTTGCCTTGTAGCCCACAGCGCGCTGGATGAAGCGCGCCGCGCCGTGCGGGAAGTCGTGAACGTACTCGGGTTGGCACTCCGCCACACGGCTGGTATCAATTATATTGATATCAGCCTTTCTACCAACCGAGAGTATGCCGCGATCGGTGAGACCGAGAACTTCGGCTGGAGCGCCTGCAATGCGTCGCACCGCTTCTTCGATCGTGTAAAGACCGGTTTCCCTATGCCAGTGTGAGAGGACGAACGTGGCCCATCCTGCGTCGATCATGCCCGAGACGTGCGCGCCTGCGTCCCCAAGGCCGGGCATTGCCCATTCCGTCGAGATGACTTCCGCGACGGCGTCGAGATCGAAATTGAAGAGGCGGAGGTGGAACAACATCTTTCCCTTCGATTCGAGGGTTAGACGGATCCACGTTTCCGCGGGGTGTTCGCCGGCCTTCTCGGCGAGCGCCAGCAGATTCTCGTCGGGACCGCCAACGTAGTGCGCGCGGTCGGTAAAGCCCATCGGGTACCAGGTTCTTGTCTGTTGGGTGATCGCGTCCGCGTGTTTGTGGCGTTTCAGTTCAGCGACAAGCTTCTCGCGGAAACTGGCGTCACGCAGCGCGGTGAGTCGCTGTTCGAACTCCATCGTACGCAGTTCGTTCCAACTGGGCGAGTGGAAGAAGTGGGGCGTCGAGAGTCCCGTGACCCCGCCCGCGCTGCGCGGCACGGTCAGCCCGGTGATGTTCCGGCCGTTGGCGCGGAACTCACGGACCCGTTCGTCCTGTCGCTGGCGGGCCTCGGCCAAGGGATTGCAGACCTGGCTGAACAGCGCGCCCCGGCATAGGTCGGCGCCGTCGCCGATCAGTTCCATTTCGTTTTCGATGTCTTCGAAGTTCATGACGGTCTGCATGATGCCGCCGTGCTCGCCAACCGCAGCCGCGATCGCCATCAGTTCATCACGTTCTGCGTACGTACCGGGAATGCAGCGCCCGTCTGGCAACTTGTGCACGGAAGCACGGCTCGTCGAGAAACCAAACGCGCCGTCCTTGACCGATTGCCCGGCAAGTTCGGCGATCTGACGAATCTCATCCGGCGTTGCGCGTTCCTCCACGCTGCGCTCGCCCATGACATAGAAACGCGTGGCGCAGTGGCCAACCAAGCCCGCGACGTTGATCATCGGAGACAGCCGTTCGATTGAGTCGAGGTAGCCGCCGTATGAGTCCCAGTCCCACGGCAGACCGCTCAGGATTGCCTTGCGTGGAATGTCCTCGACCGTCTCCATCATGGCGGCGAGGAACTCGCGGTCCTCCGGCTTGCAGGGAGCGAACGTCACGCCGCAGTTTCCCAGCAGCGCAGTCGTCACGCCGTGCCAGGTGACCGATGTCAGGTCCGGATCCCAGCCTATCTGGGCATCGAGATGCGTGTGCAGATCGATGAACCCTGGCGTGACCGTATTGCCGTCTGCATCGATCTCCTCAGTGCCTTGCTGGTCAACCTGACCAAGCGCCGTAATCGCATCGCCGTCGATTGCCACGTCGCCGGCATAGGCGCTTGCGCCAGTGCCGTCGACGATGCGTGCGTTACGAATGACTAGATCATGCGCCATGGTGATTCTCTCGTGGATACCTGAATGACTTGATGCTAGCAGAGCCGTTCGCCCGGCGTAGCTGGGATGTCAACCCTCAACGCGGCCCCCGGGACCCCTGCTCGACGAACCGGTCGGGACGCTCAAAGCAAATGCCGTTACAGGAGGTATGACATTGACACGCACCATGCGTGCCTGCTCATAGTGTGCTTGGTGCGGTAGCGGAGTCAGACGGTTCTGCCTCACTCTGGGTGACAGTTTTGTTCGCCAAAGTGCAGCAGATGATGGTGCCTGGTGATCGCGGACGAACGTCGAAATCTTGAAGCGATGCTCGAGCGGTTTCTCGCGGAGGCTGCAGGGACGTAACCCTGCGGTGACGCGGACTCCTCTTCACCCAGCGTGGTTCACGCTCTTTCATAGGCGGAGCAGTTTGATGAAATCGGCCTTCTGAGCGTCTGTCATGCGTTCGAAATCCGGGACGAGCATTTCGGTCACCGGTAGGTCCGCAAACTCCGGCGACGGGATCTGCATGGCAGCAGCAATGTTGTGCAGCCCATTACCTACCTCGGAGCCGGCCATCAGCGGTGTGCTCACGGTGTCCGGCCAGTAGAACGGCGACGGCATGGCTTCGCCGTAGGGGTCTTTCCTCCCGACGTGCTTCTCGATCGCGGCACGTAGAGCGGCTTCCCCTTCGCGACGCTTGCCGAATCCTTCTCTGCCGTAGAACGCACCTGACTGATTGCAGATCGCAGCCCAGCGTGCGCGGATGTGAAAACCGCGGATGGCGAGTGCCTCCTCCGGTTCACCGTCGCCGCCGCTGATCGTGCCGTCCTTCACCATAATGTAGTAGCCCGCCTTTTCGCGGTCGCCCTCCAACAGTCGTGCGGGGGGATGCGTGTAACACTCCGTGAACGCCCATTCGAAGTTCTGCGGCAGATCTGCGGCTTCCAGAATCCTGACGGCGGCCGCCGCACAGGCTTCACCCCATGCTTTGGAGCCGAACTCCCCCACCTTTTCGAGGGACGCCATGTCGATTACAAACACGTGGTTCTCCAATGACCATCCTGGTTTTGCTCCCGGGTTCGGGAGCATCGAACTTTAGGCGCAAGCACTGGTCAGACTCAACCCGCGACGGACGAGTGCGAAGCCGCGGACGGCCGCGTACCAGGGATAAGCGCCCGGAGTCAGTCCGCCGGCACGTTCCTCAGCATGTAGTCGACGATCGTTCTGAGTTCGGCGTCTGTACAGTCCGGGCACGCGCCGCGGGGCGGCATCTCCCCCACGCCGAGAATCGTGTTGGTGTAGAGATCTTCGCGGCTGTTTTCGAGTCGGAAACCCCAGTCTTCGACCACGCCGGGCACGGGTGCGCCTTGCACACCCTGGTCATGGCACACGGCGCACGTCTGGGTGTACCGCACCTCGGCGGCCGATGCGGTCGTGGGAGCGCTGCCGGGTGATGTGCATGCGGTCAGGATCAGGAGCAGCATCATGGTCAGTAGGTGTGCAGTCGCGTGTCGGGCAGCAGACATCGGGGACGGGCAGATTGCTTCGGCGCGGAGAATCCCATACAAGCAACCGACGAGACAAACGCGGGCGCCGTTATGCATCACAGAGCCGTAGCTCTTCTCCTCATTCTGATCCCGGGGCCGCCAGTGTTGGCAGAGGCGCCCGCGGACGTCGACTGGCCGCACTACGCTAACGATCTCGGTTCGTCGAAGTACGCGCCGCTCGACCAGATCGACTCAAGTAACGTGGCGCAACTCGAGAATGTCTGGATTTGGCGTTCACCGGATGACGCGATCATGGCCAATAAGCATCAGATGGGGGCGCTTGGTTACAAGAACACACCTATCAAGATCGGCGACGTTCTCTACGTCAGCACGTCACTGGGTCAGGTGGCCGCGTTGCACGCCGATACTGGGGAGAGCATCTGGGTCTTCGACACGGGCGCCTGGAAAACCGGACGCCCCACAAACCTCGGGTTCAACACCCGTGGCGTTGCCTATTGGAGCGACGGCAAACGTCGGCGGGTCCTCATGGCGACTAATGACGCCTACCTGTGGTCCATCGACGCCGCTACTGGAAAGCCCGACCAGGCGTTTGGCGAGGATGGACGCATCGATCTGACCAAGGGGTTAGGGCGCTGGGTCAGCCGCAAAGTGTACGGCGTGATGTCGGCGCCCGTAATTGTCAGGGGAGTCGTGGTTGTAGGTGCGTCGATCATGGACCGGCCCCGGGACAAGGAGTCACCACCCGGACACGTTCGGGGGTTTGACGTAGTCACGGGCGAGCGGCGGTGGATTTTTCACTCCATTCCCCATAAGGGCGAGTTTGGGGTGGAAACGTGGGAAGACGAGTCATGGAAGTACTCGGGCAACACCAACGTGTGGACGCTCATGAGTGCGGACCCGGTACTCGGGTATGTCTATCTGCCTTTCGGCACTCCGACTAACGACTACTATGGGGGGCATCGCCTGGGGGACAACCTCTTTGCAGAGAGCCTCGTGTGTCTCGACGCAGAGACCGGGAAAAGGGTCTGGCATTTTCAGGCCGTGCGCCACGGGCTGTGGGACTATGACCTTCCTGCGGCCCCCACGCTCGTTGATATCAACGTGGATGGCAAAGCCATCAAGGCAGTTGCGCAGGTTTCGAAACAGGCTTTTGTCTATGTCCTCGATCGTGTGACCGGCAAACCTGTCTGGCCTATCGAAGATCGCAAAGTGCCCGCCTCGGACGTCCCGGGTGAGCGGGCCTCGACAACCCAGCCGTTCCCGACCCGTCCAGCGCCGTTCGACGTGCAGGGCGTAACCGATGAGTCGCTCATCGACTTCACGCCGGAACTGCGCAAAAAGGCGGTCGAAGTGCTCAGCGTGTATCGGTATGGACCGCTGTTCACGCCGCCGTCGCTCGAAGGGACGATACAGTTGCCCGGGCAGGCCGGCGCGGCCAACTGGCGCGGCGCAGCGTTCGATCCTGAAACGTCGCTCTTCTACATCCCTTCGATCACGAGCCACAACGTCGTCAAACTGATCAAGCGAGAGGGTTCGAAGATGCGATACGACGTGGGCCGCCTGGGTCAGGTACGCGGACTGGGCCGGTTGCCGTTTACCAAGCCGCCCTACTCGCGGATCAGCGCGATCGATCTGTCCACCGGCGAGTATCGCTGGGTCAAGCCGAACGGTGAGGGCATGCGTAACGAGTTGATCGAACTCGGTATCCCTGATCCCGGCCCGGTGGGTGCGCGTCGCACGACCGGCCCACTGCTGACGAAGTCCCTGCTGTTCGTTGGGCTGACGGACGTCAGCGGGCCAATGATGCGGGCGCTGGACAAGGCCACCGGGGCCACGGTCGCGGAGATTGCACTGCCATACAATCCGAGCGGTACACCCATGACCTACATGGCGAACGGTCGGCAGTACATCGTGGTTGCGGGCGGGACGTTCAAGGAGTCGCGCCTCATGGCGCTGGGGTTGCCGACGCCAGCCGAGTAGCGCGAGGTTCGACGCGCCCGGGATGTTGAGGACCTGCCGTCAGGCTGACGTTCTCTGGCGGTCACTCGTCAGCGGGGCATCGGTGCTATTGTCCCGGGTTCTGTTTTTCGACGAGGGAGTTGTTCGGTGTCCGCATCCGACGACAAGATAGTGATCTACGGCCATCAGGCCAGCCGCGCATCGCGCTCGTATTGGCTGTTGCGCGAATACGGCATGGAGATTGGCAAAGACTTCCTTGAAGTCGATACAGGCGGGCCTGTCACGGGTTTCAACGACGTTCGCGACAGCGAGGAGTTTCTGAAGCTCAACCCCTACCGGCTGATCCCGGTAATGGTGCACGGGGATGTTGTGCTCTATGAGTCGCAGGCCATCTGCCAGTACATCGCGGAACTGCTGGGTGGCCCGATGTCCGGCCAAACGCCGGGTGAGAAGGCGCGCATCGCCATGTATGGCCTGAACTCAATATCCAACTTCGAGCCGAACTTTCTGCCAATGGTGTTTGGCCGTGGAGGTGAGGAAGGCCGGGCGGAGTACACGGCAAATCTGCAACCGCTCCTTGGCGCGTTGAACACTGAGCTCGAAGGTCGCGATTACCTCATCGGGGAGGGGGCAGGGCGGTTTACTGTTGCCGATATCATGATGGCTTCAGTGATCGGGCAATACGGTCGCGCCATCAAGTTCGACTTCGAGCCCTGGCCGAACGTCCACGAATGGGTGCAACTGACGACGCGACGGCCGGCGTTCTACCCGCCGCGCGGCATGAAGGTACGCCCGAACGCGTGATGGTCTGATCGACAGAGAGGCTGGCCCTGGACGGCCGATGTGCCTTATTGCGACACGCACGCACCTGAACCGGGCTAGGTCCAGACTTCGAGGTTGTTGGCGCGCCCGATGTCTCTGGTGAGTCGGATGTCCAGAAGGTCTCGCAGGTTGCATCGCGTCAGCAGTGCATCCACGGAGTCACGATTAGCGCCCGTCAGCGCGTCGTACTCGTCCTGGACACGTTTGAGGACGTAGAAGCGAAATGGCTGAGCGGCCGCCTCGAAGGTGATGCCTTCGACTTCGAAGACTGCCTTGCCGCCGGTGTTGCGTTCGCAGACGGCCCCCGGGGCCACGGCGTTCGTCTGCAGCCAGGAGTTGACGCAATTGGCGACCGCGCGAGTCTCGGGGACATAGTCTCGTGCAAGCTGGCGCAGGACCGCGATCAGCGTTTCCGGAATCTCGTCGTCGCCAAGAAAGGCATCTTCGGAATCGGGGAATTCGCCCGCGTCACGGTCCGGACGATTCATCCGCTCGACCCAGCGGGCCACGCGCAGTGCGTGCCTCTGCATGATGTCCCGTGGCGCGGGATCACGGCTCAGATGCCCGTACATCGGGCCAATCAGTCCAAAGTCACCCACGCACGGACGCCCGCCGAGCAGATAGGGATGTTCAGAGAAGTGAGCGTCAAGCGCCAGCAAAACGTCGAAGTAGAGCGACTCGACTTTGGGAATTGTCCTGGGCGTGACCCCGAGGTTTGGGGTTGCCTCGTTGCGCATGACGTCCGCACGCGCGTCGCCGCGCATTTCGGGTGGCGCGTGATAGGGGGTCATGGCCCGGAAGTGAAACCGGATGTATCCGTCCTGCTCCGGGAAGTTCCAGCGATAGTGCATTGCGGGCCGGAGCAGGCCTTCGGATGCGATCGCGTCGATGAGTCGGCTTACGATCCTCTGGCGCGGCGTCGTCGGAGTGTGTGGATTTCCCCTGTCCGCCTCGAAGTGATCGACGATCGCGACGCTGTCACGAATGACGCGGCCGTCCTCGAATTCGATTGTCGGCATGCTGCGCCGCCCGCCGGCTTTCGGCAGCACGTTGTCGAAAAAGTGTTGGGAGGTGTGCGTCTTTTCTTCGTACGCGAGGCCCGCCTTGATCAGGTAGCTGCGCGCGCGGCCGGTGTAGAGCGATATCGGAACGCCATAGAGAGTGATCGGCATAGGTTCGGCTTCTGTGTGCGTGTCGTGAGTCAGGCGAGTGTCTGCAGGCGCTCGGCGAGCGCCGTATGGCCTCGGTTTCTCGCCCAGCCAGCGGGCGTGCCGTGGTAGAGATCGTCCTCCAGGGTCGGATTTGCGCCCGCGTTCAGCAGCACGTCGACGATCTGCTGGTGGTTGCTCTCGGCGGCGATGTGCAGCGCTGTGACACCTTGGGCATGACCGCCGTGGCGCCCCCGGACGTCGAGGTCCGCGCCCGCCTCGATCAACGACTGTACCGCGGGCAGGTGGCCCTTCCACGCTGCCCTGATCATTGCCGTAGTATCGAAGACCTTGCCATCGACGCTGGCGCCACGTGAGCGAAGTGCATCCATCGCATCGATTCGATTGTGGGTCGCCGCCAGGATGAGCGCTTCGTCCAGGACTTCCTGGGCGCTGTCCGACGGGCTCCACGGATACCAGCCGTAGTTGGGTCGGTAGTAGTCCCGCACGGCGCGGGCCGCGGGCGTCAGCGTCCCGTCCGCGTCGAAGGCGGTGTCAATCATGGCGAGATCGCCGAGTGCCGCCGCGACGCGCAGATTGCCTGGTGCCCGGGAGTGTTCGCCGATCGCGTCCACGACGTCCGTGAATCCCCACAGGACCGCGTGCAGGATGCCCGTGCTGCCCGGGACGGTCGCTTCCCGCGCGGGGTCGGTCCCGCGCGCAAGCAGCAATTCTGCCATCGCCCGGCTCGGCGACTTCTCGGGTCAGCGGAGGTGCGGCGTAAAGCTCGCCGGTCCGTCATCTTGGACGGGGAAGCAGCGAAGTCAATGCTGTTGGCCCGTGCCGTGCAGGCGACACGACGCCTGTCGGCGTTTGCTTCAATCAGGAGAACAGGTTGTACAGGACGCCGCCAACCCCGCCGATCAGCAGCGCCACGTTGGCAACGAAGCCCAGGAGAAAACCAAGCGCCCGACTCCCCGGATCTTTCACGTAGGACGCGTAGTAGATGGGACGACCGATCAGGAAGAGCACGCCGATCCCCGCGGCAACGTCCGGCCGGGTTGTGTAGGCGCAGACCCAAAGCGCGGGTAGGAACAGCATGAGTTGTTCCAGTGTGTTCTGCTGCACGCGGAAGTAGCGTTCCCATTCCTCGTTGCCGCTCGTGGCCGGTGCATCAACGCCGTACTTCGCGCGACTGAGGCCTGTCTTCATGGTGAAGAAGCTGTACTCGAGCAACGCGACGAGCGTGACGAGTGCGGGCCACTCCATGGCCGGTCCACCGATGCCTAATAGTTCCATAGATCAGCTCCAAAGGTGTCGGGAAGGCCTGAGCGTGTCACAACGGCGATTGACCCGCCCACGCGCGTTCAACCGCCCCGCAGCAGTCGGCGCAGAATCTTGCCGGACGCCGACTTGGGAATCTCGGGGATGAACTCCAGCAGTCGGATCTGTTTGTAGGTCGCCACCTTGTCTGCGACGAACTGCTGGATGTCCTCCGCACTCGCCTCGGCCCCTTCCCGCAGAGTGATGAATGCCTTCGGTAATTCACCTGCCTCGTCGTCAGCAATCCCGATGACGGCAGCGTCCGCGACGGCGGGATGCGTGACGAGCAGGGCCTCGAGTTCCGCGGGGGGCACCTGAAAGCCTTTGTATTTGATGAGCTCCTTCAGACGATCGACGATGGTGAAGTGCCCGTCTGCATCGATGTGACCCACGTCGCCGGTGTGCAGCCA
>DEBC01000126.1:42514-49175 GCA_002348365.1 Alphaproteobacteria bacterium UBA2966 | reverse complement strand
ACGAGGATATCGCCCGTGAGGCACAAAGGAAGGTAGGCGTCGGCTGAGGGGCCGGCCTGGGGATACATGACACCATCGGCGGCCGGCGGCGGTTCGCCGCCAGTAGGACCTTCCCAACCATTCGGGTACGGCGGTCAACCAGCGCGCGCACTATTCGGTCGGGTCATTCCGAAGGACCAGGGGGCAAGGCTGCGTGTGTGGTTTACCGGGGGACCACAGGGCGAGTGGGCACTTGAGGACTCTCCAGGGAGTGTATCCATTAATCGCCGCACGCTCGACGCAGCCAATACGTTTGCCAAGGAAAACGGAGCGGTACCGGGTCATCTGCGCCGAATTGAGAAAGCACTTGTAGACGCTGGCTACGGGCTTCGAACTCTGTAGAGCAACGCCTGGATTACAGTGGCGTTTGCGCGAAATCGGGCTGGCCAGATATCCAGGCCATGTAATCCTCAAACGACTTATCCAATCCGTACTGCGGCACGAAATCAGCTTCCGCTTGCAGTCTCGACATATCCAGGATGCCCCGATCCCGCGGGTTGTTAAGGTCTATCGTCGCGTCATCGCCGATACGGTATGAGAACTCTGGCATCTTGGCCGCGGTCAACGCACACCAGGCTTCGAGCGACCATAATTCCGGTCCTCCCGAGTTGTAGACGACACTCTTGGGATCAGAGGCATCGAGCAGGGCCATGGCTGAATCGGCAATGTCGCGGCTGTATACCCAGTCGCGAAGGCACGGACGCGGCAATACTACTTCTTCTCCTCGCGCCGCTGCAACGGCAACCTGCAAGACTGGAGACAACGTGTCACGCACACCGGTGTTCCGTTCCCATGGTCCAAATACATACCCGGGACGGAGACAGACCAGATCGAGATCGTAGAGCGTCCGGTGTCGCAGAGCGACGCGCTCACCGGCGTATTTGGTGATGGTGTAGAGCGAGTCCGGGAGCGGCATGGCGACATTCTCGTGTAGCACGTCGTGCTCGAAGGAACTCTCCCCATAAACGCCGGACGAAGAGAAATGCACGATCCGTCCGACTCCTGCCTCTCGCGCGGCGTTCAGCGCGTTGATCGTCCCTTTTACGTTGACGTCAACGATCAAATGGGCATCACGCTGCTCCCGCTCTAGACCTGCGGTAATGGCCGCCGCGTGGATGAGGGTGTCACACCCCGATACAGCTTGAGTGACTGACGACTCATTGGTCACGTCGCCTTGAACGATGTCGAATTTGCCCCCGTGGGACGCCAATGCGGCTTCCGCGCCTGGCGGCAGTGGCGCCGAATCGAACGCCACAACTTCTTCACCCCGCATCAGCAGAGCTTCGACGACATTCAGCCCGACGAAGCCAGTCGCTCCGGTAACAAGCACACGCATGCTCAACGCTCCGTTTTAGCGGCGGACAGCAGTAGGAATTAGCCCGGCCTTGCGGTAGGAACCGCTATTGCTGCGCCCGGTGTGTAAACGCGTCGCGGCGGAAACTGACCATGGCTTCCGGATCCACTTTGACGTGAATGATGACGGGGCTGTCAGCCTTCACGGCCTCACTCATGGCATCAGCGAGGCTGCCAGGCTCCTCACAATAGAAACCGCCGGCGCCATAGAGTTTTGCAAACTCATCGTAACGCGGGTTGACAGTGTCGCAGCCGATGTATCGGCCTTGATAGAAGTCACGTTGGTAGGACTTCTCCGCACCCCAACACCCGTTGTCGAAGACCACGGTGATCGTATTGATCTCCGATTGAATGGCTGTCGCAAACTCGGGCAATACCATACCGAACCCGCCATCACCATGCAGCGACACGACGGTACGATCGGGTTGTCCACATTTGGCGCCAAGTCCGCAGGGGAATCCGAATCCGACCAATCCATAGTCGAGCGGAGTCAGCATACTGGGCGCACCGTTGTACCGGAGCTTGTCAGTCGCCTGGAGACACATCGTGCCGGCATCAAGTGTAAAGAGCGTATCTTCAGGCGCCGCCTGGCGCAGCTCCGCGAATACTCGCTCCGGACGTAGGGGAGTGAGAGTGCTCTTGCCATCCTCCTCCCGGGAATCCCAGAGTGCTTTGAGGTCCTGTAGAAATTGCTCGGATCGTGCCTTCCAGGGCACCGAATCCGCGCTCATATCGCTCATGGCATCCGCAATGGCACCGGCAACGGTCCCCGCATCGCCGATGATGCCCACGTCGATCGGGAAGTATTTACCCAACGCCATCGGCTCGATATCGATTTGGACGATTTTCGCGTCCTTGTTGATGTCGTTGTAGGTGTAAAATGTCGTGTTGAATGCGAGCCGTGTACCGATGGCCAGTATCACATCAGCTTCCCGCGTCGCGACACTCGCCACCTCATTGCCTCGCGGGCCGATCTGGCCAGCAAAGAACGGATGGTTGGTCGGCACCACGTCGGGGTGGCCAGCCGAGGCTGTGACAGGAATCTGCAGTTGATTCGACAATCGGCAGACTTCGTCTGCACCACGACCCCATTTGACGCCTGCCCCTGCCAGGATCGCAGGGGCCTTGGCATTGCGTAGAATCTCACAGGCCTTGGCGACGGCTTCCGGATTGTAAGTACCGGCAGCCGCACCGACATCGTAGTCGGGCGCCTTGATATCGGCCTCGATTTGTGCGGCGAACATGTCGCGGGGAATGTTGACGACGACCGGACCGCGACGACCGGAGTTTGCAACTCGCAGCGCTTCTTCGATCGCTGCAGGCACACGATCGGGTCGGATGACCGTGATGTTCTTCTTGACCAGTGATGCAAAGAGGTTCTGTTGATCGACTTCCTGAAAGGCGTCCCGCCCGAAGTGATCGGTGGCGACCAAACCGGTGATGCACACGACAGGTGAATAGGCAAGTTTTGCTGCAGCGAGGCCTGCCACCATGTTCACCGAGCCCGGACCTGCCTGACCCGCGAGAAATACACCGGGGCTTCCTTTCGCACGGGCGAAGCCATCCGACATATGCACGCCGAACGCCTCGTGGCGGACACCGACATACTTGATATCGTCGGCATCATAGAGAGCGTCATAGACTTCCATCGTCGATGAGCCCAGAAGGCCAAATACGTGGGTCACTCCGGCGGCGCGCAATGTCTCGACAACCGCCGCTCCTCCATTCATCTGGGTCATGTCACTCCTCGCTAGGATGCTGATTGATTTTTGAGAGCCCTAAGGCGGCATTGAATACGCAGCCGAGCTCGTGTTGTGGAAGATACACACCCGGCTAGCTTGGGAAAAGGGGTGGTACAGGGCCTGACGGGACGTGAGGTCGTACCCTCTCTAACTCTCGTCAGAAACCTTGGGGGAGGGTAAAAGAGCGGTGGCGGGGCGCTCGGACCGTGGATGCCGCTCCTGGTTGGAACCGGCAATGACGCATCCGTCCTTGAAAAATGTCCACGAGGTGTTGTTGAGGACCAGTCCACAGCATGCACGGCGCATGCCGTTCGGCGTAATCATGCAGACACACTGATTGAGGCCGAATTCCTGGCCCAAATAGCGGCAGGTGCAGTCCGGGTTGGCCCCCACCTGATGGGGCGAGAGCACCTAAAAAAACAGGGCGACGCCCACGGCACCCATCAAATTCTTGATGGTTACTGGTTTCATCGAATTCGCTCCGACACAAACCAGTCTATCCCAATCAGGGATCCGTAACCAGCGAGACTGCCCTGGGCCTCAGCGCCAGGAGGAAGAATGCTTTGCAACCTGCCAATGGCGGCAACGGATACCCAGCCTTTGTGCAGGCCGTGGCGACCGCGTCAGGGATTTAGATGACGAGCATGCCACCGTCGATTGGAATGATGACCCCGTTGACGATCCTTGATTCGTCGGAAGCCAAATAGAGCGCGGTGTTTGCGATGTCGGTTGGCTCGCCGAGGCCCATCGGGTGCTGTTGGAGAACTGTGTCGGTCATCTCATTTGTCCACCCGGATTTGACCTCGATATTGCGTCCGGTTTGAACGAAGCACGGCGCAATCGCATTACAGCGAATATTGTCCTTGGCGTACTCGGCAGCGATACATCGCGTCAGGGCCGACACTCCGCCCTTGGCCGCGGAATAGGAATGTCGCGCAGGAAACCCCCTCATTTCACCGAGGAAGTTCATCACCGAGCTCATATTGATGATCGAGCCACCGCCGGCCTTCTTCAATTCTGGGATTCCGAACCGACTCCCAAGGAAGGTGCCATAGAGATCCAGCTTGATGCTGCGGTCCCAGGCTTCGATCGGCATGGCCGTCACCGAATCATCGGGCGGCGCGGAACCACCGGCACAGTTGTAGAGGATGTTGAGCTGGCCGAACGTCTCAACTGCTTCCTTTACTGCGCGTTCGACATCATCTGGTTCGCTGACGTCAGCGACGATCGAAACAGCCTTGCCACCGTCTGCCTGGATCAGACTGGCCGTTTCGGCGCCCGTCTCCGGATTGATCTCGACAACGGCGACGCTCGCTCCTTCGCTTGCGAATAGGCGACTCGCTTCGCGCGCGATTCCCGCGCCAGCACCAGTGATTAATGCGACTTTTCCGTCCAGCCTCGCCATCGGTCTTGATCCTCCCACTTGTTTGGATTGCCTACGCGGAACACCCGGTTGGTCCGCCGGGCATTTCGAGCCCTTCGTCGAGCATTGGAAGTTGGAAATGTATGGGACATGCCCATGGGACCGCAAACGCTCGAAACGCAAGGTCGAGACTCAGGTAGGCGCACGCCAACTCATGTCCGGATCGAGCGGATAGATGGGACGAGGAACCCTGGTTAATCCAAGGCGCTCGAGCACCGGGGTGGTCAGTCCCGGCGCATCAACCTCCAGGATGTTCTCAGGAGCATAGAATTCATCGAATCCGGCGCGGAAATGGCCTCGAGATTTGATGACCAGGGTTCGAACACTCGACACATCAATACCCATACGTTCAAGGAAAACGGGATCGGCGCATTGCTGGCGATGGCTCGCGACAACGACCCTCGATTCTCCCAACTTCAGAAGCGCACACTTGCCGAGGTTCACCCGGCGACCAGCATATATCCCTCGACGCCCAAGGAATGGCCCCGACGCCAGACACTCGATTGTGGCCTCGGCAACGTAGGGCTGAGAGAACTGATTCTCGTCATCCCGATTGAATAAAGCGGAGAACGTCGCACCCTCGCCCAATTGGTGCGCCTCCGCGGCCAGAGGCGGATCAATCATCATGCCCACGACAACTCCTTGGGCGTTCTCTTCGTGCAGACGCCGCAGAATGTACGTGGTGTTTCCGCGTCCTCCACCTCCAGGGTTGTCGGCCACATCTGCGAGGATAATCCCCGGCAGATCCAAATCATTCGACACCGCCAAAGCCCGAGCAATCGCGTCATCCAGGCTCGTGAGCCGGGCAAGGTAACGAGCACGATCGGCCCAGGCCCGCTCGGCAATTAGACTCGCAACCTTCTTGGCCGCTTCCCGTCCGCCATAGACATCATCTCGTGCAGAAACAACGATAGACATGCCGTTTGTTGTGGCGTCTGCAGGTGCAAAACCCGCAAGGATCGAAACATTGATGATGGGCGGAGCCATCAGACTCTGCCCATAGTCAATGAGGTCCGCGTATGGCCCTTCTGTCGTGAGCAGACTCACGGACGGACAGATCATGGGTACACGCACCAAAACGCTATGTGCACGCTTATCCGCCAAGAGATCCAACATGATGCCAGCCGCTTCCCGACCCCGATCTGCGCCGTCGACGTGGGGATTGGTACGATAAGACACGAGGACGTCAGCAGCGTCGTTCATGCGCGGAGTTACATGTCCATGCAGATCCAGGGTGGCAACGATAGGAACATCGGGTCCGACGACCGACCTCGCCAGAGCGAATATTTCGCCATCGGCATCGTCCAGTTCAGTACTCAACCCGGCACCGTGTTCGCAGATGTAGACGCCATCGATCGACCCGGCTTCGCTTAACCCGGCGTTCATCGTCTCGATCATTTCACTGAAAAACGCATGATCCGCAGGGCCACCGGGAGGTGCCTCCGCCAGCAGAATGGGGACCGGTGTCCAAAGGCCACGAGAATCCATTTCCTCACTGAACCCCTGAACGGTGCTTGGCAGGCCCGTTCGATCTCCCGCGAGTTCAGCCGCGATACCTGCACCATCCAGATAGAGGGTTTCCTCGAATACGGCGCGATCGGAAACCGGAGCATTTCGATTGGCTTCCAGAACGAACCCGAGAATGGCGATTCGGGGAAGCAGCGACTCAGACATCAGGCATCCCTATGTTGTCTCACCAGACATCGAACAAACTTTCCCAGATCGTCTATCACATCCAGAAGTCACGGATCGCCTGTCTCAATCATCAAAGACTGGCGTTGGATATCTTCGACGACTGATTCCACATCAAGAAGAGATGTCAGATGAAGAAATCGCTCAGGCCGAAGCACTGCTCGGGGACAACGGATAGGTCTCCAACTCTGTTGGGGTCTCTGAGATAAGTCGACCTTACAAGCCCATTTGCGCAATAATTGACTTCGTCAACGGATCGTCCTGATCATTCAATCGATCGGTGACGGCAAAATGGTGGTCGGCCGCAACTTCCACGTACTGGCTTTCCAACCCGCTCGTTTGGCATTTCTCGCTGAACTCACGCGACTGGCGCTTGAACGATTGGGTTTCTCCTCCTCCCACGGCACAAATC
>DEBC01000126.1:38760-42202 GCA_002348365.1 Alphaproteobacteria bacterium UBA2966 | reverse complement strand
CCTCCTCCCACGGCACAAATCACTGGCCCGCTGCAATGCAATGGAAGAAATTGCGGGCTATTTGTTGCTGCAGCCTCTGCAGTTAATTGGATATACGGTTGCAGATTGGTGTGGCGATGCGGCTTGATGTCGAACAAGCCACTGATGGGCGTACTTCCCTTGATCAGGTCTTGTGGAAGCCCGAATTGGCCGGCCCAATCCGTAGTCATCATCATCCCTGTGAGATGCCCGCCAGCCGAGTGCCCGCTGATGTGAATCCGTTCAGGATCCCCACCATACGCAGCGATATTGGCATACACCCACACCAGGGCATGCCGGACCTGATCCACAATGTCGGGAATTGTCACGTCCGGGCATAGGTCATAGTTTGGAAGAACTGTTGTTGCGCCTGCGGCGACCATCGGCGATGCCACCTCGCTGTAGATATCTTTGTCGAGTTGAAACCAGTAGCCACCGTGGATGTAGAAGAACACGGGTCCGCCGGCATGGGTTGCCGGAAAAACATCCAGCGTCTGCTTGGGACCATCGCCATAACGCACGTCGAGATGACACTGCAATGAGTTTCGGACTGCCGAACTTCGCTCGGCTGCCCGTTTCACGTAGTCATCAGCGTCGGGAATAGTCATTTTTGCCCGATACTCCAGGTTGAGAGCATGTTGCTGCTCATCCGTCATCTTTTCGAAGTCCATCTTCGTCTCCGAATTAGTCGGTGGTTCCACTTGAACGCATTTTGATGGGGTGAATGGGGAGGTGTCGAGAACAGCCGATAAAGTGTCCGGTCGGTCTTCTGGTTGTCCACGATATGAACCAATCCTTTCGTTTTGACTCGGGCTGCATTAAGTATCCGGCTTAGGAACCGCACGCATCGGGCATTTTGTCTGGAGGTCAGACTTGCTCGGGCGCCACCAAAACATTGGGATCGGAATGGGTCGTCGCAATGTTTTGCTGCAACTTTTGTTTCACCCACTCGATATTCTTGCGGCTGCTGGCAGAATGGGGATTTACAGCAAGTGCCTGCTCGAACCAGGAGATGGCCTGTTCTAGTTCACCTTTTCGAATATGTATGAGTCCGAGTCCGGACAATGCTCCGAAATGTCTCGGTTCCAGGGCGAGAGTCTGCTCCGCATCATGGCTCGAACCTTCAAGATTTCCCATGAAGTAATAGATCGTCGCTCTCTGGTTCCAGGCTTCTGCGTACTTCGGATCCATAGCGATCGCCTGATCAAAATTGGCTAGCGCCTCTGCCAGTTGGCCAGCGGCCATGGCGGATCGGCCGCGGCTCATGAACTGGTCCAAAAGTTCATCCCCGGCCTCGAACCAGACTTCCCAGATCTTCGACATGGTAATTCGCGCTGTGGCAGGATCACGGGTTTCCTGCAACGTCAGAAACAATTCATCCAGTCTTGGATCGTCTTGGCGAGAGTGAACAGGCATTGCCAATAACAAGAGCACTGGTATGCCCAGGAGAACCATTATCAGTTGTCGCCGCATGGAAAGAGCCCCTCTAGTCATGCCTCGTGAACACTTTAATCCACCTTCTAAATTCCTTGGGCAGCTCTGTGCCTGCAATTGGGTATCAATTCCACTCAGGTCAGGCGCAGGTGTTCTCATTCATCGGCACCGCCTGAACTGATCGCAGCCAGGTGTTCCGGCCGCTCGGCAAACCAGGCCTCAGCGCGCGCGACATGCCCCTCGTCGTATGATAGGGCGTACAATACCGCCTGGTCCGGGTTGGTGACCTCTTCAAGTCCTATTTGCTCGATCCACGCGGTCAAGACAGCACGAAACACCTGCTCAGGATAATTCTCGGCTTCATCCAGCGGGATCCCCAGTGCGGATATAGAAACTTCAAGCTCGCTTGCTGATACGCCAGCGATGCCACGGTAAAATGCGACGAGTGCGGCTCGTCGTTCGGGCCACAATAGCGTAGCGACCTGATCGACAAGTTCATCAACATATTGGCGGTACACCGGCCCAAGGCGGCCATAGATCGACGTCTTGCCCGTTGCAGCCACGTTTCGCTCTTGCATAAGTGATTCGTGGGGCCCAGCCTCCACAATTTCAAGTCTATCTTGGGAAATATGGGTGGAAAGGCCTGTTTTGACTCCTGGCATCAGCCCGAATGCCATATCGGTCTGTAGGCTTTTCAAGCCCCTGATTCGGGATTGATCTCGGAAAAATCTCACGAAACAGATTGGCCAAGTGCTGCCCCGGCATCGTGTTCGCCAATTTCGTTGCGACTGTGAAGAAGAATTCAAGTATATGAGCCACTCAACAACTTCAGGGATCTATCAAAATGCTCATCGGCGCCGCAATGTTTTTCACCGAGTATTCTGTCACCCCAGGCCAATTGGGAATGCTTCTCGAAGAACGGGGCTATGACTCGCTGTGGGCACCGGAACACTCGCACATCCCGCTCTCCCGCGAATCATCATTCGCGGGATGGGATGAAATACCCAGGAAATACTTCGATGTGATGGACCCTTTCGTCACATTGACGGCCGCCGCCGCCGCGACGAAATCCCTGAAGCTCGGAACCGGTGTGTGCCTGGTCGTCCAGCGGGACCCTATCCAAACCGCAAAGCTGGTCGCCTCCATTGATCAGTTATCGGGGGGACGGTTCCTGTTTGGTGTGGGCAACGGCTGGAATGCCGAAGAAATGGCGGACCACGGAACACCCTTTGAATCCCGTCACGCAATTGCGCGCGAGCGCATCGCAGCGATGAAGGAAATGTGGACCAGCAGTGAACCAGAGTTTCACGGTGATTTGCTCGACTTCCCTCCGATGACCATGCGACCCAAACCGGTTCAGCTACCACATCCCCCCATAATCGTTGGGGGTAGCTTTCCCTATGGGGCCAGGCGTGCAGTCGCCTACGGCGATGGCTGGATTCCTCACACCCGCTTGCCCCCTTATGAGGACGTCACGGACCACCTCGAGGAGTTCTGGAAGATGGCGGCAGAAGCGGGCCGAGACCCGGCGTCCCTGCCGGTCACGGTGTGGGGCGGCAATCCCGACCTTGATCGTCTTAAGAAATGGCGTGATATGGGTGTGGCGCGCGCAATTGTGCCGCTGGAGTCTGAGCCGGCAGATGACCTAATGCCTGAGATCGATCAATGGGCTGAGTGGATCGTCAAGCTGGACGGGTAGATTCCGGCTTTCACCCCCGACCCCTATACGATCCCAGTATCGCGCTTGCCCTCTTCATTGAAGTTGAGGGTGCCTTCCCATACCGAGATCTTGCCATCGCGCATGGTCCACATCTCCATGCCCCACCTCCACATCTTCTTGTTGGTCTTCGTATCAATCCAGCGACACTCCCATGAATTCGCGATCATGTTTCCCATCAGCAAGCGCAGGTCCTTTTTGAGCCAATAATCTTTTTGACGGGACGCGCGTCCTCGAAAGAATTTGTCGAGTTCCTCTTTGCCATGCATTTCG
>DEBC01000126.1:25683-38371 GCA_002348365.1 Alphaproteobacteria bacterium UBA2966 | reverse complement strand
CGGCATGACGGAGGCGGAGGTTCGAAAATCAGGCCGTCAGGCGCTGGTGGGCAAGATGATGATGTCACGCGTGGGACGGGCCCGGGAACGCAGCGAAACGCAGGGCTTCATGAAGATTCTGATCGATGCCGAGAGCCACCGAATTCTGGGGGCGGCCATTCTGGGGATCGGAGGCGACGAGATTATCCATTCCGTACTTGACGTGATGTATGCCGATGAACCCTACACCGTGATTCAGCGGGCCATGCATATTCACCCCACCGTCACGGAGTTGATCCCGACCATGCTTGGAAATCTCGAGCCGCTGAACTGATGAACATCGATCTGACGTCGAACGTCCCGGAGCACCGGTCTTGGCCCGAAGGAATGTGCGTGGTAAGGGAATCAGGCCCCTAAACAACCTTCCGTTCGGAGTCGGGCATGAAATTCGGCATTTTCTATGAGCACCAACTGCCTCGTCCCTGGGACGAAGAATCGGAATTGCGTCTGTTTCAGGAATCCCTGGACCAGGTCGAACTTGCCGACCAGCTGGGCATTGATGCCGTCTGGGCCGTGGAACACCATTTTCTGGAAGAGTATGCGCACGGCTCCGCGCCGGAGATTTTTTTGGCTGCGTGCTCGCAACGCACCAAGAATATTCGCCTTGGCCATGGCATCATGCTGATGCCGCCCGGCTACAACCACCCGTTCCGGGCGGTCGAGCGGATCGCGACGCTGGATCTGATTTCGAATGGCCGTGTGGAATGGGGTACCGGCGAATCGAATTCCGCTCTTGAAACCGGCGGCTTCGGCATTGATCCGGAACTCAAAAAGGACATGTGGGTCGAAGCGACCGAGCAGGCCGCGAACATGGCGGCGTTGTCACCCTACCCGGGCTATCAAGGGAAACATTTCACGGCGCCCTGTCGTAATGTCGTTCCCAAACCGTTCCAGAAACCGCATCCGCCGATGTGGATGGCATGCTCACGCCGTGAAAGCATCCAGAAAGCGGCTGAGATGGGAATCGGCGCGCTTGCCTTTGGTTTTTTTGAGCCCGAGCAAGCGGAACCGTGGGTGAAGGAGTACTACGACATCATCAAGTCTGATCGTTGCGTGCCGATCGGACATACCGTCAACGCCAATATCGCCATCATTTCCGGGTTCTCATGTCATCCCGATGCTACTGAAGCCGAGGCACGAGGCCTCGATGGATTCCATTTCTTCGGTTACGGCATCGGCCACTACTACGTATTCGGCGATCATCGGCCCGGCCATACGTCGGTCTGGGAAAAATACGAAGCGGCCCGCGACAACATTCAACAGGACAAGGGGCGAGGTTGTATCGGAACACCTGAGCAATTGCGCGATCACCTCCGCCGCTATGAGGAATCCGGGATGGATCAGATCATTTTCATCCAGCAGGGCGGCCGAAATCGCCATGACCACATCTGTGAGTCGCTGGAACTCTTCGCGTCGGAAGTGATGCCGGAATTCAAGGAACGTACGGCCGAGCGCGAAGCGCAAAAGCAAGCGGAACTCGCCCCCTACATCGAAGCCGCCCTGGCCCGCAAGGACTGGATGACGATTCCGGCCGAAGATGATCTGCCGGTCATTCCGGCGCTTCCCAAGCAACGGGAGTCTCAGGAAGCAAGGACAAAATCGATAGAGGGTATGTACACGGATAGAACTCGCGACGGATCGATTTTCGTTCCCGGCGAGGATCCTGGACTTCGACGTCCGCAGGCGGGCGGTGACGACTAAGTATCCATCGTACGAAGGGGAGTTGGTTCCACCGCCTTCGTTTCAGCCGGCTGTTTCGGGTCGACGCTATATGGCATCGACCGGTCACTACCTTGCAACCGAAGCTGCAGTCGAAATCTTGGAGGCGGGAGGAAATGCGGTCGATGCGGGCATAGCAGCCTGCATCACGCTGAATGTCACTCAGTCTGATCAGGTGCAGTTCGGTGGCGTGGCACCCATCATGCTGTACCTTGCAGACTCCGACGAAGTTCTCACGATCAGCGGACTGGGCTGGTGGCCCAAGGCAGCGTCCTTGGACTATTTCGTCGAAGAATGCGGTGGTGAGATTCCCATTGGTGTACGACGCAGCGTCGTTCCCGCTGCACCCGATGCATACATACAGGCGCTGGCACGCTACGGAACCATGAGTTTCGCGGACGTGGCGAGACACGCGACCCGTTGCGCCAGTGAGGGCTTTCCCCTCCACAGGCATTTACAAATCTACATCGAACGCTTCGCTGACCGGACACGCGCCTGGCCGGGCAATGCAGATGTGTTTTTCCCTAGCGGGCAGGTACCGCAGGTCGGCGATCTATTCGTGCAACAGGACCTTGCGGCAACGCTCAGCTACATGGCGGATGAAGAACGCGCCGCGTCTAGCAACGGCCGGGAAGCCGGCTTGGCGGCTGCCCGGGATGCTTTCTACAAAGGGGATATCTCGCGCAAGATCGTTGATTTCCAACGCAAGAACGGTGGCTGGCTTACCGCCGAGGATCTTGCGGGTTATGCGTCCGCAATCGAGCCGCCTGTGACCTTCAGGTATAGAGGCATCGACATTTATTCGTGCGGTCCATGGTGTCAGGGACCGGTGGTCCCGCAGGCTCTTTCGCTTCTTGAGGACTTCGATCTGGAAGCTATGGGGCACAACAGCCCCGAGTATATTCACGTTGTAGCGGAAGCGATCAAGCTGTCGTTCGCCGATCGCGAGCGATATTACGGAGATCCCAAATTTGTTGACGTTCCCATCGAAACACTCCTCAGTTCGGCCTACTCCGTCGAGCGGCGCACCCAGATTTTCCCAGACCAGGCCTGGAGCGAACTGCCCCCGGCTGGATCCCTAGATGGTGTCGCCGGCAGTGGGTGGACGGCCCCCGCGGCGGACGCCGGTGCACCGACACCCGTGTTTGCGGCGGATACGTCCTACGCCGCCGTGATGGATAGGGAGGGCAACATCTTTTCGGCGACACCGAGCGACACGAGCTGGGATGCACCCATTGTTCCCGGTCTTGGTTTCACGCCTTCTGCACGGGGTTCACAGTCGTTCGCCGTTCCCGGGCATGCCAGTTGCGTGGCGCCGGGCAAGCGGCCCCGACTCACACCGAATCCCGCCATTGCTCTGAAGAAGGGCGAATTTGCCATGCCGTTTGGTGCGTCCGGAGGCGACACCCAACCGCAGGGAATGATTCAGGTGTTGCTCAATCATGTCGTGTTCGGAATGGACATCCAGACGGCAATTGACGCCCCGCGCCTCTGCACTCACAGCCAACCCGATTCCTTTGAACCCCATACTGCCTATCCGGGACGCCTCGCGCTGGAAGGCCGTATCGATGTCGCGACGGGAGATCAACTGGCTGGAATGGGTCACGATGTCGATTGGCTGCGCGATATCTCCATCGGCGTCAGCGGTGTGTGCGCCATCAGCGCCGACCTGGAACGGGGTGTCATGACGGGTGGCGCAGATCCCAGGCGGCCCGCCCGCGCAATGGGCTGGTAGTCGATATTGTATTGCGGATCGGTTAGCGAAGATGAGTGCTCAACAACAATACCTTCACGTATCGAGCATTACCTCACCATACGGCGGCTATTCCCAACGCGTGGTGCCACCAGAAGATGCTGAGCTTACGCATACCGGCCCGGGCACTCCCTGCGGCGAATTCATGCGCAAGTACTGGCTTCCGGTATGCCTGTCGGATGAACTTGCGGACTTGCCCAAAGCGATCCGCATACTGGGTGAAGACCTGGTGGCTTTTCGCGACGGAAATGGTGATGTCGGCGTCCTCCACAAACACTGTAGCCACCGTGGCACATCGCTCGAGTATGGCATTGTCACCGACCGCGGCGTTCGATGCTGCTATCACGGATGGCTCATTCATCGAGACGGCACCATTCTCGAGACTCCCGGGGAACCCCCGGACTCGCGTTTGAAAGACAGTTTCGTCCACGGCGCATACCCGACGTTTGAAAGACACGGGCTGGTTTTCGCCTATATGGGCCCCCCGGACGAGATACCGCCCTTCCCGATCGACGAGCAGTACCAGACGCCGGAAACCGTGACCAAGGCGTACGACATCTGGCACCCCTGCAATTGGCTGCAAATCCAGGACAACATCATGGATCATCTCCACGGTGTGTTTCTGCACGGATCCGGCTTGAAGACGGTCCCTAATTCGGATGCCGAAGAAGATCCCACGTTTTCGATTTTGCCTGTGCTCGAACACTTTGAGGTCGACGAGGGTCACGGCATGATTTACGTGGCAACACGGCGCATGCCCGACGACATGATCTGGGTTCGCTGCGCCCAGGCGGTTTTGCCCACCGTCTTTCAGGCGGGTGTGCTGTTCGAGGGAGCAGACCAGGAAGGTATTCGACGCGTTGGCTCGACGCGTTGGGTCGTGCCGATCGACGACGACAGCTGCATGATCTTCGGTTGGCGTCATTACAATGACGCCGTCGATCGCGAAGGCGAAGGAAACCCCGAAGTCATCGGCAAGGAGTCCGTCGACTTCTACGGACAAACAGGCGGACGTCCATATGAGCAACGCCAGCGCCATCCCGGAGATTGGGATGCCATCGTGAGTCAGCGTCCGATTGCGGTGCATGCACTCGAGCATTTGGGCACGACCGATCAAGGCGTCACGATGCTTCGGCGGACCCTGCGTCAGGCAATTCGGCACGAGCTGAAGCCAAGCGAAAACGGATCGTCAGAACCGGGTGGTCACAAACACCGCGTGTATGCGCACGATACTGTTCTGAAGATTCCGGCGCGCGATGGTGAAGACGACCAGGAGTTTTTGCGTTCCGTCGGACGGCGCGTGACCGAAATCATCGTCGATACGAAAGCCGAAACCGTTCTCGATCGTATGGATGAAATCGAGGCGCGGCTGGCTCAGATGAAAAGCGAGTTCTTGGAGAGGCCCACGACCTGATCAGAGGCGTCGGCGACGCGAGGACTGCTTGACATCGCAAAGGACCTTGGCCACCCGCAAATCGTCACGCAGATCATCTCCCTGTCCAACGAAATTACTCACCGCGAGGTCGATGGGACGCGCATCCGGATCAGGCACGAGGCCCGCTTGATCCAGGAGCCATCGCACGGAAGTCGGATCGGAGGTCATAACCCGCCCGCGCCGTTCGGAGGCGGCAACCAGAACTCCTATGACCTGTCCGCGCGCGTTGAACATGGGGCCGCCCGAGAGCCCACCCAGCGCCGGCAGACTATCGGGGACCCGGCTGCGCTCGGCCCACGCGAGGATCGGTTCATCGGTCCGGTATCGGCCAACCGATTTCAGTCGGACCCGCCCCATGAGCTGTGCGTGGACATCACCCGGTGAACCCTGCGGATATCCGATTGCAAATCCGTCCTGGCCTCGTCGGAGCGACTCGTCCAAGAATGCGAACGGTTCCGGATCAAGCCGCAGTGACAAAAGGGCCAGATCCGCGTTGGGATGGATTACAACCTGCTGGGCACGAGCGGCCTTTCGAGGACCGGTCACCAGACCGATCGCATCACAACCGTCAGCAACGTGGCGCGCCGTCAGCCACCAGCCTCCACCAATGGCGAATGCCGTGCCCGTCGACGGCTGCTTCTCAGGAACCTGAATCGTGACGACCTGGCCGCCGGGCGCGACAGCCGGCGCACGCGCATCAGGAGCCGGTTCCGCATAACGAACAGAGGGACGGCGTGTCTCCTCTTCCTGTGGAAAGCGCAGGTAAGACGAGCTTGCGTAGAGCAGCGCAAAAATTGCTGCCAGATAAGCAAGCCGGTCGAGGAAACGGTTCATGAACGAACTATGGGTCGTCTAACCCGATACGGCGGCGGCCGTGATGGCGGCGACCGCCAACTTGATTGCCGAAAGCAGAACTGCGGCTGCCACTTCGCCCGCTTCGATACGGGTGGACAGGTCCCGCAAGATGAGGTCGGCGAGCCGGAACACGATGAGCTGGATGACGAGGGTGAGAAGTCCCCAAATCACGATGTCCGCGACGTTCACGCTGACGGACATGGACATGGCCAGGGGAATCGCCAGTCCAAGCACGGCGCCCGACAAAGAGATCGCCGCCGCGACATTCCCCGCTCGGACGAGGGCGATATCCTTGTGGGGCGTAATCCAGATGTAGATCGTCACACCCACAACGAGCATCACGATGGTTACGAAGAAGTGCATGAGCAGCACAGGGAATCCGGCGAGGAAACTTTGCAGAACGGCATCCATGGGTCACATCCAAACTCGTATGACGCTGATCAATCTAAGATGGCTCCGAGGCGTGCGATGGGCAAGCCCGACGCCTCCCAATTGTTGCGGAACCCTTCAGACGTGGCTAAGTAGAGTGCGTCACACCTCAGCATGAAACTGAGAGGGCATTGCCTATGCCGCAGGCCAACGGCACATCGCGCACACGAGATCCCGTCCCGGGTGTCTTCACTTATGTTGTCAATGATGGCCGCAGGCCTGTAGCCCGTAATAATGAACAGGGACGGATCGACTATGAAAACGTGATCCTGGAGGAGCACGAAGTCCCGATCCACAACGCTCGGCCGAACCAGACGTCATTCTCACTCGAACAAAACGGTTTCCAACTTCTCAAACACGTGAGTGCGGTCTCGGATTTTCGCGATGAAACCCAGCTCAACACTGTCTATCACCCTGAGATGGAAGCACTTATTAAGTCTGTTACCGGTGCCGCGCGCGTCCATGTCTTCGATCACACCCTGCGCACGGGCGACGAGGGATCGGAAGATGCCTCTTGGATGCGTGAGACGGTGAATCACGTGCACAACGACTACACGGATCGGTCGGGTCCACAACGAGTTCGTGATCTTTTTCCCGATGAAGCCGAAGAACTCCTGCAACACCGCTTCGCTGTGATTCAGGTCTGGCGAGGGATTCGCAGTCCCGTCGAAAAATCACCTCTGGCGATGTGCGATGCCGGATCGATCTCCACCGAAGACCTCATTGTCATGGAGCGCAGCCGCCCCGCAGGACCCGGCAGCACCAAACGCGTGGGGGAGCTGTATCACCTCTCCTTCAATGCAGACCATCGCTGGTACTACTTCCCGAACATGACGAGCGATGAAGTCCTAATCTTCAAGACCTTCGATTCCGACTTGGGGAATTCAGCGCGATTTACGGCCCATGCGGCCTTTGAGGACCCGACCTGCCGACCTGACGCACCAGAGCGCGTCAGCATCGACGTTCGTGCCTTCGCATTCTTTGGCTCTCCGTAGGCACCAACAACAGTCGTGTTGCAGATCGCGCGTTATCTGGCTTAGTTAGATATACCGTCATTCGTAAGGATCAGTGCAATGGCACAAGTCGAAGAAGCTCCTGAACCGGTCGCGGCCGTGAAGGCCTCTCTGACCTACATCGCCGATGCCGACCAGGCCCCCATCGCCTCCTCCAGCGTCGTGGACGGACGTATCGAGTACCGGGAGGGTGATTTCGTGAGTCAGGAAGTGACCATCCACAACGGTCGACTGTCCGAGGAGCCGTTCACACTCGATCAGCATGGCTTCCAGTTCATGAACCACACGTCGGCCGTCAAGGACTTCCGCGACCAGGAAGAAGTGCGGACTGTCTACTACCCCGAGATGGAAAGGCTCATGATGGAGGTGAGCGGCGCTACACGCATCCACATGTTCGATCACACATTGCGCGCGGGCGATGATCAATCAGACGATGCCAAGTGGATGCGCGAGACGGTCAAGAACGCCCACAACGATTACACGAACTGGTCCGGACCGAACCGCGTACGCGAATTGCTGCCCGACGAGGCGGATGAACTGCTCAAGCGCCGATTTGCAGTGATCCAGGTATGGCGTCCGGTGCGCAGCCCGATCGAGGCACAACCACTGGCGATTTGTGATGCCCGAACCATTGACTCCAATGATCTCGTGAAAATGGAGCGACATCGCCCCGACCGGGTCGGCGAGACCTATCAACTGGTCCACAGTCCGAGCCAGCATTGGGTCTATTTTCCCCTCATGAGGGGCGATGAGGTTCTCGTCTTCAAGACTTACGACTCGGACATGGAAAGCCGGTCACGTTTCACCGCCCATGCGTCATTCGAAGATCCAACTTTGCCGCCTGATGCACCGGGACGCGTCAGCATCGAGGTCAGGGCTTTCGCATTCTTCGGTCCCGCCTGATATTCCTCGCCTGAGGGGCGTTCGTGGACTGCATCCAACGCAGCCGATTTAATGGCGCCGAAGACGCATCAATAGAATGTGTCAGATATTTACTTACTTGGAGGATCAGGCATGCACAAAGGTGTTTTCTTCTTTCCGACCGACTACGCAATCGAGGTTCCGGAACTCGCCAAGGAACTCGAGGATCGCGGCTTTGAATCGCTATTCCTCTGCGAGCACACACACATTCCTACCAGCCGAAAGTCTCCCTTCCCTGGCGGTGGCGAATTGCCGCAACACTACATTCGGACGCACGATCCTTTCGTGGCCCTCTCATTTGCAGCCTCAGTGACAAAGAAGTTGATGCTGGGAACGGGAATTTGCCTCGTCATCCAGCGTGACCCCATCGTCACGGCCAACACCATTGCCAGTCTCGACATGCTGTCCGGTGGCCGGTTCATATTCGGCGCAGGCGGCGGCTGGAATCTCGAAGAAATGGAGAATCACGGCACCGATCCCAAGACCCGGTTCAAGCTGCTGCGCGAACGCCTGCTCGCCATGAAGGCGATGTGGACGGAAGAGGAGGCTTCGTTTCACGGCGACTACGTTAACATCGAACCGTCGTGGTGTTATCCGAAGCCCGTTCAAAAACCCCATCCGCCCATCATTCTCGGCGGCGAGACGGTTCATACACTGCGCCGGATCGTGGAGTTTTGTGACGGTTGGCTTCCTCGGGCCGGACCAGCTGGGGCGCCGGCGGAGACCATGGCCAAGCTCAAGGCTGTCGCGGATGAGGCCGGTCGAGATATGTCGACACTCTCCACCACCATTTTCCGGCCACAACCGGATGCAGCCCTGCTCGACGAATACGAGCAGGAAGGCGCGACCCGCGTTCTCCTGGAAATGCCCTCGGTGGGACGCGACGATGCCCTGAAGAAGCTCGACGAGTACGCCGCGCTGATGAACTAACCGTCGTCAGTCGACCCGGTTCATGCAACATGCAGAGTGTCGTGGGATCATAACTCCCACGACAACTGCCGGACCTACTTCAACGGCGGATCGTACTTTTCGAATTCCTCAGCATAGTCTCCGTGCCAGCGCGAAAGCGGCGGGCGCTTGTGCGCCAGATCTCCAGCAGCCCACAGGATACGCTTGCTATCCTCCTCGGGCGTGACCTCGTCATCCCAGCAAATGACATAAAAATGACCCTGCTCGATCGCGGGTAGCATGACGTCGACGACCTGATCCGGCGACCACTGGCCCGGCTGGAATTCGAAACCACCTCGGGTCGTCCAGCCCGGCACCAGAAGGTGCGCCGTGACCTGGCAGTCTTCGATGTTTCGCAGTTCGTGCTGCAGCAACTCGGTGTAGGCCTTCACGCCCGCCTTGCTGACGTTGTAGCAAACGTTGCCAGGAGGCAGGGTGATTCCCTGCTTGGAGCTTGTATTGATGACGAGGCACGGTGATTTCTGCTCGATCATCGACGGCACAAAGGCTTGCGTGCCGTTGATCACGCTCCACAGATTGACGGCAATCGATTCCTGCCATGCTTCGTAGCTGTCGAGCGCCCCGGCGCGGGCGCGGGTCGCTGCGTTGTTCATCAGGACGGCAACCTCTCCGAATTGGTCATAAACAGCATCCTTCAGAGCGTGAATGTCCTCCCGGCGTCCGACGTCGGTCTTCATGGTCATCACGTCGTCAGCGCCACCACTGGCGATTTCGATCACGTCCTTCGCAGCAGCCGACAGCGCCTCCTCATCCACGTCCGCCATACAGACCTTCATGCCGAACGATGCGTACCTCTTGACGGAGGCGAGGCCAATGCCGTTAGCCGCACCGGTCACGACGGCCACTCGGCCGGCAGCCGTGGCAGGATGCGTCATGTTGGTTACTCCCTGTGTATTTTCCAATTGAGGAAAGCGTAGGCAGGTGGCGAGCACGCTGCAAGCCTGGTCCACCAGGTGTCAAAATAGAATTCATTCCAAAAGACGGTTGCACAGCACAACCTGGCACCGCTATGGATCGTTTGTGCCCGAATTCAAACCTCCTCCCGGCAAACTACCGGCAGCTCTACTGCGTGAGCTGCTGGCGGGCGCGCCGGTACCATCTGCCGACGTCAGGTTGCCACCAATGGTCGGCGAAGATGCCAGCGCGATCGACATTGCTGCAGGTGCGCTCATCGTGGCAACCGATCCCATCACTCTGACAGGCAAGGACGTTGGAGCGCACGCCGTGGTTATCAACGCGAACGACGTGGCGGTTATGGGCGCCCGGCCGCGTTGGTTCCTGGCTGTGGTGCTGTTGCCTCCGGGAACGTCGGAAGCAGAGATCCGCGAATTGTTTAAGGCAATGCATGTCGCGTTGACGGACATGGGCGTATCGATCATTGGGGGCCATACCGAGATAACCGGTGCGGTGACGCAACCGGTCGTGGTGGGTCAAATGATGGGCTTACGGGAAGACGGAGAATTCGTCAGAACCGGCGGTCTGTCACCGGGTGATGCTGTCGTCCAGGCCGGGCCGGCGCCGATTGAAGGAGCCGCCGTTCTCGCGGCCGAAGCTCCCGGTGAATTTCAGGGACTCCCGGACGACATTCTGGAAGCGGCCCTCGATGCGATTCAAAATCCCGGTATCTCGGTGGTGGAAGCCGCTTTAAAGGCAACAGAACTGGGTGCCGTCGCGATGCATGATCCGACAGAGGGTGGGTTGTCCACCGGACTTCATGAACTCGCAGAGGCTTCTGGAGTGAGCCTGAATGTTGATGCGGATGCAGTGCAGTGGTTCGAACCAGGACGTCGGATTTGCGAGGCGCTCGATCTCGATCCCTGGGGGGTCCTGGCGTCCGGTACGCTACTTGCCGGTTTTCCTTCATCCACCGCTGAGTCTGCGTGTGACAACCTGAATGCTGCAGGATTCCCAGCCACCGTTATCGGCACAGCGGGATCCGGGAGCGGTGTGCAATTCTCAGACGGTACCGATCTGGTGCAGTTTGAACGTGATGAGCTGTCCCGCCTCAATCAAGGCTAACCGACGAACTGCGAAAGCGGCCTAGCAACCCAACTTGTCAGCGAGATCGAGGAAATCCTCAGCCACGAAATCATAATCGCCGGTTGGCTCGAGATCTGTTGACTGATTGGGACCATGTTCAGTGCGGCGAAAGACGAATGCCGTGCGATAAGCCAGAGTGCCTGCCGCATCGAGATCACCATTGTGTGCTGCAACCATCAGGCACTCTTCGGGCTTCAGGCCGAGAAGTTCCGCATTTCTAAGGTAGGCCTCGGGCTGGGGCTTGTAGGCTCCTACAACCTCGGCACCCAACACCGCGTCCCACGGCAGTCCGGCCCGTTTTGCCATGTCCACCATCAAGGACACATTGCCATTCGAAAGAGTCACCAGAATATAGTTGCGCTTCAGCCGGTTCATGCCCGCAACAGCATCCGGCCAGGGATCCAGTCGGTGCCATGCCATGTTGAGGTGGTCCAGGTCGGTATCGTCAACGCGGGATATCCCGAACTCGTCCAGCACCGCGTCGAGATTCTCGCGATGCAGGTCATCGAGCTTGGCCCATCCTCGACGCCCGCTTCGAACTTCCTCCATCGCGGGCTGATATCTCGACCGCCACGCATCAGCGAAGGCGTGCCAGTCACAATCGACACCCTTGCTGCTCAATAGTTTCGCGGCCTCGCGCGCGATGCTCTCACGCCAGTCCACCACGGTACCGAATACATCGAAGTGAAGCGCCCTGATTTCCATCGCCTTCTCCGGATGTCTCGAACGCATCCACGCGTCAAGCTGGATGGTTCATGTGGGCGGGAGAATCGTCAATACGAATGGTCCCGCCTCTTGGGTCCAATACAGTTTCTAGACGTTGCATAGCACGAAGAAGGCCCGGCAGGCGTTAGCCGGCCGGGCCATTTGTGCAGGCGGGGGAAGATCAGGACGCCTGCGATTAAGATTTCTGGTCCTTTGACCTTCAAGGGCTGGGGAACGTTATCCCACACCTCGCCCGAGGCGACGATGCAGGAGACACCGTCAGGCCGCGTCACGAGAATGGTCCAGGACCCCGTTTTCGCTGCGAGGACTTCCAGGACGCTACCGTCTCCGGCCAAGCCCATCGCGACAGGGTTTTCCTCGAACTGACGCGAGAGTTGCTTGATTACGTCGCCGCGCTCGGTCACGCACACGGGCTGTGCGGCTGCTGGCAACGCGATGACCAAAGCGGCGAGAGTCAGTCCAATCCGTTTCAACATGGCTCCCTCCTTTCTGCGTCTTGTCTATGACTCAGATAGGGGCTCCAATTACTTCATTCAAGAAAGAGTTATAGATTTTATAGTTCAAATATTTTGATATTACGCTTCTGCTTCGACAAGGCGTGGCTTGATGGATATCGAACTCGCCAGGACATTCCTCGAGATCGTGGAGACGGGCAACTTCATCGGGGCGTCAAAGCGCCTCAATGTCACTCAATCCACCATCAGCATGCGAATCAGGTCCCTTGAGGAGACGCTGGGGCGCTCCCTGTTTGTGCGGGGCCGGTCAGGCGTCACACTAACTGCCGCCGGA
>DEBC01000126.1:1110-25351 GCA_002348365.1 Alphaproteobacteria bacterium UBA2966 | reverse complement strand
CAGTTCAGCCTGTGGCACCGGCTCATGCTGAGCTGGTCGGGCTGGATGCGTGAGCAGGCCCCTGATGTTGCGCTTCGTGTTGAAACGGGTCCGGCAGAATGGTTGATGCAGAGACTGGCCGAAGGCTCGTTGGATCTGGCGCTGACGTACGCACCGCAAAATCGTCCGGGGGTTGAGATCGAGCAGCTCGTCGATGAGACGCTCGTGCTCGTGGCCACGGAAGCCGACCATGCAAGGGTTGGCTCGGAGGACTATCTATTCGTGGATTGGGGGTGAGGAGTTCGAGGCCAGTCACGGAATCGAGTATCCCCACTTCGAAATGCACGCCATGGCATTCAGCCACGGAACGCCGGCCCTGGACCACCTGCTGGAGTAGGGCGGCGCCGGCTACTTTCCGGCCCGGGTCGTTCAGACCTACGTCCTCGAGGAAAAACTGTATCGCGTTCCTGATTCAGCGGAGTTCTCCCGCCCCGCATATGTCGTGTATCGGTCACGACATGACGACATCCAGCGCATTGCCCTGGAGGGACTCCGACGCATCGGCAAACAGGACCCACTCCCATAGATTCATCGCGCGTCTGATCCTCTGTGTACGATGGGCACAGGCGAACAGATGCCTTCCAACCTCAACACAGACGACGTGGACAGCCTGATCATCCATGAGTAACTTGGGTTGAAACTTGACGCGGAGGTAGCCGTGAAATCAGACGAACTGCGTGCCCTTCAGGCACCCCTTAAGGATACCTATCGTGAGTCCCCTCAAGAAGCGGTGATCACCTTGAGCGCCCAGGGTATGTTGGATGGCGAGGGTATCGCCTGTTCCGTGCAGACCGGCAAGGCTCTCGTCGAAGCAGGCCTGCATCCGGCTACCGGAGGTGACGGATCTCAGGCCTGTTCGGGAGATATGCTTCTGGAAGCCCTTGTTGCATGCGCCGGAGTGACGTTGCGCGCCGTTGCGACGGCGCTGGAAATCGAGGTGCACGGTGGCACGGTCAGCGCCGAGGGTGACTTGGATTTTCGGGGAACTCTGGGAGTCGACAAAGAGGCTCCCGTCGGATTCAAGGACATCCGTCTGGCGTTTGATCTCGACACGGATGCCGATGAGGACAAGCTTGCAACGCTACTGAAGCTGACAGAGCGATACTGCGTGATCTACCAGACGCTCACCAATCCTCCGAGTATCGCCCTCGCTCGCTAAATTGGCTCTTCGGCACGGCGAGCACGTGGGAACGACTACGAAGCTCTCCTTTGACTTGGAGCATCGCGCAGGTCGGCGTCTTCGGACATTCGAGGCTCGATGTCACGCTGGTAGCCGAGGATCTTGGTTCGGAGCTTGCCCTTGGCCCGATCTGCAGCGCGGGAGAGCCACATGCGAACCAGTTCGTCATCGCGCCTGACTCCTATCCCTTCCGCGTGGCGCTGCCCGACGATGAACTGAGCCCGGGTATGTCCTTGTTCGGCGGCGCGTAGGTACCAGAGCCACGCCATATTCTCATCCCGCTCGACACCCAGTCCGCGACTGTACATGACACCCAGATTGTACTGCGCGAGAGAGAATTCCCGCTCCGCAGCGCGCGTATACCACGAAACCGCCTCGACAGGATCCCGGGTGACCCCAAGACCACGGGAGTAGAGGAGTCCCAGGTTTGTCTGGGCCTTGACGTGGCCGAGTTCGGCCAATGGCTGCCATTCGTTATAGGCCCGCGAATAATCCCCCGCGCGGAACGCGGCCATGCGATCTGAGAATCCAGCGAGAACCGTCGTCGGGCGTAAAAGGAGGACGGCAACGAGGAGTGCCAATCTGTAGACAAAGCGAAGCATGTGTTTTCTCAACCAACCAAAATCGAATACCAACGAGCCAAACTCGACGCGATACAGCCGATGAAGAGCCCAACAATCTTGAAATAGCTGCCGGACGTAAATTTCAGGTTAACGTGGCACAGGCAGTCGCCAGCGATCTGGACCCGAGAGCACATTGGCATTTGAATGGGGCACAGTTATCGGCTTACGTGACTCGTCAGCCCTTGCATTAATGGGCATCCTCAGGCATTGGGGGGACCGCAGTGCGTTGGCGCCCTTAACCTTTGCGCCCGTATTCCAGCGTTTGAGCGTGGTATCCCCGACCGATCGTGTCCCGAATGACCAAGTATTCCCTCCCACCCATCAAAGAAGTCATCAGCGGGGCGCAATCGCGAAACCAGCAAGCGCAAGCCGAGCTGATCCCCGCCCTCTTCACACCGGCAACCAGCAGGAATTCTGATACGCATGGCTCCATTTGAAGCCGCGGGCCGTGACAGTGCATGGCCCGATCGGCAGAATGTTCAGCGAGTCACCACTTGAAGTTACGAGGTCACAAACATGCGCAGCTGCCAGATCATTGAATGGGGAAAACCGCTTGAGATGCGGGAGTATCCTGATCCCGAGCCCAAAGGCTCCGAGGTGCTCGTCAAGGTAACGGCATGCGGCGTGTGTCATACGGACGTGCACGTTTGGCACGGCTACTTTGATCTGGGTGACGGAGAACAAGCCACCATCGCCAGCCGTGGCGTGGAGCTACCTCTGACGATGGGACATGAAGTGATTGGTGAAGTCGCCGCCTTGGGACCGGACGCCAGCGGCGTGGCGGTGGGCGACCGTCGCCTCGTTTTTCCCTGGATCGGCTGCGGCGAATGCATGGCCTGCCATGCTGGCCGCGAGGTCGACTGCCAGTCGCCCAATCCCCTGGGCGCCCGCCAGCACGGCGGCTACAGCGACCGCATCATCGTCCCGCATGCCCGCTACCTCGTGGAGTACGGAGATGTGCCGGAAGAATTAGCCTGCACATATGCGTGCTCGGGCCTCACGGTCTACAGCGCCTTGAAAAAGGTCGCGCAGCTCCAGAAGGAAGACACGCTCCTGGTCATCGGTGCCGGGGGCGTAGGTCTTAACGCGGTGAATATCGCTCCCGCCGTGCTGGATGCGAAAGTCATCGTGGCCGATATTGATCCGGCGAAGAGGCAGGCGGCGCTCGATGGCGGGGCTGCCCAAGCAGTCGATAACTCCAGCCCGGATGCCGTGGCCGAGGTGATGGAGCTCTCCCAAGGAGGGGCCCGTGCATCGATCGACTTTGTTGGCAGTCCGGAGACAGCCCAGTTCGCATTTGACTCCCTTCGACGTGGGGGCATGCAGGTGGTTGTCGGTCTTTACGGAGGCAAGTTCCGTTTCTCGCTTCCCTTCCTGCCGCTACAGCACCGGACCGTTCGGGGTTCGTATGTCGGTTCTCTTGAAGAATTGAAGGAGCTGATGGCATTGGTTATGGACGGGAAGATTCCCCCCCTTCCCGTCTTGAGCCGCCCACTCGAAGACGCCAACAGCGTTTTGGAGGATCTACAGCAAGGCGGCAAGATCGTTGGACGCGTGGTGCTGCGGCCCTGACCTATGCCGTGCTGCATCGGTGGAACCAGGAACCTCAGTGGGCGGAACGGATACCGGCCCCGATGGGGGTTGAGCAGCTACTGATCGCTGAAACGCATCCAGAACACCGCCGAAAGCCAGCCGAGCGCACACCAGAATACCGCAGCGGTAACCAGAGATGCGGCAACGAAATGAGCCGCCAGCTCGGACGGCACCGCGCCACCACTCTCCTCCGATTGCGGAGCTCCAAAGAGATGCGGAACCGCCATCATCGACAAACCCGCGAGGACCCAGAGGGCGCCGCGACGGAACACGATGATCCAGAGGCCCGCGCCGGTGGCAGCAACACACAAGAACCACCAGCTCTGCCGTGCACCGAGCTCGGCTGACAATGTTCCCGGGACTTCAGGAGGCAAACCCAATGCAGGTGCGAGGTTAACGATGGCGAATCCGGCAGCGCCCCAAATCACACCCTTCCGGCCTTCCACGGCCTGACCATGAAGTGTGATGCTCGCGACCAGGATCAACGCGAATCCGATTCCGGTGAGAATGTTGGCGATGGTGGTGTAGAACGCCCGCTCCACCCGATTTCGGATATCGGTCGACTCTCGCGCCGCGTGCGCATGTGCGGCTCTCTCCGATAATTGTGCGACGGGCGGAGTCGGCTTGTTAGCACCCTCGTCGGCCCGCGGAGTCTCGAACGTCTCCGCTTGAAGGATAAGTGGCGTTGTCGTGAATTCCTGCAGAACGGATACGCCCAGTCCTCCTATCAGGCCGGCAAGAACCGCCGCCATGAGGATCCGCCTGAACATGAGATCCCGGTGTCTCAGTGACAGGGAAACGTGAAGCTGTGACGGCTGTCGTGGGCAGCATCATGAATCGTACTGGAATGGACGAATCCTGTGCCAAGCAACAGGAATGTGCCCAGCAATATCGCCAGGACCGCAGGAACGACCACGGACCCTTGTGCTTCGATCCGACCTGCTACGTTTGATGCTTGATCCCTCATCACTATTCCTCAACTGGGAGCTTCCGGCATGATTTCGGCGGATGGAATTCTGACCCTCACCCGATTCAACCGGACACCTTCATTCTTGTAATTTCAGTATACCTGCGTGACTGCCTGGATATCTACGTTCGTCGATCTGTCCAGACACCGTCCCAATCCTCCGGTGGCAGATTCTCACGGAAGAATTCACAGCGATTGATGTAATAGGCGGTTACGCCGTCTTCCGGACAGATGTCCAGGGCCTTTCTGAACAATCCGATGGCATCATCCCAGCGATATTCGCGTTACGCCTCCACCGCCGCATCGTAATGCGGCAGGAGAGCATTGAACTGCGCCCGCCTCTCATCCGTGCAATGGCGCAAGGACTCATAGACGGTCACCGGTTGGGATATGCCTTTGACCCGCACCACGTCGATCTCCCGAAGCCCGTCGCGCGACGAGAGTTGATTGGCCGTCGAAGCACTCATCAGAACTTCCGTTCCATAGTATTTGTTTGCGCTTTCGAGCCGCGCGGCCGTCGAGTTCGATCGCACGCCCGGCGAATTGTACCGCCCGCTCCAGCGCATCCATCTGCCCCCACGCCAAGCGCCAGTCGTTGAGGTAGGCAACAGCCAAAAAGGCTTAGGCCTGCGCGTAGTTGGGATCCAGTTCGATAGCCTTGTTAAACATCTCCTCCGCCCGCTTCTGGCTTTCGGGAGAGTAGTGCAGCGAAATATCGCGACGACGAAGAACATAGTCATAGGCCTGCATGACGATCGTGTCCTTGCGCTTCACACGTTCCAGTTCCGCCGCGGGCAGCTCAAGGTGCAAGGCCGCGACAATGTTTCGAGTGACTTCGTCCTGCGCCGCGAAAACGTCGCTCACCTCCCGATCGAACCGTTCCGCCCAGAGGCGCGAACCCGTTTCGGTGTCGATGAGCTGTGCCAAGATACGGACGCGGTCGTCGGCGCGGCGGACACTACCTTCGAGCACGTACCGGACTCCGAGATCGCGCCCAATTTCCTGAACGTTCACTGCTTTTCCCTTGTAGACAAAGGTCGAGTTCCTGGCGATCACGGCCAAGCTTCGGATCCGGGAAAGCGCTGTGATGATGTCTTCGGTGATGCCGTCCGCAAAGTACTCTTGGGCTGGATCATCACTCAGATTGTCGAACGGAAGCACGGCTATTGAGGCCTGAGAAAACACCTCTTGCTGGTTCGGTCCCGCCTTTGCTTGCTCCTGCCGTTCCAAGTCCCGTGCGTGGCGCTGACCACTTGCCTCTCAATACCACCATGCGACGCCGGGGAGAGCGATGGAGATAAGCACCAATGAGGTAAGCCACGTGTACCGCGAAAACGCCCCCAGCAAGGAAAGACCTCGATGAGGATCTTGAACGTCGCCGGTCGACCCGTCTGATACATCGTAGAGTCGGACGGGACCTTGGATGTTCTTGACTTGGATGTTACCCCGGTCGCTGAACGAAAATCCGAACCGATCCCGCACCTGATCTCGCGCGGCGCCCGAAAGACATATTCCTCCGGGTTGCGCCAACTCCTGCAGGCGCGCCGCAACGTTGACGCCGTCACCGTAGACGTCATCGCCTTCCATTATCACGTCGCCCAGGTTGATGCCGATGCGAAATTCGATGCGAGCCTCGGAAGGCAGGCCGAGATTCGCCTGAGTCACATGTTGCTGTATCTCCAGGGCGCAGCGGACAGCTTCGACGACGCTTGCAAATTCCGCCAGGAAGCCATCACTGCGGCAAGTTTGCGAACGACTTCGGAATGCGTCATCTATCGCCTGAGTTCGCCAGAGAACCTCTACGAGGCTATCCGACGTCGGACGAATTCTCCACGACGCCCTTTATCCCACAGCTTTTGTATCTGGGGTTCTGATCCGACCGCCTATTCCCGTGTGATGGACTGATTCCTATCCGCGTTCTGGCGTGCATCTCCCAGCACGAGGTCAGCAGCCTTTTCACCCGCCACAATGGCCACCGCATTCGTGTTGGATGATGGAATTGTTGGAAGCACCGACGCATCGACAACACGCAATCCATCGACTCCGTGAACGCGCAATGACGTGTCGACCACGGAATCTTCGGGCGGCCCCATACGACAGCTACCCACCGTGTGCCACGCCGTCTGTCCTGTTTCCTTGATGTAGTCGAGGAGGTCATCGTCCGCCACAACTTCCGGACCGGGACGGTGTTCAGCAACGATGTAGTTACGCCAATCCGGTTGATCTGCGACCTTCCGTATGAGCTTCATTATCCGAATAGACGTATCCCGATCTTCCGGCTCTTCAAGGTAATTCGGGTTGAGATCGGGGTCCTGTTCGGGGTCTGCAGACACGAGATGCACCGACCCGCGCGATGCGGGATGGAGATTGAAGCCCCCGATCGTGAAGCCGGAGAATTGGTCGATACCCCCGACCTTGCTGCGTGAATAACGGTCTGCGCCACTGATCTGATAGAGACGGATCATGGTGTCGGCCTTGGCGAGCGCCGGATCGGTCCGCGCAATCGCGTGTGCCGTGGAAGAAGTCCCGGCCAGCAATCCCTTCCGCGTGAACAGATATTGCAGTCCGTACCTTATCTTGTGAAAGGGGCTTCGCATGACGTCGTTGACGGTAATCGGCAGGGTCGTCTGGTAAGTACAGCGCACCTGAAGGTGGTCACTGAGGTGCTCTCCGACATCGGGCAGTTCATGAACAACTGGAATTCCATGACGTTGAAGAAGGCTTCCGTTACCGATTCCCGACAATTCGAGGATCTGTGGTGACTTGACCGCGCCTCCACAGATCAAGACCTCGCCACGCGCTCGTGCAGTCAGTTGCCGACCGTTTTGGCGATAGGCCACGCCTATTGCGCGCTTACCTTCAAACAGGACCCGTTCCGTGAGGGCATGGGTCTGAATATCCAGCAGCGCCTTGTTCTTGATCGAACGCAGGTAGGAGACTGCGGTGGAATAGCGTCTCCCCTCGTAGGCCGTCTGTTCGAGGTATCGGACGCCCTCGTATGACACGCTGTTGTAGTCCGGGGTTTCCGGTATCCCGGAAGACACGCAGGAAGCAATAAAGGCCTCGGACAAGGGATCGGGCATTCGAACCTTTAAATCCGTGATCCGCACGGGACCGTCGTGGCCGCGATCTGGGGATTCCGAATAGGTGTTGTTCTCGAGCCGCATGAAATAAGGCTTGAGATCGTCGAATCCCCATCCGGTGAGCCCCGAATCCCGCCACGAATCGAATGTGGCGGGCTCACCCCAGACGTGGGCCATACCGTTCAAGGCGCTCGATCCTCCCAGGACTTTGCCACGCGGAGAATAAATGGGCTGGCCCTTCATATAGCGCTGAGGCGTGCTGAAGAACTTCCAGGCATACTCCTCGTTGGTCAGAAGCTTCCCGACGCCGAGGGGTATGTGCACCCAGATATTTTTGTCCGGGCCACCCGCCTCGAGCAGAAGAACACGAAACCGACCGCCTTCAACCAGCCGCGCGGCCAGTGCACACCCTGCGGAACCGGCGCCAACGACAATGTAATCGTACTCACGATCAGGCATGGGGCATCTGGTTATTAGCTCGCGCGAATAGAAATGGAATGACGAATATGAGTGTCATGTGAGTCGAAATTGCGCTCTAAACGTCGGTGAACCACCCACTGATCCTGCTTCGACAGCGGGCGGAATGGCCGGTTTATCGCATAGAATATTTGCGCCGACCAGTCGTTCCACGAGCCAATGCATCCCGATATTGCACCTCCACCGTACCTCTGCCCGGTTCGGTTTCGCGGCGGGATCGCCCGTGATACGTTGCCGCAAACTGCGCGAGTTCACCATGACGCGGAATGTCCACACCATCACCGGCACCGATGGAACACGACTGCATGTCGAGGAACGGGGTCCCGGGGACGCGCCCGCCATCCTCATGCTGCACGGTTTCGGCCAATGCGCTCTGTCATGGAAGCACCAGTTCGGCAGCGTGCTCGAGCAGCGCTATCGATTGATCACGCCGGACCTTCGTGGCCACGGAAGATCCGACAAACCGCGCACGACCGGATCCTATACTGATGGGCGGCTTTGGGCCGAAGACATCGCCGCCATCCTGGACAACCTGGCACTCGTGAATCCCGTTCTGTTGGCCTGGTCCTATTCCGGACTGGCTGCTTGTGATTACCTGCGCTACGGCGATCAAACCAGACTCGGCGGATTGGGCTTGGTCAGCGCGCGCTCCAAGATCGGCACAGAGGCGGCCGGTGCGATGGCAGGGCATCTTTTCCACGATCTGCTTCCGGGATTCCTGGCTGAAGACGGTGAGGCACGCATTGCGGGGATCGAGGCGTTCCTCCAATCCCTGACCCACGGTGATATTCCGGCTGAGGACTATTACGAAATGTTGGGATACAACGCCGTCGTGCCAGCGTTTGTCTGCCGTGCACTGCTCGAGCGATCACTGGACAACGACGACGTTCTGGCCAATGTAACCATCCCCACCTGGATTGTGCATGGCGATCAGGATCCGTCATTGCTGCCCTCCCTGGCGGAGCATCACGCAGACCTGATTCCGCACGCCCAGTTGTCAATCTATCGGGACGTCGGGCATGCCCCGTTTCTGGAAGAAGCGGACCGCTTCAATCGTGAACTACTCGCCTTTGCCGAGCTATGTCATGGCGCGGCAAATCCGGTTCAACAAATCGCCTAGCCCAAACAAGGAGTGACGCCATGTCGCAGCAAGCCGCAGTGGTGGCCGATAACTCGCCTTCCCTCGATCTCATCAACCAGATCAATGACGCGTTCAACAGCAATGACGTGTCCGCAATTATGCCCTTCTTTACGGACGACGCCTGTTTCAACACGACGCGGGGACCCGGCGTCGAGGGAAGCACCTACCAGGGAAAGAAGGCTATCGCAGAGGCCTTTCAAGCCCTGTTCGACAGCGTTGAGACGGTGCGATGGGAGCCCACCGACGTTCGGATCGCTGGCGACAAGGTCTATTGCGAATATATGCGCAAGGCGCGATCCAAGGATGGTGACGAGACAGAGTGGATGACCATCGATGTGATCAGTTTCCGGGACGGGCTGATAACTCAAAAGAACAGCTACACCAAAGTGCGGAACGCCTGATTCGCATCGCTGGACGGGTCTTACCGTCAAGCCATCACGCAGGTGCCGTGAGAGCCTTCATGCCGTAGTCGAGGCTTGATTTGCGTGACTTCTTTTTCTTCTGCTTGACCTTGTAGTCGCGCAACAACTCTTCGCCGAGCTTCAATTCGTCCGCCCCATCTTGTCCACGAGCACGGGCAGGCCGGCCTTGGCTCGCTTGAATCCGTTGTCGGCGGAAATCTTCATCCACATCCAGGCTCTGGAGTGGTCCCAAGGCACGCCTTCGCCCTGCTCATACATCTTGGCGAGCTGATATTGCGCGGCTCTATGGTTTCGGGCGGCTGCAGCCTGCGGCAGTTTGGCGGCCGTGAGATACTCGGACTGGGTCACCGCTGTCTTCAAGGTCATGATCGCCAGGTTGTACTGTGCCTTGGAGTATCCCTTTTTGGCGGCCTGCCGGTAGAGTTCCTGCGCTTTGGCAAAATCCATCTCGACGCCGAGGCCATTTCGATAAAGCAACGCCAGTGCATTGATCGCCTTGGGTAGTTCCTGCGCCGCGGCCTTGCCGTACCATTCAGCGGCTGAGGCATAGTTGTGCGGCGCACCTTTACCGTGCTGATAACTCTGCCCCAAATGGTATTGACCTTCCGCCATCCCTTTCTCTGCTGTAGCGCGGAACCACTTCGTGGCCTCGACGAACTCCTTTCGCGCCGTCGTGCGGTGCTGGATGACATTACCGAGATTGGTCATCGCGAGGGTATGATCCTGGCCAGCGGCGACCCTCAAGAGCTTTTCGGCGATGGCGAGATCCTTATCGACTCCTTTTCCGCGTATGTAGCGTACGCCGAGGGTGTATTGTTCTTTGGCGCTGCCGCTTGTCACAACCTGTTCCAGATCTGCGGCTTAGTCCGCCGATGACGGACCTGCGACAAATGTGAGTGCAAGAATTAGCAGGAATATCCACCTGGACATGAACAAATCTACGAAGTTGGGCCGGACCGACCGATAGCCTCATCGTAGATCGTCAAGTCGGCGATGCTGGGTTGACGCACGCCGACCGAAGAATCGTGTTCCCTCAGCAAACTCAAGGGTACGGTGCTACCTCGATCCTTTGCGATCTCCAGAGGCTGTAATCTGCGCCGGGACGCCAACAACAATCCCATGGATGGGCGTATTAATGGGTCAGATGAACCTTGAATGTGCTGAGAAGGATTGCTAATCACATCCCGATCAAACTTCTGTCCGGTTCGCGGAAGGACCTTTCCTGGTTTTCGAATTCTTTGGGATCGGGAAGAGTCTGAGTTACCCATGGATGATTTCATTCGAACCACTTGCAGGGGTGCTTTCCGGGAGTCTCGTCTGAGGTCAGGGGAGGATTAGAGTGGCGTGAGCGCTGAGACCGGACAGTTCGACGTCATCGTCGTGGGTGCAGGCCTGTCGGGTCTGTACGCGCTCTATCGTCTGCGCGAACGCGGGTTTACGGCACGCGTTCTCGAAGCCGGAAGCGGCGTCGGCGGCACCTGGTATTGGAATCGCTATCCCGGAGCCCGTTGCGATGTCGAAAGCGTCCAATACTCATACTCATTTTCCAAGGAACTCCGGCAGGAGTGGACTTGGTCGGAACGTTACGGCGGCCAGCCGGAGATTCTGAGGTACATCAACTTTGTCGCCGATCGTTTCGACCTTCGCCGGGACATTCAATTCAACACGCGCGTTGTCTCAGCGGTGTTCAACGATGAAACCAATTTGTGGTCAGTCGAAACCGACCAGGGCGACCTGTTTTCGGCGACTTACTGCATCATGGCGACTGGCTGTCTGTCGACACCCTATGAACCAGACTATCCCGGTCTTGGGGATTATCAGGGCGATCTGTATCACACTGGCAGATGGCCTCACGAAGAAGTGGACTTCAGCGGCATGCGCGTCGGGGTTATCGGCACGGGGGCGACAGCCATCCAGCTCATCCCGGTTGTCGCTAAACAGGCGCAGCATTTGACCGTGTTTCAGCGTACGGCGAACTACAGTATTCCCGGCCACAACCAGCCAGCAGACTCCGAGGCGGATCGGGAATTTGAGGCGAATTTTGACGCTCGCTACGACAAGGCACGTCACTCCTTCGCCGGTATGAGCGGTTATTCATCTCCACGTGTATCGGCGCTCGAGGATGAGCCGGCGGAGCGCAACCGATACTTCGAAGAGCGTTGGGCCAGCGGTGGCGGCACCTTTGCGATGCTCACGACTTACCGTGACCTGCTGGTGAACCCTGAGGCCAATGACCTGGCTGCAGAATTCGTCCGCGAGAAGATCCGCTCCATCGTCAAGGATCCTGCCGTGGCCGAATTGCTGACCCCAAGAAACCAGCCAATCGGCGCCAAGCGCCTCCCCGTGGATACTTTCTATTTTGAGACCTACAACCGCGACAACGTTTCGCTCGTGGATATCCGGAGTGCGCCCATCGAACGCGTCACGGCGAAAGGATTGCGCACGAGTGAACGCGCGTACGAATTCGATGCCCTCATTCTGGCAACCGGATTCGATGCTATGACGGGCGCGCTCCTGGCAATGAATGTTCGGCGAGAAAGTGGACCTACGCTCAAGGAGGCTTGGGCGGAGGGACCGAAGAGTTATCTCGGCATCATGGTGGCAGGGTTTCCGAACATGTTCACGATAACCGGACCCGGCAGCCCGTCCGTGAAAATGAACATGATCTACGCCATCGAACAGCACGTAGAGTGGGCGGTGGATTGCATCGATCACCTTCGGTCCCAGGGTCTGGACCGTATCGCACCCACGGAAACGGCTCAGGAAGATTGGGTCGAGCACGCCCGTGAAGTTGCCGAGACGACTCTCATGCCGGAAGCCGATTCCTGGTACATGGGCGCCAACATTCCAGGCAAGCCGCGAGTCTTCATGCCCTATTTCGGCGGGTTCGAGCGCTACTGGCAGCTTTGCAACGAGATTGTTGCCGACGGCTATCGCGGATTCGAGACATCAGGCCCCCATGACCTTGCAGCCAATCTCACCGAGCCGAGGAAAGACCCCGTTCCCGCCCTTCCTTCGTGAGGCACAGACTGCCGACTGGAACGGTAATCGTCAGGTCCGGTGCCAGCGCGGACCCAATTCTCTCCGGTTGCTGGATAGGATCAGAACGGCTTCGACTGAATCCATTCGATCGTTTCCCGCATGAACGTAGGTACATCCCGGAGCGGGACACCGAGGCTGTCACGGCGGGTGAAATCGAACCTGGTCGGCTCCACCGGCGGTTCGGTGAGGGGTTCCGGCATCTTCATATCCGGCAGCGATTTTTGGATTTCCGCGTAGATGTCCTGCCAATGCCAGCTGTCGTAAACACCGTAGTAGCGACCTGAAGCATCAGGATTCTCATAAACCGCCATGAACATCGCTGCCAGATCGTGCATGTGGATCATGGAATGCGAATCATTTGGTATGTTGCTGTGCCGCCCCTCACCGCCATCGATGAGGCGTTTCAACCAGACGTGAGGGTTGTGGTTCATGTGTTCCGGCAGAACAACGGGCCCGTACATACCGGTCGGCAAGATGATGGACAGGCGCTGATTGTTCTCCCCCGCTAGCTTCATCGCCGCCTTTTCCATCACGGTCTTGGTGGCCGAGGTGTACTTTTTGGACCTGCATTGTTCATCTTCGTCCGACCAGTGATCGACTTCGTTCTTGACCGGCACTGGCGGCACTGAGTTGGTGCTGCTGGTGCTGCTGCAAATGACAACATTCTGGACACCCTGACGCGCCGCCACCCGCATGATGTTCAGGCAGCCATTGACGGTCGGCATGATGATTTCGGCATATCCCTGTTCGTCGTCCATTTCGCGGGCTGGCGTGCCCGTAGGACCCGCATACATAGGGATGAGACAGGCGATGTATACACAATCAACGCCGGCCAGCGGCGCGTCGAATTCCGCCTCCTTGGACATATCGGCACTGAACAGTTGCAACCCGCCCGAAGCACCGGGCAAGGCGTTTAAGAATGGTGCTTTTTGGGGTGCGCTTCGATCGCGCATCGTGCCATTGACGGCGTAACCTCGCTCCAAGCCCGCCCGGACGATGTTCGACCCAACCAGGCCGCTGGCACCCACCACACAAATGGCTTTTCCGTTTGACATGTCTCTGCAGTTCCAAATGAAGTCATTGAGTTTTAAGCGTGCCGCAACTTAGCCCATTGCCGTCTATGTACGCGATGGCCAACGAGGTGACGGGTGGCTCGGTGAAAGGGTGCGCCACCATAAGTCACGGCTTCACGCTCGGTTGTGGGGAGAGGAAGGGAGCGGCTATTCCATAATCTCGCAAGGCCACCGACTTACAGTATTGTTTGCGCACTTTCATGGCGTCACAGAACGCGCCGGCTCTGGTGAGCTGCAGGAATTCACCCGCATAGAGTCTGAAGTACGTCCCCTTACCACGCAAATTGACTTCTTTGATGTGATGCAGCAAGCCATGTAGGAGCTCGGCGTGGTTGCTTTGAAGCTCGCGCCACTCACGATTGGCACCAGCTTGTGTACTGAGTGAGGCGAGGTGCACACGTATCACCCGCTCTCTTTTCGTGACGGGTTCCGGCTTGCCGCCGTCGGATGTTTCGTTGGATTGAAAACTGTTCTGCGTGAGCTGTTGAGGTTTCAGTTCCTCTTTGGTGGCTGATTCCTCCGTAGAGTGGTTCGACGTGTCAGGTTGCATCGCTTCCGAACCCGTCATCCCGCCTTCCGAATCCGCGACGATATTCTTTTCAGACGCGTCCACAGTGCCCGCCCCGGATTCAACGGTTTCACCGTCAGGAATCTGCCATTCTGCCGCCGAGACTACTGGTGGCACGGACACGTCGGCCTGCCGCTGTTCGGGATCTTCCTCGGTCTCGTCGTTTTTGGCTGGTTCCGGGGTCACAAGTACGAACTTGTGATGTTGTGCGACGGCAACGTCAAATTTCTTTTGAGATGACGGGTGAGAGTTGAAAAGCGGGATGTCGGACAGGCTCCACGCACATCCGGACAGTGACAATGCCATCGCGAGGCAGAGGTGCGGAAAGACAGACCAATTTTCGCCGTGATTCATTCGCTGGCTGTCCTGCCTTGAGGCCATTCGAGAAATTTTCGAAGTCTCCGCAAGCAAGTGCAAGCGCGGATCCTGTGCCGATCATGCTATTCGAACCCGCGTTCCCACGAAATTGCCGATTCACAGTGGCGCTGGAATGGTGAACCAAACGTTTACCAGCGAGATTATGGCGAATTCTCTCGTACAGTCCCACAAGCGGCGATTTCCGTTTCCAACCAGCGGCAGATCTTGCCAAGTCCACGGTCTCGCACGTCGTGGGCGGTGCGCCGGCCGATTCCGAATCGCCGGCGAACCAACCGAGCCGGAACACCCGCCGCCAGCGCGAATATTAGCCTCGTTTCTACCTGCGCGGCTCGGCCGGAAATCTTTCCGAGCCACAACATCACCACTTCCCGTCTCCCGACGGCACCCGAAGTGGGTGGTGCCCGATTGGCCGCTACCGGCTCCCACTTGTGCGATTTTACATCGTCGATCTCACAAGCATTTCCGATCTCGCGTAGCGCTTGTGGCCAAGAGGAATAGCTCCCCGGTCTCAACCACCGCCGTTCCCGATCGGGCAGCCGTTTGAGGGTGTCAGCCGCTTCGGCGAGCAATTCCCAAACGGCATCCCTGACTGATGGATTGGAGATTCCGGCTTCTTCTGCAATCCGCATCCCGACCGTTAGAATCTCTCGATGCTGGACAATTTGTAGATGGGTCAATCCTGCGTCAGAGACTCGAGATGTCGGTCGCACGTTGAACGAACTCCAAGGCATGAACGAAATGGCAAGGCCGGTGATTGGATGGTTCGGATTATACCCAATATGGTGATCTTTGTCTATATTGTCCAGTTTGGTTATTGAAAATTGGAGAATTCAGTGGTGATATCACCGCTATGAAGAACAGAATCAAGGAGCTCCGCCGCAGTCAAAAGCTCACTCTGCAGCGCCTCGCGGACCAGATCGGCACCACGCCTCAGCAGATCAATCGCCTGGAGAGGGGTGATCGGAGGCTCACGACGGAATGGATGGAACGAGTCGCCTCGGGACTCGGCGTGCACCCTACCGAACTCATCGCCGATGAGTCGGACCTTGCATTACGTTCCGGCCTCAATTCTCCAGAGTCGGCGCCTACGCCGTCATCTCCTCACCTCCAGGTGCGGGATATTCCGGCATATGGGGAGATTGATCTGCCCGTTCTCGGGACCGCCAGAGGCGGCAGTGATGCGTTGCTGTTCAACGATGGTGAAGTCGTCGAACGGGTGACGCGACCATCGTTGCTGGCAGGAGCGACTCAAGCCTATGCGGTCTATATGACAGGCGATTCCATGGAACCGCGGCATCAGGCCCTGGAACTGCTTTACGTCAACCCTGCGCGACCCGTCACCCACGGGTGCTATGTCGTGGTCCAGAAGGCAAACGGTGAAGCCATCGTGAAGCGATTCGTCCGCCGCAACGACCATACCGTGGTTCTGGAACAATTGAATCCACACGGCGAACTCCATATTCCGGCACAGGAGATTACGGCAATCCACCGCATCGTGGGATCAGTGGAACACGCCTGATCATCCAAAATGTGGAGCTTGCCCACTGGTTGGAGCGTCGGATTTTTGGGTCTCCAAACATGCTGGTATGATCAGTGTGAACTGCCCACTCTGACGATTGGGCAGTACCCATTTTGCGCGCGTGGTCGACACACCACCGACATCGACCGTGCTCAATCGATACCGGCAAGGAGATTTCGATGTCAGAACAAATGCTGATTGGCGGCGATTGGATTGAAGGAACCGGTCCCGCACTGGAGTCAATCAACCCTGCCGACGGCTCATTCAATGCAGAATTCAGTACGGCGACGGATTCGGAAGTCGACGATGCCGTGGCTGCTGCCAAGGACAGTTACTATCGGGGTGAGTGGCGTGCGCTCAAGCCGCACCAGCGCGCAGATTACCTCTTCGCCTTCCATCACACCCTGCTTGAACGCAAGGAAGAGATCGCCCGGCTCCAGATGCGGGAGAACGGCAAGACCATCACCGAATGTCGGGGCCAGGTGGATCAGGCGGCGGGGATCATTCGCTACTTCGCCGCCGTGTGCGAGACCATGGAAGCAGAAGTCACGCCGCCGCGTGGAGACTATGTTTCAATGGTGTCATACGATCCCTACGGTGTGGTGGCATTGGTCACGCCGTGGAATTCCCCGATCACACTGAACGCCCAGAAACTCGCACCTGCCTTAGCTGCAGGAAACTCCGTTGTCTTGAAGCCCTCCGAGGTCACGCCGGGAATAGGCCTGGAAATGGGTCGGATCTGCCAGGACATCGGCATTCCGTCCGGCGTGGTCAACGTCGTGTCAGGTCGCGGGGCGGTAGTCGGTGATCGGCTCATCAAGCATCCCGACGTTCGCATGATCTCCTTCACCGGCGGAACGGAGTCGGGCCGCGCCATCGCTCGAACGGCCGGCGAGAGATTGGTGCCCGTCGCACTGGAACTCGGAGGAAAATCACCGAACATCGTCTTTGCGGATGCCGACCTCGACAAGGCGGCAGCCGGCGTCGCCTCGGGAATATTCGGATCGCAAGGCCAGTCTTGCATCGCGGGCTCTCGCCTATTCGTGGAGGACTCGGTTCGCGAGCCGTTTATAGCGAAACTGCGCGACTTCGCGGCCAAGTGGCGAATTGGTCATCCTGAAGACGAGAACGCCCAGATGGGTCCCATGGCCTCATTTCATCACCGAGATCGAATCGCGGGCTATGTATCCTCGGCGATCGATGAGGGCGGAAAGATCCTATACGGTGGCGATGTACCCGATGGCCCGGAATTCGCGAAGGGCGCGTATTATCAACCGACAATCGTCGGTGGTCTCGATCACGGTGCCCGCGCTTGTCAGGAAGAAATTTTCGGCCCGGTTCTATGCGCCTTGCCGTTCTCGGACGAGAACGATGTCGTTGCGCAGGCAAACGACACCGTTTACGGCCTCGCCTGTGGCATTTGGACGTCAGACTTCGCGAAGGCTTGGCGTGTCTGTCAGCGTATCGAAGCGGGTAGCGTATGGGTCAACGCTTACAAACAGGTATCCATCAGTACTTCCTTCGGCGGCATGAAGGACAGTGGAATCGGGCGGGAAAAAGGTATCGACGGTGTCAGGCTCTATACGGAGCCCAAAGCGATTTATCTCGCCACCTGAATATGGTGACTCGCCGTGTCTGACAACGACATCGTTGGGTTCATCGGCCTGGGCGTAATGGGTGAGGTCATGTGCCGAAATCTCGTACTGAAGGGCGATGCCGAGGTCGTCGGGTATGACGTTCGGCCCGAACCGTTGGCACGACTGGCACCGACCGGTGTCCAGGTTGCCGAGTCGATGTCTGACATATCTTCTCGGTGTAGTATCGTTTTCCTTTCTCTGCCTGCGGCAGAACATGTGCGCGAGATTTGTCTCGGGGATGGTGGTCTCCTCGAGAACTGTGCGGACGGCACGATCGTTATCGACCTCAGTACCGTGCCCCCTGCCCTCGCGCAGGAACTCAATACATAATTCGCGGTGCGAAACATCGCTTTTGCTGACGCCCCGGTCGCTCGATCACGTCATGCAGCGGTCGACGGCACACTCAGCATTATGTTCGGCGGCGATACCGAGATTCTTGAACGCGTTCGGCCTCACCTCGCCTGTATGGGGACCGACATCACCCATTGCGGTGGGCCGGGCACGGGGCAGGTCGTCAAGATCCTCAATAACATGCTGCTGTTCGATACCTGTCTCTCCATTGCCGAAACGCTCGTCATCGGTGAACGTGCCGGCGTGGATCCGCAACTTCTCGTCGACACGCTGTCCAAAGGCTCCGCGGACAGCTTCGCTCTCCGCACGCATGCGGGGCGGGCAATGCTGAACAACAATTACCCGACTGAAGCCTTCTCCGTTAATTACGCCCTCAAGGATTTGACCTACGCGCTCGAGATTGCTGATGAAACCGGGGTGGAAGCTCGCGCCGGCAAGCTCGTTAGAGAATTCTTCAATCGAGCGATCGAGGCCGGACTGGGCGATCAATACTATCCGGTGGTGAAGAAACTGGTTGAAGGCAACAGTTGAACGGGTCTGGACCTCAGGTCCCACCTCGTTTGTGCGCTCCGGTAGCTAACCGGCGAATCGAGGCTCGGGCAGTCCCGTAACCTCCAGACCATGGATGGCGTAGAGGCAGCCGTCTGCGGGGTTTTCCGTCTTCACCTGCCGCCATTCCCAAATCGACGTGACGAAAAGTACATCGAGATCCGGTCCACCGAACATCACGCTCGACGGATGATCGGCCGGCACATCGACGGTATGCATCAGTGCGCCTTCGGGTGAAAAACGTCCGACCTGACCTTTGGTCACAAGCGCGCTCCACAGGCATCCCTCTGAATCCACCGTAGCCCCGTCCGGAAATGCGTCGAGTGGCTCAAGGTCGATAAACGTCCGCATGTTCGAGACCTCACCCGTAGCGACGTCGTAGTCGTATGCCCAGATCATCCGTCGCGGGCTATCTGCGAAGTAGAACGTGCCGCCGTCGGGACTAAAGCATGGACCGTTGGAGACGCCGATGTTCTCGCGCAGTTTGGAGATGCTCAAGTCGGTATCCAGTCGATACAGGGATCCGCGCGAATCGTTGAGTCCGGGCATATCCATGGAGCCCGTGAGGAATCGCCCCTGCCTGTCAACCTTCCCGTCGTTGAACCGCGTGCGATCTTCACCGGGTTCCGGATTCACGATGGGAGTCGCAGTCCCGCTCTCGAAATCGAAGAAATGAAATCCCGACTTTAGGGCGATGACGGCACCGCCCGCCTCGCGCAGTGCCATGGAGCCGATCTGCTCGGCAACCAGCCAGTTCACGACCTCCCCTGTCTTCGGATCGAGCCGACGGATACGGCATCCATTTGAATCGACCCAGTACAGGACCTGGTCGCGCGGGTCCCATAGGGGTCCCTCTCCCAGGCGATCCCGTTCTGTTTCGATGGTTTGGATTTCGACCGCCATTCTTTGACTGTCTCCGATGATCAGGTGAAACCGAACAGGCGCGCGGCGTTGTCCACGAGAATTCTGTCGCGCACAGCGGAGTCTGGTGCGAAGGCCGGCAGGAGATTCATCAAAACACCGTCATTTGGCATTTTCGATGGGTCGAAGTAGGCAGAATGCGGCCAGTCAGTCCCCCAGATCATTCGGTCTGGCGCGACCGCGATCAATTCCCGTGCGAAGGGCACGACATCATCGTAAGGGGCCCCGGTCTTGGTGATGCGATCGGCACCCGTCAGCTTGACCCAGATATGGGTCTCGCGGACGAGGTCGAGCAAAACGCGAAACGGTTCCTGATCGGTACCCAAGGAAACATCAACGCGCCCCATATGGTCGATGACGATGGGAATTTCCGCCCGCGCAAGCCTCTCCGCCAATTCAACCAGATCGTCAGGCGCCGAGTGGATTTCGATCTGCCAACCCAGGTCCGCACACCAGCCGGCGGTACGATCAAACAGTTCCGAGTCGAAGGTTCCGCCATGCTGGGGATTGAAGGCGAAGCGCACCCCGCGCACACCCAGGGTGTCCAGATGCTTGAGTTCCTCAAACGTGCCCGACGCTTCCAGCTTGACGATCCCCAGAAACCGCCCGTCGCTGCGAGCAATGGCATCAAGCGTTACCGCATTGTCCGGTCCATGAAGGTTGGGGTGTACGACGACGCCACGCTCGATTCCCAACACCTCCATAAGGCCGAAGTAATCTTCGAGCGGTGAATCGGGCGGCGTGTACTTGCGATTGGCGCCGTAGGGAAACCGGTCCGATGGTCCAAATACGTGAAAGTGTGTGTCGCAGGTCCCGGGCGGAGGTGTAAAGGCTGGCGCGACGGGATTGGGATCGGGTCCCTCGCAATTCGGAATTTCAACCGTCATTGTGCAACCTCCCGGGCATGGGCGACCACCCGATCAATCTCTTCGCCGACATTGCCGAGGTAGTTCGCTGGATCCATCGTCCTGGCCAGCTGCTCGGGGGTCAGGTGCTGTGTCACCTCTGGGTCGGCGCCGAGGACGGTTACGAGATCCACGGATTCTGCTCCGACCCGTTCACATGCGTCGTGCACCAGGTCTTTCGCCTTCAAGCGCCCCAGATGAGGTGACAGCGCCATGGTCGCTGCTTCGGCCATGATGGTCCCGCCAGACGCATCCAGGTTGGCACGCATTCGCTCTTCATCCACGCGTAGACCTCCGATGATATGAAGCGTCGTAACCAGCGTTTCACCGGTCAAAACGAATGTGTCGGGCAGCGTTCTCTTCTCAATAAATCCCTGAGGCCCACGCTCGTGATCCTGCCGCGCAGCCTCTAGAAGAAGGGAAACATGGCTTGCCACGACCCGTGCGTTTGCCACGACACGGCCGGAGTATACCGGATTCTGTTTTTGCGGGAGGGTGCTGCTGGCATCCCGACCGCCAGACACCGGTTCGAAGACTTCACCAACATCGCTGGTGCACAAGGTCGTGACATCATGCCCGATCTTGCCCAGGGTGCTGGTGACCAGGCCCAGAAATGTCGCACATTCGGCAACACTGTCCCGGGCGGCGTGCCAAACTGCGAGAGGTTCTGCCAATTCCAGTTTCGACATCAATCTCTCGCGAATTTTCGCGCCGTGCGTCCCGAAAGACGCCAGGGTACCGACCGCGCCTCCGAATTCTCCGACGAGAACACGTGGCCGAAGTTGCTCAAGCCGCTCGAGGTGTCGACAAACGGATGAAAGCCAGCGCGCGACCTTCGCACCAAAGGTGAACGGTAAGGCGTGACCGCCAAAAGTGCGGGCCACCATCAGTGTGTCGCGGTGCCGTTGTGCAAGGTCGGCGAGACTTCGTGCCAGTTGCTTGAGATCATCCTCGATATGGATCAGCGAGTCGCGGATCTGCAGAACCAGACCGGTGTCCATGACGTCCTGAGTCGTGCTGCCCCAATGGACGAATTGTCCGAGGTCATCTCGGCATGCCGCTGTCAGTTGGCGAACCATCGGAGCAATCGGATAACCGGTGCGCAGGGTATCGGAATTCAGCTTGTTCATATCGAGGGTTTCGAACACCGCTACCCGGACGATCTCGCGTGCAGCCTCCTCCGGAATCAGGCCGAGTTCCGCCTCGGCTTCGGCGAGAGCAGCTTCAAACTGCAGGTAGCGCTCGAATTGACCTCGCTCGGAGAAAATCACTTCGAGCGGGTTGCCCGGGTAGGTTTCCGACATGAGTCCTGAGTCGCCTTTGGGAGAGGCTGTGCGCGGAAGACCAGGCCTGGACCAAAAGTCCTTCTGGTTCAGACTTCGAAGAACGGAGTTTCCTGGGAGCCCCTGAGAATCATGTCGAAGGTGTAAGTCGTCGTGCCCCGTTGTCCCTTCGAGGCCTTCCCCGTCAACGCCCGTCGTGCCTTATCGCTGGGCAGCGCATTGAACATGAAATCTTTCCGGTTCATGCGCTCTCCCGGGAAATACATTTGCGTGATCAGGCGGTCGAGGATGCCCGCGGCGTACAGCGAAAAATGTATGTGCCGAGGTCGCTTCCAATTGTCGTAGCCCGGAACGGGATAGGGAGACGGTTTGATTGTGTGGAACCGATAGCGTCCCTGCTCATCTGTGATCACCCGGCCGGTGCCCGTAAAATTGGGGTCGATCGGAATGTTCGACTGATCGGCTGCATGCAGATAGCGCCCTTCCGCATTGCACTGCCACGCTTCGATCAAACACCCCCGTACGGGACGGCCGTCCTCGTCCAGCACGCGGCCCACGACATCGATGATCTCGCCCTTGGCTCGCGGCTTTCCCTTGGCAATGCGCGTCAGATCGTTCTCTCCCGGCTTGATGAGAAACTCGTAGGGGTAGAACGGGCCCAGCGTCTGCCACGGCGTAATCTCCAGCTTCTGCAGGCGTTGACTCGGCGTCCGTTTGCTTTGCACGGAGTAGCCCTTGATCTGCTTAAGCTTTCGGCCCGGCTTGACCGGTTTGGGGGCGCGTTTGGCTTTTGATTTCGTCACCGCTTTGGCCATGTCCTTCTCTCCATCTCCAGGGTTCACCATGCCGCCCAACGTGATCCTACACGCAAGTCCAGTCGCACAACATCTCAGTTCGCGTTAAATCGCGCCTGGAACTCCGCCTCGATTTCCTTGGTTTTCGATCTTGTTTGCTTGTCGCGTTCAGCCTGATCGTATTGGGCATCGGCAATCTCGATGATCGCTGCGGTCAACTGCTCGCCCAGTTCACCCATCATGTTCCAGTCCGCCTGAGAATCCGAAAGTTGCGGTATCTGCAACAGGGAATCGAATGCATAGACGTTGCGAGTCTTCGGCCCATCTGGCTCCGCGTGTGCGGGTTTGGGCCAGGCCGCAGGCGGATGGCTTTGGGAAGGTCTGTCAACTCCTCCGACAAGCAGACGGGCTGCCAGAAGCGACGCATGAATTCGCCCATGGGTGTGCCACGGCCCACCTGCGTGAGATAGGGATCGGGGGGAGGAATGTCTCTGGAGTCGTAGCCACTAAACGGAGGGTTCTGCCGCAGATGAGTGCTCGATCCACCGTCACCTTGCACCGACATAATCCAATACCTCCGCGTGGTTACTCTTCCCGTCGCGTCAGCAGACTCGCCCTGTCAGCCAGTTTTGGCCGCCTTGGCTCAGGCCGATGAACTTAACCGCGAAACTCGGCCTCGATCTTCTTGATGCGCTCGATGATGTAGTCATCGCGTTCTTGCCCGATGAACTGGTCGCTGCCGTCGAGCACAACCTCCGTGATCTTCTCACCCACCGTACGGAGAAGCTCCCAGTCCTCGTCGGGATCAGGACGCTGCTTGATGTTGATGACGGAATCCTGGGACAGGATCTTCGTCGGTTCAGGTTTCTCACCATCACTGCCCGCGGGCTTCGGCCATGCAGCGGGGACATTGCCTTCCAGGATATTGCGGAGAGCGCGACGCATCATCATCACGCCGCCGTCGGTCGCTCCCGGATGCTCCTTATCGGGGCGCGGTTGGCCATCAAAGATACTTCCCTGCGCTTCCCAGTCCCCGGCTTCACGTTGCTTCTCTTCGTAGGTCGCTTTTTCCACCTGACCGCCCATATCGATCAGATTCCAGCCATTCTCCTCGGGATTTCCCCCTCGGAAACGGTCGGTCCCGTGGGCGCGCCAACCAAAAAAGATGGAGTTTTCGTCATCAACCGGGATCATCTGGCGCAAATAGAAGCCTGGCTGATAGTACGTGGGCCTGGCCAACGCCCAGGTGGAAGGCACATAGCTTTCGAACGGGTGACGAACGTGCAAGAGGCGGGCCCAAATCCATTCGTCGTCCAGGCGGCGCACGGACATGTACATCATGCCGTCGCCGTCACCGGTGAGCTGCCATTTGAGGTTAGGCAGAACTGCAAAGGCCTGATGCTCGAAATGCAGCGCATAACGCTCGTGCAGGAACACCGAGTGCACCGGGTCCATGACGTTCTCGTGGGAATTCAGCCAGGAATTCTCGTAGGGAATTGCAAAAGGCGCGAACTTCACATCGGGCATCTCAAAGAAATCAAGATGCGGTACATGTGGCTTCATCTCGGGCGGGCCCATGTAGGCATGCACGAGGCCGTGCAACTCGACGGCTGGGTAGGCACCATGAAAGAAGCTGTCCTTGAGTTTCGAATCCGGTGGCTCACCGGGTGTCTCCAGGATGGTGCCGTCCACGTCG
>DEBC01000126.1:568-766 GCA_002348365.1 Alphaproteobacteria bacterium UBA2966 | reverse complement strand
CCAGCCGTGGTAGCAGCAGCGGATCCCTTTCTCCGAAACGATGCCGTATTCCAGGGAGGTACCACGATGGCTGCAATGCCGATGCAAGACACCCACCTGACCGGATTTGTCACGGAAGGCTACGAGATCTTCGCCCAGAATGCGGATTGCCTTGGGCAGATCAGTGAGCTGGTCTGAAAGGCAAACCGGAACCCAGAA
>DEBC01000126.1:0-261 GCA_002348365.1 Alphaproteobacteria bacterium UBA2966 | reverse complement strand
TGAAAGGCAAACCGGAACCCAGAAACGCCGGAAGTATTCGCCCATCGGTGTTCCAGGACCGACTTCCGTAAGCAACGGTTCGGGCTCGGTAATATCCCGCGTGTAGTAGCCATTGAATGCGAGTTTCTCGTATTCGCGCCGTGAAGCATCATGTTCCTGGACGGCCATGGTCGCTGCCTCTCTTGATCTGTATTGCCTCTAACCGCGCGCACCCAGCCTCCACCGGAAGCGCGCTTATCTGGGCCAAAAATGTACCTAATT
>DEBC01000038.1:80605-82780 GCA_002348365.1 Alphaproteobacteria bacterium UBA2966 | reverse complement strand
CTTCTGGCTGACATGCGCATCGAGATGTTCCGCAGGCTCGATTCCTTGGCGCCGGCCTATCTGGTGCGGCGGCGAACGGGCGACCTGGTGGGCGTTGCAACTCACGACATCGAACTCATCGAATACTTCTTCGCCCATTCCGTGGCACCCGTATTCGTTGCCGCGCTGGTGCCGGCCGTCGTGCTCGCCACCCTCTTGTGGTTCGGCTGGGAGATCGCCCTAGCGCTCCTGCCCTTCCTCGCCTACGCGGGACTCAGCCCGGTCTTCGGCCGGGGCCGGATCGATCGCCTGGGCTCCAGCGCTCGGGAGGCATCTGCCGATCTCAGCGCCTTCGCCGTCGACTCCATCCAGGGTCTCGGAGAGATCGTCGCGTTCCAGCAGGTTAGGCGGCGCGGTGTGGAATTCGCCGCCAAGGCGCGGACGTTCGCGGAGATGCGAGCACCGTACCTGAGCGACCTCGCCATGCAGACATCGCTGCAGGAGGTGGTGACCGGGCTCGGCGGGCTCGCGGTCATCGTGGTCGGCGGCATTCTGACCCTTGACGGCAGCCTCGACAGCGGCATCCTGCCCTTGCTCACCCTGCTCGCCATGTCGGCCTTCCTGCCCATCTCCGAGATCGCCCAGGTGGGCCGCCAGCTCGCCGATACCCTGGGCGCCACGCGCCGGGTCCATGCCGTGAATACCGAGCCGATCGAGGTGACCGACGGACCCGGTGTGGCCGTGGACGACAACGAAGTGGACGTCGCCCTGGAGATGGCGGATGTCGACTTCGCCTATCCGGGACGCACACGGCCGGCATTGTCTGGCGTGTCCTTTGCCGTCGCGGCTGGCAGCACCGTGGCGCTCGTCGGCCCGTCCGGCGCCGGCAAGACGACGGTTGCCAGTCTTTTCCTGCGTTTCTGGGATCCAGCCCAGGGCCATGTCAGGTTCCTCGGGCACGACCTCAAGGAATTCGAGCTGGATGATCTGCGCCGCAAGATCGCCCTGGTGGCCCAGGACGGTTATCTGTTCAACGATACCCTCCGGAACAACATCCTCATGGCCCGTCCCGACGCCGGCGACGCCGCGCTCGAAGCCGCGATTGAGAACGCCTCGCTCTCGGAATTCGTTTCCTCCCTGCCAGATGGCCTCGAGACGGTCGTCGGCGAGCGCGGCGCACAGCTTTCGGGCGGACAGCGTCAGCGCGTCGCCATCGCGCGCGCCTTTCTCAAGGACGCCCCCATCCTGATCCTCGATGAGGCAACCTCGCACCTCGACGCGGTCAATGAGCAGGCCGTCCGCAACGCGCTGCAGAGGCTCATGCAGGACCGGACCACTGTCGTCATCGCGCATCGGCTCTCGACCATCCGCGATGCGGATCAGATCATCGTGTTGGACGAAGGACGGGTGATCGAGGTGGGGGATCACGAAGCATTGCTCAGACGTGGTGGCCTCTACGCACATCTCGTTTCCGGACAGCTCGCGGCCGGAACCATTTCCGCAGCATGAAAATACCAGATCCATTTGGATTGGCGAAGCCGCCCTGCTTGACCGCGATACCGAGAGCGTGGTGAGAAAGCGAATGTCCCAGCACCCGGATACTGTCAATTACGATTACATCGTCGTCGGGGCGGGCTCGGCCGGTTGCGCCGTGGCGAGCCGCCTGTCCGAGAACCCTCGGAATAGGGTGCTCCTGCTCGAGGCCGGCGGACCCGACCGGAACCCGTGGATTCACATCCCGGTCGGCTACTTCAAGACGATCTACGATTCCGATCTTTCCTGGGGCTATCAGACCGAGCCGGATTCAGGCATCGATGGGCGCAGCATTGTCTGGCCCCGGGGCCGGGTCCTCGGGGGCAGCAGTTCCATTAACGGCTTGCTCTACGTTCGTGGCCAGGCCGAGGACTATGATCACTGGCGCCAGCTCGGCAACACGGGGTGGAGTTTCGAGGACGTCCTGCCGTTCTTCCGCCGCTCCGAGGACTACGAGAAGGGCGATGACGAATTCCGATCCGAGGGCGGGCCGCTCAGCGTCCAGGAGATTTCCGATCGCCGGCCCGCCTGCGAGGCCTACCTCGCGGCCTGTCGCGAGGCCGGTTTCAGGGACAATCCCGACTACAACGGGGCCACCCAGGAAGGCCTCGGCTACTACCAGACGACGAGCCGCAACGGACGGCGCTGCAGTGCCGCCGTCGC
>DEBC01000038.1:78442-80198 GCA_002348365.1 Alphaproteobacteria bacterium UBA2966 | reverse complement strand
GCTGCCGCGATCAGGTACCTGCAGGACGGAATTGAACATGAGGCCCGGGCCGACGCGGAGATCGTGCTCTCCGGCGGCTCCATCAACTCACCCCAGCTGCTTCAGCTGTCGGGGATCGGATCCGCGGAGCAACTGCGCGATGTGGGCGTCGAAGTCGTGCACGATCTGCCCGACGTAGGCCGGAACCTGCAGGATCATTACATGGTGCGCTCGATGTATGAGCTCGACGGCCTCCACTCGCTCAACACCGACGTGCGCAACCCGATCCGAAAGATGTTGATGGGGATCCAGTACGCCCTGACCCGGCGGGGGCCGTTGACCATTTCCGCAGGCCAGGGCTTCGTCTTCGCCAAGTCCCGGCCTGAACTGGCGACGCCCGACATCCAGCTCCTGCTCTACCCGCTCAGCGGCGACAATCCCGCCCTCGCGCTTCACGATTTTCCCGGTGTCACGGTGGCCTCCACCCAGCTCCGTCCCGAAAGCCGGGGTGATGTCTTCATCAAGTCCGCTGACCCGGCAGAGCATCCGCGCATTCGCCCCAACTACCTGTCCGCCGACACAGACCGTCAGACCATGGTCGCCGGCATGAGACTGGCACGCGACATCGCCGTCAGGCCCGCCTTCGCACGTTACGTAAAGCGCGAGGTCGCCCCAGGTCCCGACTGCACCACCGACGAGGACCTCCTGGCACACGCTCGGGCCTTCGGTGGAACCGTGTACCACCCGACCGGCACCTGCCGGATGGGTCCCGACGATCGCGCCGTCGTGGACCCGCGCCTGCGTGTGCGTGGCATCAACGGACTCCGGGTGGCCGACTGCTCGATCATGCCGGCCATCGTTTCCGGGAACACCAACGCTCCTGCCATCATGATCGGCGAGAAAGCCGCGGCAATGATCCTGGAGGATTCCGTGCGCTAGAATTCGCGGATGACGGGGCCAGGTGTCATGGCTTCCACTGTCACTGGCATTCGACTGTACGGATGGACGAAACCGAAGCCTGATCAGGGAGAACGAAAATGAAAACGCGTCGACTTGGCGCCTAGGGTCTCGAGGTTTCGGCGATTGGCCTCGGCTGCATGGTCATGCCGGGGTTTTATTCTCCCGGAAGCGAAGAGGAGTGCATCGCCACCCTGCATCATGCTGCCGACATCGGAGTCAACTTCCTCGATTCCTCCGACCTCTACGGCTTCGGCAAGAACGAGGAACTCTTGGGCCGGGCCATCAAGGGCCGCCGCGACGACTACATCATCGCGACGAAATTCGGCAACGTGCGGGATGCCGACGGCAACCCTGACGTCGACGGGCGCCCCGAGTATGTGTTCGAAGCCTGCGACGCCAGTCTTCAGCGGCTCGGCCTGGAAGAGGTCGACCTCTACTACCAGCATCGTGTCGACCCCAAGGTTCCGATCGAAGAGACCGTCGGCGCCATGGCTGAGTTGGTCAAACAGGGAAAGACCCGGTATCTGGGCCTCTCCGAAGCCGCGCCGGACACGCTGCGCCGGGCTCACGCGGTTCATCCGATCACCGTGCTGCAATCCGAATACTCGCTGTGGACGCGGGAGGATGAAGAGGACCTCCTGCCCCTGTGTGCGGAACTGGGGATCGGTTACGTCGCCTACTCGCCGCTCGGCCGGGGCATCTTCGGCGGCGAGATCAAGGGCGAGGAAAGCTTCAGCGAGACGGACCGCCGGCGCGATCATCCGCGCTTTCAGGGCGAGAACCTGGAGAAGAATCTGAAGCTCGTGGCACCCGTGAC
>DEBC01000038.1:72262-78047 GCA_002348365.1 Alphaproteobacteria bacterium UBA2966 | reverse complement strand
GGCGAGCACATCGTGCCCATCCCCGGCACCCGGCGGATCGATCACCTCGACTCCAATGCCGCCGCCGTCGACATTGAGCTGTCCGCGGATGAACTGGCGACGTTGGACATCGCCTTACCCGCAGGCTCTACCGCCGGAACACGCTACCCGGCCGGCGCCATGAAAATGCTCAAGGGGTGAAAGAGCCCGCTTACGGATGACATTCGCCCCCCTCCCGGGTTCACACTAGGCCCCTCGCCCGGGATCGGGGGAGGAGGATCATCCGGAGCCTTGCGAAGAATGATCGGGTGGGGGAGAGCCCTTTCAGACTTGGACGACTTCTTCGGCCGCCCTCCCCTGACCCCTCCCGGTCTCAAGGGGGGATTTATGGGTGCGCGTCCTAGTTTCCCGCCCCTCCGTCGAACATTATCCGCAAGAGCCGGTCAAACTGTTCACGGGCGTTTTCACGGTGAGGCTGATAGCGGACATGCTCTGTTGGCCCCGCCTCCTCAGACAATTCGATTGAAAACAGCGCATTGACTTCATTCGGAACGAAGGAATAGCGCACATCAAGGATACGATTGGGCTTTGCGGGATCGACCACGATGAAACCATCGCTGAAATGACCGAACCGCCCGATATCCCTTGCCTGTTGCGAATTGGGTTCTAGCCACGGGAAATCCCGCGCGAGGTACAGTTTCGATACGGATGTCCCTTCAAAGACCTTGCGCGCGATTCCGACGCGAACGGCATCGACGAAGAACCGGTCTTCGGTTTCATAGACGCTTCTCCAGACAAGCAAATTGCCAACGCTGGGCTTGATCTCGTAGCGGAGCGGCATATGCCCGCGAGATGTTGCCAGACTTTCGGCGACCTCACGCGCAGCCTGATGCTGAAACCACCCCGCGCCCAAATATAGGAGCGCCCAAGCCAGGCCAATGCGTGCGTATCGGGGCTCGTTTCGTACCCCTGCCATCAAAACTGACGCCATCAGCGGCAGGGTGAAAAGCGGGTCCACGATCGAGATGATGCTCCAGGAGAAACGTGCCTCGCTGAACGGCCAGAGCAGCATCGTCCCGTAGGATGTCGCCGTGTCCAGAAGCGCATGAGTGGCATAACCCAGCGAGCACAACAGCGCGGTCTGCCAGAAGCCGATTGTCCATCGCCGCCTCAGAATCCCGTATAGGAACAGCGCCACGATGAAGCCACCGAACGGGACGAAAACGAAAGAATGCGTAAATTGCCGATGATAGGTGAGAAACAGCAACGGATCAGCACTGGAAGAGATCAGTATGTCCAAATCCGCGGCCATGCCGCCGAGCATGCCAAAAAGGCCGGCAAGCGCGGCATGGGTTTTACGATGGCCGGACCATTTGACCCGCATCGATTGTGGCAATGCGGCGCCCAACGCACCTTGTGTTACAGGATCCATCGTCGTCCAAGGTTGACAACCGCCGGATGCGAGCGGTGCGACAAAGCGGATATGGCGCCCATATTGAGAAACGCTTGAGATCCGCCAAATCAAGGGGCGGCGATATTAGAGGGTAAAGCACGAAAATCAATTCTGCCCGCCGCCGTTCCCACGAAGAGAAAACACTTCCCGGCGCAGGAAATCTCGGAACATAGTACGTGGATATGACGACGGACCGTTCTTGAGGAGCGTTTGCGCGTGGCGGAGAATCGACCGGAGACTCGCGACCTCCTATCGTTTTAATGATCCAACATTCGAATAGTCACCCAGCATGCTAAATCCGGACGACGATGTGGATACTCTGATCAAAGGTGGTTTCATCGTCGATGGAACCGGTTCCGACCGTGTTCGCGCCGATGTCGCCATCAAGGGCGACCGGATCGTTGCGATTTCAGAACCTGGCGACATTTCCGCCGGCCGTATCATCGATGCGTCAAACCGTATCGTGGCGCCGGGGTTTATTGACGTTCATACCCATGACGACCGCGCCCTGCTCGCCAATCCTTCGATGGACATGAAAGTGAGCCAGGGGGTGACGACGGTGGTGGTCGGCAATTGCGGGGTCTCTTTGGCGCCCCTTGTTGCCGAGGCTCCGCCGCCGCCTCTGGACTTGATCGGGGCCGCGGGTGCTTTTCGCTACAACACCTTCGACGGATTCTTGCGCGATGTCGAAGCGGCGCCTGCGACCGTGAACGCGGCATTCCTGGTCGGCCATTCGACCTTGCGGGTTGCGACCATGGATTCCCTTGACCAGGCCGCCAGCGCCCAAGAAATCAAGGCGATGCGCGGCCTGCTCGAGGAAGGACTTTCCGCCGGCGCCATCGGGCTATCGACCGGTCTGTTCTACAAACCGGCAGCTATGGCGCCGACCGAAGAAGTCATCGAGATCGCCGCTGCGTTGAAAGCTTACGGTGCACGCTACGTCACTCATATGAGGGACGAGGCGGACCACGTCATCCGATCTCTCGACGAAACCTTCCGGATTGGTCGGGAATCCCACTCTCCGGTCGTGGTTTCGCATCACAAGGTCCAGGGCAAGCGCAATTTCGGACGTTCGACCGAAACCCTGGCGCATTTCGATAGACATATTGGCGGCCACGATCATCATGGCATCGCCTTCGACGTTTATCCCTACATGGCAGCGTCGACGGTGCTGAAAACCGATTCGATCAAGGTGTCGAAAAAGGTTCTGGTGACCTGGTCGAAGGCACGCCCGGAACTGGCAGGGCGTGAGCTGTCCGACATCGCCGAAGAAATGGGTTGTGACATCTATGAGGCGGCGGATCGCCTGCAGCCGGCCGGCGCGGTGTATTTCGCTATGGACGAAGAAGACGTGCGACGAATTCTCTCACATCCGAACGCCATGTTCGGCTCCGACGGCCTGCCCCATGACGAGCATCCGCATCCCCGGCTTTGGGGCACCTTTCCACGCATCCTTGGCCACTACTGCCGAGAGTTGAAGCTGTTCTCTCTGGAGGAAGCGGTGCGGCGGATGACCGGCTATTCCGCCAAGACATTCGGATTGGCGGATCGCGGCGAGATTCGACCCGGCGCATATGCCGACATCACGATCTTCGACGAAGCCGAGATTCTCGACCGTGCGACCTTCGATGCGCCAAAGACACCTGCGGCGGGAATCGATGTGGTCATGGTCAATGGCCGACAAATCTGGGAGGCCGGCGCAGAGACCGGCGCGCGACCGGGCAAGGTGCTTCGGTACGGAAGGTAGAGGGACGATGCGGCCCGGCCGTGTCGATCAACCCGTCGCGCGATCGCCGGGTTCGACCCGGACGTCCTTGACACTGCCGCTATAGCCGAAAGCACCGTGACGCTCGTAGAGGTCCCATAGCACGGGACCGTTGCGGTCGAGGCCGACATCGATGCCTTCGAAGATACCGAACTCCAGGGTCGGCGTTAACTCGGTCCAGCCGACCTGTTCCTGGCCATCCATCAGGACCCGTCCTCGTCCTGTTCGCCCACCGAGCGCTTCGTACTCGAGCACCGCTTCATGGGAACCCGTATCCAGGTCGAAGGGGGGCAGCGAGACAGCATCGCCGAAACCGTTGTAGTGGAAATTGAGGCGACCGCTCTCCACGTACATGACCATCCCGCCACTGGGGTCGCCGATGGCCCAGAGCACGCCCTCATCTCCCTCACGCTGATCGAATCGCGCCCGGATGACGAAGCTGCGGTCACTGATCAGCGGCAGAATGTCGTTGCGGTGAGATGTCTGTGCGCCGGGCAGGAACGATTTGGGCTGGTCGGCGGCGGCGCGCTCTTCCTCCGAAACATCGGCGAACTTCTGAAAGCGGTCCCGGTTGTCGAGCGGATACACCATGTTCTTGTGGGCCGCCTCGTCGAAGGCGGCAACCAGTTCGTCGAGCTTGTCCGAATGTTGATCGCGCAGGTCGGTACTCTCCGAGAAGTCATCATCCAGGTTATGCAGCGTCCAGTTGTCGAGATCGATGGGCTGACCACGTTTCTGGATGGATCTCGCGAGCCAGCCAGAACGGTAGAAGGCGCGGTTCGACCAGCATTCGTAGTACTGCTCCGTGCGCGGTGAGAGCGCCTCGGCGTCGTCCAGTACGGACGTGAAGCTCATCCCGTGCATCTTCTTGGCCGGCCGCCCGTTGATCTCTTCGATCGGTTCGATGCCGGCAAGGTCCAGCAGTGTTGGCATGATGTCCGTTACGTGGATGAACTGGCTCCGGATGGCACCGTTGTCTCGGATACGCTTCGGATATGACACGACGAAGGAAACGCGCCGTCCGCCACCGCCCGTGTATGTCTTGAAAGTCGGGAACGGCGTATTGCAGACCTCACCCCAGCCCGTCGGGTAGAGCGAGACGCTGCGCGGCCCGCCGAGGTCCGCGATGCGCGCGCGTTCCTTCTCCATCGGTGCCGCGGGAAGACCCATATAGCGCCCCTGGTTGTTGATCATGCCGGTTTCGCCGCCGGCGTCAGCCCCACCGTTGTCGGACGAAAAGATAATGATCGTGTTGTCGAGCTCGCCGAGGTCTTCGAGAAACGACACCAAACGCCCGACCGTCTGATCGACGCAATCGATCATCGCCGCGTAAGTCTCCATATGGCGGGCAAAAAGCGTGCGATCGGCGGGGTCCGTGTCCTCCCAAAGTGGTACGCGAGGATCCGACACGGGCAGGCGGGTGTCGGGCGGGATCAATCCCATGTCGATTTGCCTTCGGTGACGCGCCAACCGCATCTCCGTCCAACCCGCGTCATACCGCCCGAGGTATTTCGCCATGTCAGCGGGCTTCGACTGGAGCGGCGCGTGCACGGCATTGTGGGCGATGTAGAGGAAAAATGGTTTGGTCGCGGACGAGGCACGAAGCTCCTTGACGAATTGAATGCCGCGGTCAGCCCAATCATCCGTGGTGTAGTAATCACGCGGGAACTCGTCGATCGGCAGGAGCTGATTGTTGAGTTGCAGGCGCGAGGGGAAGAAGAAATGGGTTTCGCCGTCCATAAACCCGTAGAACGTGTCAAAGCCGCGCTGGGTCGGCCAGCTATGCTTGGGTCCTGAGGGAACTGTGTCCGGGGTCGGCGTGTTGTGCCATTTGCCGGTCATGATTGTCTCGTAGCCGGCCGCACGCACTGTCTCGGCAAGAGTCACGGCATCTGCTGGCATTTCGCCCGAATAACCGGGGAACCCTGAATTGTTGTTCGAAAGCCAGCCAGTGCCGACGGCGTGCGCGTTCAAACCTGTAAGCAGAGCGGCCCGGGCGGGCGAACAGAGCGGATGCGTCGTGTAGTGGTTGAAGCGAAGGCCCCGCTCGGCCATCGCATCAATATGGGGTGTGTCGATCTCCGAGCCGAAACAACCCGGATCGGAATAACCCATGTCGTCCATATAGATGATGACGATGTTCGGGGCGCCGTCGGGAGCCTTCTTTCGCTCGGGCCACCACGGTGTCGATTCCTCATGGGTCGTTCCAATTATTCCCGGAAAGTCACTCATCGCTGCATCTGCTCCCTGTATTGACGGCGTTCCGATCTGCGGGGTCGGGATCAGGACAGGGCAGCTGCCGACTCGAGCGGCACACCTTCGATCGTAATGCGGTGCATGAGGCGCCGGGAGCCGTGATAGTCGTTGACGGCATAATGCCAGGTCGCCCGATTGTCCCAGAATGCGATTGATCCGGGCGCCCATTGATATCGGTAGGTGTTCTCGGGGCGGACCGCGTGCTGGTAAAGCATATCGAGAAACGGTGCGCTCTCCGCATCATTCCAACCTTCGATGCCCACGGTAAACGCCGGATTGACGTAGAGAGCCTTGCGGTCACTGATCGGGTGGCGAATGACGAGGGGATGGAT
>DEBC01000038.1:53357-71870 GCA_002348365.1 Alphaproteobacteria bacterium UBA2966 | reverse complement strand
TTCTTGTAATACTCGGCATTGTCGCGGCCGAAAACGTGTCGACTCGAATGCACCGCCCGCAGCGTATCGACGGTCTTCTTCAAACCGACGGAGAGCGCGTCATAGGCACGAAACATGCTGGCGAAGATCGTATCGCCACCCTCTGTGGGTGTTTCATGCGCGAGCAGTACCGACCCCAGCGCCGGCGCAATGTCATAGCTGTGGTCGCTGTGCCAGCGGTTGCCGATATTGGATTCGTCTTCGGGCTCCTTGCGTACTTCTGCAATCTCGGGATGCCCATCGACGGCCGGGAAGAATCGATTGATGTTGATCGGGCCGAACGTCTTGGCGAAGGCAATGTGCTGGTCGGGGGTCAGGGTCTGGTCACGGAAGAATAATACGCCGTGCTCACCGAGTGCCGATCGAATCGCCCCTACGATGTTGTCCGAGAGACCCTGAGACAAATCAACACCATCGACGAAGGCGCCGACGCCGCCCCCTGACGGGCTGATAGAAATATCGCTACTGATCATGTGCCTGCATACCCCTGAAGAACCCACTCCAATGTACTTGAGCCGTAGTGGCGTCTCAATGGAACCCAACGACGGGACAGGCCGTCAGAAAGTTTACTCCTCCCTGATCCGCGGCGTGGGCAGGTGCTAGCGGGTATCCGACCCTGGGATGCCTTGTCTCCGGACGCGTGAACGTGAGTACTCGTGATCAAAATGGGGTCTTCGATACGGCTTTCGGACGGATTTCAATTGTTGTAAGAGACGGTTCGCCTGTTGGGGGAGCGTTTCGTGTTTCTGAGCGTATTCGACATCTTCAAGATCGGGGTCGGGCCGTCCAGTTCTCATACGATGGGGCCGATGAATGCCGCGGCAAGATTTCTCTCGACGCTGCGCGGTTGTGCGGGGGCTGAAGGCGTTCCGACGCGGGTGCGTTGCTCGCTCCACGGCTCTCTTACGTTCACAGGCAAGGGCCACGGGACGGATCGTGCCGTAATGCTGGGTTTGGCCGGGTTTCTGCCTGCCACCCTTGATCCCGATGATGCCGAAGGACTAGAGGCCCAGATACGTGCCAGTAACTGTGTTCACCCGCCGGATCTGCCCAAACTGAACTTCGACCCGGAGACCGACCTCGTCTTCGAGTACGGGCATCCTCTGCCGGGTCATGCCAACGGCTTGGTTTTGTGCGCGCTCGATGAACACGGAAAGAAAGTGGTGGAGGAGACCTACTACTCGATCGGAGGCGGGTTCGTGGTCACAGAAGCCGAGCTCGAGGAACGGAATAATGCGGCGGCCTCGCTGCACAGTGCCCAGACCGCAAAGGGACACCCTTATCCGTTCGGCACTGCGATAGAGATGCTTCGTATGGGGGCGGATGCGGGCAAGAGTATCTCTGAAATGAAGCGTGCAAATGAAAACGTCGGTATGAACGACTCGGAACTGAACTCCCAACTCGACGAGGTCTGGCGGGCGATGGATGACTGCATCGACCGGGGGCTGCGCAAGGAAGGCGAACTGCCGGGTGGGCTGCACGTCAAGCGCCGGGCGAAATCGATCAAGGACCAGTTGGAGGCCGAGCTCGGCCGCAACGACATTCAGCCCCATTCCGTCAACGATTGGCTTTCGGTATATGCGATGGCCGTAAATGAGGAGAATGCCGCCGGCGGACGTGTCGTGACATCTCCCACGAACGGGGCTGCTGGGGTTATCCCTTCGGTTGTGCGCTACTACCGCGACCACTGTATTGGGGCGACGCACGAAGGGCTCCGAGATTTTCTCCTGACATCTTCAGCGATTGGCGGACTGATAAAACACAATGCGTCAATCTCGGGGGCGGAAGTCGGGTGCCAGGGCGAAGTCGGATCGGCCTCTGCGATGGCCGCTGCCGGCCTCTGCGCGGCGCTGGGCGGCACGAATGAGCAGATCGAAAATGCAGCCGAGATTGCCTTGGAGCACCATCTGGGTATGACCTGTGATCCGGTGGAAGGTCTGGTGCAGGTGCCTTGTATCGAGCGCAATGGTATTGGCGCCATAAAGGCCGTTGCGGCAGCATCCCTGGCATTGAGGGGCGACGGCACACACTTTATGCCCCTGGACAACTGTATCGAAGCGATGCGTCAAACCGGGCTGGAAATGAGCGCCAAATACAAGGAGACTTCGATGGGTGGATTGGCCGTCAACGTCCCTGAGTGCTGAAGACCAGACCCCGATCCATTCCATCGTCGGACTCCAGCCACCGCAATGGAGAGAACGTCGAAACTCAATACTGAGAACGGCCGCTTATCCCGAGACAGGATAATCCGCTACAGTGGTTGCAGCGGTCCAACTGATAAGCATTCCCATTCGATCGCGCCGAGAGGAGCACAGCGGGCATGAGTGTAGCCACCATCGACAACACTTCAGTCAGAGACATCAATGGCTTTGCTGACGTAGGCCATCCGGCAATGTATGGCGAGGATATCTGGCGCGAACCGTTCGAGAAACTTCGGCGGGAGGATCCCGTTCACTGGTACGAAGACAGTCTTTACGGGCCGTACTGGGCGTTGAGCCGGTACAAGGAAATCATGGACGTCGAACTCAATGACACGGCGTTCTCTTCGGCTCAGGAACTCGGTGGCATCCTCATCATGGATGAGGGAGATCTGGCGAAACGCAAGAGCTTTATCCGTATGGACCGGCCAGAACATACCCTGCACCGTCAGACTGTTGCGCCGATGGTCGGGCCAACGAATCTGGAAAATATGACTGCTCTGATCCGTCAGCGCACGTCAACCGTTCTGGACGAACTTCCGCACGGCGAGACCTTCAACCTGGTGGATTCTGTATCGATACCGCTGACAACCATGATGCTGGCAACGCTTTTCGATTTTCCGTTCGAAGAGTGCCAAAGGCTCACCTACTGGTCGAACGTCGCAACGTGTGACCTCAACGCACCTGATCCACTGGTGAAGACGGAGGAAGAGCGCACTACTGTTCTGCAAGAAATGGCAGCGCGCTTTCGTGAGTTATACGAGGAAAGGGCGAAACAGGAACCGAAGTTCGACCTGCTCTCCATGCTTGCCCACTCGGACGTGGGTCGTGACATGGACGATCTGACATTTCAGGGCACTGTCACAGTACTGGTCATCGGTGGCAACGACACGACGCGAAACACGATGACCGGTTCGGTTCTGGCGCTCAGCCAGTTCCCCGAACAGGAAAGGCTGCTCCGGGAATATCCCGAGCTGGTGCGGAATCTGATCCCCGAGACCATCCGCTGGCAAACGCCGCTGCCGCATATGCGGCGCACGGCAAAGACCGATGCCGAGATTGGCGGCAAGAAGATCGCCAAGGGTGACAAGGTCGTCATGTGGTACATCTCCGGCAACAATGACGAAGAGATGTTTACCGACCCGTATCGTTTTGATATCACGCGCAAGAATGTCAGGCGGCACCTCTCATTCGGGGCCGGCATTCACCGCTGTGTCGGGGACCGGCTCGCTGAGCTGCAGCTCAACATTCTTTGGGAGGAAATCCTGAAACGTGGCATGAGATTCAATGTCGAGGGTGATCCGGTACGGATCTATTCGACCGTCGTGCGTGGGTATCACGAGCTGCCTGTAAGCATTACGACCTAACGGCAATCCTGCCGGCAGGTGCTTCTGCCCGCTTCAGTCTTGGACGATGCTGATCGCCTTGAATGGACACCCGTCGACAGCATCCTGCGCGTCATCTTCCAGACCGGGTGGCACAGTGCCGTCACCGGTCACTCCGCTCTTCCCATCGTCGGAGCCGCTGATGACCTCGGGCAGGACAGCCCTGCATCGATTGAGGCCCTGGCACAGCTTGTTATCGATTCTGATTTTCATTCCAAAGCTACCCTTCGACTGCTGCTTCCATCACTGACGCAACAGGTTCTTCGCGATGTTCAAGAGATGGATCTGGCTGGTCCCTTCGTAGATTCGAAAGGGCCGGACATCGCGGTAGAACCGCTCGATCCCCCGACCCTTGACGTAGCCCTGTCCGCCGAAGACCTGAACCACCCGATCAGCGACTCGGCCGCACATCTCGGTCGAAAAATACTTGCAGAGGCTGACGTCCATCACAACGTCCTCTCCGCGGTCCCGCTTTCTTGCGGTCTCGAGGATCAATGCCCTGGCGGCCTCGATTTCCACCTTGCACTCCGCCAGCATCGCCTGCACGAGCTGAAATTCCGCGATGGGTTGCCCAAATTGTTCACGTTCCTTGGCGTATGCCACGGCCTCATCCAGCATGCGGATGGCCGGGCCGAGCGAAAGGGCCGAGAGGTTGATGCGCTGCTTGTTAAGCGTCTTCATGACGGAGCGAAACCCCGTCCCCTCAGATCCGCCGAGCACCGTTTCCTCCGGCGCAAAAACATCGTCGAAGAAGATTTGACCGATCGGCGCACCGGCCTGCCCCATCGCCGGCATAGGGTCACCGAGACGCATGCCGGGAGTGTCCCGTTCGAGCAGGAAAGCGGTTACGCCGTCACCGCCCCGTTCTCCGGAATCCCGGGCGAGCACCGTGTAGAGGTCGGCAATCGGCGCCAGAGTGATGTATCTTTTTTCGCCGCTAATCCTGTATCCGCCTTCGACTCTTTCGGCGCGGGTCTTTAACGCCGTCGCGTCCGAGCCCGCTTCCGGTTCGGTCACGGCCAGGCACCCGATCATTTCTCCGGTGGCCAGTTTGGGCAGGTAGCGCTGTTTCTGTTCCGCTGTGCCGTCCTCGATGATGCACCCGGAACCGATACCCGCGTTCTGGCCGCCGTAAGCCCGGTATGCGACCGAACACTGGGTGAACTCGATGAAGGCGAGCGCGAGTTCCTCCGTGGTCAGTTCCGAGCCACCGAATTCTTCCGGGATGCTCCAGCCAAAGCTTCCGAGCTTCCTCATTTCCTCGATGACGTCATCGGGAATGCGGTCCTCTTCTTCCACGCGGTCCTCGTTGGGAATGGCCACATCTGTCACAAACTGTCTGATCCGCTGCAGCAGATCGTCCATGCGTGCTTGGTCTCTGATCACGAATACTGCCTCCGCGTTGCCTGGGTGTCGGGCGGAATGAATTTCATGGGGGAGAAATCGTTACGGTAGAAGGATGAACGCTGATTGTGGCGACAGCCGTACCCAGCTTCGGCCGATACGGAGGACGAATGATACTCACTCCAGCAAGGCATCGGATGGTTGGAGTGGACCATAGAATGCATGAATTCGAGACCTATAGGTACTCCTCTTCACCAGCACGGGTATTTGATGAGCATCGGTCCCGAAACTGCTTTTGCCTACGCGTCAGGCATGATCTCGGCAATTGCTATGCCGTGTTCGCCCGCGACCGAATACAGAAGGTAAGAGCGTCCTTCTTCACAGAATATGGCGGGGTCTCTCAATTGGCATACCCGGTCGTGGGCCATGCCGCGCTTGGACGGCGCCGGTTGTAGGTCGGCTCCCTCAAAGGGCATCTCTGGTTTCAAGACCGTCAGCGGCTCCGATGTCTGCCAATCGAGCCAATTGGACTCAAGCTCAATCTGGGCCACAAGAATGCTCTCAGGGGCATCACCGATGTTTGAGTAGAACACCGAGAGTGTGGCGCCTTCGAGTTTCAGGGCTGAATGCCGCATGTTTGCCGAAAAAAGGGTAGGTCCCTGAACGAAGTCGGTAAAACCATCTTGGGACCGATACACGACTCCGGGCATTGCAAGTGCGTATACCCAACCTTCCCAGGCAAAGGCGCGGAAATACGACCGCCCTAATAACTCGGCGGAGGCTGAGAATGACAACCCGTCATTCGAGATCGCCACGCGCGTCCGCTGTGGGCTCCCTGGGACGCCGCTCGGTTGATCGGAGCCGTGGAAATACATTCGGATGCGCCGTTCCGTATTGTCCACATGGACATCAGGCGAGGCGATGTGGCCCGTAAACCGAGACTCCGAAAGAGGGAGGGCACCAGACTCATGCATGGTCCACGGGCCTTCGAGGCCATCGGCATACGCGAGGCGAATGTAATGGCCGTCGTGGTGGGCGAAATACAGGTAGTAACGACCGAGCGGCTCAGTGATCCATTCGGGCACGCGAATCAACGACGGGCCGTTGATATTGGACCCCATTCGACCGTCCATATTGGGACGGATGATCGGATTAGCCGCGAATCGCGCTACACGCATGGCGACAAGACACTCACCCGCGTTGTGAAGAGCCCGTCACTGACAGGACAGGCCCGAATAATACTGGGCGAGTGAGGCGATTTCGTCTGAGGACAGTGATTCAACATTGGGTGCCATTTTACCGTGGTGGCGCAGATCGACATCGAAATCAACGGCTGGATCGATATCGGCGGAGTTGCGAAGCAGTGTGAGCTGCCGCCTGAGGTAGCCTTCTTTCTGACCGGCAAGATGGGGAAAATCGTCGCGTTCGCTTCGTCCGTCATTTCCATGGCATGAAGCGCAGGGTTCCGCCGTGGCCGGCATTTCAATTCCGTCCGAGGTTGCCGGCACCCCACACGACAATCCCGCGTAGTAGTCAGCAATATCCGCGATGTTCTGATCCGACAGGTTCACAGCTATATCTGACATGAGCCTGTCTCGTCGCGTCGACAAACGGTTGGATGCATCGCTGGAGGTTCCCGAAACCGCCCGGAACAGACCCAACTGGGCTCGCAGGTACCTGGGCTGCTGTCCCGCGAGATTCGGAATCTTGTCGTGGTCGCTAATTCCTTCCTCACCATGACATCCACCGCAATTCAGATCTTCTGCCAGCGCTTTGCCGGCCTGGATTTTTCGCTGCCGAGCCGGATGCGACGGTCTCGCCTCTCGAGCAGCACTCGGCCAGCTCCACGGCCTTGGCGATCGACTCTTCGGACAATTTCGCTCGTAGTTCCTGTTCAAATTCTACGAACTTCCCCTGCAGCTTCTCAGACTTGTCGATCTTGCTTGCCGCTATTAGCCATCGCAGAGCTTCAACAGAGCTGGCTTTCACCCTCACACCTTTCTCGTAGGCGCGTGCAAGATTCAGTGAAGCCTGCGGGTGCCCTTGTCTTGCAGCAGCAAGGTACCAATGGATGGACCTCGAAGGGTCAAGTTGCCCATGTTTGGTAGTGGAATAGAGGAAACCAAGAGTGAACTGCGCGGACACGATCCCCTGTGTTGCGGCCCTTTCCATCCATTGCACCGCGCGATCGACATCTTTCTCCACACCCTTACCGCAAAGGTACAGCAGTCCCAGATTTGCTTGCGATTTCGCGTGTCCGACCTCAGCCAAGAGTTTCCAGTTGAGGTAAGCACGGCCAAAATCTTGATTTCCATAAGCTTCATTCGCCGATAGAAATCTTTCCAGGGTCAAATGTGAGCTTTGCGCGAACGCAGGTGCCGTACTGATCAACAAAGCCAAGACAACGGGCAGGCCATACGCAAAACTCCTGAAAAGCCTCATGGTACGTACTGTCCAATCAGTTCACGCGATTGACGGACCTCCCGATCGAGCCAGCGCAGCCGCGGAACAACTTTTCCAGATTGATTAGCTTGGTTGGCAATTGACCTTGAGGTCAAGGTGCTGTCGCCTGTCCATCGCCGTTCTCAGGCCTCAAACTGCTGTCGCCACGTCTGGCGAAGCAGTTCCACTTGTGATGATGGGACCAGCAACTCCACGTCCGACGTCCGCCGAACCGAATTGTCTCAAATCTCAAGAGAGCCGCTTGGGGGTAGGGAGCGACTACTAGCCGTAACGACGATTCTCGGTTTAGGTATGCCAATCATGGCTTTGTACGCAGATTCCGACTTTCCCGTCGGTTCAGAACTGGAAGCCGTCCATGCGTCGCAGCTGAATCAGCTCGAAAATCCCGGATCGTGGGGTACGGGTGCTCAGCGGCTGGCCGTAGTGATTGAGGCGCGACGGGCCTGCTTTGAGGCAGGCGTTCTGGAGGCACCACAGGGGTTCAAAGCTTCATCTCGTCCGGAATTGCCTCAGGGTGCCCGAAAGTTCATCAGACAACTGGCTGTTTCGCCCAAGGATGTCACCAAGGACACCTACGACGACGCACGCGCGAATGGCCTCAGCGATCCCGGTACGTGGAAATCGTCGGCCTGGTCGGACGAATTAGCAGCCTGGATGTCTTCGCTCGGGGAATTGGCGTGCCGCTGCGGTCCCTGCCGCCGGCTCAGGACGGCGAACCATCGAAGGAGTTCTCTTAGTCAGCTACACCGGATGGTGCGTGGGTGCTCATGGTACCCAATCTGCCGGAGGGCGGGGAGACTGCGAGAGCGCTGTACGGCGAGAATCCTCGACCGAACATTATTCGCGCGTTGAGCCTCATCCCCGCGGAAATGAGGGCGCATATAGAACTTGAAGAAGTTCAATACCTGCCGGGGAACCCGTTTTCTGGATTTCAGTTATCAGCAGCACGACGCATTGACCCGGCCACAGGTCGAAATCGTTGCCGGCAGGATATCCGCCCTGAATGAGTGTTTTTACTGAACCACCGCGCACGCCCGGTTCCTCCGTGAGAGTGGACGCGTCAGCAAGTTGGATGTGAACCCCGAATCGCTGGTCCGGCCCGAGTTGGAGACCGGTGTGCCGGGAGGGAGAGAATTGCTGGTCTTTTCGGATACCGTCTTTGGTTCGGATCTGGGGGCACTGAACAGGGCGCGTGAGCGTCTCGCCGACGTTTTGGGACCGGCAGCCGTGACGGCGGCTGCAGTAACAGCTGCTGCCTTCTCGAAGAACGATCGAATCGCAAACGGCTGCGGGATTTCCATCGACCCAATGGTCATGAAACTGACGGGTGACATCCGTGAACAACTTGGGCTCAATGAGTTTCGGTCCGCCGAGAACACCCTGCGCTTCATGCGCGCCGAGTGAATGTCACGAATTCCGGCATAGCCTATTTAGGACTGGACCCTGTGAGGTCTATGACAGACCTCAGCCGATCAATGAGCTTGCAATTTTGTGACAGGTTCCGGCTCTGGATACTGGAGTTCCAGTAAATTAGGCTGCGTCCGAGGTGCGCAGGCGCTCGATCTCCACACGGTTGTCGTGAAATACGGCGCCGCCACCCAGATCCGAATCCCGTTCGGCAACCGTCAGGTTGAGATTTGCCTTATCACCGATGATTTTGGGCCAGTACCCTTTCGTACTTGCAGCGATTCCTGGTTGAACGATATCGCTGACAACGATCTCGGCTTCGAACGAACCGCGATCATTGAAGATTCGCGCGATGTCGCCCTCGACAAGGCCGCGGGTCAGGGCATCTTCGGGATTCAGGGTGACCCGGCGGGGGCCCGCCCGATTCCGCATCTCGGACATGTTGCCGAATACGGTGTTGAGGAAGTAGTGCGACGCATGCGCGATCAGTGCAAGGGGATACCGCTGCGCCAGCTCGTCGTCCATGACTTCGGCTGGCGGTGTGAAGCCAGGCACTGGATCCAAACCGGCGTCCGAGGCCTGGGTCGAATTGAATTCGAACTTTCCCGACTCCGTCGGAAACCCGTTGGCGAAGGGCAGGTAGGGCCTCGGCACGTTGATCCGCAACCAGCCCTGTTCCTTCAGCCTCTCGAGCGTAATGCCCTCGAGAGCCGAATGGTCTGAATCGAGAATAGCCCGGGCGAGGTCTTCATCACTGTCGTAGAGGCAGGGTTCGTTGAGACCCATGGCGCGCGCAATCCTGCGGAATATCTCGGTATGTGGGAGACACTCTCCCGCAGGTTCGACCGCCGGCGCATTCCACTGGATATACATGTGGCCGAACGCGTTGTGCATATCGGCATGTTCCGTTTGCATGGTCGAAGGCAGAACGATATCCGCGTAATCCACCGTGTCGGTGGGGAAGTTCTCGACAACCACGGTAAACAGATCCTCCCGAGACAGTCCGCGCCGGAGGGTATCCTGCTGGGGCGAACTCGCTGCCGGGTTGGCGCCGTACACGAAAAGGGCCTTGACCGGAGGATCGTCGAGTTCGAGCAGGTTCCGACCCATCAGCGTTGTCGTCAGCTCCCGCGTTGTCCACGGGGCGAGATCACCCTGTCTCAATTTTGTGTAATTGGCCGCGAAGGCCCCGGTTGTTGAGTAGATCGTACCACCGCCCGCTCTCTGCCAGTCACCGGTTACTGCTGGAATAGTGTTGATGGTGCGGATGGCTGTACCGCCGCCGGCATGACGCTGCATGCCCATCGATGTGCGGATCGCGGTAGGGCGGGTATCCGCCAGGCGCTGGCCGAGAGACACGATGGTCTCGACTGGAACTTTTGTGATCGTTGAGACCCGTTCAGGGGAATATTCGAGAATCCGTTCGCGAAACAATTCCCAGTCATTTGTATGCCGTTCCAGGTAGACCGCATCTTCGGCGCCTTGCCTCACTACGACATGGAGAAGTCCGAGGGCCAGGGCTGCGTCGGTTCCGGGCAAGATGGGGATGTGCTCATCCGCCTGTGCCGCCGAGCGGGTGCGAATCGGGTCGATGGCGACGAGATAGGCACCATTCCGCCGCGCTTCCGAGATGAACCGCCAGGCGTGATTGCCGGTGGACAGGGGGTTGTAGCCCCACATGATGATGAGCTTTGAATGGACCAGGTCTTCGGGGTTCATGCCTGTGGACTGACCCAGCGCCAGAGCCGTTCCAGCGGCACCGGCAACGGCGCAGATCGTTACCCGGTGCTGCGAAGCGCCCAGCGCGTTCCACAGCCGATGACTTGCACCCTTGTTGCCTTGAATGAAGCCCTGATTCCCCGTGCCGAAACATGGCCAGATGGCCTCGCTGCCATGATGAGCGATGACCTCCTGGAACCGTGTCGAGATCTCGTCCAGCGCCTCGTCCCAGGAGATCCGCTCGAATTCTCCCGCTCCCTTCTTCCCCACGCGGCGCAGGGGATGGAGGAGGCGGTCCGGTGATTGTGTATGTTCCAGATACGGGTTGACCTTGACGCAAAGGTTACCCTGGGTGAACGGGTGGTCCCGTGCGCCATGAAGGTCCACGGCGCGACCGTTCTCGACTGTGACGTCCCAGCTGCAGGCGTCCGGGCAGTCCAGGTGGCACGCACCTCGAACGATCTTCCGGCCATCAGCTCCCATTCCGCCCTCTTTGCCGTTCGCAAAAACTTGCATGACTTACCCAGTGTAGCTTCGAGCCTCGCATCTCTCAAAGTTCAAGGCAGTCGAGTGTGGGTCCGACATCAACGCCGCATCCCCACGTCACCCCCGGTCTTGACGAGCAGCAACAGGGGAAAAGCGAGAAGCGCCGTGAACGTATAGAGATAGAAGGCGTTGATGTAGCCGATCATAGCCCCTTGTCGGTACATCTCGCCTGACAGGCTGATCAGGCTTGCCTGTTCTTCAACGTTCCAGATTCCGGCAATTCCTGGGTAGCGGAAAAGTTCGTTGAACAGCGTCCCGAATTCGGTGAGGCCAGCGTAGTTGGCGGCGGTCGACGTCACCACCAGTGTCACGCTGATCGAGATAAAGATGGAGCTGCCGACGTTCCGCAACATATGGAAGACTGCGGAACCTTCGGCAAAGTCCTGACTGGAGAGGGACGAAAACGCAATGACCGTCACGGGAACGTAGATAATTCCAAGCGCAAATCCCTGAACGAAGTTCGTCCAGAAGACATCCCAGAGTGTCAGGTTCATGTCGAGATGTGCCATGCCGAGGCCGGCAATCACGTGACATGCGAAACCGACCCCGACTGCCAGGCGCGGACTGAACTTGGTGAGTGGGACGACCACCGCGAACGATACCCAGTTCCCGAGACCCCGGGCGGACAACAGCATGCCGATGGTCGATTCGGGGAAATCCCTCAAGTCCTGCAGCAACGGGGGAAACAGGACCATCGGCGTTATGAACAAGGTCCCGAAGAGGAACCCGAATATCAAGCCGAGGGTGAAATTGCGGTTGAGGAGCAGGCGCAGATTGAGAAAGGGGTGCGGTGAGGTCAGGCTGTGAACGAGGAATACATAGAATGCAAGGCCGGCGACGATGGCCTCGATGATAATCTCCGGTGATTCGAACCAGTCCAGTCGCAGGCCTCTGTCGAGCATGAGTTGAAAGGAGCCGATAGCGATAATCAGCGAGAGGAATCCAACCCAGTCCAGACGCTGGGCACGGCCGCGCCACCCTTCCGTGAGGAAGATGCTGCATCCAAACCAGGAAAGGATTCCGATGGGGGCGATCAGGTAGAAGGCCCAGCGCCAGCCGATCGCCTCTCCAACATAACCGCCGAAGACCGCGCCGATGACCGATCCCCATACCGCGACGAGTCCCCAGGATGTAACGACAAATGCGTGCTGTCTACGTGGGAAGACATCCAAGAGGATGGCCTGGACCAAGGGAAACATCGGAGCGCCCAGGAGGCCCTGAGCAATGCGCCACACGACCAGCTCGGGTAGACTGTCTGCTGCGCCGCAAAGGACCGTTGTGACCGTAAATCCGGCAATGCTCATGGTCATGAAGCGGCGCCGTCCGAGCCTTCCGGAAATCCAGCCGGTCAATGGCGTCGCGATGGCGACGGCGATGATGTGGAAGGTGACCACCCAGGCAACCTGATCCTGGGTTGCCGAAAGCGAGCCCTGGATTTGCGGGAGGATGACGTTGACCACGGTCATGGCCATCCCAAAGATGAGTGTTCCCAGCGACAGAGACACCAGGAGCATCACCTGCCGGAATATCGTAAGTGATTCGGCTTCGCTGGAAGTGGCGGTCATAAAAGCCGTTCATTGATCCTGAGAGCCGCACCGACAGCGGGCCTCGGCTGACAGGAAATTTCGCGAGGGCGAGTTTGGAGTGGCTCTTAGAGCAAAGCGGCTCCAAATGGAATCACGTAGATCACATCGCTATTTGAAGGTTTCGCCCTTCAGCCCGAAGGGCCGGAATGTAACGTGTTCAAATACCCCAGAAATCAGGATCTATTGAACACTCATTTCTCTGAACAGGACGTCTTTGATCTTATGTGGCTGCGCAGCAATTATCACGCGTACCAACAGCTCTTCCTTGATCCGGTACAGTCCCGCCGAACCGTTCAGATCCTCCAGCTGTAGGTCCCGCAGATAAACCTGAAAGCTTTCCACGATACTGGGTGCCAAGGCATCAAGCTGGGGGGAAATCTCGGGGTCTTCGATTTCCAACGAAACGTTGATCTTCAAAAAATCCCTCTTGGATGTGTCGAAGAGGGATCTGAGTGGGGCCTTCCCTAACCCGCTTGCACCGATGCCTTGGAGCGTATTAATGAAGGCGAAAATGGTGACGCACTTTCGCCGACATCTGCCGGTCAATTCGGTATGTCCGTCCAGCACGATTAGCGTAAGAGGTTCGCAGGCGATCGCGAGTCACCATTTTTCACCTTTAGGTGAGAGCGATGTGAAGGTTGCGGACATTCGATGGCAGGGTGGAGACGCATTCATCCCGTCTTGCCTGTGCTATGGGCCTGACTTACCGTAGGTCAGAATCGTGATCGTGCGACCGAACATGTTGGGCAGTGAGGTAAAGGCGATGACTGTGGAAACTGAATCGATGGATGGGCAACAAGTCGTTGAACTGGCAAGACGAGTCCTGCCAGGCGGATCAACCGGTAATGTTTCGCACGAACTGGTTATCGCCGAGGGACGTGGCGGCCGCGTCTGGGACATGGACGGCAAGGAATATGTCGATTTCCTGCTTGGCTCCGGCCCCATGCTGGTCGGTCACGCGCATCCCGAAGTCCTCGCCGCAGTTCAGGATCGCGTTGCCAAGGGAACGACCTTCTTCGCCAACAACGAAGACGCGATTCGGCTCGCGGCGGATATTGTTGACGCCGTTGCCTGCGCCGATCAGGTGCGTTTTGTCTGCACGGGATCCGAGGCAGATTTCTACGCCATGCGGCTGGCTCGCGCCTATACGGGGCGGGACAAGATCTTAAAGTTCGAGGGCGGCTATCACGGCATGAGCGACTACGGGTTAATGAGCACCTCGCCCAGCCGGTCGAGCAATTATCCGCGTCCGATCGCCGATTCGGCCGGAATTCCCAAGAGTATCGAAGATGAGATGCTGATCGCGCCCTATAACGACCTTGAAACCGTGGCCGGATTGATCCGCGAACATCGCGATGATCTTGCCGGCATCATGGTAGAAGCATTCCAACGGATAATCCCACCGCAGCCCGGATTTCTGGAAGGGCTGCGAGAATTGGCCAGCGACAACGACCTGGTCTTGATTTTCGATGAAGTCGTCACGGGCTTCCGGTTAGCCTACGGTGGGGCGCAAGCCTTTTACGGCGTCACGCCCGACGTTTGCACGATGGGCAAATCCATCGGCGGCGGGTTCCCGCTTGCTGCCATCGGGGGTCGGGCAGAAATCATGGCGCATTTCGATAAAGGAGCCGTGGGCGAGGACGCATTCCTCACGCAGATCGGGACGTTGTCGGGAAATCCGGTTGCCGCAGTAGCGGGCCGAAAAACCCTCGAGATTCTGAAGCGCCCGGGTACTTATGAGAATCTCTTTAGAACAGGGCAGGCGTTGATGGATGGGTTCGCCGCCATCCTCGACGATGCAGGCATTCCAGCCCGTGTATCCGGTACGCCACCCAAGTTTGAGATCGTGTTCACCGACCAGGAGGTTGTGGACTACCGGTCGTCGATGGGCGATCAAGAGATGGCGTCGCGCTGCAATGCGCTGCTACGGGAACGTGGCGTGCTCAAGGGTGAGATTTGTTTCTATGTCTCGTGCGCGCATACCGAAGAAGACGTCCAATTCACCCTCGACGCCTTCGCCGACACCGTCGCCGAACTCAGCCGCAGTGATGCCGCCTGACCCAGGACGCGACCGTATGTGCCGGGTTGGATACCGCGATGCTTGATCTCCAGGAAAAGCAGGCCGTCGGACCCGCGATCCGGTTGCATCCGGCCGACAACGTCCTGGTGGCACGGGTGGAGATCCAAGCCGGTACCACCCTGAAGGCCGAGGGCATCGTCGTTCAGGATCTCGTGCCGTCAGGCTATAAGGTGGCAGCCCGAGACCTTGTGGGTGGTGAGGCCGTCCTCAAGTACAACGTGACCGTTGGGTTTGCCGCAACGGACATTTCTGCGGGCAGCGTGCTGCACAGCCACAACGTCGAGTTTCGCGAGTTCGACCGGGATTACGCTTACGCCCGAGATTTTATTCCGATCCAGCTTTTGCCCGAGGCCGAGCGGGCAGTATTTCAGGGATACAAACGGGCGGACGGGCGTGTGGGAACCCGAAATTTCATCTCGATCATGTCGACGGTGAATTGTTCAGCGACAGTGGTTCACGCCATCGCCGATCACTTTTCCAGGGAGCGTCTCGCCGATTATCCGAATGTCGATGGGGTCGCGGCGTTCAGCCATGATTCGGGATGCGGGATGGAGATGACAGGTGAGCCGATGGACCTCTTGCATCGGACACTTGCCGGATATATGCAGCATCCCAATGTTGCCGCGAGCCTGGTGGTTGGTCTCGGCTGTGAGCGCTGCCAGGTCGGAGGCCTGTTTGACACTCAGAATCTTGAAGTTGGTCCTGACCTCCGGACGCTTGTCATGCAGGAGAGCGGCGGCACCCGACAAACGATCGAGGCCGGTATCGAGATTGTTGAGGAACTCCTGATTCAGGCCGACCAATGCCGTCGCGAAACGGTGCCGGCGAGCCACATTACCGTGGGGCTGCAATGCGGCGGGTCCGACGGGTTCTCTTCGATTACGGCGAACCCGGCGTTGGGACGCGCGGTGGACATACTGTCCCGGCACGGGGGGACCGGTATCCTGTCCGAAACGCCCGAGATCTACGGCGTCGAGCATACGCTGACAGCCCGGGCGGCGACCGTGGAAATCGGACAAAAGCTGGTGGATCGCATTCGCTGGTGGAAAGACGATTACGCCGTAGGCCGGGACGTTCAGATTAACGGCAAAGTCAGTCCCGGAAATCAGCAGGGCGGTCTCGCGAACATTCTGGAGAAGTCGCTCGGATCTTCGATGAAAGGCGGGACTGGGCCTCTCATGGAGGTCTACAAGTACGCCGAGCGGGTGAGCCAAAAGGGGCTCGTGTTCATGGACACGCCGGGATTCGACCCTGTATCGGCGACCGGCCAGATTGCTGGTGGCGCCACGATGATCGCCTTCACAACGGGGCGTGGATCGTGTTTCGGCGCCAAACCGTCGCCTTCGATCAAGCTTGCCACCAACACTTCCATGTTCCGCCGGATGGAAGAAGACATGGACATCAACTGCGGAGAGATCGTGGACGGTACGGCTACGATGGACGAGATGGGTCAGCAAATCTTCGACTATTTCCTATATGTTGCGTCCGGTGGACAGACCAAGAGCGAAGAGCTTGATCTGGGCCGTCACGAGTTCATTCCTTGGAACATCGGGATCACGGGATAGGCCGGAGTCCCCTTTCTTCCTTGTTTCGCGATCATCGAGTGGGTGGCATGCGCATCGAAATCCTCTGTACCGGTGACGAGATACTCACCGGCAAGACCGTCAACACGAATTACAGCCACATGGCCCAACGTCTGGAGGAGGTTGGGCTTTCGGTCTCCTGGGGAACGACCGTCGGCGATGACAGGGAGAGTTTGTTAGCGGCCTTCCGTCAGGCTTCCGAACGGGCCGATGCTGTCATCGTCAACGGGGGACTCGGCCCAACCGTCGATGATCTGTCCCAGGAAGTGGCGGGGCAGGCGGCCGGAGTCGACCTCGTCCTGAACGAAGGCTGGCTCGCCCATATGCAGGAGTACTACAGCCGCCGTAATCGCGTGATGCCCGAGGTGAACCGCAAGCAGGCGATGTTGCCCGATGGTGCCGAGGTTATCGACAACCCGATTGGGACGGCCTGTGGCTTCGCGGTCGACATCGGTTCTGCCCGGTTTTATTTCACGCCCGGCGTGCCGCGCGAACTCCGCAAGATGCTGGATGAACAGGTGCTCCCGCGTTTGCTCAAGGCAAGCGGACTACAAGGCGTGACCTTGATGAAGCGGTTCCATTCGTTCGGTATCGGCGAGTCACGCGCCGACGAATTGCTGCGCGATGTCGAGACCCTGGCTCCCAACGGTGGCGTCAAACTGGGGTTCCAGTCCCATTATCCGCAACTGGAGACGAAACTCGTCGCGCGCGGTGGAGATGTGGTGGAGCTCGAACGCGACATGGCACCCGTCGCAGAGGAGGTGCGCCGTCGTTACGGCAACTTCGTCGTCGCCGAGGACAGTGAGACGATCGAGAGCGTGATCCTGTCGAAACTACAGCAGTGGTCGGGGTCCGTGGCGCTGGCGGAGATGTTCACCAGCGGTAACATCGCGGCACGATTTGCGCCCCATGACGATGCGGAGGCCTTGTTCCGCCGTGGCGTGGTGGCACGCGATCTGGGAAACCTTATGACGGGAGTCGGTCTCGATGTGAGTGGCGCCAGCGAGGGCGTTACGACGGAGGCGGCCTCTTCCGTTGCCACTGCGCTTCAGGCGGAAAGCGGTGCCAGTCACGCGCTGGCTGTTCTCGTCGACCTCGATAAAGGAGAGGACAAGATGGAATTCGGTGGCACTGTCTGTATCGGGATCGCTGGCCATAATGGCGGTGCAGTCCGGCAGGCCCGTTTGCTGGGTGGTCGGCAGTGGGTGCGACTCGGTGCCGGCGAGATGGGTCTCGATTGTCTACGCCGCTACCTGCTCGATCTTCCCGTCGACGAACGGGTCGATTTCGAGAAGCACTGAGCCATGCGCGGCCGACATATCCACCTTCGGCAGATTTAGAAGGCATTTCATACAACTCAGACGCCGACCGCGGGTTTAAGTCGGTACGGGTGATGTCGCGTCGCTGGTGAGATGAGTTGGGAACGACGCTACTGGTTGGGAGCAGCGATTCGCGCTCCTAGTCCTTGTCCGTGCCGAACAGGGAACCGAACTGCATCACGGGCTCGTACACGCCCGCTTTGAAGACGAGTACGCGGAACGCGTAGAAGCCAGTCAACGTGCCAATTGCAACGATCAATCGCGCTGCGAGTCCGCTGTCGCCAAGCCACAGTGTGAGGAGTGGCAGGCCTACACCCGTCCCGAGGACGACGCCGTAGAACCATTTGGCGTACAAGGTGCGGAGGAGAAGTTGCGCAGACACCTTGCCGCCGGGGGAGCCGTGGTACGCGGCATGTAGAAGTCCGAGCAGCATGACGAGGACCGCCCCGAGCAACGCCCACATGATTGATTGCGCATCGGCCCAGGCATTCATCGTCACGTCATTTCCCTGCAGCAGGAAGACCAAGGCCGTGCCGCCGGTGATCGCATAGAGAAGGCTCGCAAAGGGCATCATTGCCGTGCTCCACAACGCGATGGCAGACGAGTGGGACATGGCAAAGCCCTGATAGGTCGCGACCACCAGGGCGCCCGCGACTACGAGCTTCATGCCGCGTTCCCGGGCCTCGGCCATTTCCCGGGCGAATCGGACGAACGACTGGTGGGCGCCGAAGCCGAACTCCGAACCGAGCTGGATCATGTAGCTGGTGTGATTCAGGTCGGGGAATTCGTTCCATGCGCCATGAGTAATCGAACCCAAGAAGTGGCTGGGATTGGCGCACTGATT